>CAJPFN010000015.1 GCA_905339215.1 Rhizobiaceae bacterium
GGCGTACATCTCGGCGGTGTCGATCAGCGTCATGCCGAGTTCCATGCCGAGCCTCAGCGCCGCCACCTCCCCGGCGAAGCGCTCGCGCCGCTCACCCATCTTCCACGTGCCCTGGCCGAGAACGGGAACGGCGATGCCGGAGGGCAGGGTGGTGGTGGGGATGGGCATGGCGTGACCCCCAGGATCGACGGAGCGGTTGCCTAGCGGAGCATTACCCCCGCAGCACCCCGCCCGTCTGCTTCTTCACGTTGTCGATGATCTTGCAGGCGAGCGCCTCGAAGTCCTCGTCAGTCAGCGTCTTGTCGACCGGCTGGATGGCGACCTCGATGGCGACCGACTTCTTGCCCTCGCCGAGCGAAGCGCCCTCGAAGATGTCGAAGACGGAGACGCCGGCGATGAGCTTCCTGTCGGCGGCGGTCGCCGCGCGCAGGATCGTGCCCGCCTCGACCGCGCGGTCGACGACGAAGGCGAAGTCGCGCCGGACCAGCTGGAACGCCGACAGGTCGAGCCGCGGCTTGGTGCGCGTCGGCTTGGCCTTCGGCTCGGGAATGGCGTCGACATAGACCTCGAAGCCGCAGAGCGGCCCCGACGCGTCGAGCGTCTCCAGCGTCTTCGGGTGGAACTCGCCGAACGTGCCGAGCACGGTTTTCGGCCCGAGCTTGATCGTGCCGGAGCGGCCGGGATGGTACCAGGCCGGGCCGCCGGCCTCGACCTGCAGCTTGTCGACCGGGGCGCCGCAGGCCTCCAGCGCGGCGAAGGCGTCGGCCTTGGCGTCGTAGACGCCGACCGCGCCTGAATTGCCGGACCAGTGGCGGCCCGACCCGTCGAGGCGCGCCGTGCCGCGGCGCACGCCTGCGGCGACGCGGCGTTGCGTCTGCGGCGTGTCGCCCTCGTAGGTACCCGACACCTCGAACAGGGCGACGTCGCCGATGCCGCGGTCGGCGTTGCGCTGAGCGGCAGCAACGAGACCCGGCAGCAGCGAGGGCCGCATGTCCGACATGTCGGCGGCGATCGGGTTGGCGAGCTTCAGCGCCGCACTGCCGCCACCGAAGGCCTCGGCGTGCTTCGCCGGGACGAACGACCAGGTGACGGCCTCCATCATGCCGCGCACGGCGAGCGCGCGTTTTGCCGCGCGCGTGCGCACCTGCAGCGTCGTCAGGATGCGGCCGTTGACCGCGTCGTGGCCGCCGAGCGGCTGCGGCAGGATGTTGTCGACGCCGTGGATGCGCATGACCTCCTCGACGAGGTCGGCCTTGCCTTCCACGTCCGGCCGCCACGAGGGGACCGTGACCGACAGCACGCCCGGCCGCGGCGTCGTGCGCTGGTGCTCCTCCGTGACGTAGCCGATCGTGCCGGTCGGCGGGCCAGACCCGAACACCTCGGTCTCGACCGCATCGGCAACGCCGAAGCCGAGCCGGCCGAGGATCGAGCGCGCCTCATCTTCCGCCACGCTGACGCCGGTCAGGCGCTTGACTTCGGAAATCGGGAACTCGACGATCTCCGGCGTGTGTCCGGCATAACCGACGACCAGATCTTCGCTCGGATCGCCGCCGCAGAGCTCCAGCACCATCTTTGTAGCCAGTTCGAGGCCCGGAACCATGAATTCGGGATCGACGCCGCGCTCGAAGCGGTAGCGCGCGTCGGTGATGATCCCGAGGGTGCGGCCGGTGCGGGCGATGTTGAGCGGCTCCCACAGTGCCGATTCGATCAGCACGTCGGTCGTCGCTTCGTCGCAGCCAGAATGTTCGCCGCCCATGATGCCGGCGATCGATTCGACGCCCTTGTCGTCGGCGATGACGCACATCTCCGGCGTCAGCTCGTATTCGCGCCCGTCGAGGGCGAGCACCTTCTCGCCCGCGTTCGCCCGGCGCACGACGAGATCGCCGGCGACCTTTCCCGCATCGAAGACGTGCAGCGGCCGGCCGCGGTCAAAGGTGATGTAGTTGGTGATGTCGACCAGCGCGTTGATGGGACGAAGCCCGATCGCGATCAGCCGGCGCTGCAGCCATTTCGGAGACGGGCCGTTGGTCACGCCGCGCACGAGGCGCAGCGCGAAACCGCGGCAGAGCGGGTCGGTGTCGCCGAAGTCGAGCGAGACCGTCACCGGGCAGGGGCCGAAGCCGGTGTGCGGCATGACCGGATTGAGCTTCAGCCGGCCGAGCCCGGCGGCGGCGAGGTCGCGGGCGATACCGTGAACGCTCGTCGCGTCGGGCCGGTTCGGCGTCAGGTTGATCTCGATGACCGGATCGTCGAGATGCGCCCAGGCGGCAAAACTCGCACCCACCGGCGCGTCCTCGGGCAGGTCGATGATGCCGTCGTGCTCGTCGGAGAGCTCCAGCTCGCGCTCGGAGCACATCATGCCGTGGCTCTCGACGCCGCGGATCTTGCCGACGGAAAGCGTCACGTCGATGCCCGGCACGTAAGTGCCCGGCGCGGCGAAGGCACCGACCAGACCGGCCCGCGCGTTCGGCGCGCCGCAGACGACCTGGATGGGCGGCTTGCCCTTGCCGATGTCGACCGACAACACGCGCAGCTTGTCGGCGTCGGGATGCTTCTCCGCGGTCAGCACCCTGGCAATGACGAAAGGCTTCAGGCCGGCCTTGTCATCGACGGATTCGACTTCCAGCCCGATCGCGGTGAGCCGCTCGACGATCTCGCCGAGCGAGGCGTCGGTGTCGAGGTGGTCCTTCAGCCAGGAGAGGGTGAATTTCATGGTCTTTCTCCAGCCGATATCAAGCCGCGCTCAGCCCGCCGAACAGCGTCGGCATGTCGAGCGGGCGGAAGCCGTAGTGCGACAGCCAGCGCACGTCGGCGTCGAAGAAGGCGCGGAGATCGGGCATGCCGTACTTCAGCATGGCGATGCGGTCGATGCCCATGCCCCAGGCGAAGCCCTGGTACTCGTCGGGATCGAGCCCGCCGAAGCGCAGCACGTTGGGGTGGACCATGCCGCAGCCGAGGATCTCCATCCAGTCGTTGCCCTCGCCAAAGCGCACCTCGCCCGGCCGCGAGCGGTCGCACTGGATGTCGACTTCGAGGCTCGGCTCGGTGAACGGGAAGAAGGACGGGCGGAAGCGCATCTTCACCTGCGGCACCTCGAAGAAGGCCTTGCAGAACTCCTCCAGCACCCACTTCATGTTGGCGACGTTGGCAGTTCTGTCGATGACCAGTCCCTCGACCTGGTGGAACATCGGCGAGTGCGTGGCGTCCGAATCCTGCCGGTAGGTCTTGCCGGGGATGACGATGCGGATCGGCGGCTTCTGAGCTTCCATGGTCCTGATCTGCACCGGCGAGGTGTGCGTGCGCAGCAGCTTGCGCTCGCCCTTGTCGTCCGGATTGAAGAAGAACGTGTCGTGCATCTCGCGGGCCGGATGGCCCTCGGGAAAGTTCAGCGCGGTGAAGTTGTAGTAATCGGTTTCGATGTCGGGCCCTTCGGCGATCGAAAAGCCGAGGTCGCCGAAGATCGCCGCGATCTCGTCGATCACCTGGCTGATCGGGTGGATTCGGCCGCGCTCGGCCGGCGACTGACGAACCGGCAGGCTCACGTCGACCGTCTCGGCGGCCAGCCGCGCGGCGATCGCCGCGTCCTTCAGCTCGGCCTTGCGGCCGGCCAGCGCGTCGGCGACCCGGTTCTTCAGCCCGTTGATCGCCGGGCCCATCACCTGCCGCTCCTCCGGGCTCATCGAGCCCAGCGTCTTCAAGAGTTCCGACACCGAGCCCTTCTTGCCGAGCGCAGCGACGCGGACGGCCTCGATCGCCGGCTCGTCGGCGGCCGCGGCGATGTCGGAAAGCAGTGAGGCTTCGAGGAAAGCGATGTCGCTCATGTCAGGTCTCGTTAGGCTCTCGTCTCGGCAAGGAAAAACCCGCGCCGGCCCTGCCAGCGCGGGTTTCCCAAATCAGAAATTCGAATGCTTGGGAAGCGCTGGACTTAGGCCACAGCGCTCTCAAAAGCGTTCGGGGTGGTGTTCTTCAGGTACTCGAGCGCGACCTTGGCCTTGGCGACCAGCGCGGCAAAAGCCTGCGGCTCGTGGATCGCCATGTCCGACAGGATCTTGCGGTCGATCTCGATACCGGCCTTGTTGAGGCCGTCGATGAAGCGGCCGTAGGTCAGGCCCTGCTCGTGGACCGCGGCGTTGATGCGCTGGATCCACAGTGCCCGGAACGAGCGCTTGCGGTTCTTGCGGTCGCGATAGGCGTACTGCTTCGACTTCTCGACCGCCTGCTTGGCGATGCGGATGGTGTTCTTGCGGCGGCCGTAGAAGCCCTTGGCGGCTTTCAGGACCTTCTTGTGCTTGGCGTGGGCGGTGACGCCTCTCTTGACGCGTGCCATGTCATGATCTCCTTAACGCTGTTCCGGGGCCGAATGCTCAGAGGCCGTTCGGCAGAAAATTCTTGATGACCTTCTTGCCGTCCGGTTCAGCCAGAACCATCGTGCCGCGGGCATCGCGAATGAACTTGTTGGAACGCTTGATCATGCCATGGCGCTTGCCGGCGGCGGCGGACTTCACCTTTCCGGTCGCCGTGATCTTGAACCGCTTCTTGGCGGCCGACTTGGTCTTCATCTTGGGCATTTTGCTACTCCTTTCGGGGCGTCGAAGCGCCCCTTGTCGTTGTTCCCGCACCGACCAAAGCGCGGAAAGCAAATGAAACCGCCACGGCATGCCCTGCCGGGCGGCTTTTTCTGGAACGCGGCCTCATATCAGCAGCCGCGGGGAATCGCAACAGGCCCCATGAACGCAAAAAGCGCCGTGCGGTCGCACGACGCTTCGCGGTGGCGGCAGTGGCGTGCCTCGCGTCAGCGCGGCGCCAGCACCATCATCATCTGCCGGCCTTCGAGCTTCGGCTCCGCCTCGACCTTGGCGATGGTCGCGACGTCTTCCTTGACCTTGTTGAGGAGCTTCATGCCGAGTTCCATGTGCGCCATCTCGCGTCCACGGAAGCGCAGAGTCAGCTTGACCTTGTCGCCTTCCTCGAAGAACCGGCGGACGGCGCGCATCTTCACGTCATAGTCGTGGTCGTCGATGTTCGGGCGCATCTTGATCTCCTTGATCTCGATGACCTTCTGGTGCTTGCGAGCCTCGGCCGCCTTCTTCTGGTTGGCATATTTCAGCTTGCCCAGGTCGAGGATCTTGACCACCGGCGGGATCGCGTTCGGCGATATCTCGACGAGATCGAGACCGGCCTCCTCGGCGGCACTCAGCGCCTCGTGGATCGATACCTCGCCGCGGTTCGTTCCCGATTCGTCGATGAGCTGGACACGGGGTACCCGGATGTCCCTGTTCGCGCGCGGCCCTTCTTTGGTGGGCGCGGTTGCCTTGAATGGTCTGCGAATGGCCGTTGTCTCCTTCTGCCGTTGACGTTCATTGTTCGCGTTGCGCCTATGTCGTGCCGGCGCGCCGCGAGTCAATATCACAGGCGCCGAAAGAAATCGACCGGCCTACTGCCGCGCCGCCAGGCACCGGCAGGCCTTTCCGCACCGGGTTTCCTGTGCCAGACAGCGGCGGAACGAGGAACGGAATCATGGCCGACGAAACGCGCACGGAGATCGAGGTCGCAGGCGAGCGAATCGCGGTGCGCCATCGCGCCGGTCGCGCGCCGGGCGTGGTCTGGCTCGGCGGCTTCCGTTCCGACATGATCGGCACGAAGGCCGAGACGCTCGACCGCTGGGCGGCCGGTGCGGGCCATGCCTTTACCCGCCACGACTATTCGGGCCATGGCGAGTCCGGCGGCCGCTTCGCCGACGGCACCATCTCCAAATGGCTCACCGAAAGCATCGCCGTGTTCCGGCGAATCACCGACGGACCGCAAGTCCTCGTCGGCTCGTCGATGGGCGCCTGGATCGCACTGCGCATGGTCGCCGAGTTGTGCAAGGCCGGCGAGGCCGGCCGCGTCGCCGGCATGGTGCTGCTGGCGCCGGCGCCCGACTTCACCTCCGAGTTGATGGAGCCGCAGCTTTCGCCGGAGCATCGCGCCGCGCTAGCGGAAAAAGGCTTCTTCGAGGAACCGTCGGCATATTCGCCGGAGCCGAACGTCTACACACGGGCGCTGTTCGACGACGGACGCCTCAACCGAGTCATGACAGGGCCGATCGACGCCGGCTGCAAGGTCCATATCCTGCAGGGCGACGCCGATCCCGACGTGCCGCCGGATCATGCGCGGAAACTCGCGGCGCTGCTGCCGCCTTCAGACGTGACGCTGACGCTTGTACCGGGGGGCGACCACCGCCTGTCGCGGCCCGTAGACCTCGATTTGCTCGTCGCCACCGTCGCGGCGATGGTCGCGGCGGCGGCCTGAGACGATGCGCGCATCGATCCCGATCTCCGCCTTCGTCGCGGCAATCGTCGGCTTCGGCGGTACGCTGGCGCTGATCATCGCCGCTGCCGTCGCGGTCGGCGCCAACCGTGCCGAGACGGCGAGCTGGGTCACCGCGATTTGCCTCGCCATGGCGCTGGAGACGGCGTGGCTATCCTGGCGCACGAAGATGCCGGTGATCACCGCGTGGTCGACGCCGGGCGCGGCCCTCGTCGCCGCATCGAGCGGTTTCACCATGGGCGACGCAGTCGGCGCCTTCGTCGTCACGGCGCTGCTTCTGATCGCAACCGGCCTGTTCAAGCCGCTCACCCGGCTGATCTCCAGGATACCCGCCTCCGTCGCCTCGGGCATGCTCGCCGGCATCGTCGTCGGATTCGCGGTCAACGCGGTGAAGACCATCCCCGCCGCCCCTGGCTGGTGCTGCCGCTGATCGCCGCCTTCTTCGTCATCCGCCTGTTCAATCCGGCGCTGTCGGTGCTCGCCGTGCTCGTCGGCGGCGGAACGGCCGCGTTTCTCACCGGCCGCGTCGGCGGCCTGCCGGCGCCGGAACTGTCGACGCTTGTCTTCACCTGGCCACAGTTCTCGCTGACCAGCACGATCGGCCTAGCGGTCCCGCTCTACCTGGTCACCATGGCCTCGCAGAACCTGTCGGGACTGGCGGTGCTGAAAGCCGCAGGCTACCACCCGGAGGCCGGGCCGCTGATCGGCGTCACCGGCCTGTTCTCGCTCATCTCGGCGCCGTTCAACGCGCTAACCACCAACCTGGCCGCCATCTCGGCGGCGATCTGCACCGGTCCGGACGTGCACCCCGACCCGGCCGAACGGTGGAAGACCGGTCCTTTCTACGCGCTCGCCTATCTCGTCTTCGCCCTGTTCGGCGCCTCGCTGGTGGCGATCTTCGCCGTCCTGCCGCAGAGCCTGATCGTTCTCACCGCCGGCCTAGCGCTCACGGCGCCGCTTGCCAATGCGCTTTCCATCGCGCTGAAGGAGGAGGGCGAGCGCATGGCCGCGACTACGGCGTTCGCCGTCACAGCCTCCGGCCTCGCCCTTTTCGGCATAGGCTCGGCATTCTGGGGATTGTTGGGCGGCCTTGCCGTACTCGGCCTCGAGTACGTCAAAAAACGATAATCATAACAACTGCTTGTCCGGTTTTCGGCGAACCGTTCTTGAAGGCGGCCCCGATCGCTACCATCTCGATTCCACGCAGCCGGGGTTCGGCTGCCACGAACCGAAGGAACGGGAAACGATGAACACGACTGCATTGATCCGTCCGGCCTGGACGCCGGCGACCATCGCGCTGATGGTGATCGGCTTCATGGTGTTCTGGCCGCTGGGCCTCGCCATGCTTGCCTACATCATCTGGGGCGACCGGCTTGACGGGTTCAAGCGCGACGTCAACCGCGCCACCGACGGCGTCTTCGCCGGCTGCCGCCGCGGCGCCGACAGGGCGCACCGCTGGGGCAACGGTGTCCGTACCGGCAACGTTGCTTTCGACGACTGGCGCGAGAAAGAACTCGAGCGCCTCGCCGAAGAGCGCCGCAAGCTCGACGAGACGCTGGCCGAGTTCGACGAGTACGCCCGCGAGTTGCGGCGCGCCAAGGACCAGGAGGAGTTCGACCGCTTCATGGCGAACCGCTCCAGGTCGACGCCGGCGCCGACCGCGAAGCCAGAGCCTAAGGGCAAGAACAAGGGCTCCAACCTGCTCGACGACTGAGTCGGGAGGCTTTCCCACCCGACCGTCGGGAACACCAGGCGGCGTCGCGAGAGCGACGCCGCCCTTTTTTTGTCGGAGAACGGGGCCGCGTGCCTCCCGGGCCGCAATATCGCCACTGTCGCGCCGACGCGAGAATCACCTATCCTCAGGCCATGTCCTTTGCCTTCTTCCGCCGCCCGACCGAACCCGCGCCGACCCAGCCGCGCGAGCGGTTTCACGAGGTCGCCGGCCGCACGCTGCCGCTGCGGATCGTCGAGAACGACCGCGCCCGCCGCCTGACTCTCAGGATCGATTCCGGCGGCAAGGGCCTGCGCGTCACCGTGCCCCCCGGTATTCCGGCGCGCGAGGTCGACCGCTTCATCGAGCGCCACCGCAGCTGGCTTGAGCAACGCCTGGCGAAGGTGCCCGACCGTCCCCGGGTCCGGCCGGGCGTCAAGGTGCCGCTGCGCGGCGTCCCCCACACGATCGTCCACGAGCCGGGCAGGCGCGGCACGGTCGAGATCGGCTGCGACGACCGCGGCCCTACCCTCGTCGTCCACGGCGACCGCAACCACCTGCCGCGCCGCGTCGCCGACCTGCTCAAGCGCGAGGCGAAGCGCGACATCGAAGCGCTTGTCGACAGGCATACGGCATCGGTCGGCCGCCGCGCCAAGGCGATCCGATTCAAGGACACGTCGAGCCGCTGGGGTTCGTGCACGGCTGAAGGCACTCTATCCTTTTCCTGGCGCATCATGATGGCGCCGGCGCCGGTCATCGACTACCTCGTCGCCCACGAGGTGGCGCATCTGAAGGAGATGAACCACGGGCCGAAGTTCTGGAAGCTGTGCCGCCAGCTCTGCCCGCGAACGGACGAGGCAAGAGCCTGGCTGAAGCGCAACGGCAACGCGCTGCAGGCGATCGATTTCGGCTGAAGCAGGGGCGGACCGCCCGGTCTATGCGCGCCAACCGCCTGCCCTACCGGCCTTGCCAGCGCCGGCCGGCTGCCGCAGACTTGATGCCCGAGTCGAAGGCCGAACACGCGGCCGGCGAACGACAACGTCGAGGGAGCAAGTCACCATGCATATCGAACCGGGCATCGTCGACGGCACCAAGATCGCGCTCAGCTACGTGACGGGCGCCGCCTCGCTCGGCATCGCCGCGCGCATGGTCCGTGAGCGCTTCGGCCGCGACGGCGGCGCCCTGCCCTTCGCCCTGCGCAGCCTGATCGCCACCGGCCTCGTCTTTTCCTTTTTCGAAATCCTGCCGCACCATCCGGTCGGGGTCTCGGAAGTCCACCTGATCCTCGGCTCGACGCTGTTCCTGCTGTTCGGCGCCGGCCCGTCCGCTATCGGCCTGGCCGCGGGACTTCTCCTGCAAGGCCTGTTCTTCGCGCCTTTCGACCTGCCGCAATACGGCATGAACCTGACCACGCTGATCGTGCCGCTGGCAGGCGTCGCCCTCCTGGCGAGGCGCATCGTGGCGCCGGGTACGGCCTATGTGGACCTCGAGTACCGGCAGGCGCTGATGCTTTCGTTCGCGTACCAGGGCGGAATCGTCACCTGGGTGGCCTTCTGGGCCATCTACGGGAGAGGCTTCGGCGCGGAGAACCTGGGTTCTGTGACGTCCTTTGCAGCCGCCTACATGACCGTCGTCCTCGTCGAGCCGCTGGTCGACCTCGCCGTGCTCGCCGGCGCGAAGGTGCTCGCGGCCGGCCGTGGCGACCTTTTCCTGCAGCGCCGCCTGCGCCACGCCGCCTGAGCCGCGGCGCCGGCGCGCAACATCCTCTCGCAGCCACACGCGTTCCTCGACTCAGGCGTCGATTCGTGCCACGGGAAGGCATGCCCATCGACATCAAGATTTGCGGCTTGAAGACCGCCGAGGCGCTCGACGCCGCGCTTGCCGGCGGCGCCAGCCATGTCGGCTTCATCTTCTTCCCGAAGAGCCCGCGCAACATCGCGCCGCAGGAGGCCGGACGCCTGCGCCGGGCGGCGTTCGGCCGCGCCAGGGCCGTTGCGGTCACGGTCGACGCCGACGACGCCGAACTCGACGCCATCGTTGCGGCGATGGCGCCCGACATGCTGCAGCTGCACGGCAAGGAGAGCCCTGAACGCGTCGCCTCGGTGAAGGGTCGCTACGACCTGCCGGTGATGAAGGCCCTTTCAGTCGCCGAGATGGCCGACGTCGAAGCTGCTGAAGCCTATCGCGGCATCGCCGACCGGATGCTCTTCGACGCCAGGCCGCCAAAGGGCGCCGAGCTTCCCGGCGGCAACGGCGTACCCTTCGACTGGCGCATCCTCGACGGCTACCGGGGCGACTATTTCCTCTCGGGCGGTCTCACACCGGACAATGTCGGCGCCGCGATCCGCCTTCTCGATCCGCCCGGCCTCGACGTCTCGTCGGGCGTGGAGCGCGCGCCCGGTGTCAAGGACATCGGCCTGATCGCGGCATTCTTCGCGGCCGTTCGCGCGGCGAACGTATGAACCGCGCATGGAACGGTTTACTTTTTTTCGCCGACGCGACATAGCCAGAGCCGCCGCCGGGCGGTAGAGCCACCCTTTCCCGGCGCGTGAATCGAGGAGTACGGCATGAACAAGCCGATCGAGCCCAATTCCTTCCGCACCGGACCCGACGAACAGGGCATGTTTGGCATCTTCGGTGGGCGTTTCGTCGCCGAGACGCTGATGCCGCTGATCCTCGACCTCGAGCAGCACTGGCACGCCGCCCGCAACGATCCGGCGTTCAAGGCCGAGCTCGAGCACCTGAACACGCACTACACCGGGCGCCCCTCGCCGCTCTATTTCGCCGAGCGGCTGACCGCCCATCTCGGCGGCGCGAAAATCTATTTCAAGCGCGACGAGCTGAACCATACCGGTTCGCACAAGATCAACAACTGCCTCGGCCAGATCCTGCTCGCCAGGCGCATGGGCAAGAAGCGCATCATCGCCGAAACGGGTGCCGGCCAGCACGGCGTCGCCTCGGCGACTGTCGCCGCGCGCTTCGGCTTCCCCTGCGTGGTCTACATGGGCGCCACCGACGTGCAGCGCCAGGCGCCGAACGTGTTCCGCATGAAGCTGCTCGGCGCCGAAGTTCGGCCCGTCACTTCCGGCCACGGCACGCTGAAGGACGCCATGAACGAAGCGCTCCGGGATTGGGTGACCAACGTCGAGGACACCTACTATATCATCGGCACGGCCGCCGGCCCGCATCCCTATCCGGAGCTGGTGCGCGAGTTCCAGTCGGTGATCGGCCGCGAGGCGAAGGAGCAGATTCTGGCCGCCGAGGGTAGGCTGCCCGACATGCTGGTCGCCGCCGTCGGTGGCGGCTCCAACGCCATCGGCCTGTTCCACCCCTTCCTCGACGACAAGAACGTGCAGATCGTCGGGGTCGAGGCCGGCGGCAAGGGCCTTTCCGGCGACGAGCACTGCGCATCGCTGACCGCCGGTTCGCCGGGCGTATTGCACGGCAACCGCACCTACCTGTTGCAGACCGAAGACGGGCAGATCAAGGACGGCCATTCGATCTCGGCCGGCCTCGACTATCCCGGCATCGGCCCCGAGCATTCGTGGCTGAAGGACACCGGTCGCGTGGAATACGTGCCGATCATGGACCAGGAGGCACTCGACGCCTTTCAGCTGCTCACCCGCGTCGAAGGCATCATCCCGGCGCTTGAGCCGTCGCATGCGCTCGCCGAGGTGATCAAGCGCGCGCCAAAGATGGCACGAGACCAGATCATCGTGATGAACCTGTGTGGCCGAGGCGACAAGGACATCTTCACGGTCGGCAAGATCCTGGGCGTGGAGCTCTGAAATGACCACCCGCATCGACCGCCGCATGGCGAAACTCAAGGCAGAAGGCCGGCCGGCCCTCGTCACCTACTTCATGGGCGGCGACCCGGACTACGAGACCTCGCTGTCGATCATGAAGGCGCTGCCCAAGGCCGGCAGCGACGTCATCGAACTCGGCATGCCGTTCTCCGACCCGATGGCCGACGGCCCGGCGATCCAGGCGGCCGGCCTGCGCGCGCTGAAGGGCGGCCAGACGCTGGTCAAGACGCTGCAGCTCGCCCGCGAATTCCGCCGCGACGACAACGAGACGCCGATCGTCATGATGGGCTACTACAATCCCATCTACGTCTACGGGGTCGAGCGCTTCCTCGCCGATGCCATCGAAGCCGGCATAGACGGGCTGATCGTCGTCGACCTGCCGCCAGAGATGGATGAGGAGCTGTGCATCCCCGCCCTGCGCGCCGGCATCAATTTCATCCGCCTGGCGACGCCGACCACCGACGACAAGCGCCTGCCCACCGTCCTCACCAACACGTCGGGCTTCGTCTACTACGTGTCGATGACCGGCATCACCGGCTCAGCGCTTCCAGACACGTCCAAGGTCGCCGCTGCCGTCAACCGGATCAAGGCGCACACCGACCTGCCCGTTTGCGTCGGCTTCGGGGTCAAGACCGCCGAGCAGGCCCGCGCGATCGGCGCGTCGGCCGACGGCGTCGTCGTCGGCACGGCGATCGTCAATGCAGTCGCCAGCGTCATCGGGCCGAAGGGAGAGAAGACCGCCGACCCGGCCGAGGCCGTGGCGACGCTGGTCGACGGTCTGGCGCACGGCGTGCGCCGCGCCCGCCTTGCTTCCGCCGGATAGGTTTCCCATCTTCCCGAAATCCGTCCCCGGGACGAAGGACCGCAAGCGATGAACTGGATCACCAACTACGTCCGGCCGAAGATCAACTCGATGCTCGGCCGCCGCGACATGCCGGAAAATCTCTGGATCAAGGATCCGGAGACCGGCGAGATGGTCTTCCACAAGGATCTCGAGGACAACCAGTTCGTCATTCCGGCGTCCGGCCATCACCTCAAGATCTCGGCGAGGGAGCGGCTGCGGTATTTCTTCGACGACGGCAAATACGAGGCTATCGACCCCGCGAAGGTCGTCGTCGACCCGCTGAAGTTCCGCGACGAGAAGCGCTATACGGACCGCCTGCGCGACGCCAAGGCGAAGACCGGCCTCGACGACGCCATCCTTTCCGGCCTCGGCACCATCGAGGGCCTGCCCATTGTCGCCACCGTGCAGGATTTCGCCTTCATGGGCGGCTCGCTCGGCATGGCCGCCGGCGACGCGCTCATCCGCGCCTTCGACACGGCCCGCGAGAGGAAGCGGCCGCTGGTTCTGTTCGCCGCCTCGGGCGGGGCGCGCATGCAGGAGGGAACGCTCTCACTGATGCAGCTGCCGCGCACCACGGTGGCGGTCGACCGCTTGAAGGAAGCGGGCCTGCCCTACATCGTCGTACTGACCAATCCGACGACCGGCGGCGTCACGGCATCCTACGCCATGCTCGGCGACGTACACATCGCCGAGCCGGGCGCACTGATCGGCTTTGCCGGCCCGCGCGTCATCGAGCAGACCATCCGCGAGAAGCTGCCAGAAGGCTTCCAGCGCGCCGAGTACCTGATGGAGCACGGGATGGTCGACATGGTCGTGTCGCGTCTGGAAATGAAGAAGACGATTGCCCGGCTTCTCAAGATCCTCCTGAAAACGCCGGTTTCCGACGCGTCGGAGCCGCAGGAGAAGGTGCCGGCCGTGCTAGGGGCGGGCGAGGCGGCGAAGGCCTGACGCAACGCGCCGTCGCTCGCCTCCGACCGACTCAACTCCGGAAGCGTGCGACGCGCTCCAGCGAACAAGGCGGGATACCCGTGACCACGACACAAGCGGCCGACCGCGAAATCGAGCGCCTGATGGCGCTCCACCCGAAGGGCTTCGACCTGTCGCTCGACAGGATCTCGCGCCTGCTCGAAAGGCTCGGCAATCCACAGGACCGCCTGCCCCCGGTGATCCACATCGCCGGAACGAACGGCAAGGGTTCGGCCGCCGCCTTCTCGCGCGCACTCATCGAGGCCGAGGGTGGGGTGGTACATGTCCACACCTCGCCGCATCTGGTCAACTGGCATGAACGCTACAGACTCGCTGCTCCCGGCGGCGGTCGCCTGGTTTCGGACGCCGTGCTCGCCGACGCCATCCGGCGCGTCGCCGAAGCCAACAGCGGCGAGACGATCACCGTCTTCGAGATCCTCACCGCCGTCACCTTCCTGCTGTTCGCCGAGCATCCCGCCGACGCCGCAATCGTCGAGGTCGGGCTCGGCGGCCGCTTCGACGCCACCAACGTCATCCGCGACCCGGCCGTCTCGGTGATCATGCCGATCTCGCTCGACCACGAGGCCTATCTCGGCGACCGGGTCGAGCTGATCGCGGCCGAGAAGGCCGGCATCATCAAGCGCGGCCGGCCCGTCGTGATCGGAGCGCAGGAGCATGAGGCGGCGCTCGAAGTACTCGTCGATACGGCGGCGCGCCTCGGCTGCCCGACAAAAGTCTACGGTCAGGACTTCCTCGCCTTCGAGGAGAACGGCCGCCTGGTCTACCAGGACGGGGACGGGCTGATGGACCTGAGCCTGCCGCGGCTTACAGGACGGCACCAGTTCGCCAATGCCGCTGCCGCGATCGCGGCGGTCAAGGCGGCCGGTTTCGAGGTCTCCGAGGCGGCCGCCGAAAGGGCGATGGCCAGCGTCGAATGGCCGGGCAGGATGCAGCGCCTGCCGCAGGGCCGGCTTTCGGAGCTCGCCCCGGCGGGATCGGAAGTGTGGATCGACGGCGGCCACAATCCGGGCGCCGGGCTGGTCGTCGCCGAGGCACTCACGGAGCAGGAGGAACGCATTCCGCGCCCGCTGTTCCTGATCGCGGGCATGCTCAACACCAAGGACCAGGCCGGCTATTTCAGCGCCTTTCGCGGCATAGCTCGTCATGTCTATACGGTGCCGGTGACGATGAGCGAGGCGGGCACGCCGAATGCCGAGCTCGCCGCGCGCGCCGAGGCAGCAGGTCTCTCGGCGGAACCGGTCGCCTCGGTTGCAAACGCGCTGAAGCTGTTGCGCGACACGTGGGATCCTGAAGAGGAGGCGCCACGCATCCTCATCGGCGGTTCGCTCTATCTTGTCGGGGAGGTGCTCGCCGAGAACGGCACCCCGCCGACCTGAACCGCAAACGAGCATATTGTCAGGCTGAAACGAAAAGACCCGGCGCATGGCCGGGTCTTCGCATTCGTCGGGTGATGTAGATCAGGCGATGGCGCCGTTGATCCAGTGCGACAACGCCGTCTTCGGCGCCGCGCCGACCTTCATGTCGGCGACCTGGCCGCCCTTGAAGAGCATCAGCGTCGGGATCGAGCGGACGCCGAACTGCGCGGCGAGCTCGGGGTTCTCGTCGATGTTGAGCTTGGCGACCTTCACCTTGCCCGATAACTCGTTGGAGATCTCCTCAAGCGCCGGCGCGATCATCTTGCACGGGCCGCACCACTCGGCCCAGAAGTCGACGACCACCGGCTCGGCGGACTCGAGCACCTCGGCCTTGAAGCTGTTCTTGTCGGTCTTGACGGTGGCCATGCAGGGAGTTCCTTTTCGGTTCCAGAAACGTCGGTTGGACTAGATGTGGTGCGCCGACCGGCATCGTTCAAGCAGCGCTTGTGTCACGCCTTGGTGAGTCGGACAAGGGCTTCCTCCAGGGCCACCTCGGTGACCGCAAGAAGCAGCGGCGCCTCGGTGAACAGCAGCGCCGCCGAGATTCGCCGACCCGGGTAGATCGGCCGGAGCAGCGCCCGGTAGAGGGCAAGCTGCAGGATGTATGTTTCCGGCACCTCCGAGAGGTCACGCGGCGGCGGCCGGTTGGTCTTGAAATCGACGATCAGCACCTCTTGTTCCGTGACGGTGAGGCGGTCGATCGTGCCCGATACTGCCCGCTCGGCACCGCGCACGATGAGTGGGCCCATCACCGAGACCTCGGCCCGCGAGCCCTCGGCGAAAACCGGCGCGAAGCGGTCGTCGCCGAGCACACCGAGCACACTTTCGAGGGCCAGCCGCCGCTCTCCTTCCGGCCAGTCTCCACCCGCCCGGGCGAGGTAACGCTCGGCGGCCGCCGCGCGCTCCAGTGACGGCATCGATGGCAACGCCTGGAGAAGGCGATGGATGGCGATGCCGCGGCGCACGGCGAGTCCCGGCTCGTCGGCGGCGTCGAGCACCGGCGAGCGGCCGGCGATGATGGCGGGTCCCACCGGATCGATCAGAGTCGAGGCGCCCGACGGCGCCAGAGGCCGCGGCAGCGTCGGCGCGGCGGGCAGGTCCCCATAGAGTGTCTCGACGGCGGGCAACCGCGGCGGCGTCTCTACAGGCGGGGCCGCAGGCGACTCCGGTTCGGGGGCACGCGGCTTCACGGTGGTGCGGAAGCGGCAGACCGTCTGGCCAGTCGCTTCGTTGATGCGCTCGGCGGTTTCCGGGGCGACGCGGAGCGCGTCGCTGACCATGCCGTGCCAGGTCATCGGATTGGGCGCGCGCTTGCCGTGATAGCCGCAGACGATGAGGCGGTCCTCGGCGCGCGTCATGCCGACATAGAGCAGGCGGTGGTATTCCTCCTCAGCCTTTTCGCGCAACGCATTGCAGACGTCGCGGGAGAACTCGTTGGCGACATCGCTGCCCGAACGCCAGAGGTAGCCCGGCCCGCGCCAGCCGCCGCGCGGCGGCGAAAACGGGATCAGCCGCGGCAGGTGCTGGTCGCTGAACGGCGCGCCGCCGGCGTCGACGAGGAAAACCACCGGCGCTTCGAGGCCCTTCGCCGCATGCACCGTCATGATGCGCACCTCATTGCGGGTCGGGTCCATCTCGCGCTTGATCTCGGGACCGGCGCTCTCCAGTGTCGCGAGGAAGGCCTCAAGCCCAGGCAGGCCCGTACGCTCCTGCGCCAGGCAGAAGTTGAGGAACTCGTCGAGGATGTCGCCGGCGTCGTGCCCCAGCCGCGCGATCATCCTGCGCCGGACGCCGCCGCCGCTCTCCCCGGCGAGCACGCCGGCATAGAACTCGAAGACCGGGCGGAAGGCCGCGGCAATCGCCCAGGCGTCGAGCGTGGCGACGATTTCCGCCATGCGCGTGTTTCCAGCCGCGGCGGCGCGGCGCAGCGCGGCGCCGAGCGAAACGCCCCGGCCGCGGTCCCATGCGAGGCGGAACAATTCGTCCTCGGAAAGGTCGAACACCGGGCTGCGCAAAAGGGCTGCAAGCGACAGGTCGTCCTCGGGCTGCAGCATGAAGCGGCCGAGAGCTGTCATGTCCTTCACGGCGATATGGTCAGACAGGCTGAGCCGATCGGCACCGGCGACGTCGATGCGGCGCAGCTTCAGGCTGCGGGTGAGCGCATGAACGAAGCGGTCGCGTTTGCGCACCAGCACCAGCACGTCGCCGGGCGTGATGCGCCGGCCCGACGCCTCCAGCCGTTCGCCCGAGCACAGCCAACGCTCGATCGTGCCGGCGACCTGCTCGGCGACCTGCACCGCTGGCGCGCTCGCCTGGTCGATCGGCGTGGTCCAGTCATCGGGTTCGGCCGCGGCCGCCGCGCCTATCGCCGGCCAGATCTCGACGTAGCCCGGTTCGGCGGTGCGGATCGCCTTGTGCTCGACCGGGTCGTCGTCGCGGGTCAGCCCTTTGCGCACATTCGGGCGCGCGAACACGCGGTCGACTGCGTCGAGCACGTCGCCCGTCGAGCGGAACGACCATGTGAGTCGCGCATGGCGGAATCGCTGCTCGGCAGCTTCGACCTTCCCGGCGAAGGCGTGGCCGGTCTCGGCGAAGGCCGCCGGATCGGCACCCTGGAAGGAGTAGATCGACTGCTTCTCGTCGCCGACGGCAAAAATCGACCGCTGCTTGCCGTCGCGCGCGCCTTGGCCGGCGAAAAACTCGTCCGCGAGCCGCCGCACCACCTCCCACTGACGCGGGCTGGTGTCCTGCGCCTCGTCGATGAGGATGTGGTCGATGCCCTGGTCGAGCTTGTACTGGACCCAGCTGCCGGCATCGGGCCGGCTGAGCAGGTTGACGGTCTTGACGATCAGGTCGTTGAAGTCGAGGAACCCGCGCGCCCGTTTTAGCCGCTCGTAGCGGGCAATCATCCAGTCGGCGACCACCAGCGCGGCGCGGCTGCCCTCCAGCATCCGGAACAGCGCCAGCCGCTCGTTCGCCCTCATGATCGCCTCGGCCGCGTCGAGATAGCGCTCGCCAATGTCGGGCAGGCGGACCCGCAGGTCTTTGGTGAAAGTGCGGTCGACGGAGTAGGGTTTGCCGTCCGCCTTGAGGAACCCTTCACCGAGCAGGCGCAGCCTGACGACGGGATCAGTCTCGGCAAAGCCTCTTTTCGCCGCGGGTAGGATGCTATCGAGCACGGTCCGGGCACCGGACGCCTCGGCGGCGCGCACCAGCGCGGCGAATTGCGGCAAGGAGAAACCGGGCAACGGCCAGGCCTCAGCAGCGATTGTCACGGCGGTTTCGTCCTTGCCGAAGCCAAATTCCTCGAACAGCGCCTCGAACCGGTCGGACCCGTCGCCGATCTCGGCGATGAAGTTGCGCAACTCATCGCGCCGCCTGACGATTTCGCCGAGCAGGTCATCGAGGCCGCTCTCGCCACCGCATTCGAGCACGACGGCGAAGGCGCCGGCGAGGCCAGGATTGTCAGCCGCCGATGCTCCGGCAATCATCTCGCGCCGCGCCTCGGCAAAAAGCGCCGCCTCCATCTGGCCGTCGAGCAGCTCGAAATGGCCTGCGATGTTCGCCTCCAGCGGAAACTGGTGGAGCACGGCCTCGCAGAAGGCGTGGATGGTCTGCACCTTCAGTCCGCCCGGCGTCTCCAGCGCGTCGGCGAACAGGCGCCGGGCGCGGGCTAGAGTCGCCGCGTCGGGGGCGCATCCCTCGATGGCGGCGATTTCGGCCGACAGGCCCGCATCGTCCATGACCGCCCAGCGGGCAAGGTCGCGAAAGACGCGGTTGGCCATGTTGGCGGCCGCCGCCCGCGTGTAGGTCAGGCAGAGGATTCTGGCCGGATCGGTGCCGCCCAGCAGCAGGCGGATGACGCGCCGCGACAGCACGTGCGTCTTGCCAGATCCGGCATTCGCCGAGACCCAGACTGAGTTCGCCGGATCGGCTGCGAGCGCCTGGAGCGCTGCCGTCTCGTGCGGAACGTTCGGCTTGCGTTTCATTCGGCGTCTCCGCCGTCGGGGCCGACCGCCGACCATTCCTGGACGCGGGCGAGATGGTCATAGTCGCCGTCGGTGTCGCCCTCGCGGAACGGCACGGCACGCGACAGGTAGCCGACCGTCGGGTCGCGATAGTGGCCGAGCAGTTTCTCCAGCCGCGCCCAGGCTTCCTCGGAAAGGTCAGGGGCGGAACGCTGCTTGCGGTTGAACTCGAGGATCGATTCCTCCTCGACCTTGCCGTTCGGCCGCAACCGGACATAAGCGAGGCCGGCCGGCGTGAGTGCCTCGATACCCCTGAAGGCGCCCCGCATCAGGAGCGCCCCTTCGAGCGCGAGCTGCGGCGCCAGCAGGGTGTGAGCCTGCCCCTTCGACGGGCCGGAGCCGGTCTTGAAGTCGAGGATATCGGCATGGCCCGCGGGCAAGAGGTCGATGCGGTCGGCATAGCCCGATAGCGTCGCCTCCGTTCCTCCTATCGGGAAATCGTCGGCGCGCACCTCGGCCAGGCGCCGCAACACGCCGGAGCCGCGGCTACGCTCCCAGTCGACGATGCCGGGAACGAGTGCGAGGAAGCGCGGCCACCACACCGCCTCGACGTCGACGGGCAGCGCCACCGCCGCGAAGGCGGCGCGGCCGCAGTCGATCAGCCGCGCCGCGGCATCGTCGGCGAAGGGATCGGCTCCGGTCTGGACGAAGCGGTTCAGCACGTCGTGGAACAGCGTACCGCGCTCCGTCGCGCCCGGCTCGCGCAGCAGCGGATCGGGCGGGCGAAGGTCGAGCACCTTCTTTGCGTAGACGGCGTAGGGATCGCGACGTAGCGTCTCAATCTCCGTGACGGAGAATCGTTTCGGTCGCGCTTCCGGCGGCGGGGCATGTGTAGGCCGAACGAAGGCGGGCGCGGCGGCGCCGTCGTCGATGGAGCGGGCGAGGCCGAGGACGCCCTCACCCCGCGCGCGCATCTCGGCGACGCGCTCTGGTCCGACCACGGCGAACAGCCGCTGCAGCCAGCGCGAGGCGACGGCCGGCGCATCGTCGGCGCGCAGGGAACGGGCGAGCACGACTTCTCCGGTGCCCATCGCCATGACGAAGTCGTGGGCGGCCTGGCCGATGCGCCGTTCGGGCGGCTCCAGCCCGACGCCGGCCTTCATCATGCGCGACATCAACCGGTCGGCCTGGGCCTTGCGCGGCCACGAGCCCTCGTTGAGGCCGCCGAGCACCAGCGTGTTCACCGTTTGCAGGCGCGCTTCCAACGTACCCCATATGGCGACGCGGCTGTCGCCCGCGGCCGAGGGTTTCACCGTCTCGCCGCCGGTCAGCGCGGCGAGCACGTCAGGCCATTCCTCGGCGAGCACGTCGACCGACGCCTCGGCGCCAAGCAGCGAGCGCAGCACGCCGGCGAGACGCTCGCCGGCATCGCCGCCGTAGAGGTGCGCGAGGTTGCCTTCGGCGTCACGGCCAAGCGCTTCCAACGCGGCGACGGTCATGCGCGCCAAGTCGCCATGCGGTCGCATCGTCCGGCGGCAGGCGACGAGCTCCGATAGCGCCTCGGCGAGCGCGGCAAGCACGTCGTGCGCATCCTGCCTGCGCGCCTCGGTCATACGCGCGTGCCAGAAGGGTTTTCGCGCCTCGCCCACGAGTGCGTCCAGCCGCGTCTCGAACAGTTTTGGAAGAGTGGCGACGTCGGGTCGCCCGGTACCGCCGCGCAGGGCGACCAGCTCAATCGTCTCGGCGGCGCTCCTGACCATCGCGCGGTCGCGGCCGAGGCGCAGCACCGGGTGCTTCAGCAGTGCCAGCACCGGCAACGGGTCGCCCGGGCGGAATGCGGCTTCGAGCATAAGCGTCAGCAGACCGGCGGGCGCGGTGGATAGAAGCGGCGTGCCGCCGGAATCGTCGGCGCGGATGCCGAAACGACCGAGTTCCGCCGCGACCCGCCGCGCCAGGTTTCTATCGCCGGTGACCAGCGCCGCCGTTCGATCCGGCGTGGCGATCGCCAGCCGCAGAGCCACTGCGATCGCCGCCGCCTCGTCGCGCTCCGTCGGCGCCTCGATCAGCGACACGCCGGCGAAGGCAGCGGCGACGTCCGCGCCGGGATGGGCGTCGCGGCGCTCCACCCAGAGGTCGGTGGTCTCTGCCGGCCGAAGCGCCTCGTCGACGATCGCGCGGCGCAGGGTGAGCCTCGGCGAAGGCCGGCCGAGGTCGACGACCTCGGCGCGCTCGGCGCCGATGCGCCCGAGAAGCCTGGCGAGGCCGTATTGCGGGTGGCCGAGCACCGACGGTGCCGGCCTCTCGCCGCGGATCGCCGCCCACGAGCGTTCGTCCATGTCGCGGTCGAGGCCAGGCAGCACGACTGCGCCTTTGTCGAGCCGCGAGATGACCGAAAGAAGTTCGGCCGTCGCCGGGATGGAGCCGGTTGAGCCGGCAGCGATCACCGGCCCGGAGGGCGGCCTGGCGGCGAGCCGCGCGGCCTCTGCCCTGATGCGCGCATTGCGGTGCGCGGCCGGATCGGTCCGTCCGCGTTCGGCGAGCACCTGCGGCCACAGGCTGGTGACTATCTCGAGGAATTCCAGCGTCACCTGCCACCAGCCAGCCAGGCTCTCCGGCACCAGCGCGGCAAGGCGCGTCCAGTCGGCCGCTTCCGTATCGATGTCGTCGATCAGAGCGGCGAGGTCGCGCGCCAGCCATATTGCATCGGCGAGCGAAGCCGGGACGACGACGTCCTCGCCGTAGATCTGCGCGACGTGCCCCGGCAACCGCCGCTTCCACGCCTGGACGAGCGGGGCGAGCAGCAGGATGCGCTCCATCGGCTCGATCGGCGGGGCGAGGTCGGCGATGTCTGGCAGGGTGCCGTCGAGGATCGTGCCGTCCTCGTCGAACTCGCCGAGCGCGCGGATCACCGGCAGGATGGCGGGTTTGCCGCCGGAAAGGTCGACGAATGCGGTACGCAGCGCCCGTGCCGCGCGCCGGGTCGGCACGTAGATGGTGGCGTCGGCCAGCGCCAGCGGATCGCCGTCGAAGCGGAAGCCGGGGACGAGTTCGCCAGAGGCCAGCGACTTCGCCAGCGTCGCGAGGAAAGGCACGCCGGGGGCGATCGAGAGGATCCTTGGCGGCCGGCGCCCTGTCATCCCCATCTCGTCATCGCCGCCCGGTCATGCCTGCGCGGCGGACGCCCGCATCACGGCGGCTTCCGCCGGGGCGATGGCGTCCGGCGTGCCCACCGTGATCCAGCGACCATCCATCCTGTGGCCAAACAGGCGGCCGGTTGCGATCGCCCGGTCGAAATAAGTGTTGAGCGAATGCGGCTCGGCCGACGCGCCAGCGAAGATGCGCGGGTGGACGATCCCTGCACCCGCATAGATCAGGCCATCGGCCGCGCCCGCCGCGCGAGCAAGTCGCCCGTCGGGTTCGACGACGAAATCCGTGCCTCCGGAATGGCCGGTGGCGGAATCGAGATCAACCAGCATGAGGAGAATATCCATCCGCCCGGCGTCCCAGGCAAGGACAAGGTCATCGAGGTTCGACCGGCCACGGTCGATCCAGAACGTGTCGGCATTGAGGATGAAGAACGGATCGGGGCCGAGCAGCGGCAGGGCACGGACGATGCCGCCGGCCGAATCGAGCAGCCGGTCGCTTTCGTCCGAAATCATAACACGCGGCCGCTCGCGGCCGGCGACATGGGCGACAATCTGATTGCCGAGATGGTGGACGTTGACCACGGCCCTTGCCACTCCGGCGGCGGCGAGGTTGTCCAGCCCCCTGTCGAGCAGGGTCTTGCCAGCGATTCTAATCAGCGGCTTCGGCAGCGTCTCGGTGATGGGTCGCATGCGCTTGCCAAGTCCGGCGGCGAGCACCATCGCCGTATCGACGACATTTCCCTTCACGAGGCGGCGTCCCTGCCGAGTCCGAATCGCGCATAGAGTTCACGCACTTCTGCGAGCGCGGGGTGGGGAAGCGTGCGCGCAAGGTATTCGCGAATGCGCGGCAGGTGGCGCAGGTAGGTCGGCTTGCCGTCGCGGCGGTCTAGACGCACGAAAATTCCGAGAATTTTCGAATTGCGCTGCGTGCCCATGATCGCATAGGCGGTGTCGAAGTCGGTGTGGTCAAACGGCCCTGCAGCCATGCGGGCCGCGGCATAGGACTCGACGGTCGCCTGCTCCAGCTCCGCCGGGATGGTGACGCGCGCGTCGAGCGCCAGCGAAGCGACATCGTAGGCCGCCGGGCCGATCACGGCATCCTGGAAGTCGATGACGCCGAGCCGGTCGCGGCCCTGCCGGTCGTGGCGCCATATGATATTCGGCGAATGGTAGTCGCGCAGCACGATCGACGTCTCGCAACCCGCCAACCGGTCGAGGACCGTATTCCAGGCGCCGCGGAAATCGGCGCGGTCGCGGTCCCGTACCGGCTTTCCCGTAGCGAAAGGCAGATACCAGTCGAGCAGGAGCTCAGCTTCGATCAGCATCGCGGCGCGATCGTAGGCCGGGATGGCGTAGGTGCCGCCGTCGAGCGGCGCGGACTGCGGCCATGTGCGGTCGTGGACGTCGGCGAGCAGCCGCGCCGCCGCCGCGTAGCGCTCGGCCACCGGCTCGCCGCGGTCGAGGAACGTACCGTCGCCGAGGTGGCTGATCAGGAGAAGGCCGCGGTCGAGGTCAGCGGCCTCGATCTCCGGCACGGCAAGTCCTGCTCCGGCCAGCAGGCGGTCGACGGCGACGAAGGCGTGCACCGAGCCTGCGATGTGCGCAATCTCGGCATAGCTTCTCCCGTCTCGGATCGAGGGTCCGGGCGGCTGCGCCGGTGCATTCATGATGATGCGGTCCGGCCGGCCGGGGAACGACACGACCTCGTAGCCGCGCGCGGAAGCGTCGCCCGCCAGGAAGGTCCGCGACGCGCCCCTCCATCCGGCGTTGGCCAGGAAGGAGCGGATTTCCAGCGACCGGGAAAGGCGCGCGAGGAAAGGCTGCGGACCCGAGACACGGGCGATGCGGCCGGAACCGTGGTCGGAAAGCGTGATCGTCGCGGCATCCGCCGGCAGACGCCCGGCGGCGCGCTGCGGCCACTCGACGATGACGGCTCCCGACCGCGCCGCCTCGTCGAGGCCGAGTTCGTCGATCTCCTCCGGCGCGCCGACGCGGTAGAGGTCGACATGCGCGACCGGCACGCGCGTCGCATAGGTCTGCACGAGCGTAAAAGTCGGGCTCGGCACCTCGAGTTGCGGGTCGTCGGCCAGCGCGCGCACCAGAGCGCGGGCGAGCGTCGTCTTGCCGGCGCCAAGGTCGCCTTCGAGTAGGACCACGTCGCCGGTCCTGAGTGCCGCGGCGATGTCCTCGCCGAGTTCCGCGGTCGCCCGCTCGTCGGGCAGGATGCGCTCCAGCGCCGCAACGGCCATCGGCGGACTACTCCGCGGCAATACGCACGCCGGTCGGAACCAGCGGGAAACGGCAGGTCACCGTCGTGCCACGGTCCGCGCCGGATTCGATCAACACCGTGCCGCCGTGCAACTCGACGAAGCTCTTGACGATCGCCAGGCCGAGCCCCGCGCCGCGCCGCCGTCCACCATTGGCATGCGATTCGAAGCGGTGGAACACGGTGTCGAGCACTTCGGGCGGCATTCCCGGCCCATTGTCGTGAACTGAGAACTCGACCGTCTCACCCCGCTCGACGCAGGTAAGGGTAATCACGCTTCCTTCCGGCGCATAGTTCGCGGCGTTGCTCAACAGATTCGACAGGATCTGGCGCACCCGATGCTCGTCGCCGCTGAACGATGCCGGCGCTCGCGCCGAGTCGACGCGCAGCTCGATCGAATGTTCACGGAGCCGGTCGGCGATCACTTCGGCGGCCGCCGCAATCGTCTGCTCGATGCGCACCTCGCCGATGTCGAGCTCCATGATGCCGGCGTCGACGGTGGCGAGGTCGAGGATGTCGTTGACGATGGTCAGCAGGACCGACGACGACGTGCCGATATGATCGAGATACTCCCGTTGCCTTTGTGTCAAAGGCCCGGTGTCGGGGAGACCGAGCAGTTCGGTGAAGCCGATGATGTTGGTGAGGGGCGAGCGCAGTTCGTAGGATACGTGCTGGACGAAGTCGTTCTTCAGCTGGTCGGCGCGCTGCAGCGCCTCGTTCTTCTCCAACAACGCCCGCTCGACGTTGACGCTGTCGGTGATGTCGACGAACGTCATCATCACCAGCCCGTTGGGCAGGTAAATCACTGCGTAGCGAAGGACCGCGCCGTTCTTCAGCTCGACCTGCCCGTGGCGGTCACGCCGCTCGTCATCGAAGCCGGTCACCGAGGCGACAAAGTCCTCCCACGGGCTGTCAACGGCGAGCCTGTCGCATTCGGCGCGGATCGCGGCGATGTGCGTGTCGCGCTGGATGCGCTCGGCGGAAAGTCCCCACAGGCCGGCGAAGGTTGGATTGGAAAGCCGAATGCGGCCGTCGGGGCCGAAGACGACCACGCCCTCGGCAAGATTGTCCAGCGTCTCGCCCTGGACACGCACCGCCGCATTGTAGCGGCTTTCGAGGTCGATACGTTCGGTGAGGTTTTCGAACACCCAGGTGACGCCGCCCTTGGGCTGTGGATTGGCGACGACGCGAACGGTACGTCCGTCGGGCAGGTGCCACCAATGTTCCTGCGATTCCACGGCTCGGTAGGCCGAGAGGATCGTCTCCTTCCAGCGTCGCCATTCGGGTTGCTCGGCCAATTTGCCTTCGCTGCGCAGCCGATCGAGCACGAGTGCATTCTCCGGCGCGCTGTCGAGGAAGCCCGGATCGAGGTCCCACAGTTTCTGGAACGCCTGATTGAAGAAGCGCAGCTTTTCTCCGGAATCGAAGATCGCGACGGCGGTTGTTAGCTGATCGAGAGTGTCGCCGTGGCTGCGCACAGTCCGCTCGAACTCCTCGCGAACGACCTCGATTTCGCTGCGGTCGACGGCGACGCCTGCCGATCCGCTACGGCCAGCGACGTCGGTGATGGTGTACATGTGCCGGTCGCCGCGAACGACAGTGGAGAGCGTCTGCCCGAACACTGCGGAAGCCTGGTGGTGCGCCGAGATCGCCTCGCGGGCCTGGGTGCCGAGAAACTCCCGCCCTTCGCGAACGGCGGTTTCCGGATCGGCCGCCTCGACGGCGTCGGCGTAGGCGCGGTTTACCCAGCGCAGTCGGCCGTCGACGCCGCGCAGCCAGAAAGGCATGTCCAGTGCCTCGACGAGACCGGCGATGGTCTCGTACTCCGACGACAGCCGCTGATTCTCCAGGCGAAGCCGGGCGTTCGAGCGTTGGATTTCGGAAAGCGAGAGGAAGCGGACGAAGGCGTGCTGGGCCGACTTTCGGCCCTGCACCTCCAGCGGGACGCCGCCGATGGTTTCGACCGCCAGATCGAAAGGATTCGATTTTTCGCGCAGCGCGTTGATCGCTTGCTCAAGTGCCGCTGCCGAGCGCGACGACAGCCACCGGCCAAACGCAAGGAAGGCTCCGCGTTCGTCGGGCGCGCCGCTTTCGGGCGGGAGCGATCCCATGATCTCTGGCTTGCGATTGTCGCCGCTCCAGGCGACGATCCGCTGGTCGCGCAAATTGAGCAGGGCTTCCGAACGCTGCAGGGCTGCATTCAGGTCCGCCATACGGCTGCGCAGATCCGCGTTTTCCGTGGCAATTCGCGTCCGCTCCCGGATCAGCCAGATGGCCGAAAGCATCGCTGCGCCGAGGACACCAGCGAACACGGCAATCTGGATCACCTCAAACGTGCCGATCGAGACGCCGACCGCCGGAAGGGCGGTACCGGCCTGCGCTGCGGCCGCGGTGGGGGCAAGACCGAAAAAGACCGCGGCGAGGCGCCTGGCAGCCTTCGGCGGAAGGCAGGCGCCGCGCCTCAAGAAGACGCAAGCGGGGCCTTTCCCCGAATCGCTGGGGCCGCCGGATACGGCCCTTCCCGCTGCAAGCGGGTCTTCGCCCGGCATGTCTTGTTCCTCTCCGCCGCCTGAATGCAAGACCGCCTTGATGCGCGCCCCTCTCTCCCCATCCCCAGGGCCGAGGGCGTCGCGAATCAGGTGACAATAGACTCTGGTCGAATCGGCGTGAAGAAGTCTTTCGCGCAAAAAAGAAGCCGGGCAGAAAGTCAACTGCCCGGCTTCAATATGTTGTGCTGTACCGTTCGTCGATCAGTACCTGTAGTGTTCTGCCTTGAACGGACCGTGCGGAGTCACGCCGATGTAGGCGGCCTGCTCGTCGGAGAGCTGGGTAAGCTTGGCGCCGAGCTTGCCGAGGTGCAGGCGGGCCACCTTCTCGTCGAGATGCTTGGGCAGCACGTAGACCTTGTTCTCGTAGGCGCCGGGCTTGGTCCACAGCTCGATTTGGGCCAGCGTCTGATTGGTGAAGGATGCCGACATGACGAAACTCGGATGGCCCGTGGCATTGCCGAGATTGAGCAGGCGCCCCTCCGAAAGGAGGATCATACGCTTGCCGTCCGGGAAGGTGATCATATCGACCTGCGGCTTGACGTTAGTCCACTTCAGGTTCCTGAGCGCCGCGACCTGGATCTCATTGTCGAAGTGGCCGATGTTGCCGACAATGGCCATGTCCTTCAGCATGCGCATGTGGTCGAGCGTTACCACGTCCTTGTTGCCGGTCGTCGTGATGACGATGTCGGCTGTCGGCGCCGCTTCCTCCAGCGTGACGACCTCATAGCCGTCCATGGCCGCCTGCAGCGCGCAGATCGGGTCGACTTCAGTGACCTTGACGCGGGCGCCGGCGCCCTGCAGCGAAGCAGCCGAGCCCTTGCCCACGTCGCCGTAACCGCAGACCACGGCGACCTTGCCGGCCATCATGACGTCGGTTCCGCGGCGGATGCCGTCGACCAGCGACTCCTTGCAGCCGTACTTGTTGTCGAACTTCGATTTGGTGACCGAATCGTTGACGTTGATTGCCGGGAACGGCAGCAGACCCTTCTTCTGCAGCTGATAGAGCCGGTTGACGCCCGTGGTGGTTTCCTCGGTAACGCCGCGGATGGCTTCCCTCTGCCGAGTGAAGAAGCCGGGCGAAGCCTTCATGCGCTTCTTCACCTGGGCGACGAAGTATTCCTCCTCCTCGCTCTTCGGATTGGACAGCACGTCCTCGCCGGCCTCGGCGCGGGCACCGACCAGGATGTACATCGTGGCGTCGCCGCCGTCGTCGAGGATCATGTTGGTGAGGCCGCCGTCGGCCCACTGGAAGATCTTGTCGGTATAGTCCCAGTACTCCTCGAGGGATTCCCCCTTGACGGCGAAGACCGGCGTACCGCCGGCGGCGATCGCCGCGGCGGCGTGGTCCTGGGTCGAAAAGATGTTGCAGGAAGCCCAGCGGACCTGGGCGCCCAGCGCCTTCAGCGTCTCGATGAGCACTGCGGTCTGGATGGTCATGTGCAGCGAACCGGTGATCCGCGCGCCCTTCAACGGCTGAGCCTCGCCGAACTCCTCGCGGCAGGCCATCAGGCCCGGCATCTCGGTTTCGGCGATCTCGATTTCCTTGCGGCCCCAGTCGGCCAGCGCAATGTTCGCGACTACGTAGTCCTTTTCCAAAGCCACGGCGTTTTCTCCAGTCAGTCGGATTTTGACGCGCCTCCGCCAGCACGCGGCCAGGCACGAATTCTGCGGCCTGATACCAGATCAGCCCGATTGCGACAATGGGATATAAAGAAATCCTTATTCGTGCATGTCCGCGCGTCGAGTCATGCCTCTTCGCCGAAACGATCGGCGATCAGCGCCTCGAGCGCATTCATGACGCCCGCGGCATCTCGTCCGGAGGCCGTGACCCGGATGTGGCAGCCCGGGCTGGCCGCGAGCATCATGAGGCCCATGATCGAGGTCCCGCCTACCGCGGTACCATCCTTCTCCACGGTCACATCCGCGTCGAAACTGGAAACGAGCTGGACGAACTTGGCGGAAGCGCGCGCATGCAGGCCGCGCTGGTTCACGATCGGCAGTTCGCGGGTGATGATCTGGCCACTCATACCGGAACCTGGACGGCCTATTTCCCGGTCAGGAGTTGGCTGGCGACATTGATGTACTTGCGCCCCGCCATTTGCGCCTCGGTAAGCGCCTTCGCCATGTCGTCGGTCTTGCGCACACCGGAGAGCTTGATCAGCATGGGAAGGTTCACGCCCGCGATCACCTCGACGCGGCCGGATTCCATCACCGAAATGGACAGGTTCGATGGCGTTCCCCCGAACATGTCGGTGAGCACGATTACGCCGGCTCCGGTGTCGGCCCGCGCGACGGCGTCGACGATGTCGCGGCGGCGCTGCTCCATGTCGTCGTCCGGTCCGATCGCTACAGTCTCGAAATTGTCCTGGGGGCCGACCACATGCTCCACGGCATTGCGGAACTCCTCGGCCAGTCGACCGTGCGTGACCAGCACGAGTCCGATCATTCTGCTTTGGCTCCCGTCATGATCCGTCCAGAAGGCGTGCAAACCGAGCGCCGCCTGCCTTGCCCCGCGGCAGGAGCGCTATCTTGTCGACGCGCGATCAGATGACAAGGGCAAATCTGCGTTGCGAGGGGCTATTTCGCCGCATCCGGGGAGCGAACGGCGCACGTTTCTCTCAGAACGGGGGCAGGTCGAGCCAGGACAGGACGACCGAACAAGCCAATTCTGCCTGACGTTGGGGCAGAGCGACGGAGGAAACCAGGCATCCCGCCACTGCCTCGAAATCGCCCTCCTGATAACGCGGCGCAAGGCCCGGTTCGACCAGCCGGACGAGCAGATCAACGACGGCGCGGCGCTCGTGATCGACAGAGCGCGGGCCGAGACCATGGACCTCGACAAGGCCGGCGAGCGGCCGCGGCGCCGCGGCAAGGATACGGCCGCCGCAAACCTTGATGTCGGTCCGGTCATCGGCAACGAGGGTAGCGAATCTTCCCGAGAAGATGCAGCGGCGGACCAGCGCCAGAGCCAACGTCGATTTGCCTGCGCCCGAATCGCCCGCAATCAAGACTCCGCGGTCGCCGAGCAGGGCGGTCGTCGCGTGCAGTTGCAGTAGCGCCACGGATCAGGCTTCGGCCGGCAGCGAAACGACGAACCGGGCGCCCCTGACGTCGCCCGGCTTGGTGCCCGCTATGTTCTCAGCGGTGAGCCTGCCGCCATGCGCTTCCACGATCTGGCGGCTGATCGATAGCCCCAGCCCGGAATTCTGGCCAAAAACTTCGCCCGCAGGCCGGTCGGTGTAGAAGCGCTCGAAAATCCGCTCGATGTTTTCGGCGCGGATGCCGGGACCGTTGTCCTCCACCGAAAGCACATTGTGCCTTCCGGCGCGCGAAAGCGAAACAACGATGCGGCCGTGACCGTCGGGCACGAAGGAACGCGCGTTTTCGATCAAGTTCGTGATCACCTGACCCAGCCTGAGGTCGTGACCCATAACGAAGTAGCCCTTCACGCCCTGCGGTAGCTTGGCGGCACGGAACTCGATCTCGACCGCTTTCTTGCGCGAACCGACCTCGCGCGAGACGTCGACCAAGTCGCCGACGAACTTCTTCAAGTCGACGCGGCGCGCGTCCTCGCGCGCCAGTTCGGCATCAAGGCGGGAGGCGTCCGAGATATCGGTAATCAGCCGGTCGAGGCGCCGGACATCGTGCTGTATGATTTCCATGAGACGGTTCCGCGAATTCTCGTTCCGAGCGAGCGGCAGGGTCTCGACGGCGCTGCGAAGCGAGGTGAGCGGGTTCTTCAATTCGTGGGAGACGTCCGCCGCAAAGCTCTCGATCGCCTCGATCCGCGCATAGAGCGCGTTGGTCATGTCGCGAACCGCGACTGAAAGGTTGCCGATCTCGTCCTGGCGCTCTGAGTAGTCGGGAATCTCCTCGCGGCTCTTGACGCCACGGCGCACGCGTACGGCGGCGGCCGCAAGGCGCCGTAGCGGATTGGCGATCGTCGAGGCGAGCATCATCGACAGAAGGACATTGACCAGCGCGGCGACGCCGAAGACGCGGAGGATCGCCTTGCGTTCGGCAGCGACGATCTTGTCGATGTCGCCGCCCTGCGTGTTGAGCATGAGCACGCCGAGCACGGCGCGGAAGCGCTGGATGGGCACCGCGACCGATACGATCTGCTCGCCCTGCTCGCTGATGCGCACCACCGTACCGGGACTTCCGGTCAGCGCGTTCATCACCTCGGGGAAGGCCGAGCCGTTGCCGCCGGGCTGCTCCTTGTAGATGGGCAGGTCGGTCCGGCGGAAGAAATCCGCGACGAACTGCTGGATACGCTCGAAGAGGTCGGGCTCCTCCTCCGTCACCGGCGGCAGGTCGTAGCGGAGAATCTGTCCGCGCGAATAAAGATGCCGGGAATCGAGAAGCAGGTTGGCATCGCGGTCGTAGATGCGGGCGCGGGTCCGGGTCGGCGAGATCAGCCGCCGCAGGACGGGCGCGACCCGTTCGGGATTGATGGGGAAGTCGAGGCTATCGAGCTGATCCGATCCCGGCGCCAGGCTTTCGCCTGCCTGCAGCTCGAGCAGCTTCTCCGGATCGATGCTGATCGAATCCGTCTCGACCGTCGCCGAGGCGGCAATGGCGCCGGCGATGATCTCGCCCTGCGTCATCAGGCTCTCGACACGGGCGTCGATCAGCCCGTCGCGGAACTGGTTGAGATAAAGAATGCCGACGACGAGGATGCCGAGCGCAGCCATATTCAGAAACAGGATGCGCTTGGTCAGGCTGGAGAAGACGTGATGGCCGAGGAACCGGCGGACCGAGACGGTCAGTCGCGCCATGAGGGGCGACGCCGCCTGGGCGGGTTCCCTGCCCGCCGCGGCCGGTCCCGTGGCCTCAATGTCCGTCGCCATCCTTGGTCTTCCCGAGATGTTCACGCCTCGCGGAAGCGGTAGCCCACTCCGTAGAGCGTCTCGATCATGTCGAAGTCGTCGTCGACAGCCTTGAACTTCTTGCGTAGACGCTTGATATGGCTGTCGATGGTGCGGTCGTCGACGTAAACCTGCTCATCATAGGCCGAATCCATCAAGGCGTCGCGGCTTTTGACGACGCCAGGCCGCTGAGCCAGTGAATGCAGGATGAGGAACTCGGTGACGGTGAGCGTGACGGGCTCGCCCTTCCAGGTGCAGGTGTGGCGCTCCTGATCCATCACCAGCTGGCCGCGCTCCAGGGATTTCTGCTGGCTGGTCGGCGCCTTGGCGGCGGCTTCGCGAGCGCTGGCGCGGCGAAGGACGGCTTTAACGCGCTCGACCAGTAGCCGCTGCGAAAACGGCTTCTTGATGAAGTCGTCGGCGCCCATCTTCAGGCCGAACAACTCGTCGATCTCGTCGTCCTTCGAAGTGAGGAAGATGACCGGGAGGTCGGTCTTCTGCCGCAGCCGCCGCAAGAGCTCCATGCCGTCCATGCGTGGCATCTTGATGTCGAGGATGGCGAGGTTCGGCGGACGGGCGGAAAGCCCTTCGAGCGCCGAGGCGCCGTCGGTAAACGTCTCGACCCGATACCCCTCGGATTCCAGCGCAATCGAAACGGACGTCAGGATGTTGCGATCGTCGTCGACAAGCGCGATTGTTGCCATGTCAAGCGGCTCCCTCATGAGCGGGTCCCTTCCTGCCTCAAGAAAGGGGCAATTGGCGTACAAATTGGGTACAAAATGTGGCATAGACCCCGCGCGCCCTTCAAGGCAAGGGCGCCGATGGTCTCAGACCTGCCTTCCACCCGACCATTCGACGCAGCACACTGGTCAATCCTTGGGCATGCAGGCGAAAATATTCCGACTTTAAACGGTTTAGGTGTTTTTTTAAATTTTTAAATCGATTAATGATTTGAAATCGCTTGGCTTTTCTGTTTGTGACGACCCCTGGCCAACGGGATGGCGCAGTCGGTCCTCCCGGCAGCCTTTCGGTTTGATGCGGCGAATGGCTGTTCGAGGAGCAAACATGAAAGAAGTCGGTAAACGCAATCTCGCCTGCGGTATCGAGACCGCAGGAATCACGAATGCGGGCAAGGTCCATTACAATCTGAACGAGGCGGCCCTCTACGAGGAGGCGTTGCAGCGCGGCGAGGCAAGGCTCTCCGCCCACGGTGCGCTCGTCGCCTACACCGGCCAGCACACCGGCCGATCCCCCAAGGATAAGTTCGTGCTTCGCGACGTGGATACCGAGGCCCACGTCTGGTGGGACAACAACAAGCCGATCAGCCGCGCCCATTTCGACTTGCTCCACGCCGATTTCCTCGCACATGCGGAAGGCAAGGAACTCTTCGTCCAGGATCTCGTCGGCGGCGCCGACGAAGCCAACAGCCTGCCGACGCGCGTCATCACGGAATACGCCTGGCACTCGCTGTTTATCCGCAACCTGCTGATCAGGCCGGAGGCCGCGGCGCTCGACGACTTCCTGCCGAAGATGACGATCATCAACCTGCCGTCGTTCCGCGCCGATCCGGGCCGCCACGAGACGCGCACCGAGACCGTCATTGCCGTCGACCTATCCCGCCTGATCGTTCTGATCGGCGGCACGTCTTATGCCGGCGAGATGAAGAAGTCCGTCTTTACCGCGCTCAACTACATCCTGCCGGCCCGCCAGGTCATGCCGATGCACTGCTCGGCGAACGTCGACGCCGAAGATCGTTCTGCGGTGTTCTTCGGCCTCTCCGGCACCGGCAAGACGACGCTGTCGGCCGATTCCAGCCGCACGCTGATCGGCGACGACGAGCACGGCTGGGGTCCGGATGGCATCTTCAACTTCGAGGGCGGCTGCTACGCCAAGACGATCCGCCTCTCGGCCGAGGCCGAGCCGGAGATCTTCGCCACGACCCGCCGCTTCGGTACGGTGCTGGAGAACGTCGTCCTCGACGAGGCCCGCATTCCGGACCTCGACGATGGCAGCCTGACGGAAAACACCCGCTGCGCCTACCCGCTGCACTTCATCCCGAACGCAAGCGACACGGGCCGCGCCGGGCATCCGAAGAACATCATCATGCTGACCGCCGATGCCTTCGGCGTGATGCCGCCGATCGCCAAGCTGACGCCGGCGCAGGCGATGTACCACTTCCTGTCGGGCTACACGGCGAAGGTGGCCGGAACCGAGAAGGGCGTGACCGAACCGGAAGCGACGTTCTCGACCTGCTTCGGCGCGCCATTCATGCCGCGCCATCCGTCCGAGTACGGCAACCTGCTGCGCCGGCTGATCGCCGAACACAATGTCGACTGCTGGCTGGTCAACACCGGCTGGACCGGCGGCGCCTACGGCACGGGCCGGCGCATGCCGATCAAGGCGACTCGCGCCCTGCTCGCCGCCGCGCTCGACGGAACCCTTAAGGGCGCCGAGTTCCGCACCGATCCGAACTTCGGGTTTGCCGTGCCGGTTGCGGTAGCGGGCATCGATTCGTCGATCCTCGAGCCGCGCTCGACCTGGGCCGACAAGGCCGCCTACGATCGCCAGGCACGCCGGCTGGTCGGCATGTTCATCGATAATTTCGGCAAGTTCGAATCGCATGTCGACGCCACCGTACGCAGCGCCGCCCCAACGTTGCGCGAGGCTGCCGAGTAGGCGCTCCGTCGAAGGATCTCCCTGAAATGGCCCGGCCGAGTGCTGGGCCTTTTTCGTCGTGGCCAAAACCTTCGAACTGCGGCCCGCGCCAGCATCGTCGGGTCAGCGCCGTGAGGCTTGGTTGCCACACACGCCCTGGTTCGTGAATTGTCCGTCCGCCAGGCGTTTCCACCGCGGCTGGGATGGCTTTTTAGTGGCGCACCGCATCCATTCACGCACGAAAGGCGGTTCTCAAGTGGACATCCCCCGGATCTTCAACGTCACCGAGAGCGCTCACCGCATCCATAACCCGTTCACGTCCAAGAAATTCGCCACGCTCGGCGAGGCGTTGCGCCTGGAACCGGAGACCCGCGTGCTGGACCTCGGCAGCGGCTCGGGCGAGATGCTGTGCACCTGGGCGCGCGATCACGGGATTCGCGGTACCGGCATCGACAAGAGCCGGCTGTTCAGCGAGCAGGCGAAGCGTCGAGCCGAAGAACTCGAGGTCGCCGATCGCGTCGAGTTCATCCACGGCGACGCCGCCGGTCACGTCTCCGACGAAAAGGTCGCCGTGGCGGCCTGTGTCGGCGCCACCTGGATCGGCGAGGGAGTCGCCGGTACCATCGCGCTCCTGGCCAAGAGCCTTCGCACCGGAGGGATCATCCTCATCGGCGAGCCGTACTGGCTGCATTTGCCACCCACGGAAGACGTCGCAAAGGGATGCCTTGCCGGTTCGATCTCCGACTTTCTCACACTTCCGGGGCTTCTCGCGTCCTTCGGCAAGCTCGGCTACGACGTCGTAGAAATGGTCCTGACGGACCAGGACGGCTGGGACCGGTACGAGGCGGCCAAGTGGCTGACGATGCGCCGGTGGCTCGATGCGAATCCCCAGGACGAGCTCGCGGCGGACGTTCGAGCCCTGCTGACCTCGGAACCCCAACGGTACGCCACGTTCACCCGCGAATATCTGGGCTGGGGCGTGTTTGCGCTGATGGCGCGGTGACGTGAGGTTGATGGCATCCGGCGATACCCGGGCTTCGCGCTGGGTCTTTTCTTTTCGATCGCGAGCGGGCATCTGTTTGCCGACCGAGTGACCGCGATGACCAGCCCGAACGAGATACCCCTGGATTTCACGACCCTGCCGGCGGACGAAATGGCCACCCGCGCAGCCTCCTTCCGGGCGTCAATGGGCCGCCGCCGGACCGTGCGGCAGTTCTCCCGCCGTCCGGTGCCGCGTGCGGTTATCGAGGACTGCGTGATGACCGCGGCGAGCGCGCCATCGGGCGCCAACCAGCAGCCATGGACCTTCGTCTGTATCTCGGACCTCGCCACAAAGCGTGAGATCCGCCTCGCCGCGGAAGAAGAGGAGCGCCGGTTCTACGGCGATCGCGCATCAGCCGAGTGGCTGGAAGCACTCGCGCCCCTCGGCACCGACGCCGACAAGCCGTTCCTCGAGACCGCGCCCTGGCTGATCGTCGTCTTCGGCCAGCGCTACGGCGCCGGCCCGGACGGCGGCCGCGTGAAGCACTACTACGTGCCGGAATCGGTCGGCATCGCGACCGGCCTGCTGATTGCCAGCCTGCACCATGCAGGGCTTGCGTCGCTCACCCACACGCCCTCGCCGATGGGATTCCTCAACGCGATCTGCGGCCGGCCCGAAAACGAAAAGCCGATGATCCTTATGGTCGTCGGCTATCCGGCGGACGGCGCGACCGTACCCGCGATCGGGCGCAAACCACTCGGCGACGTCACGGTGTGGCGCGAATGATCGCCATCGAGATCGCACGCGGCGTCACGATCGGCGAGGACGAACTCGTCGAAAACTTCATCCGCTCGTCCGGTCCGGGCGGGCAAAACGTCAACAAGGTGGCGACGGCCGTTCAGCTGCGCTTCGACGCGGCGAACGCTCCGGGGCTTCCCGAACGCGTCCGCGAGCGGACGATCAAGCTCGCCGGCCAGCGTGCCACGAAGGACGGCGTCATCGTCATCGAAGCAGGTCGATACCGCACGCAGGAGCAGAACCGCGCCGACGCCCGCGCGCGGCTCATCGCACTCGTCGCCAAGGCGGCAGAACCGCCGCCGCCGCCGCGCAAGAAGACCAAACCGTCGAAGGGAGCGGTCGAGCGCCGCCTGAAGATCAAGGCCGGCCGGTCTACGGTGAAGAAGCTGCGCGGCCGCGTCACCGGCGATTGAACCGCTTTGGCAGCGTCTTCCTTCGCGGCAGAGCAGGGAGAGGGCGGCATGCGGCACATTCACATCTTTAAAAACCGCATCGCCGGTGCGAGATTTCGTCGGTAGGTTCAAACGAGGAGTGCAGAACGATGGGCGTGTTCGATTTCATGAAGAGCGTCGGCAAGAAGCTCGGCTTCGGCGGCGAGGACGAGGCGCCGAAGGCGGAAGAACTCAAGACCGAGCTCGACTCCTATCAACTCGGAACCGACAAGGTCGAAGTGAAGGTCGAGGGCGACAAGGTGATACTCAAGGGCGTCGTTTCCGACCAGTCGGTCTTCGAGAAAGCGGTCATCGCCGTCGGCAACACGTTGGGCATCTCGAAGGTCGAGGCGGACGAGCTGAAGATCGTCGCGCCCGACAGCGGCCTCTCGCTCGAGGCGACCGACATGACCGCTCTCGTCAAGGCTTCGACACCCGCAAAGGCGCCGGTCTTCCATACGGTCAAGAAAGGCGACAATCTGTGGAAGATCGCAGAGGCGCATTACGGAAAAGGCAAGGGCGCCAAGCATACGGTGATCTTCGAGGCGAACAGGCCGATGCTCAGCCATCCGGACAAGATCTATCCGGGCCAGGTCCTGCGCATCCCCGAACTCGAACAGGCCTGACGGCCGCTTATCCCGAAGCGGCCGCCTTGGA
>CAJPFN010000016.1 GCA_905339215.1 Rhizobiaceae bacterium
ACGTCCTGGTTGAGCATGCGCACGCAGCCCGACGAGGCGTTCTTGCCGATCGAGCTCCACTCCGGCGTGCCGTGCAGGCGGTACATCGTGTCCTTGCCGTTGCGGAAGAGATAGAGCGCGCGCGCGCCGAGCGGGCTCTTCGGGCCGGGCGGCATGCCGTTGGCATATTGCGCCAGTTCCGGCTTGCGCTCGATCATCTCCGGCGGCGGCGTCCACACCGGCCAGGCCTTCTTGTATTCGACATTGGCCTTGCCGGTCCATTCGAAACCGGCCTTGCCGAGGCTCACCCCGTAGCGGATCGCCTTGCCGTTCTCGACGACGAAATAGAGGAACTTGGCCGTCGCATCGACCACGATCGTGCCCGGCTTCGACAGGCTGGGGTCGATCACCACCTGGCGCAGGAAGCGCTTGTCGAGCTTCTCGTAGGGGATCGCCGGCAGATTGTGGCCGCCGTCGGTGATCGCCGCATAAAGCGTCGACGGCCCGGCGAAGGTCGGAACCGTCGTGTTCGAGCGCGGCGTCTGCGCGAGGGCCGGCAGCGTGCCGGCCAGGCCGAAGGAAGCCGCGCCGCCGACGAAGGCGCGCCGGTTCATGCGTCCGAAGAAGCGCCCGTCAGAATTCGGATTGTCCGTCATCATTCCCCCATTCATGCCGACAGCCTGCCGGCCAGAGATAACAGAAGCCCGGGCCGCCGCAAACCGTCTCCCGCGCGCGCAATTGTTCGCGAGGCGCCGCCCGGCCCGTCGGCAATCGAGCGCGCGAAAGCGGCGAGGATGTGGCAGAGGCAGGCCTTGCCGCGCAGGTCCTTACCTGACGGCAGCCTTTCGATGTCAGGAGATTTGCTTGCCCTGCCATGTTTCGGATGGCGGCGGCGCCGCGCTTTGCTAGCCTTCTGCCACTTCACGCCACTTCACGACGAGGCGAACCATGATCCTGATCGGCCAGTACGATTCCTCCTTCGTCCGCCGCGTCGGCATCGCGCTCAGGCTCTATGGCATCCCCTTCGAGCACCGGCCCTGGTCGGTGTTCGGCGACGCCGAGAATATCCGCGCCTTCAATCCGCTGACGCGCGTGCCGACGCTGGTCCTCGATGACGGCGACGTCATTGTCGATAGCGCCTCGATCCTCGACCATATCGACAGCCTCGTGCCGGTGGACAGGGCGCTGCATCCACGTCAGGAACCGGACCGCCGCCGCGCCATGAGGATCACCGCGCTCGCCGCGGGGCTTGCCGACAAGGCGGTCGCGCTGTTCTACGAGAAGCGCCTGCACGAGGCGGTCTCGCAGACCTGGGCTGACCGGTGCAGAAGGCAGATCCGCGACACGCTGGCCGCCCTTGAGGCCGACCGCGCCGCAAGGCCGGGGCCGTTCTGGTTCGGCGAAAGGATCGGCCATGCCGATATCGCGGTCGCCGCCTCCATCCGCCACATGCGCGAATCGCACCCCGACCTCGCCGGCCTCGACGCCTTCCCGGCGCTAGCCGCGCATTGCGCGCGGCTGGAAGCGCTGCCGGTCTTCGTCGAAATCTCCCAGCCGTTCGTCCCGCCCGCGTGAGGGGCGAGGCGGGACAGCGGCGCTAAGCCGCGAGAAGACGCCTGATTTCTTCCTCGAAGTCGAAGCAGAGTTGCCGGCCTTCCTCTTCGGGCAGCCAGCGTACCATCTGCGGCACGATCTTGCGGAAGAGCCGCAAATCGTCGTCGTCCCACGGCATGGTCTCGGCTGCACGCGCCTCGGCGATCAGCCGAAGCACGCGCGAGCGGACCCGGTCGGGATCGCCGTGGTAATAGACCGTCGGCGCATCCTCGTCGAAGAGTTCTGGCTGGTCGTTGCCGAAAAGGTCGAGTTGATTCCTGCTGGCCATGGCCGTCCGATACGATTCGCAGCCGCACTATGCCGTAACCGATTCGGTTACACGACGGCCGCGCGCACGATTATCCCCGTTATCCTGACGCCGCCCTGTCAGCTTTCGTCGATGCCCAGCGCAGCCTTGAGGCGACCGGCCTTGATTAGTTCGGCCGCGAGGATGCGTTCCATGAGACCGGCCTGCGCCGGCTCCAGCACGACCAGCCGGCCAAGCACGTTGAGCAGGTCGATCAGGTCGGACGTGTATTCGGCGAGCCAATGGTCGGGCTGGATGGAATCGAGCGGCGACGGCGGACGCTTGTCGCCGATCTGCGGGCGGGTACGGTCGCGCCGGCGATAGCTGAACCAGTGCCAGACCACCTGCTTGCCGGAGACCTCGTAGGCCCAGACTTCCGGCGATACATTGTCGACGAACCCCTTGCCGACATGCAGCCGGCGCTTGGCGGGGTCGTATTCCATTGTCTCCGGCAGCGGCTCGGGCGCACCGGGAATGCCGCCGCCTTCGGGGATGGCCGGGCGCTGGCCCGCCGGCATGCGCGGCGGCGCCTTCGGCCGGCCGGCGGCGGAGTCGGCGAAACGCTCGCCATAGCTGTGCAGCCAGATCACCTCGGCGCCCAGCGCCGCTGCTTCGGCGAACAGCGCGGGGTCGGCGGTTAGCGGCACGCGCAGGCCCGGCTGGACGAGGTCGGGCTGGAAGCGCGCGGTGAAGGCCGGATGCGCCATCACCGCCGCCAGATAGGCCATCACCTCCTCGGCCGAGACCGGATGTCCGAAAACCTCGGCGAGCAGGCCGAGCAGTCTTGGCGGGATGTTCGGGATCCTGGCGGCGGCGTCGGACCAGAGGGGAAGCGCGCGGCCGGCAAAAGAACCTTTGTAGAAATCGTGATCAGGAACAAACCCCGAGAACGTAACCGCGGGTCCGGATCTTGGTGAGTGCCGCTGCAATGCTGTCAGATAGACCTGCTTCGGCGAATAGCCGTTCCACAGCGCCGGATTCGGCCGGTTGATCAACCGCGCATCGGGAATGATCCACTGACGATCGAAGGAGCGAAAACCGTAGCGGGTGGGTGTCACCACGGACAGCGTATCATCCCTTACCGCGGCCGATCTCTGCTCATGTCCGGCCAATCCGCGCTGGGCCGGTTTCGAAGCTGTCTTGTCGCCACCCTCATGGGGATGGAACAACGTCTCTTGTTGTAGTGGATCCTTCTCCGCAATCAGCCGCGCCCACCGGTCCTCCAGCGACTGCCGGTCCGGCGCGATGATCCACGTCCGCCCAGGCATGACGCCCGATCCGTCATAGTCGAAGAAGGATTTCAGCGGCGGGAAGGTCGCCCAGTCGCCGCTGGCGGCGGGAAAGAAGGGGGTGCGCCAGCCGGTCGGACAGTCCTGCCAGTTCCGTTCGTCGAGCGACAGGGTTTCCAGCGCCGCGAACTTGTCCTCGCGGCGGCCCTTCGGCAGCGCGCGATAGCGCACCCGTGCCGGCACGTTGCGGTCCTTGCCGAGCGGCTTTGCCGCCAGCACGATGCACACCGGCTGCTGCACGCCCTGGAAGATGCGCGTCCTCACCTCCGGCTGGTGTCCCTCCGGCGAGCAGTCGACGATCCAGATGTCGGAACACGTGCGGCGCAGATCGTCGCGCATCTTCTGGAAGCCGGGGCCGTTGAGGAAGCCGGCGACCGTGATGAAGCAGACGATACCCTCCTCGTCGCGGTCCGGACGGCCGGTCGAGGCGTGGTTGCCCGTGCCGAACACCTTCCACGTCGCCCAGCGCCAGAAATACACGTAGAGGTTCTTCAGGTGCTTGGCGTGCGCGCCGACCTTCCATTCGCGCGGCGGCGCCCACCAGTCCATCGGCGCGTCCCGGCCTTTCGCGCCCTGCTCGATCCAGGCGCCCATCCCGCGCGCCTTCTCCTTGTAGGGCGGGTTGCCGAGCACCACGGTGATGTCGCGCTGCTGCTTGATCCGGTTGGCGTCGCGGCGCGACTGTGCGATCGCGCCGCTCTGCACCAGCGTGTCTTCCTCGACGAAGGGATTGCCGAGCGTATCGGTGATGAAGAGCTGTAGGTCCGGCAGGGTGGGCCGGGTCGCGGCGCCCGGCGCGGCAAGCGCCTGTAACTCGGCGATGAGGCGAAGCTGGGCGACGGCGAACGGGCCGAACTGCAGCTCGAAGCCGATCAGCCGCTTCATCGCCGCCTCGATCGCGCCGCGCACCGCGCCCGGCCCCTGGTCCGCCTCGACCGTGGCGGCGATCCTGCGCATCACGCCGAGCAGGAAGGTCCCGGTGCCCATCGCCGGGTCGGCGAGGGTCACGTCTCCGGACGCCAGCCCCGCGGGGCGCGAGAACAGCGGTCCCCGCAGCGTCTCGTCCACCAGCCGCGTCATCGCCGAGACCACTTCCGGCGGCGTATAGTAGGAGCCGGTCAGCTTCCTCAGGTCGTTGTCGTAGACCTCGAGGAAATCCTCGTAGAAATAGAGCCAGGCCTCGGGCCTGTCCTTGCTGATCGTGTGCCAGTTGACCACGTCGAGCACGCGCGTCAGCGTCGACAGCGAGGTTTCCAGCGCCTTGTGGTTGGCCGGATCGTCGGTCAGCAGCCCGAGCGCGGTGCCGATCAGCGAACTCGGGCCGCGCAGTTGGTAGGCTGCCTGGTGGATGCCGCCGGCGAGCGGGATGTCGAGGGCGCGGGCGACGAGTAGGCCGAACGTCACCGCCTGCGCATAGCCGTCGGCGAAGCGCACGTCGTTGGCCTCGGGAAAGAGCAGCCTGCGCCAGTCGGCGGCGAGTGCCGTCAGGCCGGGGCTCTTGCGCTCCAGCTGTTCCAGAACCTCGTCGTGCAGCAGCCGGCACAGTCGCGCCGCGACGCGGGCGAGCTGCTTTGCGTTGGCCGGCGGTATCGGTTTCCACGTCAGGAAGTCGGAAACCAGCGGCAGCAGCGCGTCGGGGGCCGAGAGTCTTGCGCCCGATGTGGCGAGGTCGCCCTCCAGCGCCACCACCTTGCCGACCAGCTCGCCGTCGCGCCACAGACTGAAGGCGCCGCCGTCCGTATAGAGCAAATTGGGCAGCGATTTCAGCTTCTGCCACTGGTCCTTGTCGTGCGGGTCGGTAAAGCGGCGCGGATCGGCGCCCTTGCCCGGCGCCTTGACCTCGATGAAGCCGACCAGCGCCTTGCGTATGGTGACCGCGAAGTCCGGCCGCGTCTTGATGTCCGAAATGCTTGTCTCGCCGACCAGTTCGATGGTGCCGGTTGCCACGCCGCCTATATCGGCGAGATCGCGGACCAGTGCATCCAGCGGCGTGCGCAGTTGTTCTTCCGGCTGGCCCGAGATTGCCGGGTTGGAGAGCTTGCGCCTCAACGACGCCCCGTAGGAGGACACCGCTTCGGCAAGAGTTACCGCGCCCAACAATCCTCCTCCGCGCCCTTGTGGACCGCGTCCGCGAGTCACGGTGCCAACCTATGCGACTGCTTCGACTATTGCAGGCACTTTTTTGGTCCTGCCACTACCCTCGGATGACTTGGTCCGTATTGTCCCGCACGCCGCCCATGTCAGCAGCCTTTCCGTTCCGGGTGGACAAACCGGCCGGACCCGCGCACGGTCGCGCGCGTTTGTTCGGGAGCAGCAGGATGACTTCTGGAATGATCCGCGCCGGGATGGGCGGCTGGACCTTCGAGCCTTGGGAAGGAACGTTCTATCCGGACAGACTGCCGAAGAAGCGGCAGCTCGAATACGCCTCGCGGCAGGTGCCGACCATCGAGGTCAACGGCACCTACTATTCCACCTTCAAGCCGCCGGTCTTCGCCGGCTGGGCGGCGGAGACGCCCGACGGCTTCGTCTTCTCGCTGAAGGCCAACCGCTTCGTCACCAACCGCAAGGTCTTGGCGACGGCCGAAGAATCGATGGCGCGGTTCCTGTCGTCGGGCATTTCCGAACTCGGCGACAAGCTCGGCCCGATCGTCTGGCAGTTCGCCCACACGAAAAAGTTCGAGCCTGACGATTTTTCCGCCTTCCTCGACCTGTTGCCCGAGCGCCAGGACGGATTGCGGCTGCGCCACGTGCTGGAAGTGCGCCACGCCTCGTTCGGCGTGCCCGAATTCGTCGCTCTGGCGAAGAGGCGCGGCGCCGCCATCTGCTATGCCCATCACCACGACTATCCGGAGTTCGCCGACGTCACGGCGGATTTCGTCTATGCCCGCCTGCAGAAGGGCGAGGACACGGTGCCGACGGCCTACGAGTCGGCGGCGCTCGACCGCTGGGCGGCGCGCGCCAGGGAATGGGCCGCGGGCAGCGCGCCCGCCGACCTGCCGCGCATCGTCGCCGACGAGGCGCCGGAGAAGACGCCGCGCGACGTCTTCGTCTACATCATCCACGAGGGCAAGATCCGCGCCCCGCAGGGTGCCATGGCGCTGATGGAGCGGGTCGGCTGAGCCGGCCCTTCTACCAGAGGTCGTCGGGATCCTCGTCGGGCCCGACCTCGACGGAGCGGTAGATCGGCCGGTCGTCGCCGAGCGAACGGTCGGCTTCGCTCTCCCAGGGCGTGGCGTGGTTGTCGATGCGCATCTGGAAAACGAAGTAGGTCGGCGAGCAGAAGCCGACGCCTTTCACCTTGCCGGCGTTCGGCGTATCCGGCGGAAACGCCTGGCAGATATAGTCGTCACGGCAGAAGCGGTCGGCCGAGCAGGCGGCGCGGTTGCCGCGCTGCACGGCGCCGGCGAGGCACTGGTCGAAATTGCCGGTCGAGACGCAGAGATCGAACTTTTTACCGCCGGTCAGGCCGCAGATCTCGCGCGGCAGCGTCTTGCCGGCCTTGAAACCGGCGAACGCCCGATCCTTCTCGTCGCACTGGCGGTAGGCCATGCCGCCGGGTACGCCGATGCGCGGCGGCCGGCAGGTGTAGTCGAGGTGCGAGGCCTTCGGCGCGAAGGCGGCGAACTGGGCGAGGCTGTAGCGATCGCCGAACGGCATGGACGTGCCGCTCGTCACCGGCCCGGAAAGACAGGGATGGCCGGAGAACATGCCCGGGCCGTTCGCGGGAACCAGGCACTGGGCGAGGCGAACCGGCAGGCCGGGCGTCTCGGCCAGCGGCGTGCATTCCGTGCCGCCGCCGCAGGTCCAGCCGCCGGCGAGATGCGCCTCATCCTCCGCGGCGATGCACGGCATCGCCGCCTCGGCCGCCTCGTGGCGCGGCGGCGAGCCGTCGTCGGGCCAGACGGCCGGCGGCGCAAACGACAGCGGCCGGAAGCGGTTGGGTTCGCGATCTTCGGCGACGGCGCGCACATAGGCCGCGCGGCGCGGCAGTTCGGCGTGGAGATGCGGCGAGATGCCGACCTCGACCCTGTTCAGCGGCGACGTCAGGTCGTCGTCGAGGCCGATGAAGTGGAAGCCCGCGGTCCCGCTCGACTGGTGGCAGCCCTGGCAGGTGCCGTTGTCGAGCCGCGCCAGAAGGCCTTCTGGCGTCCTGACCAGCGTTGCCGCCGACAGGTCGGTATCGGCGAATGTTCTTGCCGGGAATACGGCGGAAAAAGGATGATTGACGGTGCGCGCGGCGCCGAAGGTCGACCACGACACCACCTTGCGAGCGAGGAATTTCTCGGGAACGTCGTAGACGCCCGCGTCGATGCCGGCGACGTTCTCGCGGACGTAGGCGGCGAGCTCTGCCGCGAGCGACGCGTCCCCGGCGAGGCGCGCCGCATCGGGCGTGTTCTCCAGCGGCAGCTCGGTGACGTCCTCTCCGTCGAGGCCGAAGATGCGCATCAGGTAGACGGCCTGGCCGCCGAATTCCGGCTCCTGGCCCGAGGGAAAGCGCACCACCTGGGCGTTGAGCTCGAGTTGGCGGAACTCCAGCTCGGATGGGTCGAGCGTCCCGCCGGCGAGCCAGCCGGCGTCGACCGTGTCGTCGAGCTGCGGCGTCCAGCGGCGGGCGACCCCGGTGCAACCTCCGTCGGCGTCGGGCAGCACGTCGAAGACGGCGCTGAGGTTGAAGGGCATGCGCGAGGACAGCACCTTGCCCTTGCCGTCCTTGCGGAAAGCATAGGCCAGCCGGTAGATCAGCCGCACCTCGCCGCAGCCGCCCTCGCCGCGCAGGGCATGGAAGTCGCGGCGGTCGAGGCGGTTGACGACGCCGACGAGGCGCATGCGCGCTTCCGCAGCGGACAGCCAGCGCAGGTCCATGATGCGCCCGGTCTCGGCCGTGGTGAACTCGTCGAGGCTGCGGCCGCCGTCGTTGATCTGCGCGCGCAATTCGTCGAGGTCGGCGGAAAGGATGTCGACGATCCCGCGATAGGCGGAAGACGCAGCGCTCAGGCTGGCGAGATTGCCGTCGCCCTCGACGCCGAACAGGCCGGCAAGGCCAAAGCCCTTTTCGTCGAGCGCGGCGAGCACGGCCGGATCGTCGACATAGAGCACCGGCTCCTCGGCGCGCCCCGGCGCGGCCGCGATCTGCAACGCGGCGACGAGCGCCAGCAGCCAGGCCTTCATCCTTCGTCCCCGCCCTGCCGGCCGGCCGGCGCTGGGAAGAGCCTGTGGAGCACGGGCACCAGCGCCTGCGGCAGGTCTTCCGCGATCAGGCCGGGTCCGAAGGCGCGGGCGGCCTCGGCATGCATCCAGACGGCGGCGCAAGCCGCGTCGAAGGTCGGCATGCCCTGCGCACAAAGGGCGCCGGCAATGCCGGCGAGCACGTCGCCGGAGCCGGCGGTTGCGAGAAGCGGCGTGCCGTTGGAATTGATCGCGGCGCGACCGTCGGGAGCGGCGATGACGGTGTCGGCACCCTTCAGGATCACGGTCGCGCCGGCGTGCGCGGCCGCCAGCCGCGCCCTTTCCAGCTTCGACGGCTGCCGTTCGGCCGCGAGATCCGGGAACAGCCGGGCGAACTCGCCCTCGTGAGGGGTGAGAACGACCTCGGTCTCCCCGCCCTTCACCGCGGCGAAGAAAGCTTCCGTGTGCGCGCCGGCGAGCGCGGTGATGGCGCTGGCGTCGACGACGAGCGCGCAGCCCGACCCGCCGAGCCGCTCGGCCAGCGTCACCAGGAGCGCTGCGGTCGAGGCGTCCGGCGCAAGCCCCGGCCCGTAGACCAGTGCGCGCGGCCGCCGCTCGGCGAGGAAAGCCTCGACGTCGGCGAGGCCGTCGGCGCGGCGCAGCATGATCGAGGTGAGATGCGCGGCGTTGACCGCGAGTGCCGCGCCCGGCGACAGCACGGTGACGGCGCCGGCGCCGGCCCGCGCCGCGCCCATCGCGGCAAGGCGGGCGGCGCCCGTAGCGGAAGGCCCGCCGGAGAAGACGCCGACATGGCCGCGGCGATACTTGTGTGTGTCCGCCGCAAGGCGCGGCAGCGACCGGCGCCACCGCGACGGCCCGTTCTCGAAGACCGTCGGGCCGGATTCGCGGACGATGGCATCGGCAATGCCGATGCCGGCGACGATGATCTCGCCGCACAATTCGCGGCCGGGATGGAGCAGGTGCCCGGGCTTCCTGCACACGAAGGTGACTGTCTGCGCGGCGCGCATCGCCGTGCCGAGCACCTGCCCGGTCAGGCCGGAGACGCCCGACGGCAGGTCGACGGCGACGACCGGCACGCCCGCCGCGTTGCAATGGCCGATCGCGGCGGCGTCGACGCCTTCCACCGGCTTCGACAGCCCTGCCCCGTAAAGCGCGTCGACCACCACCGAAATGTCCGAGGGCCTGAAATCGGCGAGCGGCCACGAGGCCACGGGACAGGAAGCGGCGGCTTTCTCCGCGTCGCTGCCGCGGCGCGGCTCCGCGCTTGCCCACACGGCGACGTCGAGGCCGATCCCGGCCAGCTGCGCGGCGACCACATAGCCGTCGCCGCCATTGTTGCCGGGGCCGCAGAGCACGTCGATCCGCGCAGCTTGCGGATGCCGCGCCAGCACGACGCCCGCCACCGCCGTTCCGGCGTTCTGCATCAGGTGCGGGCCGTCGAAGGGGCCGCGCGCGATGGCGGCCGCGTCGACTTCCGCCATCTGCGCGGGCGTCAGGATTTCGTCGGGCAAGGCTCTCTCCGCCGCTGGGATCGGCACACTAGCCTCAGCCGCCCGCTCCTTGCAAATGGCGGCGAATGCTCATCTTTTCGGCAGTCTGCCTGCGAATTGTACACGCACCTTTTCCGCCCTATGCTGCGCTTTCCCGCGACGCCCCCGCCGGGCCCGGTCACGAGGCGGAAATCCGCCCCGCGATCGTCGCCGCGGCGGCAGCCCTGTCCCTTTTGTCGCAGGCACGGAGGTCTGGCATGCTTCGTGCTTTCTTGGGGCGTAAGCGGGGATCGACAACCCGTCCCCACACCAGCGGAGGCCCTTCCGGCATGAAGAAAATCGAAGCGATCATCAAGCCCTTCAAGCTCGACGAGGTGAAGGAAGCGCTCCAGGAAGTCGGGCTGCAGGGCATCACCGTGACCGAGGCCAAGGGCTTCGGCCGGCAGAAGGGCCATACCGAACTCTATCGCGGCGCCGAATATGTCGTCGACTTCCTGCCCAAGGTGAAGATAGAGGTCGTGCTCGGCGACGATTCCGTGGAGGCGGCGATCGAGGCGATCCGCAAGGCGGCCCAGACCGGCCGCATCGGCGACGGCAAGATCTTCGTCTCCAACATCGAGGAAGTGATCCGCATCCGCACCGGCGAAACCGGCATCGACGCAGTCTGATACCTGCCAAGAATTTCCAATCGACATAGGGAAGAAATACATGACGACAGCCAAAGACATCATGAAGCAGATCAAGGACAACGACGTGAAGTTCGTCGACCTGCGCTTCACCGATCCCAAGGGCAAGATGCAGCACGTCACCATGGACGTCGTCGAGGTCGAAGAGGACATGTTCGCCGACGGCGTCATGTTCGACGGCTCCTCGATCTCCGGCTGGAAGGCCATCAACGAGTCCGACATGGTGCTCATGCCCGACACGGCGACGGTCCACATGGACCCGTTCTTCGCCCAGTCGACCATGGTCGTCATGTGCGACATCCTCGACCCGGTCTCCGGCGAGGCCTACAACCGCGACCCGCGCGGCACCGCCAAGAAGGCCGAGGCCTACATGAAGGCGGAAGGCATCGGCGACACCATCTATGTCGGCCCCGAGGCCGAGTTCTTCATCTTCGACGACGTCAAGTACAAGGCCGATCCCTACAACACCGGCTTCAAGCTCGATTCCACCGAGCTGCCGTCCAACGACGACACCGACTACGAGACCGGCAACATGGGCCATCGCCCGCGCGTCAAGGGCGGCTACTTCCCCGTCCCGCCGATCGATTCGTGCCAGGACATGCGCTCCGAGATGCTCACCGTCATGGCCGAGATGGGCGTGCGCACCGAGAAGCACCACCACGAGGTCGCCGCTGCTCAGCATGAGCTGGGGCTCAAGTTCGACACGCTGGTGCGCAACGCCGACAAGATGCAGATCTACAAATACGTCGTGCACCAGGTCGCCAACGCCTACGGCAAGACGGCGACCTTCATGCCGAAGCCGATCTTCGGCGACAACGGCTCGGGCATGCACGTCCACATGTCGATCTGGAAGGGCGGCAAGCCGACCTTCGCCGGCAACGAATATGCCGGCCTGTCGGAAAACTGCCTGTTCTTCATCGGCGGCGTCATCAAGCACGCCAAGGCCGTCAACGCCTTCACCAACCCGCTGACCAACTCCTACAAGCGGCTGGTGCCGGGCTACGAGGCGCCGGTCCTGCTCGCCTATTCGGCGCGCAACCGCTCGGCGTCGTGCCGCATCCCGTTCGGCTCCTCGCCGAAGTCGAAGCGCGTCGAGGTCCGCTTCCCCGATCCGGGCGCGAACCCCTATCTCGGCTTCTCGGCGCTGCTGATGGCCGGCCTCGACGGCATCAAGAACAAGATCCACCCCGGCCAGCCGATGGACAAGGATCTCTACGACCTGCCGCCGAAGGAACTGAAGAAGATCCCGACCGTCTGCGGCTCGCTTCGCGAAGCCCTGATGAGCCTCGACAAGGACCGCGGCTTCCTCAAGGCCGGCGGCGTCTTCGACGACGACCAGATCGACGCCTTCATCGAACTGAAGATGGCCGAGGTCATGCGCTTCGAGATGACCCCGCACCCGGTCGAGTTCGACATGTACTATTCGGTCTGAGGCCCTCGCCCGCGCAGGCGGGCGGACCGGCACTGGACGAGACGAAAGACCCCGGCGGAGCGATCCGCCGGGGTTTTTTTTCTTGCGACATCGCCAAGGAGCGTTCTTCCGGGGCAGGCGAAAGAGGCAGGTTGCGACCCCATTGACGTCGTTCCGGCTGCTCCCCTCGGTCCCCGAAACTTGCCATTCAGCAAGTGTCCCTCGGACGGCAGACCCAAGAGGGACAGCGGGCTGACCGCTTTGTCGTCGGCGTGCAACGCCGTCGTGCGTTTGCACGCGTTCAATGGCTATAGTGACTCGATGGAAACGCCTCCGAAGCTTTATCGATATCGTCCGCTTGAAGAAGCTTTACTTGATCGCGAGCTAGGGGCCCTCCGGGACAGCTACCTTTATGCGCCACCATTCGCCGCCATGAACGATCCGATGGAGGCGTTTTACGAGACTGGTAGCCCTGGCGACCGGATCATAAATGCGATGCTTGCCCCTTCCGGGAAGCGGATCGACGGCATTTACGAGATACTGTCCAAGATGATCGATCGATTTGCGCTTGTCTCGTTCTCTAGTAGTTACGAGGACCTGCCGATGTGGGCTTACTACGGCAGCAACTTCGCGGGAATGTGCCTGGAGTTCGACTCGGCAGAGCTAGCCATCGGGGATTTTCAGGGTGAGAGGTTGCGGCCAGTCATCTACGCTCGCAATGCCTTGCCCTCGCTGTCGGTTGCCGATATGGCGCCCGAGCGCCTTGAAGAGGCTGTGACCGCCCGCATTACGCGCAAGCGTATCGAGTGGGCGCACGAGAAGGAATGGCGGTTCATCACCGGCGAGGTAGGGCCGAAACATTATCTGGATGACGCGCTTCGGCGTGTGTTCCTTGGCCCACGCGTCCAACCAGAACACGCGGCTCGCATTTGCGAGGTATTGGACCGCCGTCCGGTCGAGGTTCTGCAGGGAGAAATACGAGGCTTCGAATTGACGTTCCGTCCTATCAAGCTGGCAACCCCGCTTGAGGAATGCGAGCGTGTCGGGGCGGGGCGGTTTGATCCTGCAGAGCACCTATATGCTGAAAAGGAAATTCGAGAGTTCCTGACTGTCCCCTTCGACAACCTTCATGAAGAGTGTCGCCGAACTGCATTACGGCCGAACATGGAAGAGCTCGCCGGTGTAGATCTCGTCGGCGGTGATAAGAGTGCAATTTACTTTTGGACAACCTACAAGCTGCGGAACGGCCGTGAGATTTACCATAAGCGCTACTTCGATCGACGCCTTGGCTTGATAGCAGATCGGACGTGATCGAACTCAGAGACTCGATGTCCGATCTAGGGCAGCGTACCTAAGCCATAAACAGCCGACATGAGGCGCGATGCGCTCAGTGTCCCAGAGCCACCTGAAAGGCCGCTTTCGCAACTCAGCCGGTCAAAACCAGACTGGCAACAATCCACCCCTCTTTTGCCGGCCTGAAGTTGACTCCAAGCCGATCGTTCCGCGACTTTGCTTGTCGATCCCTATGTCGTCTGGCGCAATATATGCTTCCGCCGGGCGACTTCCGCACCCAATGCGGAAAAGACAGCCTGCGGGTGGTGACCATGCGCTTGGAAGTCGCTAGCCTCCGAACTCAAATTTCCGCGGGGCTAAGGTGAAGATCAAACTACTGATCGACACGTCGGTATGGCTAGATCTAACGAAAGATCCGCGCCACCTGCCGTTGCTGGACGCCCTATTCGCGATGACGGAGGCGGGCGAAGTTGAATTAATCCTGCCGCAAATGATTCTCGATGAGTTCGCCCGCAATCGGGACCGGGTAGTGGCATCCAGCCGCGCCAGCCTTTCAAGTCATTTCAAACGGGTGAAGGACGCAATTGTGCAGTTCGCACCTGAGGACGGCCGGAACGAGATTCTGCAACAGCTAAATGAAATTGATCATCGCATCGCCACTGGTGGCGAGGCCGTGAACGAAGCGGTTAGCCTGATCGAGAAGCTGTTCACAACAACCAGTCCGATCCCCGTCAGCGAGAGCGTTAAGGCCCGCGCAGCGGATCGCGCCATCGCCAAGGTAGCCCCGTTCCACCGGCAAATAAACGGTATTGGAGACGCGATAATCATTGAGACATACATCGACGCGTGCGCTGAGAGGGAGGCGGACGACGTGCTCGCGTTCGTCACGCACAACGTCCACGACTTTAGTCAGAAGGGTGCCGACACGCGCTTACCGCATCCAGATATCGCGGCTGTCTTCGACGGGGTGCACTCGCGTTACTCAACCAACCTTGGCGTAATACTGAATGAGTACGCCGGCGACCTGATTGAAGAGATCACCTTCGACCGGGAATACACCCAACAATCCCGGACACTGTCTGAACTGCTCGGAGCTGAGGACAAGTTAACTACGCAGATTTGGTATGGCCGCAAGGGTGGCATCATCGACGCGGTCGAAAGTGGCAAGCAAAAGCGGGTTCCGAGGGAAGTCTGGGATGCTGCCAAACCCAAGGATCGACGGGGCATGATCGTAGACGAGATATGGGATGGTATGATCGCCGCTATGAAGTCCGCCGAAGAGCAGTACCCCGACGAGCTAGGCCCGTGGACCGATTTCGAGTGGGGAATGCTCAGCGGCAAGCTGTCCGCTATCCGCTGGGTGCTCGGTGACGAGTGGGACATGCTCGACACTTGAGCCATTTTTTTGTCGAAAATTCTTTCCCTTCCGGAGGGCAGGGATAGCTGGTGACAGAACTGGACGACTTTGGTACCAAATGAATGGCGGCTTTCGGCCATATCGACCCCTAAAGCCGCCAGTCTCCTTCCCACCCCGAACTCGCCGGTCAGGCGGAATACGCATCTGCCTGGGCGGAACAGGCCGCCCTCAAGCGCCGCGTCGCCTTACTCCGCCGCCACCAGCTCGAACTCCACCCTTCGTCCCAGCGCCGCGGCAAAGCGCGTGACGAGATCGAGGCTCGGCAGGTGATGGGCGTTTTCGAGCCGCGCGACCACCGATTGCGTCGTGCCCATCCTGGCCGCCACCTGCTTCTGCGTCAGCCCCGCCGCGTGCCGCGCCTCCACCATGGCGCCGACGAGGGCGTAGACGGGCCCGAGCCTGTCGTACTCGGCCTTCACGTCGGGAGAGGCCAGCAGGCGCTTCTTGAGATCCGCAAGGCCCGCCATCGATCCAACTCCGTCATTCTCCTCTCGGCCGGGCCATCGGACTAGCCCCTGCTCGATGTCCGCAAGAAATAGCATCCGTGCTATATTTGTAGCAACACCCGGCGTCGCCCGCAGACACGTTCACCGCAAGGGTAGCCCATGGCCCCCCGCGAACTCGCCCGCCCCCTGTCACCATCTGTCAGCAGACTTCGAAAATTTTATCCTCCTCCCTTTCGCCCTGCGCGACAATCCTCCTGCCTGACGAAAGGAGGTAGCGATGGAGTGGCAGCGGGCATGGCGGGAGGAACGGGCGGCGCTGATGCGCCTCGTCGCCCTGCTTCATGCCTTCGCCGGCCTCGCCGAGCGCGCCGCCGGTCGCTCCGCTTTCGTCCGCGGCGTCGTTCTCTGGATCCTGCGGCGCGCCGAGGCGATCGCGCGCGACTTCGTCGTCGGCGAGGAGGCCCTGCCGCCCGAGATAGACCCTTGGTCGACGGCAACCGGTCCGTCCGGCAACCGGCCCGAGGACGCATTGTATCTCGCCGAGATGTTTCGCGTGCTGGCCTTTGAACTCGAGGCACAGACAGCGCTGCTATGTTCGCCCGGTGACGGCCGCGCCGGCCGAACCGGGAATCCCGGCGTCCGGCGGGCGGCGGCCGAAAAGGCTCTGGCCGCGCTCTCCGCTTTCGCTTCCTTTGCCCTTCTCTCCCCGCATCTCGGGCGCGCGCCCGACACGTCGTGACCCGCCGCTGCGCAAACCGGCCACCTCTCTGACAGCCGCGTTCATGCGCCGCGGCAACGATGGCCTGTGCCTACGAAAAAGCCCCGGCGGATCGCCCGGCGGAGGTATTTTTTTGCGCCGTCGATTCTCCCGTGCCCGCGGACGGCTGTGGCCGCTGTCGCGTGACCGAAATTTCCGCAGGCGCGGTCGCGTCGCGACCCGGAATCCGGCGCGCGAACCTCGCTCCCCTTCAAGGCTCCGCTACAATCGCGCATGATCCTTTGCGTCGCGTCGGCGGAGGATGATTCGAGATGAAACGGCATTCCATGGCCTTGGCGCTCGCCGCGGCCGCATCGCTGGCGCAAGTAGCCGGCGCCTCGGCCGAGACCCCCTATCTCGACGACCGCTCGGACGCCGCGGCGCTGGTGCGGTCCTTCTACAACGCGGTGAACCGGCGCGAATATGCCCGCGCCTGGGACTATTTCGGCGAGGCGAAGCCGTCGAAGACCTTCGACGCGTTCGCCGCCGGTTACGAGAAGACCGAGCGGGTCGACGTCGTCACCGGCGCCGTCGCCGCGGAGGGCGCGGCCGGCAGCGCCATCTACTACGTGCCGGTCGCCATCAGCGCCGTCGACGCCGGCGGCGAGGCGAAGGTCTTTGCCGGCTGCTACCGCGCCCGGCTCGCCAATCCGCAGGTCCAGGGCGTGCCGTTCCGGCCGCTGCACCTGGAAAAGGGCAGCCTGAAGCCGGCCGACGGCGACCTCGCCGACGCGCTGCCCGCGCGCTGCGCCGACGGGCCGGAGCCGGAGCCGCGCGACGCGGTGCTGGAGCGGGTCGAGGCGGGCTTCCGCGCCGCCTATGCCCAGACCTGCCAGACGCTCGAACCCGACGCCGAGCCGGACGCGGCGACGCCCGAGATCCACGAGATCGGCTTCCGCTATTCCTCCGACGGCGAGGCCGACGAGGAGCGCAAGGCCCGCCTGTTCCGCTTCACCTGCGGCTGGGGCGCCTATAACACCAATGAGGTCTACTACCTCGCCGACGACATCGGCGACGTGAGCCAGCTGCAGTTCGCCCAGCCCGAACTCGACATCCGCTACGAGAACGAGGACGACCGCACGGTCAGGTCGATGCGCATTATCGGCTACACGGCGAGCGACCGGGCGGTGAACTCGTTCTACGATCCCGCGACGCGCACCATCACCACCTTCTCCAAGTGGCGCGGCGTCGGCGACGCCTCCTCGTCCGGCCTTTACCTCTTCCGCGACGGTCGTTTCGTCCTGGTGAAGTACGAAGTCGACGCCAGCTACGACGAGGAGATCAATCCCGAGGCGGTGCTCGACTTCGACACCGCGCCCTGAGCGGGGCGCGGCCGGCATTGCGCGGCAACGGATCGGCGACATGACGACAGGCGCGTACGCGGAAACCGGGCTCCTTGCGGCCGAACTCGCCGGCCTGCTCGCCCTGCCGGCGCGCGCCGCGCCGCGCCTCGTCTCGTCTGTGATCGATGACCGCAGCGACCATGTCGTCGAGCGGCTGGCGCTGGACATCCGCGGCGCGGCCGTGCGCGGCATCCTCGCCCGCCCGCACGGCGAAGGCCCCTTCCCGGCCGTGCTCTACTGCCACGCCCACGGCGCCCGCTACGAGATCGGCGCAGACGAACTGCTCGACGGACGGCCGAGCCTGATTTCGCCCTACGGGCCGGCGCTGGCGCGCGCCGGCTTCGTCTCGCTCGCCATCGACATGCCGACCTTCGGCGAGCGCCGCGAGCCGGGCGAGAGCGCGCTGTCGAAGGCCCTTCTGTGGCATGGCCGCACGCTGATGGGCGAGATGCTGGCCGACCACCTGGCGGCGTTCGACTATCTCGGTACGCGCGACGACGTGGATGCGGACCGGATCGCCGTGCTCGGCTTGTCGATGGGTGCAACCCACGCCTTCTTCCTCAGCGCGCTGGAGCCCCGCCTCGCCGGCGCAGCACATCTGTGCTGCTTCGCCGACTGGCAAAACCTTGTCCAGACCGGCGCGCACGATTTGCACGGCCACTACATGACCGTCCCCGGCCTGCTCGAGAAAACCTCGGTCGGGCGCATCGCCGGCATGGTCGCGCCGCGGCCGCAACTGGTCTGCGTCGGCGACCTCGACCCGCTGACGCCGCCCGAAGCGGTCGACGTCGCGCTCGCCGAGACGCGCGCCGCCTATGCCGCCAAAGGCGCGGCGGGCGCGTTGACGCTGTTGCGCTCGCCCGGTACCGGCCATGTCGAGACCCCGGCCATGCGCGCGGCGGTGGTCGAGTTCCTGGCCAGCCTTGCAAGACGAAAAGAACCCATGAGCACTAACGACCCATCGGCCCTCCCGCCCATCCGGCCGATAGCGCCGGCCGACGAGCCTGCCGTGCTCGCGCTGAACAACGCCCACGCCGAGGAGCTCTCCTGGCTGGAGCCGGAAAAGCTCCGCGCCATGATCGGCAACGCCTTCGCCGCACCCTGCATTGGCGCGATCGAGGCCTACATGCTCGCCTTCGATCAGGACGGCGACTACGACAGCCCGAATTTCCTCTGGTTCCGCGCGCGCTACCCGCGCTTCGTCTATGTCGACCGCATCGCCGTCGTTCCGTCGGCGCGCGGCCGCGGCCATGCGCGGCGGCTCTACGAGGAGCTTTTCGCCGCCGCGCGCGCCGCCGGCCACGACATCGTCGTCTGCGAGGTCAATTCGGACCCGCCCAATCCGGCCTCGGACGCCTTCCATGCGGCGCTCGGCTTTGCCGAGGTGGGATCCGCCGCGATCCATGGCGGCAGGAAGACGGTGCGCTATTACGCCCGGCCGCTCGGGTGAGCCTTCGTCGGCACCCTGTCGCCTGCGCGCACGCGGTCGGGCAAACGAAAAGGGGGCCGTGCGGCCCCCTTCCCTGCTCGGATGCGAATTCGCTCAGCCGTTGGCCGCGGCGACGGCGCGCTTCGCCATGACGACGACCAGGTTGGCGCGGTATTCCGGCGTGGCGTGGATGTCGCCCATCAGGCCCTTCGCCGAAACCTTGACGCCGTCGAGCGACGCCGCGTCGAACTTCTTCGCCAGGGCCGCCTCGACCTCCTTGGAGCGGAACACGCCGTTGTCGCCCGCGCCGGTGACTGCCGCGCGCACGCCGTCCTTGCCCTTGGCGACGAACACGCCGGTGACGGCGTAGCGCGAGGCCGGGTTGGGGAACTTGGCGTAGCCGGCCTTGGCCGGCGCGGTGAAGGTCACCTCGGTCACCATCTCGTCCTCCTTCAGCGCCGTCTCGAACAGGCCCTTGAAGAACTTGTCGGCCGGGATCTGGCGCTTGTTGGTGACGATGGTGGCGCCGAGCGCCAGCATCGCCGACGGATAGTCGGCGGCCGGATCGTTGTTGGAGATCGAGCCGCCGATCGTGCCCTTGTGGCGCACATGCGGGTCGCCGATGTGGCTGGCGAGGCTGCACAGCGCGGGGCAGACCTTGGCCAGCTTGGCGTTGGTGGCAACTTCGGCGTGCGTGGTCGTCGCGCCGATGGTCACGGTCTTGCCCGAAACCGTGATGCCGGAAAGGCTCGCGATCCTGGTGATGTCGACGACGTCCGACGGCGCGGCGAGCCGCGACTTCATCGTCGGGATGAGCGTCATGCCGCCCGCCAGGAACTTGCCGTCGCCGGCCTTGACCTTCTTGACGGCGTCCGCGACCGAGGCGGCGCGGTGGTAGTTGACCGAATACATCGCTGTTCCTCCTCAGTGCTTCTTTGCCGCCTGCAGCGCCGCCCACACCTTCTGCGGCGTGGCGGGCATGGTCAGGTCGTTGTTGCCGATGGCGTCGGTGATGGCGTTGATGACCGCCGGCGGCGAGCCGATGGCGCCGGCCTCGCCGCAACCCTTGATGCCGAGCGGGTTGGACGGGCACGGCGTGTTCGACGTCGACACCTTGAAGGACGGCAGGTCGCCGGCCCTGGGCATCGTATAGTCCATGTAGCTTGCCGTCAGCAGTTGTCCGCTGGCGTCATACTTGCAGCCCTCGAGCAGCGCCTGGCCGATGCCCTGGGCGATGCCGCCGTGCACCTGGCCCTCGACGATCATCGGGTTGATGATGTTGCCGAAGTCGTCGGCCGCGACGAACTGGACGATGTCGGTGTGGCCGGTGTCAGGATCCACCTCGACCTCGCAGATGTAGCAGCCCGCCGGGAAGGTGAAGTTGGACGGGTCGTAGAATGCGCCTTCCTTTAGGCCCGGCTCCATGCCGGCCGGCAGGTTGTGCGCCGTGTAGGCGGCGAGCGCCATCTGGAACCACGGCACGTTCTTGTCGGTGCCGGCGACCTTCAGCGCCCCGTTCTCGATGACGATGTCGCCTTCGTCGGCCTCGAGCAGGTGGGCGGCGATCTTCTTGGCTTTCGCCTCGACCTTGTCGAGGGCCTTGACGATGGCGCTCATGCCGACCGCGCCGGAGCGCGAGCCGTAGGTGCCCATGCCCATCTGCACCTTGTCGGTATCGCCGTGGACGATCGAGACCGATTCGATTGGCACGCCGAAGCGTCCGGCGACGAGTTGCGAGAAGGTCGTCTCGTGGCCCTGGCCGTGGCTGTGCGAGCCGGTCAGCACCTCGATCGTGCCGACCGCGTTGACGCGCACCTCGGCCGATTCCCACAGGCCGACGCCGGCGCCGAGCGAACCCACCGCCGCCGACGGCGCGATGCCGCAGGCCTCGATGTAGTTGGACATGCCGATGCCGCGCAGCTTGCCGCGCTTCTTCGCCTCTTCGCGGCGCTTGGCGAAGCCCGCGTAGTCCGCCGCCTTCATCGCCGCGTCGAGGGACGCCGCGTAGTCGCCGGCGTCGTAGCACATGATGACCGGCGTCTGGTACGGGAAGGAGGTGACGAAGTTCTTGCGCCGCAGCTCCGCGGGAGCCACGCCCAGTTCGCGCGCAGCGGTCTCGACGACGCGCTCGAGCAGGTAGGTCGCCTCAGGCCGCCCGGCGCCGCGATAGGCGTCGACGGGCGCGGTGTTGGTGTAGACCGTGCGCACATTGGCGTGGATAGCCGGGATCACGTACTGGCCCGACAGCAGCGTCGCGTAGAGGTAGGTCGGTACCGACGAAGAGAAGAGCGACATGTAGGCGCCGAGATTGGCGATCGTGTCGACCTTCAGCGCCGTCATCCGGTTGTCCTTGTCGAAGGCGAGCTGGACCTCGGTGACGTGGTCGCGGCCGTGCGCGTCGGAGAGGAAGCTCTCCGTGCGGTCGGCAACCCACTTCACCGGCACGCCGGTCTTCTTCGAGGCCCACAGGCAGACGATCTCCTCGGGGTAGATGTAGATCTTCGAGCCGAAGCCGCCGCCGACGTCGGGCGCGATGACGCGCAGCTTGTTCTCCGGCGCGACGTTGTAGAAGGCGCTCATCACCAGGCGGGCGACGTGCGGATTCTGCGAGGTCGTCCAGCAGGTGTAATGGTCCTCCGCCTTGTCGTAGTGGCCGAGTGCGGCGCGCGGCTCCATGGCGTTGGGCACCAGCCGGTTGTTGACGATGTGCATCTTCGTCACGTGCGCGGCCTTGGCGATGGCCGCGTCCGTCGCCTTGGCATCGCCGATCTCCCAGTCGTAGATCAGGTTGCCCTCGGCCTCGGGGTGAAGCTGCGGCGCGCCCTTCTTCAGCGCATCCACCGCCTCGGTCACGGCCTTCAGCTCCTTGTAGCTGACCTCGACGGCTTCCGCCGCGTCGCGGGCCTGGCCCTTGGTGTCGGCCACCACGATCGCCACCGCGTCGCCGACATAGCGGACGCGGTCGACTGCCAGCGGCGACCAGGCGCCCATCTTCATCGGCGAGCCGTCCTTGGAGTGGATCATCCAGCCGCAGATCAGGTTGCCGATGCCGTCGGACTTGAGCTGCTTGCCAACCAGGACGTCGACGACGCCCGGCATGGCCTTAGCTTTCTTCACGTCGATCTTCTTGATTTCCGCGTGCGCGTGCGGGCTGCGCACGAACACGGCGTGCTTCATGCCGGGAACCACCATGTCGTCGACATAGCGGCCCGCGCCGGTGATGAAGCGCCTGTCTTCCTTACGCGCCACGCGGGCGCCGATGCCTTCCATACCCATCGCGAAATCTCCTCCGCGTTTACGGGAAGTCGGCATTCGGCAGTCGGCAATCGTCGCTCGACGACATGTGCCTGTGACTGCTGTGCCGCTTTTCCCCCTCCGATTGCCGACTGCCTACTGCCGAATGCCGCTCAGGCCGCCTTCGCCTTGCCCTTGCTGGCCTTTCCCATCGCAGCGGACGCGGCGAGGACGGCCTTGACGATGTTGTGGTAGCCCGTGCAGCGGCAGATGTTGCCTTCCAGCTCGGCCCGCACGGTCGCCTCGTCGAGCCCTTCGGGGTGACGGTTGATCATGTCCACGGCCGCCATGATCATACCCGGCGTGCAGAAGCCGCACTGCAGGCCGTGATGCTCCTTGAACGCCGCCTGCACGGGGTGCAGTTCGGCGCCGTTGGCCAGCCCCTCGATCGTGACGACGCTCGAGCCTGAAGCCTGCGCGGCAAGCATCGTGCAGCTCTTGACCGCCTTGCCGTCGACATGGACGACGCAGGAACCGCACTGCGAGGTGTCGCAGCCGACATGCGTGCCGGTCAGGCCCAGTTCCTCGCGCAGGAAATGGACCAGAAGCGTCCTGTCCTCGACCGTCTTGGTGACGGTTCGCCCGTTTACGTTGATCGTGACTTCAGACATCTAGACTCCTCCTCCCAATGTCGAAACTCCGAGGACCGCCCGCTCAGGGGGCGCGTCCGCCGACAAGGGGTCCACCCTAACCCGATCATCGGCCGTGGCGAAAGAATGCCGGGCACGGATTCGACCGTATATTGTACTTTCGGTCGCGACTGCGGTCGCCTTGTCAAAGCAGGCTGCCCGGACCAAGATAACAGGACATTCGGCTGCGTCGGTGCCCGGAGAAGGCGGCGACGGTTTGGGAGGACTCGAAAGCTGGCCGCCTCGCACTCGATCTACGCCTGCGGCGTGAGCGTACTGGCCACCGACGTGGCGGACGCCGATGCCTTCGCGTCAACCGTCGCCGCGGCGGCGGAAGACAGCGACTCGGGCTTCGCGCTCATCTTCTTCTCGCAGTCGCTGATCCGCGCCCAACCGCTGGCGGCCGCACTTGCGCGCCGTGCGCCCGGCCTGCGCTACGCCGGCTGTTCGACGGCGGGCGAGATCACGCCGGACGGGCTGGCCGAGGGCCAGGCTGTCGCCATTCTCTTTCCGCGTGCATCCTTCACCGTGGCGACCACCATGGTCCGACGCCTCTCCGCCTCCGGCGTGGACGCCATCGCCGGTGAGGTCGAGCGGCTGAAGCAGCGACTTTCGGGCGACGGTGCGACGATAAGGAGCGACCAGGTGTTTGCGCTGTGCTTCGTCGACGGCCTCTCCTACGCCGAGGAGGCGCTGACGTCGGCGATCCACTGGAGCCTCGACGACATTCCGCTGATCGGCGGGTCGGCCGGCGACGACCTCAAGTTCGAGACGACGGCCCTGTTCACCGAGAACGGCGCCGACACCGACTGCGCGGTGATCGTGCTCGTCGCCACCAGCCTGCCTTTCCAGGTCTTCAAGACCGAGAACTTCGTGCCGACAGGCGACAAACTCGTGGTCACGGCTTCGGACCCCGACCATCGCATCGTTCGCGAGTTCAACGCCGCCCCCGCCGCGGAGGAGTACGCGGCCGCGATCGGCCTCGATCCCGGCTCGTTGACGCCGATGAGCTTCGCCTCGCATCCGGTCGTCGTCCGCGTCGGCGGCGAGTACTACTGCCGCTCGATCCAGAAGGTGCATCCGGATGGCTCGCTGTCCTTCTTCTGCGCCATCGACGACGGCATCGTGCTCACCATTGCCCAGCCGAAGGGCATGGTCGAATCGACCCGCGCCGCGCTCAAGGCCGTCGACGAGAAGCTCGGCGGCACCGACGTCATCCTCGGCTTCGATTGCGTGCTGCGCCGCCTCGACGCGCAGAACCGGCAGGTCTTCCGCGACATGTCGGAGCTCTACCGGGAAAACAACGTCGTCGGCTTCGGCACCTATGGCGAGCAGTACCGTTCGATGCACCTGAACCAGACGTTCACCGGCATCGCCTTCGGCCGCCGGCAGGCAGCGGAATAGCCGTGCGCGAGATCGACGATATCGAGCGCCTGAAGCGCATCAACGCCGCGCTGATGTCGCGCGTGGAGCGCGCGATGGACCAGCAGGGCAACGCCTTTTCGTTGTTCCAGACGGCGATCAACCTGGAAAGCCGGGTGAAGTTGCGTACCGAGGAGTTGCGCTCGACGCTGCGCCGGCTGGAGCGGTCGAACATCGACCTCGCCGACGCCAAGGAGAACGCCGAGCGCGCCAACACGTCGAAGACCCGCTTCCTCGCCGCCGCGAGCCACGACGTCCTGCAGCCGCTCAACGCCGCCCTGCTTTCCGTTTCGGCGCTGGCCGACCTGCAATCCGGCGAGGAGGGCCGCCGCCTCGTCCGCCAGGTCGAACGGTCGCTGGAGACGATGGGCGACCTGTTGCGGACGCTTCTCGACATCTCGAAGCTCGACGCCGGCGTGATACAGCCCGAGTGGGCCGACGTCGCGCTGGACCCGCTTTTCGCCTCGCTGAAATCGGACTTCCAGCCGCTCGCCGACAAGAAGGGCATTCGACTCCGCTTCCGCGCCACCGACTTCGCCGCCGTCACCGACCGCACGCTGCTGCGCCGCATCCTGCAGAACATCGTCTCCAACGCTATCCGCTATACGAGCAAAGGCGGCGTGGTTGTCGCGGCCCGGCGCCGCGGTGCCAGCCTGCGCATCGACGTCTACGACACCGGCTCCGGCATCCCCGACGACGAGCGCGACGAGATCTTCGAGGAGTTTCATCGCGGCACGGCATCGGCCGCCGATTTGACCGGCGGCCTGGGTCTCGGCCTGTCCATCGTCCGGCGCATGGTCGAGGCGCTCCGCCACGACCTAACCTTCTCCTCGGTCGTCGGCCGCGGCACGGTGTTCAGGCTGTCGTTGCCCCTCTCGGTCACGCCACAGGCGCCTGCCGCCCCTCCCGACCCGGAACCGCCGCGGGCCTACGGCCTGTTCGGCGCGCGAGTACTGCTCGTCGAGAACGATGAAGAGGTGGCGGAGGCGACGACCGCCCTGCTCGAGCGGTGGCGCTGCTCGGTGCGCTCGGCCGCGACGGCGGACGGGGCCATCGATGCACTGGGCGATACCGACTGGATACCGGACGTCATCATCGCCGATCAGCATCTCGACCACGGCGACCTCGGCAGCGAGGCGATCGCCGAGGCGCGGGCCTTTCTCATGCGCCAGGTGCCCGCGGTGATCGTCACCGCCGATCCGTCCGACCAGTTGCAGCGGTCGGCGCGAAAGGAAGGCATCGAGGTCATGCTGAAACCGGTGAAGCCGGCGCAGCTGCGCGCGCTCCTCGCTCACCTGCTTGCCTGAGGCGGTCGCAGGGATCAGAAGCCGGCCGGATCGCGAAAAAGGTCGGCGTTGTCGAGCTTCGAGACCTCGATCACGGCCTGCGTGCGGCTGTAGACGTTGAGCTTGCGCAAGATCTCCGACACATGGGCTTTCACCGTGGTCTCGCCGACCTGGAGCTCGTAGGCGATCTGCTTGTTGAGCAGGCCCTGCTTCAGCATCTGCAGCACGCGAAGCTGCTGCGGCGTGAGCTTGCCCAGCCGCGCCATGAGTTCGCTCCTGTCTGAGCGTTCGGCAGCCGGCGGGCCGCCGTAGGTTTCGGGAACATAGACCGCGCCTTCCATGACCGAGCGGATGGCGCCGGCAAGTTCGTCCTTGCGAACCGACTTCGGGATGAACCCCGCAGCGCCATAGGACAACGCCTCGGCGATGATGCGCGGCTCCTCGTGTCCGGAGACCACGACCACCGGAAGGCGCGGATGGCGCGTCCTGATCTGCAGCAGGCCCTCGAAACCGTGCACGCCGGGTATGTTGAGATCGAGCAATGCCAGATCGAAGGCGCCCTGACTGGCGAGAAGGCCCAGCGCCTCGGTCACCGTACGTGCCTCGACGGTGGCGACCTCCGGATAGGCCATCTGCACGGCGATCTGCAGGGCCTCGCGGAAGAGCGGATGATCGTCGATGATGAGAATGCGCGTAACGTCGGTGCTCATCGCGAAACTCCGACCACATTTCGCGCGCGCTGCGCCGGCTTTCGGCTGTCAACACGGCTGGCTTGCTGCTGGCACGGACGCATGCGGCGATCCTAGCGAAAGCCGCGCGCGCCGCCACCTGCCAAATAGTCCACTGCGTCTTGCGGAGACAGGCGGCCCAACCGCCACGCAATCGCGGTCGCGCCGCCTTGGAGCCGACGCCTCACCGTGGACAGTAGCCGCGCACCTGGACGTAGTTCTTGTGCACCCAGCCGGCCGGATAGGCCGGACCCCAGAGCGGATTCTGGCAGCGGCCGAACATGCAGCTCGCCTCGTACCAGTTGCCGCTCTTTCCGTAGACGGACAGCGTGTCGCCCCGGTAGACCTCGCCGATCTGGGCGTATCCACCGCCGGGTCCAGTGCGGACCGCAAGAAAGCCGTTGCCGTTGGCATGGTTGTACTGGCTTATCGGGCGGACGCCGACGACGGTTCCTTCGCAATCGAAGACGGCAGCCGCCGGAAGGCTGGTCGCGGTGAGAGCGGCAGCGACCAGGAAAGGAGCGGCGAAGACGGAACGTGGTGGCATCGGTATGACCTCCGGACAACGACCCGGTCGTCGCGACCGGTGAATGGCGGCATTGTCTCCGAAAGCACCCGGCCGACATTGACATGCGTCAACGCGGCGAGACGGCGCCGCCGCGGGTCAGTGGCGCCGTGCCTGGACGAGATAGGCGTCGATCGCCGTCTCGCCGAGGAAACGCGCCGCCTCGAGCCGATGCAGCCCCTCGACGAGCACGTACCTGCCCTCGTCCTTGCGCACCTGGATCGGCGTCTTAAGCCCGTTCTCCAGGATGTCCTCGGCGAGCAGCCTCGCCGTCTCGGGATGCAGCGTCTTGCGCCGCGCAGTGGGCACGTAGATGTCGGCAATCGGAATCTTGACGGTCTTCAGCATGCCGGCTCCCGGCGGCTTCCGGCGCCGCCGCTCCTTCGATAGGCGGTCTGCCCCACTGTCGCAATGGGCGCGATCGACGCCGCTGGCGCGATTGACGCCGGCAGAGGCGGTTGGTACCGTCCAAACGTTCGAGGTTCCCGCATATCGGTGCGGGAGGAAAGAGGGAATACGGAACGGACACCCCGTCCGAAGCCGTAGCTGCCCCCGCAACTGTGAACGGCGAGGCTTGCCCGAAAACGCCACTGGAGCGTAACGCTCCGGGAAGGCGGGCAAGCCGGAGACCCGCGAGCCAGGAGACCTGCCACGGACGGTCACTTTTCCGGATGCGGGGAGCTTCCGGCACTGTCTCGACAGTGGTGGCAAATGTCATCGCTGGAGGGGCGTTCTCATCGATCCCACCGGCAATTTCTGCATAGGCTCCGCGCGCGACGCGGACGGGGGATCACATGCAAAGGTACGACAAGACACTCATTCCAGCCGCGATCGCGGCTGCGCTCGCAACTGCGCCGGCGGCATACGCCGAAACCGACATAGGCACGATCGTGGTGACGCCGAACAGGACGCCCACCGAGAAGAGCAAGGTCGGCTCGAAGGTCGAAACGGTCGACGAGGAGAAGATCGCGCGCGAATCGAAACCTCTTGTCACCGACTACCTGACCCTGATGCCGGGCGTCTCGGTCTCCGCACCCGGCGGCGCCGGCCAGGAGACAAGCCTTTCGGTGCGCGGTGCCGACAAGAAATACGTCAAGACGCTGTTCAACGGCATCGACATCTCCGACCCGACGGCGACCCAGGTGCAGACTTCGTGGGAGCACCTGACCGCAGGCGGCGTTTCCGGTATCGAGGTGCTGAAAGGCTCGCAGAGTACCCTCTATGGATCGGACGCGGTCGCCGGCGTGATCGGCATCTCCACGCTCGGCGGCATCGACCTCGGGCTTCATCATGACGTCTCGATTGAAGGCGGCTCGCGCGGTACCGTGCGCGGTGGCTACCGGCTGAGGGGCGCCACCGAGACCGGCCGCTTCGCGCTCGGCCTGAACGGACTCACCACCGACGGCATCTCCCGCGCCGACATCCGCAACGGCAACACCGAACTCGACAACTACCGCAACTTCACCGGCACCTTCGCCGGAGAGCAGCAGCTCGGCGAGGCGTTCTCGGTCTTCGCCTCGGGCCTGCTGATCAAGGCCGACGGCGAATTCGACGACAGCGGCAATCCGCCGACGGACAATCTCTTCAATACCGGCAATACGACGCAGAAGGCCGGCCGCGTCGGCTTCAACTTCGACCTCTTCGACGGACGCTTCAAGAACACGGTGTCGGCGCAGATCTTCGACGTCGAGCGAAACCTGCATCTAGTCTCGATGTGGGGACCCTTCGACGCCACATACCGGGGCCTGCGCGGCAAGGTGGACTACCAGGGAGCCTTCGAGGCGACGGACTGGGCCACGCTGCAGTTCGGCGCCGACAGCGAACGGCAGAGCGCGAAGGTTACCGACAACTTCGGCACCGACACATCCGACGCCTTCTCGCTCACCGGCGTATGGGCGCAGGCGCTCCTCGAGCCCGTCGACAACCTGACGCTCACGGCGGGCGGCCGCCACGACGAGCATACGGTGTTCGGCGGCTACAATACCTGGCGGCTGACTGGCGCCTATCTGTTCCCCGATTTCGGCACGAAGCTCCATGCGTCGGTCGGCACGGGCTACCGCGCCCCGAGCCTCTACGAACTCTACGCGCCGTTCGGCACCGGCAATCCTGCGCTCAAACCGGAGCAGAGCTTCTCCTTCGACGTCGGCGTCGAGCAGACGCTGCTCGACGGCCGGCTGGTCGCGGACCTGACCTATTTCCAGCTCGATACCGACAACCTCATCGACTACAGCTACGCGACCTTCTCCTACGTGCAGCTTCCCGGCGTGACCAGGCGGCGGGGCCTGGAAGCATCGCTCGTCTGGCAGGCGGCCCCGTGGCTCGACCTCGAGGCGGCGTACACGTTCACTCAGACGCGGCAGCCCGACGGGCTGCAACGTCCGCGCATCCCCGCCCACGACATCGCGCTGTCGGCGACCGTGCGGCCGGCGGAGAACTGGACCGTTACCGGCACCGCCCGTGCCGTGCTCGACACGACCGACCGCATCAGTCCATCGTTCGGCACCTTCGTCGACGTAGACCTCGACGACTATGTGCTCGTCGACGCCCGCGTCGCCTACAAGTGGAATGAGGACACCGAGTTCTACGTGCGCGGCGAGAACCTACTCAACCAGAAATACCAGGTGGTAAAGGGCTACGGCATGCCCGGCATCGGCGTCTTCGCCGGCTTCAAGGCGCGGTTCTGACCATGGTGCGGGCCGTCGACAGATGCGGTTTCGGACCGCGCCGACGGCCCGCACGCTTCGCCGCGCTGCTTTTCACGCTCCTTGCCGCGCCGGCGGCGGCGGAAAGCACCCTGCCGCGCGTCATGTCGCTCAACGTCTGCACCGACCAGCTGGTGCTGGCACTCGCAGAGCCTGGGCAGATCCTGTCGCTTTCGGCACTCGCCGACGATCCCGACCTCTCCTTTCATTCCGCCATCGCGGCGGCATATCCGAAGAACCGCGGGCTTGCCGAGGAGGTCTTCCTCGCGCGCCCCGACATCGTCGTGACCGGCACCTATTCGCTGCACAACACGACGCAGTTGCTCAGGCACATCGGCACCCGCGTCGAGACGTTCGACTACGCGCAGACGCTGGAATCGGTGCCCGGCGCGGTGCGCCGCATGGGCGCAATCCTAGGCCGGGAGGCGCGCGCCGAGACGATCGCCGAGGCTTATGAGGCTGAACTCGCGGCGCTTTCTTCTCCACCCGCGGCCGATGCCGCGGCGGCGATCATTTACGAGCAGAACGGCGTGGTGCTTGGTTCCGGGACGCTCGCCGACTCCGTGCTGAAGGCCGCGGGCTTCCGCAATCTCGCCGCCGAGCGCGGATACGAGGGCATGGTCCCCTACCCGCTGGAACTCCTGGTGCGCGACAGACCGGATCTGGTGCTGCTCGCCTCGCCCTTTCCCGGCGCGCCGTCGCTCGCCGACCAGTTAGTCGAACATCCGGCAATTGCATCGTTGAAATCCCTGCGCCGCAAGGGCATCGCGCCGCGCGGCTCGTGGTCGTGCGCGGGTCCGTTCACCCTCGAGGCCGTGCGCGCGCTGAAGGCGCTGCGCGAGGAGATGGCGGCGGGAGGCGAAGGATGAACGCGCTCCGCCTTTCCGGCCTGCTCATCCTGCTGGTCCTGATGCTGTTTATCGGCTCGCTGCTGATCGGCCCCGCCGCGCTCGATCCGATCGCCGGCATGAAGGGCCTGTTCGCCGGCGGCGAGGAGGCGGCGATCATCATCATGCGCGAGGTGCGCCTGCCGCGCGCGCTATTGGGATTGATCGTCGGATTCAGTCTCGGGATCGCCGGCGCCGCGCTCCAGGGCTTCCTGCGGAACCCCCTTGCGGAACCGGGGCTGATCGGCGTCTCCGCAACAGCGTCGCTGGGCGCGGTCGCGATCTTCTACAGCGGGCTCGCCGGAAGCTCGATGCTGGCCCTGCCCGCGGGGGCGCTCGCCGGCGCGCTCGTCGCCGTTCTGATCATCCTGGCCATCGCGGCCGGCAACACGACGACGCTGACGCTGATTCTCGCTGGCGTCGCGCTGTCCAGCCTGTCCGGCGCGCTGACATCGCTGGCGCTGAACCTCTCGCCGAACCCTTTCGCCAGCTACGAGATCATCTTCTGGCTGCTCGGCTCGATGAAGGATCGCTCGATGGTCCATGTCTGGCTGTCGCTGCCCCTGATGGCTGCCGGTTGGGCACTGATTCTGGCGTCTTCCCGGGCGCTCGACGCGCTGACCTTCGGCGAGGCAACGGCGGCGAGCCTGGGCACCAACTTGCCGCGGGCGCGGCTTTCGATCGTCTGCGGCGTCGCGCTCGCGGTCGGCGCCGGCACGGCGGTGACCGGCGCCATCGGCTTCATCGGCCTCGTCGTACCGCACCTGATCCGGCCGCTCACCGACCGCATGCCGAGCTCGCTGCTCATGCCCAGCGGTCTCGGCGGGGCGGCGCTCCTTCTCGCCGCCGACATCGCCGCGCGCATCGTCGTGCCGTCGCGCGAGCTTAATGTCGGGGTGCTGACGGCGCTGATCGGCGCGCCCTTCTTTCTGTGGCTCGTGGCCCGTACCAGGCGGGAGGCGATATAGTGCGCATCGTCGCCAAGTCCTTGAAGACAAAGCTTTCCGGGCGGACCGTCCTGCACGGCATCGACATCGAGGTCGCACCCGGATCAGTGGTTGGGTTGCTCGGACCGAATGGAGCAGGAAAATCGACGCTTTTACGGGCACTTGCGGGACAGATTTCAAGCGAGGGAGTGGTTGGACTGGGCGAGCGGTCGCTGGCATCGCTGTCGCTCGCCGAGCGCGGCCGGCTGATCGCCTACCTGCCGCAGGAGCGCACCATCGGCTGGCCGCTCAGCGTGGAGAAGCTGGTCGGGCTGGGCCGACTGCCGTGGCGCGCCTTTGGCAAGGGGCTCTCGGCCGGTGATATCGCATTCTGCCGCGCTGCCATGGAGGAAATGGACGTCGCCCACCTCGCCGACCGCCCGGCGACCGAACTTTCCGGCGGCGAGCAGGCCCGCGTACTGGCAGCCCGCGCCATCGCCCAGGACACACCCGTCCTGCTCGCCGACGAGCCGGCGTCGGGCCTCGATCCCGCACACCAGATGACGATGATGGCGGCATTGCGCCGTCTCGCCGCCGGCAAGCGCCGCGCCGTCCTGGTCTCGCTGCACGACCTGACGCTCGCGGCGCGCTGGTGCGACCGCATCGTCATGCTGAAGGACGGCGCGGTGGCGGCCGAAGGAACGCCGGCCGAGACGATGACGGCCGAGACGCTGCGCGCCGTGTTCGGCATCACCGCCTGGATCGACCGCGACGACTGCGGCCTCGTGCTCGCGCCTACCGGCCTGGCGGGGACGCCATGAGAAGGCGCGGGCAACTGAAGATCGTCGCGATCGACGGCGACCTCGTTTCCGCGGAGGAGGCACCTGCGGTGGAGCCGGCCACCCCCACGGCGGCGAACGACGCGGCGCCGAACGCGCCCGGATGGGGACCTCTGCCGGATGAATGCGGCGGCGGCGGCGCGTCAGCCACCCCGGCCGCGCCGCGTTGGCGCTCGTTGGCGGCGCTGGCCCTGTCGCTCGCCGTCCATGCCGCGCTGGTCGCGGCAGCCGCCGCCGTCCTCGCTCGCGCCGGTAGCGAGGCCGAGACGGATTCGGTAGCGGTCGAGATCGTCTTCGAGGCGCCGCCCGCCGCGCCCGCCGAGCCGCCGCCGGCCGAGGTCGCCGAGGCAGTTTCCGCCGAAGAGATGCCGGCAGTTGCCGAGGCGCCGGTGGAGGCCGCCGAGATCGTGCCGCCGCCGGACGCGGCGACCGAGGCGCTGCTTGCCGAACCGCCGGTGATCGAACCTGTCGAGCCGGCTGCAACGCCCGAAATGCCGGGGGAGACCGCGCCTCCTGTCGAGACCGCCGAGATTGTCCCGCCGCAGGACGCGGCGACCGAGGCGCTGCTTGCCGAACCGCCGGCCGTCGAGCCGGAGGCCACCCTGATCGAACCGGCGGCGCCAAAAGAGGTCGAGCCGGCCGAGCCGGAGACGATCGAACTCCCTGCCCCCGACCCGGCGCTCGCCGTGCTTTCGGCACCGCCGACCCTCGCCGAAGCGCCGGAGACCGCGCCCGAACCGGTATCGACCGCCCGCGACACGGCGGAAGCGCCGCTCCCGGACGCGGTCGCCGCGACGCCCACGCCGCGGCCACAGGCGCAACCGCCCGTCGCGAAGGACAAGCCCGCGTCGCCCGCGCAGGCGGAGAAGCCGGCGTCGCGGCAGACGGCAGAAGCGCCGAAGGCCAAAGCCACGGCCACCAATGCGGCAAAGAAGGCGGAACGCACCGCAGAACCAAAACCCGCGCCTGCGGCGAAAAAACCCGCCGCCCAGCCGGCGGCAAAACGTCCCGCCAAGTCCGAGGCCGGTTCCGGCGCGGCGGCGTCGGCAGGCACCAGCGCCGGCGTCGAGGCCGCCTACGGGCGGAAGCTGCTCTCCCATGTCGAACGGCGCAAGCGCTATCCGGCGGCCGCAAAGGCTGCGGGGATCTCCGGCGCAGTGAAGCTCTCCGTCACCATCGATCGCGCGGGACAGTTGAAATCGGCCCGCGTGAGCAAGAGTTCAGGCCACTCCGTGCTCGACGAGGAGGCGCTGGCGACCGCCCGCCGCGCCGCGCCCTACCCCGCCCCGCCGGACGGGGTAGGCGGCAGGACGTTTGCGTTTTCGGTGACGCTGCGGTTCAGCCGGTGAGACAGGGCGCAGGATCTCGTTGTCCACTCCCACCATCGGGTCGGCAGGATGCTCACGGATCCACCAGCCATCAGTTCCGCGGACTCCTCGGCGACACCGCCCGTCTGACTGTTACGAGGAAGCGCTCGAGAGCCTGCTGAAGCGCTAGCGCGGCGTTCTCCAGTTCCAGACGAAGCGCATCCGGTGCCTGATAGCCCGCCCGCTCTTCCGCCAGGCCGGGCTGGGACGTGCCCTCGGCGACGCGGAGGAACTTCAGCGCCTCTTCGTGCCGGCTCGTCGAGATGCGGTTCTCGCCGCGCTCGTACTTGCCGTATTGCTGGGTGGAGATACCCAGCGCGGCGGCCATCGCAGCCTGCGACCGGCCCACCGCCTTACGCGTGCGCGCCAGTTCGCGGCCGATCTCGACATCGCGGCTGTTCGGTTTGCGACTGACGCCCATCGCTCCTATCCATGGTTGCATCGACGATGTTACGCAGCCGTGAATTGCGGACAAGAAATCGACGATTGCCTTTTCGCCTCGGATAGCAACCCTGGGTTTATTCAATCACCCGGCGCGCGCATCGCGCCGGCTATCGAATCACAAACGTCGCCCTGGAGGAGCGCGGCGCTCCTCAGGGGTGAGATCGTCTCGCGGGTATGGGCTCGCGTCAGACCTTCGCGTCCAACTTGTCCTGCGTCTTCGTCTCGAAGTCGCTCGCATCGTGGCGCTCATGGAGCTGGCCGGCGGGATCGCCCGACAGGCGGTTGACCATGCGCCCGCGCCTGACGGCCGGTCGGGCATGGATCTGGTCGGCCCAGCGGATGACGTTCCGGTATTCTTGGACCTGGAGGAACTCGCCGGAATTGTAGTTCCAGCCCTTAACCAGCCCGCCGTACCACGGCCATACCGCCATGTCGGCGATCGTGTACGCATCGCCGGCAAGATACTCGACCTCGGCAAGTCGCCGGTCGAGCACGTCAAGCTGGCGTTTGACCTCCATGGCGTAGCGGTTGATCGGGTATTCCCACTTCTTCGGTGCGTAGGCGTAGAAATGGCCGAAGCCGCCGCCGAGAAACGGCGCGGCTCCCATCTGCCAGAACAGCCAGTTCATGGTTTCGGCGCGCGCGGGGTGCTCGGTGGGCAGGAAGGCGCCGAACTTCTCGGCGAGATAGAAGAGGATCGAACCCGATTCGAAGACGCGCACCGGCTTGTTGCCGCTCCGGTCCATGAGCGCCGGTATCTTCGAGTTGGGATTGACCTCGACGAAGCCGGAACCGAACTGGTCGCCGTTGCCGATCCTGATCAGCCAGGCGTCATACTCGGCACCCTTGTGGCCGGCTGCGAGCAGTTCCTCCAGCATGATCGTCACCTTGACGCCGTTCGGCGTCGCCAGCGAATAGAGCTGAAGGGGATGCTTGCCGACGGGAAGCGCCTTTTCGTGGGTCGGACCGGCGATCGGACGGTTTATCGAGGCGAACTGGCCGCCATTCTCCTTGTCCCAGACCCAGACTTTCGGCGGCACGTATTCGTCGGCATCGGACATCGTTCTCGGTCTCCCGGCATTTGCAGCTTGACGAGGCGGGCGGACGCCGGCCTTCAGGGACGTCAGATAATCCGCCGAGCCGGCGAGCGCCAGAACCGATGCGTGGTCCAGGCGTCGCGATTGCGTGATCGCCGGGCAGCGTGCGGCGGAACTGTTGCACGATCGCATCGTTAGCCTTCCGTCATGCGCTGCATGCAACGGTTGCCGGCCGGCGCCATGCTTTGGCCGTCCTTCCGCCGCGATGCGCGTCCAAGCCTCGTAGCGGTCCAAGTCCAGCAGGAGTCCATACAATGACCAGAAACCTCACCCGCACGGGCTTTACCGCCGCACTGACGCTGGCCCTCGCCCTGCCCACGCTCGCCGCCGACCTGCGCGGCCGCAGCGAAGCTCCGCTGCCTGCAGGCGAACGCGGTGGCGTGCGCATCGGAACCCTCGACTGTACGATCGGCGGCGGTATCGGCTACGTGCTCGGCTCGGCCAAGGAGGTCGACTGCGCCTTCCGCTCCGCGGTCGGTGCGCGCCAGACCGAGACCTACACCGGCACCATCCGCAAGATGGGCGTCGACGTTGGCTTCACCACCGGCGGCCGCCTGATCTGGGCGGTGTTCGCGCCGACTGCCGGCTATCACCCCGGCTCGCTCGCCGGCGTCTATGAGGGCGCAACCGTGGAAGCGACGGTTGGCGCCGGGCTCGGCGCCAATGCGCTGGTCGGCGGCACCTCCGGCTCGATCAACCTGCAAGTGCTGTCGGTCTCAGGTCAGATCGGCCTCAACCTCGCGGCGACCGGCACCTCGATGACGCTCGCCCCGGCGAACTGAGGTTCCGCACGAAGATGCCCGCGCCTTTGACAGGCAAGCGCGCGGGCATCGCTGACAGCCCGCGATTCTGACCGCCCGTTTCCGTCGCATCTTCGGCGATCGCCACAAGCCGAGGCAATTTCCTAAACAGGCGTTAACGTCCGCGCCGCCATGATCCGCGCTTTCGGCGGAGGCGCGTCATGGCCGGTTCACGATACGACGGCGCCCGGCGGTCCCGGCAGCGGGCGCATGCCGACGCACCGCGGCGGTGGGCTGAAAAGTCGCTTTCCCGTCGGCAGATGCGGCCACTGCGATTCCTCGCCGACGGTATCGGCTTCCTTGCCCTCGGCCTGCTCGCCGTCCTTGGCGGCATGAGCCTGTCGCCGACGATCCGCGCGCTGCTTCCCCCGGCGATCGCCGAGATCCGCATGGTGGCGGCAACACCGGTGGCGGTCGCGCAGCATTTCTCGCTGTGCGGCTTGGGCAGCCGCATCAACTGCGTCGTCGACGGCGATACGTTCTATTACCGCGGCGAGAAGATCCGCCTCGCCGACGTCAACACGCCGGAAGTCTCCGAACCGAAATGCGCGACCGAGGCGCGACTGGGGGCTGCGGCGACGCGGCGCCTCCAGTCGCTGCTCAACGCGGGGCCGATCGAACTGCGCCGCGGCGCGCGCGAACAGGACCGTCTCGGCCGCAAGCTGCGTTCGGTGCACCGAGACGGCCACTCGCTCGGCGATGCGCTGGTTGCCGAAGGCCTTGCCCATCCGTGGCGCGGCCATAAAGAAGACTGGTGCGCCTGAGCGAAGGAAGGACGCCGCGTATACGAGGCGCCGCTACTCGGCCGCGGCGACCATTTCGGCTCTCGTCGCCCCACCCAGCCAGCGGCGCCAAGAATCCTCGTCGCCGTTGAAGACGTTGAGGTCGATCTTGCCCTTGACGCCGTGCGACAGGCCGGAGCCGGAATACTGCCAGAAAACCCATTTGCGTCCCGGATAGGTCTTTGACGGATGCGCGGCGACCGAGCGCAGCCAGAACGGATGGTCGGGGAAGGCACCCTGGAGATTGTCTCGGTAGAAATCGGGCGCCGTGTAGATGACCGGGCGCTGCCCGTAATGCTTCTCCAGCCGGTCCATGAAGACGCGCATCTTCTCCAGCACCACCTCGCGCGATGGCCGCTTCTTGCAGTTGGACAGGTGGTTCCACTCGACGTCGATGACGGGTGGCAGCGCACCCTCGACCTTTGGCACGTTGCGGATGAACCACGCGGCCTGGTCGGCGGCGGCGCGGCACCAGTAGAAGAAGTGATAGGCGCCGCGCTTGAGGCCGGCTGCGTGGGCACCGCGCCAGTTTTCCTTGAACATCGGATCGAGATGGTCGCCGCCGTCTGTCGCCTTGATGTAGGCGAAGTTGGCGCCCTGCGTTCGCAGCTTGGCCCAATCGATGGCTCCCTGCCAGCGCGAGACGTCGACGCCATGGACGGCATACTGGCGCGGCGAGACCTTGCCGAAGTTGATCGGCTTGGCGTCGCGGAAACTGGCGCCGTAGACCGTGTGCCTGACCGACGTCCTGGTGATCTGGCGCGGCTTTGCCGCCATCGCCTGCTCGATCGCGGCGACCGGCGCCGCGTGGTCTTCGGGATCGGCGAGCGCACTGGCTAGCCCGTCGCCGGCGGGAGCGACAGGTCCCGAGGCGGCGGCAACCGCCTTGCTCGGCCGTTTCACGGACGACGTGGTTTCGCTCGACGTACCGGGGATCTGCAACACGTCGGTGCCCGGGGTCGAGGAACACGCGGCGGCAGCAAGCGACGACAGCAGGAGGACGGCGAATCGCGAAAGACGCATGGCACCCGTACGCAGAACTGAACAGACCGGGATCAGGCCGCCCCGCGGGACGGTCTCCCTTTATGAACGGGAAATTACCAAGAAAGGTTGAATGCCACCGTTTACCATGCCGGCCGGCGACGTCGCGCCTTCTGCCCCAACAAAAAAGGCCGCCCGGATCAGGCGGCCTTTTCTGCGTAGAATGCGTTCGCGGAGCGGGGTTACTCAGCTTTGTCCTTGGCGGCGACCTTCTTTGGGGCCGCCTTCTTTTTCGGCTCACCGGCTTCCTCTGCCCTGTCGGCGTCGGCCTTGGCGGCCTTCTTTACCGGCTTCTTCGCCGGTTTCGCTTCGGCCGCCGGCTCGTCGTCGGCGAGCAGTTCCTCCTTGGAGACCTTCTGGTCAGTGACCGAAATCTGGGTCAGCAGGTGATCGACCACCTTCTCTTCGAACAGCGGCGCGCGCAGATTGGTCAGCGCCGCCGGATTGCTGCGATAGAACTCGTAGACCTCCTGCTGCTGGTTCGCCGGGTAGCGGCGCACCATCTCGAAAAGCGCGCGCTGCAGCTCCTCGTCGGTCACCTGCACGCCGGCCTTCTCGCCGATCTCGGCGAGCACCAGACCGAGGCGGACGCGGCGCTCGGCGAGGCGCTGGTAATCGGCGCGCGCCTCGTCCTCGGTCGTCTCTTCATCGGCGAAGGTGCGGCCAGCCTGCTGCAGGTCGTTGGTCACCTGGTTCCAGATGTTGTTGAACTCGGCCTCGATCAGCCTGGAGGGCGCCTCGAACGAGTAGCTGGCGTCGAGCGCGTCGAGTAGCTGGCGCTTCACCTTCTGCCGCGTCAGCGTGCCGAACTGGCTCTCGAGCTGGCCCTTGACGATATCGCGCAGGCGCTCGATCGATTCCAGGCCGAGGCTCTTGGCCACCTCGTCGTTGAGCTCGAGCTCGCCAGGCTTGCCCACTTCCTTGACCGTGACGTCGAAGGTGGCTTCCTTGCCGGCGAGATGGGCAGCGTTGTAATCGGCCGGGAAGGTGACGGTGATGGTCTTGTCGTCACCGGCCTTCACGCCGACCAGTTGCTCCTCGAAACCGGGGATGAACTGCTTGGAGCCGAGCACGAGCTGCTGGTCAGTCCCCGTGCCGCCGTCGAAGGCGACGCCGTCGAGCTTGCCGACAAAGTCGATGGTGAGGCGGTCGCCCTCCTCGGCCTTGCCCTTCTTGGGCTCGTAGGAACGCGAGGATTCGGCGATTCGCCTGACCTGCTCCTCGATCTCGTCCTCTGGCACGTCGTAGACCTGGCGCGTGACCGCGATGCCGGAGACGTCCTTGACCTCGATCGCCGGGATCACCTCGTAGGCAAGCTGGAACTCGAAATCGGCGCCGCCGGACAGGATCTTCTCGGCTTCCTTCTCGTCCTCGGTCATGATGACCTCGGGCTGCATGGCCGCCTTCTCGCCGCGCTCGGAAAGGATCTCGCGCGTCGTGTTGTTGAGGATCTCGTTGACGACCTCGGCCATGAACGACTTGCCGTACATCTTGCGCAGATGCTGAACGGGGACCTTTCCGGGGCGGAAGCCGTTGATGCGGACCTTGTTGCGTGCGTCGGAAAGGCGTGCTGCGAGGCGAGCCTCCATGTCGCTCGCCGGGACGGTCACCTTGATCTCGCGCTTCAGACCGGAATTAAGCGTTTCGGTTACGTGCATCGTTCAACCTTTTGCGTTCACGAACACCCTGCAAGGGGCCTCGCCTCTAAGCCTGCCGGAGTTTCGTGCCGGGAGTGCCATGATGTGCGGTTTCAAAGACGAAGGCAGCAGCCTGCCCCCGCATTCTCAGGAAGTACGTTGCCGGATTGATACAAGTGCCTGATCATGCGGGCACTTCCGTCTTCCAGACGCAACAGATCGTCGGTCCCGTCACATTTGCCACGCCTTTTGTCACACACAGGGCGCATTTTCAACTATCTTCGCGCGGTCACGACGGCTGTTTTTCCAGCCCGAGATTGACAGAATGATGGCCGCATGGGATTTGCGGGCCGTCGCGGATGTGGCGGAACTGGTAGACGCCCTGGATTTAGGTTCCAGTGCCGAAAGGCGTGGGGGTTCGAGTCCCTTCATCCGCACCATCAGATCGATTACCAGTGATTTGATCCTTCCAAACACTCCACTGAGGCGAATATTTTCAATCTGTTACAGTTCACGGCGCCGCGATACGTCCCCATGCGTCCCGATGCATCCCGGCTTGAATACAGCGTCAAGTGCTGTAATTTCGAAGTCGACGCTGTATTTTTGGGACGCTGCAATGACGCTGACAGACGTTCAATGCCGGAACGCGAAACCGCGGGAACGGCGATACAATCTGACGGACGGGCGAGGGCTTTTTCTGTTGGTGAAACCCAACGGGTCGAAATTGTGGCGCCAGGACTACGCTTTTGAGGGAATTCGACGCACTGCAAATTTCGGTCCTTACCCGGCCACATCGCTCGCCCAAGCGCGTGAAAGGCGGGACGCGCTGAAGCTGGCAATCAAGGAGGGCCGCGATCCTGCGGCAAAAGCTGAGGATACCCGGCCGACATTCGAGAAGATCGCCCGCGAATGGTTCGCGGCTAACGTCTCCAAATGGAAGACCAGCTATTCGGCCCGGTTCTGGAAGCGAATCGAGGTCGACATTCTGCCGGGGATCGGCTCCAAGGCAATTGCGGACATTGAGCCGCTTCAGGTGCTTGAAGCACTACGGGCAATCGAAGGCCGCGAAGCGGTGTACACGGCCCGCCGAATTCATCAAATGGTGAACCTGGTTTTCAAGTTCGCAGTCGTTAGCGGCCACATAAAGCACAACCCGGCCGCCGATCTGCATGTGGCGCTAAAGCCCGTGCCCAAGGAGCGGCATCGGTCCGCCCTGAAGGAAGCCGATCTTCCCGTTTTCTTCCGCAAGCTCGCTCAATATGACGGCGAACGGCAAACCGCGTTGGCGCTGAAGGCGGTTGCCCATACGTTCGTGCGCACGTCCGAGTTGCGCTTTGCCCGATGGTCCGAGTTCGAGAGCGATATCTGGCGCATCCCCGCCGAGCGGATGAAAATGGGCCGGGAGCACCTAGTCCCCCTCACCCGCCAAACCAAGGCGCTTTTCGAAGAGTTGCGGGCGCTTGCCAAGGGCAGCGAATGGGTGTTGCCCGGCCCGCGGACGGCAAAGCCCATTAGCGAAAACACGCTTCTCTATGCGCTTTATCGGCTCGGCTACCGTTCCCGCGCGTCGGTACACGGATTCCGCGCGACGGCATCGACGATTCTGAACGAATCCGGGTTGTGGCGGGACGATGTAATCGAAAGGCAGTTGGCCCATGTACCCGAAGACCAGATCCGGGCAGCGTATAACCGGGGGAGTTTTTGGGAAGAAAGAATCCGCATGATGCAATGGTTCAGCGACCTGCTTGATAGGCACGAGCGGATCGGGATCGCGAACGATCTGTCCGACCTTCTGGGATAGATAGCGCCCGTTCGTTGGCATGAACCAGTGGCGCGAACTCTACGCGCACAATTTCGGCAAGCGAATCGGAGCGGCGTAATGCGAAAATCCGCAGGCAGATCATGAATTCGCCAATCGACGCCTTAATCGCTCATTGTTCGGCAGCGGTAATTGGGGATCAGGACGATGGGCGGGAATAGAAACATCACCGCGCCAAGCGATCCCCATCACCTGCGTGGTATTGAGCACCCGCGTGTTCCAACCTTCTTCCTCGCAATGTTCCAGTCCGAGCAGGACGTCTGGACATAGCAAATCGTGAAACATCACAACCGCATCCCGCGCCATGAAAGGCAGGACCGCCTTTGTATCTTTTAAGGGTGCGCCTTTGTCATGAAACCCGTCGATAAAAGCCAGTGCCCACTTCGCCTTTCGGCGGCGTGCAGCCGGTTCAACCAGTCCGGGAGAGTACCCTGGATACAGGAAAGAGCGGAAAAGCGCTTCGGAGCCGACTGACCGTGAAATACTTTGGCGTACAGCCTCAATATGGTCCTCGTCACCTAAAGCTGGATCTATTATATCTAGTTGCAATCCAGCCGCCAGAAGATGCACCGTCGACCAAGCCAGATGACAACCAATCTCAAGGCCCGGTTTTCCTTTGAATTGGAGTCCCACATTGTATAGGACCAATGCCTCCTCATAAGATAGAACACCAATGTTTTCTCTCTTAGATCGAGTATCAGTCCGCCATATATGCGGGCTCGCTTTCCTCAGAAACGGCCACTTCACCGCCGAAACATCACCCTCAATTAGGGTCGGAAAAGCTCTCAAGAGACGTGGATCAGCGAATCTAGGCGGCACATAGTCATATTTTTGGATAGCCACCTTTGTTGTGTTATTAGGTTTTACACCAATTCGCCCTGTATAATCAATCGCCGACAAAAACGGACGCTCACCTGCCGCCAGCGTCCCAAAGAACTCATCGACGGCTTTCTGTGCTCCGGACCAATGGCCATAGTCGTCAACGATCAGTATCCCTCCCTCTGAGACCTGTTTGTAAAGATGGGCAAGCTCGGCTTGAGTGCTTTCGTAGAAATCGGTATCGAGACGCAAAAGCGCGATCGGACCTGTCACTGTGCGGGGTAGCGTTTCGACCACATCGCCTTTGATAAAATGGACGTTGTCCAAGTCCGAGAGGACCCGACCGATGTTTTTCCTCACTTCATCCAACGTCGCATATGCCCAAATCAGCTCCGACGTCTTGTTCTCGGCTGATTTTTCCAGGAGGACCTCTGCGGATCGACCATGAACATCAACGTCACCGGCAGTTGGCGGCGTCATTCCCTCAAACGTATCGAAAAGAAAAATTTCGCGCCCTGAAAGGCCATGATGGATGCCGGCCAGGATCATTAGCATCGCCGATCCGCCTTTCCACGTCCCGCACTCCACGAGACATCCTGGTATGCCTTCGCGCGCGATATGACCGACTGCGTTCCAAAGCGCGAAACCCCGTTCCGGGCTCGTCATGGTATAGGCGGAACAGATATCCCACGCGCGAGCGAATGCTGCGTCCCGAAAAGTCCAATTTTTCATCTGCGAACCCCAGCCTTAAGGGCTACCTGTTTCGGGAGACGATGACGTCTGGAACGTCAAGAAGGCGTTTTTGCGCCTCGCATGTCTCGAAAAATCGCCCCGTGCCTTGAATGAGTAGTCAGTTTGTCAGAAGACGGTTTTGTCTAAAGTCCGAAATCCGTTATATTTAATATAATTTAGAACCATCTTAGTTTCATACTTTTTCATGACAGATCATCTTTATTCACGTGATTCATAGCATAATTATCATCGACGCTAACAGAAGATGAAATAAGACTGACGCGATCTATTGCCATTTCATCCAAAGAGCGAATAATTGCCTTGTTTTGATTGTTCACAACGCTTACCGAACCTTGTCTTCTTCTCTTGAATATAACTGTGTCGCGCGCGATAGTGTGCTTCCATCCCCTCGCCATCGTCTGGATATTCCACTGCCAGTCCTGATAGCCAAATCCATTTGCGATATCCCGGGAATCATATGGAATATCCAGGATTGCCGCTAGAGGGTATACACTCATCATGTCGTAATAATTCGCCGTATAGAAATAGTATGGATTAAATAATATATCTTCCTGATCCGGCTTCGAGAATACACCGTGGGATTCATCAAAAATCCAGTTCAATTCTGGGTGCACGATAACTTTATTTCCATTGTCCTCAGCGGCAGCGAGAACTGACATCGCTCGGAAAAACCAGTTTTCGCTGACGAGATCGTCGGCATCGACAAAAGCAATCCAACGGCCAGACGCTATGCTGGCCATCGCATTCCGGAGAAGAAAAGGGTCTTTAAACGAGTGTCGATGAATAGCCCATTCGTCTGTAAAAGACTCACTAAAAAACGAAAAGCACTCGTCCGTAGGATTGTCCAAGCCAATCAGCCGTTCGACCGTTCTTCCCTCGTGTTTGGCCCGGCCGATAGCGGCCTCCACGCTTCGCATCGTGGGTCCGGCTATAATTCCTTCGTCGTGAGCTGTCACGACCACCGTAAGGTCGATTCCCACCCTCACACCTCCATCGCACGCGAGAGTGCCTCACGGTATCTGTCGGCTGTACGCTCCTGGATTCTTCCTCTTAGACGAAGGGCGCGCTCCCTGGCTGCGACCGGATCCGAAAGGATACTCCTGATCGCATTGACATAGCCGTCGACATCCTCGACCCGTATCGGCCACGAGGCGTCCTCATGTAAGACCTCTGATGTTCCACCAACTGCCGTCCCCACTATGGGCACACCCGTCGTCGCGATATCCAAGAGAATGTTCGGCACACCGTCCCATTCGGATGTATATAGCCACGCATCGCACTCATGAAGCGGGAGATCGGAAAAGGCGCTGTAGATGCCTTCGTGACGGACATTTGGTGGAACTCGAAGCTTCTCCGATGAGCGATCGAGTACCGGCTTTCCCCACATCCGAAACTCCAGGTCAGGAAGCATGGTGGCGATACGGTAGACAAGGTCGACACGCTTTTGGCGATCGAAACGACCCGCCCAAAAAATCTGCCGCCGTCTCTCTCCATTGCCTGGCGTCATCGCTACCGAATGTATGGCCTCAAGTGGCGTGGCCATCTTGACGACCTTTCTTTGCCCTGCCTCATGAAGATTAAATCGCCTAACAAGATCATTTTTTAGATAGTCGCTATCAACAAGAATAGCCCTGTGATGTGCAAATGTCTGATGGAATCGTCGAATCGGATATCCTACTGAATTTCCGTAGATGTCCACGTCAGCACAGAACATGTAGGAGTAGATGTCAGTCGCCTTGCTTAGAGGTCTTCCCCATATTAAAAGCGCTTCCCAAAATGAGCGACTGTTGACGTTGAATACTGCGGTTGGGCGCAGCGACCGGACAAACTCAATCAGGAGCCGTAATTTCCACTCTTCGGGCAGCCCCTCGGCGGCCGAAGCCAAGTCGACATGCCGAGCGTTTGAAGGAAACCATTCTGGATAGTCGAGCTCACTCGTCTCCGTGCGAACGACTACGATGTCGTCACCACGGCCATAGATTTCCGACAGTGCCGAAGCGAGATAGCCGGCCACCCGCGCCGCGCCGCCCAAATGGCACCACGGGATCAGAACGACCGCCTTTGCCCGTCTGAATTGGGCCTCATCGTGCATGGCGCGCATGGCCGTCATGACGCGAAGCACTACCTCGGATCGAAGAGGTGATACGCCAGCTTCCATAGCAGCGGCCCAACCTTGACCGATAAGAGGTTCGATCTCGGTCGCCTTTGAAACCATCTCGGCAAGTTCGCCCCGATCGAGCCGCGCCCGCAAGGAAGTCTGATACTCCCGTCGCGCTGCGTCTATCTGCTCCGCTTCAAGACCGAAGGAACGGCAATAGTCACCAAACAGCTTGGAGCCCAAGGTCCACGCGGACATCGGCAGTCCCTCGGCATGACCACGCTCCAGGTAGTGGACATGAGGGTCAAGGCCGGATTCGCGCGCGCCGGCGTTGTTGGCGAGATACCATTTTGGATCAAAACCTGGCCAAAGCCGTCGCCCTTCACGCCGTCCATTATTAAGATAATGAGCGACTGGATTCACGCTGGCGCGAACCAGATCCCCATAGCGCAGAAGGTATTGGGGAAGGTCGATTAGGTTCGCTATTGTCTCGTAGTCGCCGCTCACAGTCTCCGAGATTATCTGTTGGCGGGTCGCCCGAATCAAGCGGCGAAACCCCGGCCGAAACTTTACGTCGTCTCGGTATGTAAGATTGAAATTTGCAGATTCTGACTCGCGAGTACGTTCCTGCTGTAGGCCTTCACTGGCGATTCCTTGTCCGACCCCAGTCCTCCCTCTCCCATTTAAAAGACGAGACTTAAGGAAATGAAGTAACGCGTTCCCTTCCGCCTCATTGGCGTCCGGATTGCTCGAAAGATACATCTTCGTCGAAAAGAGAGGCGATGGATCTCGGCCAAGTCGCGCACCAAATGTGAGGTAGTGCTCCTCAGGTGACATATCCAGATATGTAACTTCCGGATATTGAGAAAGATACCATTCTGCGTCGAAGAGTTGACTTTCCTTGATTAGAGCCAGGTCCGATGGATCTATCAATAGAACTGCTCCTTAACGGTCGAGAAACGATGGGTAGTCTTCTTTAAGCATTCGAACAAGGCCCTCATTAAACCGTGTTCTCGGTCGCCAGTTGAGGACCTTTCCCGCACGAGTGATATCGCGCTGGTTCGTGTCAACGTCAGTCCGGCGACTGACAACATGCTCGCGCGTAATGCTTTGGCAGAGAGCCTCCTCTATCCCCGCCAACACTTCGATCACGGATCGGGATTCGCCGCTCCCGATGTTCAGTATCTGCTTTTGCCCCCTGGGAGCCTGGATGCTGGAGACTATCGCTTCAATAACATCATCGATGAAAACGTAATCACGTCGTGCGGAGCCGTCTCCGACCACTTGGACAGGCAGGCCTTTCCTATGTCGTTCGAGAATTGCGGGTATGAGCCCCTGCCCTTTCCGAAAGGTCTGGCCGGGGCCGAATGCATTCGCAAGTCTCAGGATCACATAGTCCAGCCCGTCGACATGGCCATGCATCTGGATGTACTTTTCAATCGTAAGCTTGGTCAGGCCGTGCGAGCTAATAGGATTGGTCGGATGATCCTCCCGGATAGGTATCGCCGTCGTGGGCCCATACACCGTACCGCCGGACGAGATGAAGACGTACCTTTCCACGCCCGCCATCACGCAAGCCTGAAGAAACTCGACATGAGGGATGACGTTGTCTCGAATGTCTGCTGCGTTAAATTTGTTCCCGAGTCCCGGGCTTGAAGTACTGGCAAGTTGAACGACGATCTCGACGTCAACAAGCGACGACGCCATAGCGATGGGGTCGGCCAGGCTGGCCTCGACAAAGTCGACCTTCCCGCTCAGGCGCTGCACCAGCTGTGCGTCCAGGTGTCTCGAAACGGCCCTTACCGCCTCGCCGGACCGGGCCAGCCGCTCCACAACCCGCCGACCGATGAAGCCGTTCGCACCAAATACCCCAATCATGACCTTCCAAAGAAACTGGGCCGGATTTCGGATACCTACGTCTGAGCACCGAATAACTGACGAGCTAATAGCCCAGCATCTGAGTGCGAGCAACCTGTTATGCATCGTCACTTGTTGGACGGTGGAACGACTGCGTTATGCTCGCCGGAGTTACGATGTTGTGGAATGCCCGATGAGGCCGTATCTGCCTGCCAAGGATTCGACGGGCCGGCGCGGCGCGGGTGAGGAGCGAAACGTTGCGAGAAGACATTCAGGGCTTACGTGCCGTTGCGGTCATTCTCGTATTGGCGTTCCACCTGTGGCCGGGGGCGATCCCGGGCGGATATATTGGAGTCGACATATTCTTCGTCATCTCCGGATACCTGATGACCGGCATCCTGATGAGAAGCCTGACGATTGCCGGAACCGTTTCGTATTTCGATTTCATGGCTCGCCGAGTTCGACGCATTTTTCCTGCCGCGGCCGTCGTTATCATTGCCGTCGCCCTCGCGTCACCGCTCCTGCCTTCGACGCGCTGGTCTTTCACCGCAACAGAGGTCATCGCTAGTGCCGCCTACGTCGAGAATTGGCTACTTGCCGATCGTGCGGTTGACTACCTCGGAAGAGACGAGGCGGCGGGCGTCCTGCAGCACTTCTGGTCACTGGGGGTGGAAGTCCAGTTCTATTTATTTTGGCCTCTGGTCCTGGCGGGGGCGTTTTTTCTATCCCGCCGGCGAGCAAAGGTTGAATCGGTAGTTTTGATCGCAAGCGTGATCGTCGTCGCCTTTTTTCTTCCGCTCTCGATCTGGCAGACCGCGTCCAATCCGCCGCGCGCCTATTTTGCGACGGAGGCGCGGATTTTTGAGTTCGCGATCGGAGCGATCGCTGCCGCCGCGGGCCGCCCTATACTCGGCCGCATCGCGACGTCTGTTACCGCCCTCTTCGGCGTCGCCGCGGTATTTAGCTCGGCATTTCTCTATCGAGACATCCTATTTCCGGGAGTCGCGGCGATTCTGCCGAGCGCAGGCGCCGCAGCCCTTATCGTGCTCAGCCAGAGGAACTGGGCCGGCCGGGTACTATCGGCACGACCAATGGTCTATCTGGGCGACGTTTCCTATTCGGTCTATCTTTGGCACTGGCCTTTGATCGTATTCTGGGAAGCACTGTCGCCCTCAAGCTATGGGAACCTGGCTAAGCTGCTCATCGGCCTCTCATCCATCGGCTTGGCGGTGCTCTCTAAGAAACTTGTCGAGGATTCGTTCCGCAGTAAGGAAAGCGGAGCGCCTCGTAGAACAGGGATGACGCAAATTGCCATCCTTTCTCTTTTAGCCTTCGCGACGGCGAGCATTCCCCTTTTCGCTCTCGTTCGGTCTGACGGCGAACCCCCGTTAGGTCCTGTAGCTACTAGTGAGATATCCCCTTTCCACCCGGGTGCCGCGGCTTTGGCACCTATGCCGGCATACATTCCCACTCCGGTCGTGGCTAAGCGGGATCACCCGATTGCCACGAAGCAGCACTGCCACGTCCCTCAGGACGACCCGGAACTCAGAACTTGTGAATTCGGCGATCCGCGATCCGAGACACATATTCTGGTGATTGGCGACTCGCATGCTTCGGTCTTCAGTGATGCGTTCAAAACGGTCGCGGAGCGCAATGGCTGGCGATACACTCATCTATCGAAGTCCCAGTGCCCGTTTACGGGCTTGACGGTCTACTACGGCGAGAGGGTGCCCTATCAGCTTTGTAACGATTGGAATACGCGTGCTCTTGCAATGATCGAGGAGATGAAGCCGGATTTCGTAGTCCCGATTCAGTTCTGGCCCTATGCGGTCGTCGGTCAGGAAACACCTGAAGGCCATCGTGCGGCGATGGCTGAGGATCTGATAAACCGGTGGGAGCGACTGCGAGCAAACGGCATAAACGTCATTGTGATGCGAGACGTTCCCTCCTTCAAGATCGATCCGCCCGATTGCTTGGCCAGCGGGCGAATGGATTGCGACCGCCCTAGATCAGACGCGGTGCGTGATCCTGGCTCTGATCCTGTCCTGCTTGCCGCGTCGCGTTTGAATCTGCAACCGATCGACCTTACGGACTATATTTGCGAACCTGAGATGTGCCGGGTAATAGTCGGCAACGTTCTCGCGTGGCGTGATCGCAATCATCTGACAGCCACGTTCGTGAATACCTTGGTACCCATGCTAGAACAGCAATTGCGGGATCGGATGCGCGGTTCTTCCAGCTAACACCATACTCAGCGGAATCGGCCTATACCTAAGCTAGTCCTGACGAGACGACAAGGTGTTGGGCGAAGTCTTTTGCTTCGTTGCGCCCAAAGCTACTCTCGAAAAACGGATGCCGGGTCTCTCGATAAAATAGAACACGCCGGCCGACGTTCCTAAGGTCAACGCGGCGAAAAGCGGAATTTGCTGCCAGACTTCCATTTCCGTCCAATGCCGTCGGATGAAGAAAATCACCGGCTGGTGGACGAGATAGAGCGCAAAGGAGGTCTCTCCGAGCCAAACCATCGCGGCGGTGCTCAGGAAGCGCGAGACGGCCCCACCCTGAAAGCTGAACACCGCAATCAACAGGCAGAATGCGGGGCAAAATATCGCCAGTCTCGCGTAGGCAGAGGAGATCGGAGGGAGACCAATCGCGTGGGTCACCGAAGGCAGATAGGTCGGTGCAGCCCAAAGCGCTAAAGCGGCAATCAGTAACGCTAAGATTTCAGCGATGGTCGGTCGCGGCATGCGTTTGATCAGCTGACGGTATACGACCGTCTCACAGATCACGACGCCTGCGGCAAACTCCAGTAGACGGGGGATCGGGTTGATTTCTGAAAGACCACGTACGATGCCCTTCACGTCTGGATCGTAGAAGTACGCATCGGCAATCGTGAGGTGAGCCAATACGACGAGCCCGACAGCGATCAGAAGTCCGGCCGGCCGCCGCGCGGCGAAGAAACAGAGGATTGGAAAAGCGGCGTAGAAAGCCATCTCGGTCGAGATGGACCACGCCGGCCCGTTCCATGCGAAGTAGACTCGCGACTCCGGCGTCCACGATTGCAGCAGGAAGACGATCTGCAAGAATTCACCGGCAGACAGGTTCTTCGGGAGCCAGTTCAGCCACCACGTCGGGGAGAGAGCCAACGCGAACAGCAACGCGGCGATATGGGCCGGCCACAACCGCCAGAAGCGCATCCATATGAAGTGATGCCACGGTAGGCGGGCAATTCTGTTTCGGTAATTGTAATGCAGTATGAACCCGCTCAGGACGAAAAAGAAGCTGACGCCCGAATCGAGCGCGAAGTTAGCGAAGGCCCCAGCCGGAATCCAAAGGACGCCGTGTAAGTGATGCAGGACAATCATGAGGGCGGCGACAAAACGCAGGCCCGTCAGCGCGGATAGCTTCTGCACGTCCTGCATCAGGCCTCCGTCCAAGTCACTTTGAACCGCGCCGGGTCTGCCGGATGCCGTTTCGTTTGAGTCACGCGGCCATGGCTGGTTCTTCCAGCATGGCATAGTAGGGTTCCTCGGCTTCGGCCGGCGGGATGTTGCCGATAGGCTCTAGCAGCCGGGCGATTGTTGAACCGGTCTACCAATTCCAGCGTGGCGAACTCAACGGCTTCGAACGAGCGCCATGGTCCGCGCCGGTGGATCACCTCGGTTTTATAGAGGCCGTCGATCGTTTCGGCGAGTGCGTTGTCGTAGCTGTCGCCGACGCTGCCGACGGACGGCTCGATGCCGGCCTCGGCGAGGCGCTCGGCGTATCGAATGCTGGCGTATTGAAAACCTCTGACGCCCTTCTGTTTGTCAAGCGGCGATGCGAGAGGCATTGATCTCCTTTTGGCGCTGCATGATGAGACTGAAGACTTCGCGGGCGAGATAGCGTTTGAGGGAGCGGATGGCATCGAGCTTGGAATGCCCCAAGGCGACGCGGCGCGCGACGAACTCCTTGGTCTTCTGATCGGTGCGTAGTCTGCCGATGGCTATGATGTGCAGGGCACTATTGGCGCTACGGTCACCGCCGCGGTTGAGGCGGTGACGAACCGGTTTCCCGAGGAAGCCGGCACAGGGCCGACGCCACACAACGCGGCGAAGCTGGCTTCCGATCTCATACGTTCGGGATTGCCGCCTGCTGTGAGCAGGAGCTGCGCACCGCCGACATGGCTGATCGAGTTGCGCGCGATCAGGTTCGGTGCCAGGTCTTTGACGATGGCAGCGATCATGGTGTCCAGATCGGCGATCTCGTCGTGTAATTCGAGGTAGCGTCGGCCGAGTGTACAGAGAGGGACTTGAGGCTGATCCGGTAGGCCGCCTCGACATCTCGGTATGCGGTCAAGTCGGGACGCCATGCCGCGAGCGTCCGCACCACCTGCATCCTCGTTATGACCCGCAACTGGTCCCGCAGGCCATCGAGAGCCGCCACGATGGTGTTGTGGATCATCTGCAAGGCAATGCGCCGAGCCGTCACTGCCGTCTTCCGGCAGACGACGAGCACGCGCAACGCCTCGATCATGCCATCGCGGCTGCGAGGCGTGACGGTGCGCTTGCCTGCGAAGGCGGCGTGCGCGGCATTTTGCGCGTCGAGATCGTCGTTCTTGCCGCGGTTGCGTTGGTCTTGCTTATCGGGGGTCGTCACCTCCAGCACCATAACGTCCGCGTGCTGCAGGAAGCGCAGGAGGCCGACGCCATAGCTGCCTGTCGACTCCACCCCGACACGCTGCAGATCGCCGAAGGATCGCATCCACGCGAGCATCTGCCGGTAGCTTTGGCGGGTGGTCACGAACGAACGTGTGCCTATCACTCGATCCTGCGTATCGACGACGGCCGCGACGTGCAGATCCTTGTGTGTGTCGACGCCGCCGACAACGGCGTTGTTGGTCTGCTCTGCCATGATGGTCATGTGCTCTCCTCTGGCTTGACCGAACGGCTTCGCCAGAACCAGCTGCATGGACAGGACAGTCACGTGACCGGATGGTCAGGCCCTTCTCGGGTCACAGGCAACGGCGAGGCGAACCCTCACCGCAAGGCGTTCCCGGGCGGCCGACAGGTCCGGGGAAAGACACATCGGTCGATCGGAGTGCGGGTCAGGCCGCACCGGGTGCCTCGCGGCGCCAGTATACCAGTCGGTCCATCGCTGTGAGAGTCAGACCGCCCGAGAACTGGCATCAATCCATTGACTGTCCGAGTGGTGCACCAGGCCGGTCCTATGGGCCGGCCCCCACTCATGTAGGGCCTGCTCAAAAGCGTCGAGAATGAATGCTGCATGCACCGTCCGGCTCACCCACGAGCCAACGATCCGGCGAGCATCGGCGATGATGACGAAGGCGACGTAGACGAAACCGGTCCAGGTCGCGACATAGATGAAGTCGGAGAGCCAGAGCATGATCGACGCCGGGACATGGAACTGGCGGTTGACGTGGTCGAGAGGGCAAGGTGCGGCTTTGTCGCTCACCGTGGTGCTGACGGTCTTGCCACGGATGATACCCTCCTGGCCCATGGCTGTCATCATGCCGGCCACCGTGCAGCGGGCGACGTCAAAACCCTCCCGCTGCAATTGCAGCCAAACTTTGCGAACGCCACAGACGCGGAAGCTTGCCTCGAAGACGCGCCGGACCTCATCTATCAAGGCTGCGCCCCGTCTTGGCCCAGCAGACAGCCGCGAGGGATTGACGCGCCTGGTAACACTGGCATGGCAGGTCGGCGGGGCGATCGGCAGTAACTTGCACATCGGCTCGATCCCATGCGCTCGCGGTGATCGTCGATGAAGGCGATCATGGCTTGAACCGGCGGTCGGGTTCCTCCATCGCAAAATAAGCAGACGCCTTGTGCAGGATCTCGTTGGCCTGTCGAAGCTCGCGGTTCTCCCTCTCTAGGGCCTTCAGCTTCGTCGCCACGTCCGTCGGCACACCGGCGCGCACGCCGCTGTCGCGCTCGACCTTCTTCACCCACTAATTGAGCGTCTGCGCCGCGAACCCGATCTTGGTGGCGATCGACGAGACCGCCGTCCAGCACGAGGCGTGCCCGCCTTGGTGACCCAGAACCATTCGCCACGCGCGGGCGCGGATCTCGGGAAGAAACTTGCTCGTCATGGCTCCACCTTCTCAAGGATTGGAGCCTCCGGCGAACTCAGTGCGGTTCGGTGTAACTGGTGGGGCGGCGTCACGCACACCACGACGGTCGGCGTGGAGATGGATTCGCACTGGCGTTTGCGTATCGAGTACGATGAGTAGCGGTCAAATCGGGTTGATCGGATGCGTCGCCAGTGCATTCATCAGCGACGTGTTGGTGGTGTCAATCTTGGGGCCGTAATTCCAGAAACAGAAAAGGCGCTCTTCTCCAAATGGCTCCGTGACAACCATCGAGTAGTGCGGTTTCTGACCGAACCACGCCTCGACGTCTGCGAGGGACACGGGGTCATTTACGTGGCCGGGGATCGAGCCTGCCTTCCACATATGCGGAACCGAGACGAGTATGCGTTTACCCAGGCTGCGGAGCTTTCTGGCGAACGCATGAACGTCCTCTATATGTTCGAGAACCTGGCAACATAACACCACGTCGTAGGCTTTGTCCGGCTTCCAGTCGAAGAAGTTCGCCTTTATCGGACGAATGCCGGGGGCCTTCGTCGGATACGAAAGGTCGAGGGACACCCGGTCCGGTATCCAGTCGAACCAAGTGATGTAGTTGCATCCAGCGGAGCCGATGTCGATCAGGGACTCCGCATCTGCTCCGATGATGCGGACGAAATTGGCGAGTGCGTCGTAATAGACCAGTTCCCGGCGGAATTCCCAATAGGTCAGGCGCCGCCCGTTCTGATCAACCGGCCACTTGTCAGGGCCGAGAGTAATGGTGTGCTTCACGAACAATACCTTATCGGTTTGGCGACTTCGAACCAGTCGACATAGCGATGTATCCAGTCGCCAATGTCGAAGGCCACAAACTTCCCCGGGGCAGTGTGTACGGTAGGGCCCATCTCGTCGCTGGTCCGGCCTGCCTGCTCGGGGTTGACCCAGATCACGCCATTCATTTCTGTCCAGCCGAGGTATTGCTCGGCGCCTATCTGGTCGACTGAGACCGGCATTCTAGGTCGCCTTCAGCAAGAGGACACTCGCATGGTCGCGCCAAACGTATTCTTCTTCAATGTCGAATCCGGCGATGTTGCAGAGCGCGTATAGCATCGTCGGCGATATATACCACCAGTTCGGCATCGTGCTCGGCCTGCCGCCTCGAATGTAATAGGAGCGCGCGCCATGCGGTGGCGGGGACAAGTCGGCCGGCGGCTTCTGGAATTTCTCTGTGTAGTAGGCGCGTAGGACTTTCCGCTGTTGGTCGGTGATCGCCGGAAGGAAAAGGCCCATGCCGGCGGGGCATTCGACCCTGCCAAACTCGTTCTCGATGACCGGCGGAAGGATCACCATGCTGGTGATCAGGTATTCCCGCGTGATGCTCCTCAGCTTCAGTAGGAAATCCAGCATGTCAGGGCAATGATACATGATGCCGGCCGCCACAACGATCTCGTGAGGGCCAACGGTATCCAGGCTGTACTGATCGAGGACGTTGAAACCGGGATGACGACGCACTTGTGACGGCTCGATGCCCGCCTCGCGCAGCGCGCCATCGAAGCGCGGCCACCATACATGATCGGCGGGAACGATATCGGCCGCAGCAAGGGATATGGCGCCCGCTCGGTAAGCCGAGGTGACCCGTTCGTTTGCGTAGAGGCCTCCTACTTCAAGGAAGCTCTTGCCGAACGCGACTCTGTAGAGCCAGGTCGCGACCGTTTCTGCGGATACTTGATCGCCTCTTTTAATCGAATGTCCAGTCATCATTTCCCCTCCGTGCGGCCAACGCTTCGCACACCTCTCCGGAAAATCCAAGACGAAAGGATCGACGCGTGTTCGATGCTGAGATGTGTGCGTCCGCCGAAGTGCATGCCGCGCCCGAACAGCTAATATAGTCCCAGGGTCGGCTTTGGGTCCTTCCGGCGAGGAGCTGCCGGGGGCGGGGGACGCCGAGCGCGATTCACGCGAGATTTGAATGTTACGGCAGCGAAACGACTCCTGAGTCCGGGAAGGCTTCTTCGAACAGTGAAGAGCGCGCTCGGAGACCCCCGCACTGGCCGCCCATCGGCCATGACCCTGAGGAAGTGCGATAGGATTGATTTGCTCACGGTCGACCGACCCCTATGACCCCTCTGACCCCTGTTTTCCTATGTTATTCCCCGTAACGCGTAGCCATCCCGCCCACGTCCTATGCTGCCGCTGTGTTGCTTCCATGGTCTTTTAACTCAGAATAGGGTCAGAGGGGTCAGCCTCACGACAACGCATTGATATTGCGTGCAAAACCGCTGCCCCCTATACGGGTCAGGCAGGGGTCAGCACGGGTCAGCGAATTCATGGCCGCACCCATACTTTACCGCACTCGCTATGGCGTCTTTGCCACCCCAAAGCCCGCAACACGCCGGCCATGCGCTTGCTCTCCCGCATACCTTGGTGTGCCGTTGGAATGCCAAGGAAGGCCAGGCAGTCACTCGCCTTGATCTTGTCGCGGCGATTGCCGTCGAAGTCGGTGCCGTCGAGATACTCGCGCACGACATCTTCCCATGCATCTTGCTCGCGGACGGCTTCTTGGGCGACACGCGCTTGCTTCTCCATTTCGTCGCTCAAGTGCCACGGCACACCCGCATTGAAGGCGTCGCGCGCTTCCGCGAACAATTGATCGCGGTCGCGCTCCAGGCCGTCGAGGTCGAGACTCTTGCCGCATTGGACAGGCCAATATCGGCGGTTGCCCGTTGTATCGCGGAGGTATTCGGTCGAATTCGTTGTGCCGACCAAAACAGTCTGCCGCGGGAATCTCCGGTATCGTCTGCCGTAAGGCGCGCGGCCTTCATCGTCCTGACAAGAGATAAACGCCTTCAGGGTCTCTGCTTCTGCTTTCCTGAGCGCTTCCAACTCACCGGCTTCGACCAACCATTTGCCTTGAATGTAGCGCGAAGCTTCGACAGCGTTGTCTGCCAGACTCGGGAGCTTGTCGCCAAACCATTCACCCGCCAGGATGCTGCAGGCTGTGCTCTTCCCGATGCCTTGATCACCCGCAAGCATGAGCATGGAGTCATGCTTGCAGCCGGGCTTCTCGACTCGGGCAACCATGGCGATAAGGAAGGCTCGCCCGATCGCTCTCGTAAGTGGTGTATCTTCCGACCCAAGGTAGTTTGAAAGCCAAGTGTCGATTCGCTTCTCACCGTCATGCATAAGGGCCGACAGGTAATCGCGGACAGGGTGATAGGAATGTCGGCGGGCTACTTGGGTGACAGCATCGCCGGTAAGATCCTTGCCGATTCTTCGCATTCCTGCGCGTTCGATTTTGATGCGAAGAACGCCTATGGTTGCGTCGTCAACCTCGCCATGCATAGACTCCTCCCATTGCCGCATGAGGTTGTAGCGCAGACCAAGACCTTCGGTCTCATTGATGCTCGCAAGGAAGATAGAGGCGTTGGTTAGCGTTGGAAGCGGGTCCCCCTTGCTACTTCGCTGAATTGTGGCGCCCCACACGGCCGGAAACGAAGACGCGGGAAGCGCGGGTAGGTCTTCGAAATCATCCGGCCCGACTTCCGGAGCACGCGTCCATCCGTATTCGCCCGCTATGTGAAAGAGCGTGCCGATTTCGACTCCTTCGCCGCGGCCGAAGCTGCGCCATTGGCTGCGCATCTCGCGGGATTGATATTTGCCCGGCTCGGTTGCCTTGGCTGACCAAGCGTCCCAAAGCTCGAATGCATTTTTAGCGCCGTCGCTTGCCGCGTGAAGGGCCATGCCGACGCGAACCCAGTCCTCTCGGCTGCAATCGGGAGAGATGAAGGCGAGCGCACGCCGCACTTCGTCCCAATCGACCGGCAGCGGGTCAGGTCCGAGGCGCTTGGAAGGGTCAAAGTCGTCACGCCGCGGCGCTAGCAGGGCTGCAGGCCAGTCCGGGAGCGCCGACCGATCAAGGCGACCACGGGCCACGTATGAACGGCCATCGGGCAGCACGGCGCCGGGGGCGATGACGTAACCGCCTTCGCCGCGGATATCGAGTCCGTTCGGCAGATGCCTCGCGCTGCATCTCAACCCTTCGGGCCACCCGAAATAGATGTGCCGGCCGGTGTTTGGCGTGTCGACCGCAAAAGAGCGGAGAGAGGCAGCGTCGAAACCCAAGGCGGCTAGCGCAGCGAAGCCGTCCGCGTCTGCGTGGTGACGGTCTATATCAAGCACCGCAATTCCGTTGCGACCGCCGGTAGGCAACGCGGGAAGCGCGTCCGGCCAGGTGCGCCACAATGCCTGAATCTGGTCGGCGTCAGTTGTCGCGTCGGCGAATCCGTGCGCTGTAAGCGGGCGCTTGTCGGCGCCGCACGGGAAGACCGCAAAGCCGCGCCGCGCGAGGTCGAGAGCGACGGCGCGATTGTCGGCACTCTGTGCCGAGGCATTCGAATCGCCTAGCAAGTCGGATAGGTCGGTATCGGAGGAGGATTGCGGGGGATTCCCGCCAATGGTAGAGTCCACGTCGAAATCCTTGGTGCAAAAAGCCTGCTCAAACTTTGCCGGTGCGAGCGGGCTTTTTGTTGCGTTGTGCCAAGCGAATGCCGGGCTGACCGCAATCATACGCGCTCCAAGGAAGCGGCGCAACTAATTGATAAAATTCACATTTTGTGTGAATCTGAATACGTCCCGGTGCGTCTCAGTCGATCGACAGGTCATCCCGAGGGATTTCGGCTATCCACAGGCATTTTACAGCACCGAATTACAGCGCTGATTCTCTAACGTATTGAAATTACGGGTCGCATTGGTGCCTTCATCGCACCAGATTTCAGATTGCGCGTATTCGCTTTGCCGGCCGCCCGAAAACGGTGGACGCCCGGCACCGAGCTTCCCCGCCCGGCGGGTTGTCAGCCGAAATCGCCCGACTTCAACCAGTCGAACGTGTCGCGGAGCGTTTCGGTGACCGGCCGCGCCGTGAAGCCGAGTTCGTCCGCCGCCTTGCGCGACGATATGTTGCGGGTGTTAGAGGCCACGGCGGCAAGGGATTCGCGCGTGAAGAGGGGCTCGCCGCTCCGCAAGTCGGCAAGGGTTTCCACGAAAGGCAGCGCCGCCATCGCCATCCAGCGCGGCAGGATCACCCGGTTCCTCCCGCGGCCGCTGACGCGACCGCAGTGGCGGGCGAGTTGCTCGATCGACACCCAGTGCCCCGAAATCAGGTAGGCCTGGCCGGCCCGGCCCCGCGTGACAGCGGCGACGATCGCGGCCGCAACGTCCCTCGCATCGACCCAGTCGAACCCTCCGGGGATCAGCAACGGTCGCTCGCCGCGGAAGAACTCGCGCAGCATCGTCCCTGCCCGCGAACGCCTGTAGTCGTGCGGACCGAGAATGCCGGTGGGTCGCAGGACGAGCGCGTCCAGTCCGTCCGTTGCCGAACCGAGCACGACGCGCTCGCCTTCGGCCTTCGACCGGTCGTAGGCGAAAGCGCCCTCGCCCACCAGCGGCCGGCTTTCGTCGGCAGTGCCTTCGGCGTCGTCAAGCCTCATCGCGTGAATGGAGCTCACATGCACGAACCTTCCGGCGCCGACGCTGCGCGCGGCGATGACCGCGTTACGCGCGCCCTCGACATTGGTTCGCCAGACGGTGCCGTCGCGGTCGCCGCGAATGGAAATCTTCGCGGCCAGATGGATAACGGCGCCGCAACCGGCGAACGCGGCCCTCAGCGCCGGGGGGTCGAGCACGTCGGCGCTCACGCGATCGAGTTCCAGCCCGTGAAGTGCGGGGCTGTCCACATGGCGCGCGATCGCGCGTACGGAAAACCCCTTGCCGAGGAATTCGCGCACCACATTGGCCCCGAGATGGCCGGTTGCGCCGGTCACCGCGACGAGCATATTGCCTCCACAGTCAGAGAACGAATGGAATCAATCCTTTGCGGCTGGGCGGATAGTCGGGGAACTTGCGCCGGTACCAGCGGTGATGCGCCCATGCGCGGGGACCGAGATTGGCGGCCGTCCAGACGGCGAATGCCGCCGCCGGCAGGTTCCAGCAGGCCAGCGCGAAGCCGCTCCACTCGATGATCTCGCCGAGATGGTTCGGGCAGGACACCCAGCGAAACAGCCCGCCCTGCGGGATGACGTAGTCGGTGTGCTTCGCACCGTTGCGCAGGCGCATCAGTCGCCGGTCCGCATCGATATTGATGGCCGCGCCCAGGAGGAACAGCGCAAGCCCGGCGAGGAATCGCGGGTCGAGCAGCCACTCCGCGCCATAGTCCGCCCACGGACTCGCGAGGTAATAGCCGTTCGACCAGCCGTTGACGGCATTGAACAGAATTCCGCTGGCGACGATCGCAACGGGAATGGTCCGCACCGACGTGCGTATGGTGAGCGGATAGACCAGCGACCGGTTGACGTAGTGGGCGCTCCACAGGAAGGCGAAAACATAGATCGGAACGGAATAGGCGCCGGCTAGGAGGCCCGCGGCAAGCGGGGCGAGGAAGGCGATCGGCGAAACCAGTTCCATGATGACCCAGCCCAGCCGGTTACCAATCTCCGGACCCCAGTCGGCGCGGCGGTGGCGGCCGTATGCCGGAACGACGACGAGCTGGATCGGGGCAAGCAACAGTGCCAGGGCGACCCACGCCGCGATCAGGATGTTGAACGTCTCCTGGGTCATCGAAGCCCGCCGGGAACGGCCTAGTAAAGCGGCTCCTCAAACAGAACCGTATCGCCGTCGAGCAGGGCCTTGATTTGCGGCGCGCCATCCCTGGCGACCGCGACCAGCATGGAGAAGGGCCGCTCGCGGATGTCGTTCTGAATCGCCAGGCCCTCGCCCTCGGGCAGGTAGAAGCGCTCGATGCCGTATTCGATCCTGACGCTGGTATCGCGGGAAAAACTCCAGCCGCCGGGCATTAAGCCCCTGATATCGATCTCGCCGGCCGGCGCGGGCGTCGCCGACGGTTTGCCCAGGCTCGCCGAAACCGCGTTCCAATGGTTGTCGGCACCCTTCGCCAGGCGCACGTAGATCGGCCCCTCCTCGGTGACCGTCATGCCTTCCGGCACGTTTGAGATGACCGCGGCGGGGATCTGGCTGATATCGTAGGCGAGCACGACGTAGTCGCCGCGCAAGAGGTCGCGCGGATCGACCGGCTGGATGCGCAGCAACACCTCGGCGCCGTTCCTCAGGATGGCCGCGCGGCCGGCGATCATCCAGGAAAGGAAGCCGATCTGCACCAGCGAAAGTGCGATTGCCGCAATGACAAGACGATTGGCGCGCATCATGCTCCCGCTCCCTCAGGTGCCGCCGGCGCATTCACGCGGCGTTCGATCCGGATGATCACCCAGGCGAGGATGGCGAGTGTCGCCGAACCGAGCAGGAAGAAGCCGGCAGTGCCGAGCATGGTGCCCAGCGTAACGACATAGGTGAAGACCAGTTGGCAGCCGAAGCCGAGGTAGGCGATCCAGCGCACTGCGCGGCTGTCGCGGCCGCCAAAGAAGAGCGCAGCCGCGATTCCGGCGAAAGAGACGATGGCGCCAATGACCAGTGCGCCGAGTTCGTCGATCATGCCGAACTGCATCACGGTCATGCCGGTCAGGAAGCCGATCAGGCCGTGGAGCGCCAGGCGACCGTCGAGCCGGGCGATGCGCTCGGCCTCGGCAGGGCGCATGACGGCGAAGGCGAACACCGCCGCCGATGCGATCGCCAGCAGGACCGAGACGACGAACATGTTCACCTCGATGGCGAGGAGCACCAGATAGAAGTCGAGCGACAGGAGGATCAGGTGGCGCGCCACCTTGCTGTCGGTCCAGTAGGAAACCGCCCACAGGACGAGCGCGACGGCGGCAAATTCGTAGGGGAACGGCGTCGATCCCCAGAAATCGAGAGCGAGCATGGCCAGCCAGGCGTCCGCCAGCACCACTGCACCGACGGTCAGTGGGCCCGAGCGCAACGCCAGCGCGGCCAGCGCAGTACCGCCGCACCAGACGAGGACGGCCTGCGCCTCGTCGCCGGAGAGGTGGTACATCTGGCCGATCAGCGCGATGGCGCCGCCGAAGCCTGCCGCGCCGATCAGCCACAGCGCTTCGGCAAAGGCAGAATGATCGCGCTGTTTCAGCACCGCACCGCCGATATAGCCCGCGCCTAGCGCGGCAAAGACCAGGCCGACCCGCCAGAGCCTCGGCATGGCTTCCCAGTTTGCTGCGACGAAGATGAGCAGGGCCGCGGCGAACAGCAGCGCCGCGAGAATAGCCAGGACGGAGCCAAAACTGAACGCCTTGCGCTGGTGGGCGTCGATATCGTCGGCCAGAACCTGCGCCAGACCCGGCGCGATCAGGCCGCGCTCGACCCAGCGCGCGATGTCGTGCTTGACACGAACAGCATAGCTCGCCATTTGGTTGGTCTTCTCCCCCACTCGGCCTTCCCGGCCACAGAACGCTTCATAGCACGCAAGCCGTTGACCTTGCGAGAGATTCGATTCGGCCCTGGGCCTCGTCGCCGCTGCTCCAGCCGCAGAGAATGTTGCATTGCACAAAACGCAATGCTGCCATGCACCAATGCGCCTACCCAAACGAATCCCACGCGCCTATCTTCGCATCGTACACAAAGACGGCAAGAAACGAACTAAAGACGAAACGAGACGTGCCATGAACCTGATCCGCAACTACCGCAACTGGCGCCGCTACCGGGAAACCGTTTCCGAGCTGAGCCGCCTGTCTAACCGCGAGCTTTCTGACCTCGGCATTGCCCGCGGCGACATCAACTTCGTCGCCCGCAAGTCGATCTGACCACGGAATTTCGTCGGAGCCTACCTCCTCCCAGGCTTCGGCGGATAAGGCCAACGTTCACCTCCTCCCGATCGTTGGCCACCAAAACGACACCCGCCGGACCTCCTCCCCCGGCGGGTGTTGTTCCCCGGGAGCGAACGGCGCCGAAAACGGCGACGACATCGAATTCAGCCGCGGCCATCCTCCTCCCAGGCCAAGGCGAATACGGCCGGCGTTCACCTCCTCCCGATCGCTGGCCAACAAAACGACACCCGCCGGACCTCCTCCCCCGGCGGGTGTTGTTTTTTTCCCCTTGGCGCATAGCGACGATCCCAAGCGCAAGCGCGCAAGACGTTCGCCGCGAAAGCGAATCGCGCGAAAACGGCTCACTCCCCGAACGACCGGATGACTAGACGGGCGCGTTGCTGCCCATAACGCCGCGCTTAAGCCACTGCGCCATCGGCAGGATGTCGGGGGCGGCCCCCATTGGCGCGTACCAGCTGTCGACGGCCCATTCCTTGCCGGACCTGTCGAGCAAGACCGCTGTCGAATGCGGATAGCGCCCGTCGATGAACAGGCCGCGCGACACGTTTGCCAGCACGGAATGGTGCTGCAGGAGGCCGCGTCGCTCCAGATAGAGGAGCAGCGAGCGCGTGTTTGTCGATTCGTCGATGCAGTCCATCTGGCCGAGCTCGCCGGAAGCGCCGAAGTCGGATTTGGCGTCGTCGATGACTCCGATCGCCGCGCCGGCACGCTTTTCATAATACTGTACCGCGCTGGAAATCGCGCTGCGTTCGGCCTGCGGCGAGCCGCGGCCACCCGTCATGATTTCGGCGAAGCGCCGCGCGTCCGAGGCGCCGAAGTCGAGCCGCGTCTTGAAATGGCAGTTGAAGCCGCTGCACACGTAGATGCGTTCGGTGCGCACCACGGCCGCCTCACCGGTATAGTTGTTGGAAGATGAGGTGCAGGCCTAGGCGAGGCCTGAAGCAAGAAGAGCTGTCGCGGCGAGGAGTTTTCGGTGCAGCATGCGTAGTACATAGCGGCGCGGCAAACGGGCGGCAATTCCGACCTTGAGCAAATGTTGTTGATGGGGCGCCGACAGGCCGAGGCGGCCGAGCAAGGCGCGCCTCCTTGCAAAGGCCGGCCGCGGGGACTAATCCGGCAGGTATGACACAAGCGCCCATCCACGTCGTCGGCGGCGGCCTCGCCGGATCGGAAGCTGCCTGGCAGATCGCCCAGGCCGGCGTTCCTGTCGTCCTGCACGAGATGCGTCCCGTGCGCGGCACCGAGGCGCACAAGGGAGAGGGTCTGGCCGAACTCGTCTGCTCCAACTCGTTCCGCTCCGACGACGCCGAGACCAACGCGGTCGGGCTACTGCATGCCGAGATGCGGCTTGCCGGCTCGCTGATCATGGCCTCCGGCGACGCCAACCAGGTGCCGGCGGGCAGCGCGCTCGCGGTCGACCGGGACGGCTTTTCCGCAGCGGTGACGGCGCGGCTGGAAGACCACCCGCTCGTCTCGATCGTACGCGAGGAGGTCACCGGCCTGCCTCCGGCGGACTGGGACCAGGCGATCATCGCCACCGGGCCGTTGACCGCGCCCTCGCTCGCCGATGCGATCCGCGCCGCGACCGGCGCCGATGCGCTGGCGTTTTTCGACGCCATCGCGCCGATCGTGCATTTCGACAGCATCGACCTCGACGTCGCCTGGTTCCAGTCGCGTTACGACAAGATCGGGCCCGGCGGCACGGGCAAAGACTACCTCAACTGCCCGATGGACAAGGAGCAGTACCACGCCTTCGTCCAAGCGCTGCTCGACGGCGGCAAGACCGAGTTCAAGGAGTGGGAAGGCACGCCCTATTTCGACGGCTGCCTGCCAATAGAGGTGATGGCCGAACGCGGGGTCGAGACGCTGCGCCACGGGCCGATGAAGCCGATGGGGCTGACCAACAGCCACAATCCGGCGGTGAAGCCCTATGCGGTGGTGCAGCTGCGCCAGGACAATGCTCTCGGCACGCTCTACAACATGGTCGGCTTCCAGACGAAGCTGCGCCACGGCGAGCAGACCCGCATCTTCCGCATGATACCCGGTCTGGAGAACGCCGAGTTCGCGCGGCTCGGCGGCCTGCACCGCAACACCTACATCAACTCGCCGGTCCTGCTCGACCGGACGCTGCAGCTGAAGTCGCGGCCCGGTCTGCGCTTCGCCGGGCAGATCACCGGCTGCGAGGGCTATGTCGAGAGCGCCGCGATGGGCCTCCTCGCAGGCCGCTTCGCCGCCGCGGCGCGGCTCGGCCGGTCGATCCAGGCGCCGCCGACGACGACCGCGTTCGGCGCCCTCGTCAACCACATCACCGGCGGCCACATCGTCTCCGACGACGAGGCCGGCAAGCGTTCCTTCCAGCCGATGAACGTCAATTTCGGCCTGTTTCCCCCGATCGAGGCGCCGAAGGCGGACGGAAAGCGCCTGCGCGGCAAGGACAAGACCGTCGCCAAGAAGAAGGCAATGACGGCGCGCGCGCTTGACGACTGCCGGGCGTGGCTGGGGCTCGCGCCGCGCGCGGAAGCCGCGGAGTAGCCGACGAAATCACCTGACCTAACCGGAGAACCTGCCGTGACCCTCGAGAGCACCTTCTTCAGGATCGAACGCGACGGGCCGGTAGCCCGCATCGTCATGAACAAGCCCGACAAGGCGAACAGTATGACGCCGGAGTTCTGGGGCGGCCTGCCGCGCGTCATCGCCGCGCTTGGGCGCGACCAGACCGTGCGTTGCGCGGTGATTGCCGGCGAAGGCAGGCATTTCAGCGGCGGCATGGACCTCGCCGCGTTCGCCGGCATCGCGAACCTCTTCCGGAACGAACCCGGACGCGCAGCATTCGCCATGCGCGAACTGATCCTGTCGCTCCAGGACGCCTTCACCGCGATCGAGCGGGCGCGATTTCCGGTGATCGCGGCGATCCATGGGGCCTGCATCGGTGGCGCCATCGACCTGATCACCGCATGCGACATCAGGATCGCCAGCGTCGACGCGTATTTCGCCGTCGAGGAGATCCATATCGGCATGGCCGCCGATGTCGGCACGCTGCAGCGCCTGCCGAAGCTGATCGCGCCGTCGGTGGCCGCCGAGCTCTGCTATTCCGGCCGTCGCTTCGACGCCAAGGAGGCGAAGGCGATCGGCCTCGTTTCAGCGGTCCATGCGAACCAAGACAAACTGGCCGATGCCGCGCGCGAACTGGCCCGATCGATTGCGGAGAAGTCGCCTCTGGCGATTGCCGGCATCAAGAGGAACCTCGCCTATGCGCGCGACCACTCGGTCGCCGACGGGCTCGACTACATCGCCACCTGGAACGGCGGCATGCTGCGCTCCGAGGACCTTATGGCCGCGGTGCAGGCAAAAATGGCGAAGACAAGGGCGACGTTCGCCGATCTGCTCGGCGAGCCGAAGCTCGGCTGATCACTCCGCCGGCGTCATTTCAGCGCCATCCGCTCCCGGCAGTCCCGGCTTGCCCGCCTCGGAAGGGTTGCGGCGCACATAAGCGGCCTTCAGGCTCTTCGACGTCTCGCGGCTTCCGTCGTGGCTCCAGCCGGGCGGCATGAACAGGTAACCGAGCCGCTGACGCATGGTCAGGCCGGGGCGGAAGACGTCCTTGAAGATGCCGACATACTCGTGGAACGCGACCTTCAGCGGGTTGAAGGTACCGAGGTTCCTGACGATTCCGTAGCGCGGCTGGTCTTCCTCGAGTTCCTCGACGAAGGTGCCGAACATGCGATCCCAGACGATGAGCGTGCCGGCGTAGTTGGCATCGAGATAGCGCGGGTTGGTGGCGTGGTGGACCCGGTGGTGGGACGGCGTGTTGAACACCGCCTCGAACCAGCGCGGCAGTTTGCCGATTGTCTCGGTGTGAATCCAGAACTGCCAGACGAGGTTGAAGCCGAAGACGAAGGCGATGACCGCCGGGTGGAGCCCAAGGAGGACGAGAGGGGCCTGGAGCACGAACATGCCGGTGAACAGGCCGGTCCAGCTCTGCCTCAGCGCCGTCGACAGGTTGTAGTGCTGGCTGGAATGGTGGTTGACGTGCTCGGCCCAGACCCAGCGCACCCTATGGGCGATGCGGTGGTACCAGTAGTAGCGGAGGTCATCGAGCAGGAAGGCGCCGAGGAAGATCCAGATCGACAGGCCGAGGTCGAAGAAGCGGTACTGCCACAGCCACAGAAGCAGCGAATAGGAGACGAAGCCGAGCAGGATGCCCGCGACCACGTTGCCGGTTCCCATCATCAGGCTGGTCAGCGTGTCGCGCGTCTCGAACGCCCCCTTCGCGCGCCCGGTACGGACGACGAAGAGCTCGAGCAGCATCGCCACGATGAAGAACGGGATGGCGTATTCGGTGACCTTCGGAAAGACGTAGTCGTGCATGTCAGTTCACCCGTGAGGATGGATCATATGCCGGATCGAGCGCCTGGACGACGGCCGAAGCCGCAGCCGCATCGGCGAAGGAGAAGTGGCCACCGGTCCAGGTGAAGTCGCGGAAGCGGAGCGAGACCGTGGCCGGCGCGCGCAGCTTGAGCCCCGCGACGTCGCTAGGCGTGGCGATCCGGGTGAAGAAGCCGTCGCCAAAGCTCTGGACGATGCCGGTGCGGCCGCGGGGAAGCGCGAGGAACGCCGACTGCCCGTCGCTGGTGATCATGACGGTGGATGGTTTCTCGTCGGGAAAGTCGAGGGCGAAGATACGCCGCGCCTCGTCGGCGCCGTCGAGATGCGCGGTCATGCTGCCGCCAGTGAAATGCACGGCGGCAACGGTCAGCGATATGCCGATCACGACGATCGCCACAAGCAGCGGCAGGCTCACGCGCGGTTCTCCTCCCCGTCCGCGGCCGTCTTTGCAACGGACGGACGAATCCCTAGCACGATTGACGTTTACGTCAAAGAGAGAGGTGCAGGCCAGCGACCGGAAGCGGCGCGCAGAAGCAACCAGTGACGCCGCAGGGCAGAGACATCGGCGGCACGCGAAAGGGCCGAAACCGGATCGCGGACGATCGCAGCGAGATAGGCGGGCGCAAGGGCGGCGGGCAGAAAGGCCGGCCTCAGCGATGGCGGAAGGGAGCCAACACCGGCGAGGAACGCCGTCATGTGTTCGGAACCGAGCGCAGCCATGGCCGCAACGGCGCGCGCCGCGGCGGCTTTGTCCTCACCCGACAAGAATGCCTCTGGCGTCGTGCCGACGGCGGCGAGCAGGTCGCGCGGGAGAAAACACTGGCCGCGGCGCCGGTGGATCGGCAGCAGGCGCAGGAGACCGGCGATTGCCTGGGCGCAACCGGCGTGGCCGGCGAGGTCGGAAACCGTTGTGGCGGCCATCGGATCGAGGACCAGCGCCGAAAGCTGGATCATGGCGGATGCCGTTTCACCGCAGTAGCCTTCAAGATCGGTGCGGGTGGGCATCGGGTCGTCGTAAAGGTCGAAGATGCGCGCTTCCAGATACGAATCGAAGGCACCACGGGGCAGTCCATGCGCCTCGATCGCATACATGAGCGCCGCCGCAAGAGGGTGGCCGCCGCCGGAGAGGTCGCCGGAGGCTATCGTGTCGCGCCACCATTGCAGGCGAATCTCGCCGGGCAAGGCCTCGCGGATGCGGTCGCGGATGCCGGCGATCTCGGCGTTGAAGGCGTGGAGCGCCATCAAGTCGGCGCGACGGCCGGCCGGTGCATAGAGCGCGGCGAGATAGCGGTCCCGGTCGGCGGCGCGCACCACCTCGGCGATCGAATCCGCCATTTCAGTCGACGGCAACCAGCGCCGCGGCGACGGCGCGATCTTCGGCGAGAAGGACGTTGTAGGTGCGCACGGCAGCGCCCGTCGACATCGGATCGGCAGAGATGCGGGCCTCTTTCAGCGCCGCTTTCAGCGCTGCCGGAAGCGGCTTCAGGTCCCGCCCGCAGCCGACGAGCAGGACCTCGATGTCGGCCGCTTCGCCGAACACGCGGGCAAAATCCTCCAGCGAAAGCGCCGCCGGATCCGCTGGTTCCCAGCCGTGGACGCCCGACGGCAGGCACAGGATCGAGCCGCGGTGCGACATTTCGGCGAAGCGGAAGCCGCCGTTGCCGTAGGCGTCGATCGGCGCGCGCCCTGGAAAGTGCGCGCGGCGGATGACGATGCCTTCGGCCATGGCCGCGTCAACTACCGGTCGCGCTGCCGCCGGACGGCGCAGCGATCTCGGCGGTCGGCTTTCCGCCGATCTCGCCTTCCGGCCGCAGCTTGAACAGGATCAGCAGAGGACCGGCGACGAAAACCGACGAATAGGTGCCGAAGAGGATGCCGAAGATCATGGCGAAGGTGAAGGACGCGATGACCTCGCCGCCGAAGATGTAGAGCGCGGTAAGGGCAAACAGCGTCGTCACGCCGGTCAGGATCGTTCGCGACAGCGTCTGGTTCATCGACAGGTCGAGCAGTTCGACGAGCGGCATCTTCTTGTACTTGCGCAGGTTCTCGCGAACGCGGTCGTAGACGACGACGGTGTCGTTGATCGAGTAGCCGACGATGGTGAGAATCGCCGCGATACTGGTGAGATTGAACTCGATACCGGCGACGACATAGAGGAATATCATCGCGATCACGTCGTGCACCGTCGAGATGACCGCGCCCAGACCGAACTGCCATTCGAAGCGGAACCAGATGTAAATGAGCATCGCCACCAGCGACGCCAGAACACCCATCGTCCCCGCCCAGGCGAGTTCGCTCGACACGGTCGGGCCGACCACTTCCACCCGCCTGAACTCGTAGTCATCGGACAGCGCGAGGCGCGCCTTCTCGACCGCCGACTGCTCGGCATTGTCGCCGCCCTCCTGCGATTCGATGCGGATCAGCAGTTCCCGGTCGGAGCCGAACTGCTGAACCTGGACGTCGCCGAGATTGTATTCGCCGAGCCGCGCACGCACGTCGGCGGCATCGGCGACATCGCCCTTGGCCTGAACCTCGATGATCGAGCCACCGCGGAAATCGATGCCGTAGTTCATGTCCTTGGTCACGAACAGGACCACCGTCGCAACGGCGAGCAGGGAGGACAGGGCAAACGCGTAGTTGCGCATCGACATAAAGCCGATACTCGTCCGTTCCGGGAACTTCAGGAGCCCGCTCGGAATCTGCGTCGGGCGGCTGCGGCGCAGCCACAGGGCGATCATCCAACGGGTCAAGGTGAAGGCGGTGAACACCGTCGTGATGATGCCGATGGCCAGCGTCACGGCAAAGCCGCGGATCGGGCCCGATCCCAGATAGAACAGGATCACGGCCGCGATGAGCGTCGTGACGTTGGCGTCGACGACGGTCGCAAGCGCGCGCGTGAAGCCGGCGTCGAGCGCCTGGACGAGCGATCGGCCGTCTCGTCGCTCTTCCTTGACGCGCTCGTAGATGATGACGTTGGAATCGACCGCCATGCCCATCGTCAGGATGATGCCGGCGATGCCTGGCAAGGTCAGCGTCGCCCCGAGCACCGAAAGTACGGCGACGATCAGCGCCACGTTTGCGATCAGCGCCAGGTTGGCGATGAGGCCGAGGCTGCCATAGGCGACCACCATGAAGGCGAGCACGAGCACGGCTGCGATCGCCGAGGCGACCTTGCCCGCGGCGATGGAGTCGGCGCCGAGGCTCGGTCCGACGGTTCGCTCCTCAACCACTGTCAACGTGGCCGGGAGGGCACCGGCGCGCAGGAGAACGGCGAGGTCGTTGGCGCTCTGGACGGTGAAGTTGCCGGATATCTGGCCGGTTCCGCCGAGGATCGGCTCGCGGATCTGCGGCGCGGAGATGACCTGGTTGTCGAGGATGATGGCGAACAGGCGGCCGACATTCTGCTGCGTCGCCTGGCCGAAGCGTGCGGCGCCCTTTGCGTCGAAGCGGAACGAGACGACCGGCTCGTTGGTTCGCTGGTCGAAGGTGGCCTGGGCGTCGACTAGGTTTTCGCCCGAGACGATGACGCGGTCCTCGATCAGATACGGCACCGGCGGATCGTCGGGCGAATACATGACGGAGGATCCTGCCGGCGGACGGCCGTTGAGCGCGTCCTGGACGGACATCGTCTGGTCGACCATCTGGAAAGTCAGCTTCGCCGTCTGGCCGAGAATGTCCTTCAGGCGCTGCGGATCCTGGAGGCCGGGGACCTGGACCAGAATCCGGTCGTTGCCCTGGCGCTGGATTATCGGCTCGGTCGTGCCCAGTTCGTTGACGCGGCGGCCGACCACCTCGATCGACTGCGTGACCGCGCTACCGATCCGGTAATCGAGACCCTCGTCGGTCATCGTGTAGCGGAGTAGGCCGGGTTCGGGCTCGTCGAAGCTGAACTCGCTGATCGTGGTGCCGCCGAAGACGCCCGTCGAAAGCGGCTGGGTCAGCGACTGCAATGCGGTCTTCGCCTTGTCGACGTCGTTGGCCTCACGGATGCGCACCTGGACGACCCGGCCACTGCCCGAAAGGCCGGTATAGCCGATCTTGGCGTCGCGCAACGCCGTGCGGATCTCGTCGCGCGCAGAGGTCAGGCGTTCGCCCACCAGGTCGTCGCGCTCGACGGCGAGCAAGATATGCGAGCCGCCCTGCAGGTCGAGGCCGAGCGTCATCGGCCGGCTGGGTCCCCAGGAGGGAACGTTCGCAAGCATCGATGCCGGCAGCAGATTCGGAAGCGAGTAGATGATGCCCAACAGCACCACCAGCCAGATCGAGATTGTCTTCCAGCGCGAAAAATAGAGCATGATGCCTCGTCGAATCCGACGGCTCACCGTCGGCCGGGCGGACTACCGTTTCCGGATGCCGCCCGATTTGCGGTTATTTCTTGGCGTTCTGGTTGGCGACCGGCTCGCCCTTGACGCGAACGTCCGAAATGGTCGCGCGCAGCGCCGTTACCTTGACGCCATTGCCGAGATCGACCTCGAGCTCATTGTCGTCGATGACCTTGGTCACCTTGCCGATGAGCCCGCCGCCGGTCACCACCGTGTCGCCGCGGCGAACCGCGGCGAGCATCTCGCCGCGCTTCTTCATCTGCGCGCGCTGCGGGCGGATGATCAGGAAATACATGATCACGAAGATGAGGACGAAGGGCAGAATGGAGACGAACATGTCGGGCGTGGCGCCGACGCCCTGCGCGTATGCCGGAGTGACGAACATCAAAAAGCTCCTGAAACGATTGAACCGGCCGCGGACAGCCCCTCGAAAGTTGCGCGGAATATAGTCGGTCGCGGACGCTTTGCAACCGCGCTCGCCAGGCTGTGGCGCGCTTTCCCGGCTGGCGGCCGCGTGTTAGACGCCTCGCACGCGGATTGCCACAGAGGCGGCGGAGTCATGCAAAGAAACGGACCGGAAACGCTCGAAGAGAAACTGGACAGGCTGATCGAGGCGGTTTCGCGACTCGCGCCGCCCACTGCCCGGCCGGCCGACTTCGCCGCCGCAGACTGCTTCGTCTGGTCGGCGGAGACCGGGGAACTGGAGGCGGTCGAGCGCGTCAACCGGGTGGACATCGGCCTGATCTGCGGCGTCGACCGTGTCCGCGACATCCTCGTCGACAACACCGAGCGCTTCGCATCGGGCTTGCCTGCAAACAACGTGCTTCTGTGGGGGGCGCGCGGCATGGGCAAGTCGTCGCTGGTCAAGGCCGCCCACGCCAGGGTCAACGCGACGCGCGGCAGCGAACCGTTGAAGCTGATCGAGATCCACCGCGAGGATATCGACACCCTGCCGAAGCTGATGACGATCCTCAAGGCGGCGCGCCACCGCTTCATCCTGTTCTGCGACGACCTGTCCTTCGATCATGACGACACGTCGTACAAGTCGCTAAAGGCGGCGCTCGAGGGCGGTGTCGAGGGTCGGCCAGGAAACGTTATCTTCTACGCCACGTCCAACCGGCGGCACCTCCTGCCCCGCGACATGATCGAGAACGAGCGCTCGACTGCGATCAACCCGTCGGAGGCGGTCGAGGAGAAGGTGTCGCTGTCGGACCGTTTCGGCCTGTGGCTCGGCTTCCACAAGTGCTCGCAGGACGAGTATCTCGACATGGTATCCGGCTATGCGCGCTACCACGAACTCGCGATCGAAGCGGACGCGCTGCGCGCGGAAGCGCTCGAGTGGGCGACGACGCGCGGCGGCCGCTCGGGCCGTGTCGCCTGGCAGTTCATCCAGGATCTCGCCGGCCGGCTCGGCCAGCCGTTGAAGGATTGAGGACTAAAGGACCGGCGGCACGGCTTGCCGCCGGTAGACGCCTTACTCGAGGAAGGTAGACGGATCGACCGGCGCCGAGTTCTTGCGTACTTCGAAGTGCAGCTTCGGCATGTCGGCCGAGCCGCTCATCCCTGAGCGGGCGATTTCCTGGCCGCGCTTGACCTTCTCGCCGCGGGAAACCTTGAGTTCGCTGGCGTGGCCGTAGACGGTGACCAGCCCGTCCTCGTGGCGCACGAGCACCGTGTTGCCGAATTCCTTGAGGCCATCGCCGGCATAGATGACGACACCGTTTTCGGCTGCCTTGACCGGCGTGCCTTCGGGAACGGCGATATCGATGCCATCACTCGTCTTCCCGGCGCTCTTGCCGCCGAAAGCGGCGATGACGCGGCCACGAACCGGCCAACGCATGCGGCCGATACCGGTGGTGTCGGGCGCCGACGCTTCGACCTTCTCGGCGTCCTCGATCACGGAGTCCGTGGCGCGCGGGGGCGTATAGGCCGTCACCTGTGCGTCCGTCGCTTTCTTCGCCGGACCGGCGGAGCCGGTAACAATCGGGTCGGCAGCCGGCTTGGCCGCGGCAACCTTATACGACCCCTCCGGGATGACGAGCGTCTGGCCGACGCGGATGAAGCCATCCTTCATGCCGTTCGCCGACTTGATGGCGGCAACGGGAACGCCTGTCTTTTTGGCGATGGCGGACAGCGTGTCGCCGCTCTGGACCGTGTAGCCGCCCTTCCCTGCCGTTGCCTTCTGCGGTTCGGCCTTCGCGGTCGCGCTGGTCGCGGCCGGATCGTTCTCCCTTACCTTCGGCGACTGCGGCAGGACCGCGACCTTCTCGGTCGGCGCCTTGAAGGGAACCGGCACCTTGTCGGCAGGAATGTCGTACTTCGTTCCGCGCGACGACCTGGCGTCGGCGACGTTCGGATCGCTGTCGGGCGCAGAGACCGGCGCCTGACGCGAATAGACATAGGTCGGAATGACAATCTTCTGCCCGGCCTTCAGTGCGTTCGCGTCGGGAAGACCGTTGAGCGAAAGCAGCACCTTCGCCGGAACACCGTAGCGGCGAGAGAGATTGTAGACGGTTTCGCCGTCCTTGACGGTGACCTGCGTGCCGCCAGCGCGCGACCAGCCAGCCGGCTCCTCCGCCGCGGGACGAGCCGCCGCTGGCTGAACCGTCGCCGTCGTCGTGTTGTCGAGGGGGGCGGAAGCGGCCACCGGCGCGGCGGCTGAGGGCTGCGCGGCGGGCAGGCTGCTCCGGTTGACCGCCGACGCGGTCAGGTCGACCGGCTTCACCGCGTTGCGCGAAATCGAGCCGGTATAGTCGCCCGCCGCCGCGACCGGCTTGGCCGCATCGCCCGGAAATGGCTGGCTCTCACCCTTGATGATGGATCGCTGATTGGCGGTCGAGGCGGTGAAGATGCCATCTACGCCATCCGTAAAGCGGGACGCCCCGGAACTGCACCCCGCGACCATTCCGCCGATCACGATGACAGCGGCTCCACGCAAAAGACTGCGCTCGTCGACCCTCAGAACACTGAAACGCATCGCACTTACCCGCGCGTACCCGACACCAACTGGCTTGATTAAAGCGCGTTAATCTTACCGGCCGGTTAAGAGCGGGCAGGTTGCGGAAAGAATTCGCAGGGTCGTCTGGAGTGTCTATATGACCGCGGCGACGCCGGGGACGATCGGCTGCAGGCGCACCTTTCCGATATCCTCGCGCTCGAAGCGGCTGCCGACCTTGGTCAGTCTGGCAAGGTCCTGCGGGGCTTCCGCCGGCCCGATCGGCGCGATCATGATGCCGCCGATCGACAACTGGTCGACGAAGACGCGCGGCAGGCTCTCGAACGCCGCCCATACGACGATGCGGTCGAACGGCCCCTCGCCCGGCAGCCCGTTGGCGCCGTCGGCGTGGCGGAGCTGGACGTTCTGGATGCCGAGCGCCTCCGTGTGGGCGCGCGCCAGCGTGGCAAGCGTCTTGTAGCGCTCGACCGTGAGCACCCGGCCGGCCAGTCGCGACATCACGGCGGCAGTGTAGCCGGAGCCGGTCCCGATCTCGAGCACGCGTACGCCCGGCTGCAGGTCGAGCGCCCTGACGATGGACGCCTGGAGGTCGACGCCCTCGATGGCTTCGCCGCATGGAATCGGGATCATTCGGTCGGACCAGGTGACGCCGTGCCATTGCCCGGGCAGGAAGGCGCGGCGCGGGGTCGCCTCGAACGCCGCCGCCAGTTCCCGCGTCGCCACGCCGTTGCCGCGCAGGCGCAGCATGAAGGCGGCGAAGCCCTCCCGGTCCTCGGCCACAGTCATGGATGCAGCGCCTTGCGAAGCCGATCCTGGACCTCGTAGGCCGTCAGGTCGAGCTTGAGCGGAGTGATCGAGATCCTGTTCTCGCGCAGCGCCGCCATGTCGGTGCCGGGGCGCATCTCGGCCGGCTCGCGGCCGAAGCGCAGCCAGTAGTAGGGAAAGTTGCGGCCGTCGGCGCGTTCGTCGATCCACAGGCCGTGCACGAGCTTGCCCTGGCTGGTGACGACGGCGTCCTCGACCTGCTCGGTCGCGCAGTTGGGGAAGTTGACGTTCAGGAACACGCCCTGCGGCAGGTCGGCGGCAAGGAGTTGCTTGAGCAGCCGCGGGCCGTGCGTCTCGGCCACTTCCCAGGGCACGACGCGCGCCTCGTTGTAGAAATTGTAGGCCTGGCTCAGCGCGATCGCGCGGATGCCGAGCAACGTGCCCTCCATGGCGCCGGCGACCGTGCCCGAATAGGTGACGTCATCGGCGACGTTCGACCCGGAATTGATGCCGGAGAGTACAAGGTCGGGCAGACCCGGCATCAGCTTGCGCGCGCCCATGATGACGCAATCGGTCGGCGTGCCGCGCACGGCATAGTGGCGGTCGTCGATGCGGCGCATGCGCAGAGGCTCGGAGAGCGAGAGCGAGTGGGCGAAACCGGACTGGTCTGTCTCCGGCGCCACCACCCAGACGTCATCGGAGATGGTGCGCGCGACGCGCTCGAGCACCTGCAAGCCCTCGGCGTGGATGCCGTCGTCGTTGGTCAGGAGAATGCGCATCTACTTCACTTCGATCTTGGCGAGGCCACCCATATAGGGCCGCAAAACTTCAGGAATCGTGACGCTGCCGTCCTCGTTCTGGTAATTTTCGACGACGGCGATCAGCGCCCGGCCGACGGCGACGCCGGAACCGTTGAGCGTGTGGACGAAGCGCGTCTGCTTCTCGCCTTCCGGACGATAGCGGGCATCCATGCGGCGGGCCTGGAAGTCGCCGCAGACCGAGCAGGAGGAGATCTCGCGATAGGCGTTCTGCCCAGGCAACCAGACCTCGATATCGTAGGTCTTGCGCGAACCGAAGCCCATGTCGCCGGTGCACAGCACGACGGTGCGGAACGGCAGGCCGAGGCGCTTCAGCACTTCCTCGGCGCATGCGGTCATGCGCTCATGCTCGGCGATCGAGCTTTCCTGGTCGGTGATCGAGACCAACTCGACCTTGTAGAACTGGTGCTGGCGCAGCATGCCGCGCGTGTCGCGGCCGGCCGAGCCGGCTTCGGAGCGGAAGCACGGGGTGAGCGCCGTCATGCGGATCGGCAGCCTGTCATGAGGAAGGATTTCCTCGCGCACGAGATTGGTGAGCGGGACTTCCGCCGTCGGGATGAGGCCGAGCCGCGCGCCGGCATGCGGCGCGAAGAAGAGGTCGGCTTCGAACTTCGGCAGATTGCCGGTTCCGTAGAGGACGTCGTCCCGCACCAGCAGCGGCACCTGCACTTCCGTATAGCCGTGCTCGGTCGTGTGCAGGTCGAGCATGAACTGGCCGAGCGCGCGTTCGAGCCGCGCCAACTGGCCCTTCAATACGGTGAAGCGCGCGCCCGACAGCTTCGCGGCGCGCTCGAAATCCATCAGGCCGAGTGCCTCGCCGATCTCGTAGTGCTCGCGGGCGGCGGCGATCCGGCGCGGCTCGCCCACCCGGCGCACCTCGACATTGCCTCGTTCGTCCTCGCCGACCGGCACGGTGTCGAGCGGAACATTGGGGACGACTGCCAGCGCGTAGTCGAGTTCGGCGTCGAGCCTTCGCTCCTCCGCCTCTCCGCCTTGGATAAAGGCCTTGATCTCGCCGACCTCCTCCTTCAGCCGCTCGGCCAGCGCCATGTCACCGCCACGCATCGCATTGCCGATCTCCTTGGAGGCTGCGTTGCGGCGTTCCTGCGATTGCTGAAGCTTCGACACGTGTTCGCGGCGCGCTTCGTCCTTCGCCACGAGATCGTCGACGGTCGCCTGTGCCGTCTCGGGAGACTGGCCGCGCTTGACCAGCGCGTCCACCAGCGCCGTCGGGTTCTCGCGGATCCATCTGATGTCAAGCATGGTAGCCCAGTTCCGTCGTTCGGTTGCTACGGGCGCCGGCGAATCGCGGCGACTCGCTCGGGCGGGAAGCCGAGAGCGGCCTCGCCACTCCGTTAAGGACAGCCGCGAATGACGTCAACGGTTGGCATATGCAGGCGTGGAACGCGCGGCGGTGAACGGCGGCTCAGGTGGCCTTCTGCTCGCTCGACGCGGCCTCGGCAGCGAGCTTCTCGGCGTCCCGCTTCCGCTCGATCATCCGCGCCGTCCAGATCGAGATCTCGTAGAGCAGGATCGTCGGCAACGCGAGGCCGATCTGGCTGACCGGATCCGGCGGCGTCAGTACCGCCGCGACGACGAAGGCAATCACGATCGCCCATTTGCGCTTCTCGGCGAGGCCCTGCGAGGTGAGTAGGCCGACCCGCGCCATCAGCGTCGTGACGACCGGCAGTTGGAAGACGAGGCCAAAGGAGAAGATCAGCGTCATGATCAGGCTGAGGTATTCCGACACCTTCGGCAGCAGCGATATCTGCACTTCAGCGTCCGGCCCCGTCTGCTGCATGGCGAGGAAGAACCACATCACCATCGGCGTGAAGAAGAAGTAGACGAGCGCTGCGCCCATCAGGAACAGGATCGGCGAGGCTATGAGGAACGGGAAGAACGCGGCGCGCTCATTGCGATAGAGGCCAGGCGCGATGAACTTGTAGATCTGCGTCGCGATCAGCGGGAAGGCGATGACGAGGCCGCCGAACATGGCGAGCTTGATCTGGGTAAAGAAGAATTCCTGCGGCGCCGTGTAGATGAGCTCGACCTTGTGGTCGGCCAGTCCGGCCCAGTCGACGGCCCACTTGAAAGGGACAACCAGCAGGTTGAACAGCTGCTTGGCGAAGAAGAAGCAGACGAGGAAGGCGATGAAGAAGCCGCCAATCGACCACATCAGGCGGGAGCGCAACTCGACAAGGTGCTCGATCAGCGGCGCCGACGACTTCTCGATCTCGTCCTGCTCGCTACTGCTCACGTCGGGCTTCCCGTCTTCTTCTTGCGCGCAGGCGCGACCGGTGCGGCGGCCGCCTCGGCCTTTGCGGGCGCTTTCCGCGCCGTCGCGGCGCGCTTGGCTGGCGCGGTCTCTGTCTTGGCCGGAGCCGGAGCGGCGGCGGCCGCCGCCGGCGTCGCGGGCGCAGCGTCAGGCGCATGGATGACCGGCGGAGCCGGCATCTCCGTCGGTCCCGGGAAAACCGGCGCGGGCGCAGGTTCCGCCGGGACGGCCGTCGATGTCGCCGCAACGGCGGCGGTCGCGCCGGCGGCCGGAACAGACGGCTTCAGCGCCTTGTCGAGGCCGGCGCGGACGTCAGCCGCCGCCTTCTCGAAAGGATTGAGCTGCTTCTTGATCTCGTTGGCCGGGTTGAGGCTGCGCAGCGTGTCGACCGACTTCTTGACATCGTCGAGTTCGGCTTCCTTCAACGCTTCGTTGAATTGCTTCTGGAAATCGCCGGCCATCGACCGCAGCTTCGCCGTGGTCTTGCCGAAGGTGCGCAGCATCTTCGGCAAATCCTTCGGCCCCACGACCACGATCATGACGACCGCGATCACGAGCATTTCGGTCCAGCCGATGTCGAACATGGCTTTGTAACCCGGCTAGAGCGGTATGCGGCTCAGCTCTTGCTGGCCTTCTCCTTGGGGGCGCCGACAGTCTCGTCAGCCCGGTGCTCGACCGTCTTGGTGTCGTCCGCGGCATCCTCGTCCGACATGCCCTTCTTGAAGCTCTTGATGCCCTTGGCCATGTCGCCCATCAGCTCGGGAATCTTGCCGCGCCCGAACAGGAGCAGCACGACGACCAGCACGATCAGCCAGTGCCAAATCGAAAACGAACCCATTGTCAAACTCTCTCGAACGGTTTCCCTGGACCTGATCTAGGCGTTTTCGCCGCGGGATTCAAACACAAGTACGTCGGCGGGGCGCACCGAGACGAAAATATCTCGCCCACCCGGCGCAAGCACCCCGCAACGGACTCGGGCGCGGACCGGACGGTCCGCACCGGGCACGGCGAGGTCGACGAGGTCGACGACGCCGAGGAACCGGCTGTTGAGAACGCGCGCCGGGATGGCGCCGGCCACCTCGCCCACCTCGAAGCCCGAAAGCCGAACCGCGACGGTTACTTTCGCGCCGTCGGCGAAGCCCGATGCGGAAACCTTGCCCACAGGCGTATCCGCCATGCCACCGGACACGCGGGCCTCGAAAAGGTTGAGCTCGGAAAAGAAACCGGCGACGAACAGGTCGGCGGGGCGCTGGTAGAGTTCCTCGGCGCGGCCGAGCTGCATCAGTCGCCCGCCGCGCAGGAGCGCGATCCGGTCGCCCATGCGCATGGCCTCCTCGGCATCGTGGGTGACCACGATCGCGGTTGCCCGGCTTCGCCGCAGGATATCGAGCGTCTCGGCGCGCACTGCGTCCTTCAGCCGCGAATCGAGGCCGGAAAACGGCTCGTCCATGAGCAGCACCGCCGGTCGCGGCGCGATGGCGCGGGCGAGCGCGACGCGCTGTTGTTCGCCGCCCGACAGAACATGCGGATATTTGTGCGCGTATTGCTCCAGCCCGACGCGGGCGAGCGAGATCATCGCCTCGTTGTTGGCCTCCTCCCTCGACAACGCTGTCAGGCCGAAGCGTACGTTCTCGATGATGGTGAGATGGGGAAACAGGGCAAAATCCTGGAAGACCAGGCCGATCGAGCGCTTTTCCGGCGGAAGGAAGACGTCCGGACCGGCGATCTCGCGTTCGTTCATGACCACGCGGCCGGTGGTCTGCGTCTCGATGCCGGCGGCTATGCGCAGAAGCGTCGTCTTGCCAGATCCCGACGGGCCGAGCAGGCACAGCACTTCGCCTGGCTCGGCGGCGAGCGAGACGTCGCGCAGCGTCTCGACGCCGTTGGCGAATGCGTGGCTGATGTTCTCGAAGGAAAGGCGCGCCGCGAAGGTGACGCCGGCCGATACCCGCGAGCCTTCCTGCGTGGTCAAGACCGGGCCTCAGGGATGAGTTCAGACCCCGTCAATCATTCTCGACCCGAGGTGTCAACAGGCCGAGTTCCTCGAGGTCGATGTCGGTCAGCGGATCTTCATCGTCCGTGAGGCGGTCCGGATCGGACGGCGGCAGCGGCACGGAGAAGTTCGACGGCATGCGAGCGGAAAGCAGTCCTGCGCCTTTCAGTTCCTCCATGCCCGGCAGGTCGCGGATCTCCTCCAGCTGGAAATGATCAAGGAAGGCGTCGGTCGTCCCGTAGGTGACGGGGCGGCCGGGCGTCTTGCGGCGGCCGCGCATCCTGACCCATTCGGTTTCGAGAAGCGTGTCGAGCGTACCTTTCGAGGTCTCGACGCCACGGATTTCTTCGATTTCGGCGCGGGTCACCGGCTGGTGGTAGGCGACGATTGCCAGCACCTCGAGCGCCGCACGCGACAGCTTGCGCTGCTGGACCGCGTCGCGGGTCATCAGGAAGGCCAGGTCGCCGGCCGTGCGGAACGCCCAGGCGTCGCCCACCCTGACGAGATTCACCCCGCGCTTCTCGTAGGCGCGCTGCAACTCGGCCATCGCTTGCGCGACGTCGACGCCGTCGGGAAGCCGCTGCGCCAGCGCCTTCTCGCTGACCGGCTCGGCGCTGGCGAAGACGATCGCCTCGGCCATGCGCATCGCCTCGGAAAGGAACAGGCGCCCGGCGGGATTGCGGTCCCGCTGGTCGTCCTGTTCCGCAACAATGAAGGGCAGCACGGCTGCCGGCGCTGTGTCAGTCATTGACGACCTCGATCGGCTTGGCCGCCGCGCGGCTGCGCAGGTAGAGCGGCGCGAACGGTTCGTGCTGGCGGATTTCGATCCTGCCCTCGCGGACGAGTTCCAGGCTCGCGGCAAAGGAACTGGCGATCGCCGTCGGCCTTTCCTCGGGCGTCGCCAGGTACTCGACGAGGAACCTGTCCAGTTCCGTCCAGTCGGGGAACGAGCCGATGAGCCGGGTGAGGATGTCGCGCGCTTCCTTGAGCGACCACACTCCGCGCTTGGCGATGCGCACGTTGGTGATTGCCTGGCGTTGGCGCTGCCCGGCATACGCCGTGAGAAGATCGTAGAGCGTCGCCGAGAACGTGTTGCGCTTCTCGACGATGACGGTTTCCGGCATGCCGCGGGCGAAGACGTCGCGGCCGAGACGATTGCGGTTGACGAGCCGGGCCGCCGCGTCGCGCATCGCTTCGAGCCGCTTCAGCCGAAACTGCAGTACGGCCGCCAGTTCCTCGCCGCTCGCTTCCTCGTCGCCCGCCTGTTTGGGAATCAGCAGCTTCGATTTCAGGAAAGCGAGCCAGGCGGCCATCACCAGGTAGTCCGCGGCAAGTTCCAGCCTGAGGGTGCGGACTCGATCGATGAATGCGAGATACTGGTCGACGAGCGCCACGATGGAGATGCGGGCGAGATCGACCTTCTGGTTGCGGGCGAGGTGAAGCAGGAGGTCGAGCGGACCCTCGAAGCCGGCGACGTCGATGACGAGCGCAGGCTCGCCCGTGGCGCGCTCGGGACCTTCTTCGGTCCAGAGGCTGTCCATCGGGACCGCCTTGTCGGGTCTTTGAACGGCTTTCTCGGCCACCTTCCCTGTTCCTTTCGCCGCTCAGGCGACCGCTTCGAAATAGTTGGCGAACTCGGCACGCACCATCGCTTCCTCGATTTCGTCGGCCGGGCCGATGACCTCCTGGGCCCTGAGCGCCCGTTCGAGAGACCGGCCGGCAAGGGATCCGGTCCGCGAGGCGATACCCGCCATTTCTTCCATCACGCCATTGCAGTGAAGAACGAGATCGCAGCCCGCCGCAAGGATCGCGGCCGCCTTCTCCGGGAAATCCCCAGAAAGAGCTTTCATCGAGGTGTCGTCGCTGACGAGCAGGCCGTCGAAGCCGATTTCGCCGCGCACGATATCCTGGATAACCTTCGGCGAGGTCGTGGCCGGACGGTCGGGATCGATTGCGGTATAGACGACGTGCGCTGTCATCGCCATCGGCAGATCGTTCAACGCCTTGAACGGTGCGAAGTCGTGAACCCCCAGTTCCTCGAGCGGCGTGTCGACAACGGGCAGCGCCAGATGTGAATCCGCCGCGGCGCGTCCGTGGCCGGGAACGTGCTTCATTACCGGCAGGACGCCGCCGGCCATCAATCCTTCGGCGGCGGCACGGCCTAGGGCCGCCACCGTGCGCGGCTCGCGGCCGTAGGCGCGCGAGCCGATCACGTCGTTGGCGCCTACCACCGGCACATCGAGCACTGGCATGCAGTCGGCGGTGATGCCAAGTCGCCGGAGGTCACAGGCGAGCAGCCGGGCGAGCAGCCACGATGCCCGCAGGCCCGTACCGCGGTCCTGGCGGTAGAGCGCGCCGACCGCGGCGCCGGGCGGATAGTTGGGCGCGATCGGCGGTCGCAGCCGCTGTACCTTGCCGCCTTCCTGGTCGATGAAGACGGGCGCATCATTGCGGCCGACGCAGTCGCGCATCGAAGCGACGAGATCGCGGATCTCGGCCGGCTCGCCGATGTTGCGGGCAAACAGGATGAAACCCCACGGGCGCTCGTCACGGAAGAAGCGGACCTCGTCCACGGTCAGCGATTTCCCGGCACAGCCGAGGATCATGGCTTTTGATTCGATCATCGGCAAATCCTAGACGGTTTCTCGATACCTTGGAATCTCAGGTCGGACGGCGCTCTCCCGCAAACGCGAACGGCGCGGCCATGGCCGCGCCGTCGATCCGGTTTCTGCGAGCTAGGCTACTTCGAGACGAAGCAGTTGCCTCCCGCGGCCTTGTACTGCTCGCAAAGCGCGATGGCGTCGCTACGGCTGCTCGCCGGCACGCGGACGCGGTAGAACGTGCCCTTGCCGGAAATCTCGGCCTTGACGATGGTGACGCCCTTGCCGCCGATGACGTTGGCGTAGCGGCGCGAAAGATCCTGGTAGGTCGACTTCGCCGCTTCCTCGTTCGGCTGCGAAGCGATCTGCACCGACCAGGCGCCCGCTGCGGCGGTCGCGCCGGCAGCCGCAACCTGGTCCGGCTTCACCTCACCGACGACGTCGACCGGCTGGTCGGCAGGCCGGGACGGCGCCAGGGGACCTGCATCGGGAATCGACGCGGTACGGGTCTTCTCGACCGCCTTCGGTGCATCGGCGACCTTCGGCTTGTCAGCCGGCTTGGGCGCATCGGCGGCCTTGGCCACCTTTGTCTTCGCCGGCTCGACCGGAGCGGGTGCCGCCTCGATCGCCTTGACGGATGGCACGGCGCCCGTCGCCGCCGCCGAGGCAGGGGCTGTCGCCGGCTCCATTGCGGACGCCTCGGCTCCCGGCTGCGGCTCCGCGACAGCCGCGTCCTCGATGATCTCGTCGCGCGGCACGAGCGAGCCGTCAGGCTTGACGACCATGGTGCGCACCTTGCGCGGGGCGACGACGGCGACTTCCTCGGCCGCACCGGTCGCGGCCGCGTCCGCCGTGGGCTCCACACGGTCCTCGCTCTTCAACAACTGATCGATCGCGACGTCGTCCTCGTTCAGCGGCAGCGGACCCTGGAGCGTCTCGGCTGCCACGTCGACGGGTTCTTCGCTGGTGGTGATCAGCTTTTCCTGGGTCGGGGCAGAAACGCCGCCGGTAACCGTCTGGTATACCTTGTTGTCCTGGTTCGGCACGACCGTGCCGCCCGGATTCTCGGGGCGCACCTTGACCGGCGCGTCGTCGGCGCGAACGATGACGGGGACAGTCGAGCCGGAACTGTCGCCGTAGGACAGCGCAAAGGCGCCGATGCCGCCGATGACCGCAACGCCGCCGACGATCGCCGCGATCATGAGGCCGCGACGGGCTCCGTCCGAGCGCCCCGTTTCGACAGGAAGCGGGGCAGACGTCCGCTCATCGATGTCGTCACCGCCGAAGTCACCGAGGTCGGCGAAAGCGGCGTTCGCCGCCGCGTCGAGTTCGAGGTCCATATCCTCGAGATGCCTATCGACAGACGCATGCGACCATCCGGCCGCACCCGCCATCGAGACGGACGTCGGGCCCACGTCGATCGGCTGGGCATCGAAGGCCGCGTCCGCATAGTCGGCGAGGTCGCCTGCTTCGGCCGCATTGCTCTCGTCGACCGCCTCCGGCTCGGCGTATGCAACCGCGAAATCACGCTCGAAATCGTCGTAGCCGCGCGCCGGCGCATCGTCGACGGCGAAGGCGAGTTCGGGAAGGTCTAGATCGTCGGCCACGGCAAATGCGTGCTCGGGCACGTCGATCGTGTCGATTTCTGGCACCCCGTCATCAGTTCCGGCGATCTGCACGTCGTCGACCGTGCCGAGGTCATAGGAATCGAGCGGATCGGCAGCTGCCGGAACCGCAGGAGACCGCGCCGCCGGGACGGAGTAAGACTGGACCGCCGCAGGATACTGATAGGCGGATTGGGCCGCCGCGAATGAGGGGCTTGCCGTCGGCGTCGCCAGTGAGCGGTAGCCCGGATACGCCGGCGAAATGCTGCCCTGGCCGGAATCCGTCGTCATCGAGCGCAACGCCGCGAGCGGATCCACGACCGTTTCCTCGGCAGCGGGTTCGCCCCGCCCGGTGTCGAAGGCCGCGGTGTCGTAACTGTCGGCATAGGCGCCGGTTTCGAGACCGGGCTCCTCTGCCGAAACGGCCTCTGGATTGGCCGCTTCGTCGTCGCCATAGTAGCTGCCGTCGTCCGCGCGGTACTGCGCCTCCGGGGCGTATTCCTCGGCATCGGCCGCGTCGTCGAACGCCGCCGGATCCACGGCGTCGTAGGCGCCGTCGGCGGCGTCTTCTGGCTGCCAGGCGGCCAACTCGGCCTCGTAACCGGCGAAGTCGTCGGCTGAACCGGCGATGTCATTCTCGGTCGCGGCCGGCACCGCCAAGGCGGCCGTCAGCGGCTCGCTGTCGTAGCTCCCTGGCAGTTCGACCGGGGCGACCGGATTGCCGAGAAGAGCTGCGAGTTCATCCTCCAGCACCGTGTCCTCATGCATGACGGGCGGCACAGAGGAAACGGGCTGCTCGACCGGCGTTAAGGCGACAACTTCGGCCGGCCTTCCCGCGACCGCGTAGACGGGTTCTTCCTCCACGGCATAGGCGCTATCGCCCTCGACCGCGTCAGTTGGCTCCTCCTCTGCGGCGAACACAGCAACTTCCTCGCCACCAGCCGTCTCCGGTCCCAGGTCGAGCGCCTGTTCGAACGCTTCGCCGTCAAACAGATCGAGATCGGGCTCCTCTGCGGCGGCCTGAGCCTGCGTAGAGTCCACCGTGTCGAAATCCATGTCGACCTGCGCCATGGCGACATCAAAGCCGAAATCGAAATCCTCGTCGACCGGACCGCGAGCGACCGCAGTCGTCTCGGCAGGCGCGGCTTCCCCGCTGGTCGCCCCAAGGGCAAGATCGTCGTCCCGTTCATCGGCGGCCATCGGCAGTCCCTCCATGACCGGCTCGGCAACGTCGCGCGCGGCAGGCTCGTCGAAATCGAACGCGATGTCGTCGTTTGCCGCGTCTGCCGCGTCGAGATCGAGTTCGAGATCGAGTTCGCCGACGTCCATGGCGAAGGCAGTGTCGAACTCCTGGTCAAGATCGGCGGTAAACGACTCCGGTGCACGGCGCGCATGGGATGCGGCGGGTGCGGCGGGCGCCGTAAAAACCGGCGCATCGTCATCCGGTAGAAGCCCGCCCAGCAGTTCGCGCTCAAGGTCGATATCGAAGCCGAAATCGTCATGGCTTGCCGCAGCCGGCCCTGCCGGAACGGCTGGCGTCACGGCAGCCTGGCGCGACTCATTGGCCGGAGCCGGGCGAACCGGCACACGCGGATCGAAACCCATGATGCGCGTCAATTCGGCGAAGGGATCGTCCTGACCGTAGTCGATGGGCTCGATTCGCTTGAGCTGGTTTGCGTCTGCCATGCTTCTTCCCATACTCGCACTCTGGCACAAGGGCGTGCCACGGGGTTGGCCCTACCAGCGCAATGTGGGCAAAAGGTGACAGGTTTTGTGGCGAATCTAGCGCATTTCCGTGGGCGCTTCGGCCCCGATCAGCGCCAGTCCCGAGGTCAGGACGTCCGACACAGCCTGCACCAGCCCTAGTCTGGCTTGGCTCAATTCTGGATCGTTAACCTTAACAAACCGTAAGTCGGGGTTTTCGGTGCCGCGGTTCCACTGGGCGTGGAACGCACTGGCGAGATCGTAGAGGTAGAACGCCAGCCTGTGCGGCTCGAGCGCCTGCGCCGCCTGCTCAATGACACGCGGGTATTCGGCGAGCTTGCGCACCAACGCGATCTCGCCCTCATCCCGGAGCAGGCCTACCTGCCGCGACAGGGCGCCGCGGTCGAGTTCGATGGTTCCGATCTGCTCGGCCGCCTGGCGGAACACCGAGTGCGTGCGCGCCGAAGCATACTGGACGTAGAAGACCGGATTGTCCTTCGACTGCTCGGTGACCTTTGCGAAGTCGAAGTCGAGCGGCGCGTCACTCTTGCGATAGAGCATCATGAAGCGGATCGGGTCGCGACCGACCTCCTCCACCACCTCGCGCAGCGTGACGAAGTCGCCCGAGCGCTTCGACATGCGCACCGGTTCGCCGTCGCGGTAGAGCTTGACCAACTGGCAGAGCAGGACCGTGAGCTTCATCGAACCGCCGGAGACAGCCCTCGCGAGCGCCTCCATGCGCTTGACGTAGCCGCCATGATCGGCGCCGAGAATGAAGATCGTCTCGTTGAAGCCGCGCGCCAGCTTGTCGCGTAGATAGGCGACATCGGCGGCGAAATAGGTAAACGTGCCGTCAGATTTGACCAGCGGCCGGTCGATGTCGTCGCCAACCTCGGTCGAGCGGAACAGCGTCTGTTCGCGATCCTCCCAGTCCTCCGGCTTCTCGCCTTTCGGCGGGGGCAACTTGCCCTTGTAGATATGGCCCTTCAGGGTCAGATCGGAGATCGCCGCGCGGATCGCCCTAGCATTGTCGGCGTGCAGCGTGCGCTCGGAGAAGAACACCTCGTGGCGAACATTGAGCAGGGCGAGATCATCGCGGATCATGTCCATCATGGCGTCGATGGTGCGATCCTTGACGATCGCCAACGCCTCAGCCTCAGGCATGCGAAGCAGCCTGTCGCCGAACTCCTTCGCCAACGCCTGGCCGACGGGCACGAGATAGTCGCCGGGATAGAGGCCTGCCGGGATCTCGCCGATCATCTCGCCCAGCGCCTCCCGGTAGCGCAGCATGGCGGAACGGCCGAGCACGTCGATCTGCGCTCCGGCGTCGTTGATGTAGTACTCCTTGGTTACGTCGCACCCGGCGAAGGCGAGCAGATTGGCGAGCGCGTCGCCGACGACGGCACCCCGGCAGTGGCCGACATGCATCGGCCCGGTCGGGTTAGCCGACACGTATTCGACGTTGACCTTGCGCCCGGCGCCCTTCGTCGAGCGCCCGTAGTCGGTACCGGACGCAAGCATCTTGGCGAGCCCGTCCTGCCAAAAACGGTCGTCGAGCGCGATGTTGACGAAGCCTGGCCCGGCGACATCGGCTGCCTTCACGTCGGGGTCGGCACGCAGCGCCGCGGCGATACGCTCAGCGAGCGCACGCGGGTTCTGCCCCGCAGGTTTGGCCAGCACCATCGCCGCATTGGTGGCCAGATCGCCGTGCGAGGGATCGCGCGGCGCCTCGACAGAGACGCGTCCGAGATCGAGCGTCGAGCCGTCGATGGCTGCAATTCCAAGGCTTTCGACGATTTTCCTGATCCGCTCGTTGAACTCGGCGAATATGTTCATGGTCGGATTCCGGGCAGTCTGGAGGAAAAGGCCGGCGCGAAGGCCGCAAAACGCGGCTGCCCTAGCCCAATTCGGGGGTATGGTCAAACAAGCGCCGGTGCTCCTTGACCGCATAGGTGTCGGTCATGCCGGCGAGGAAATCGGCGACATGGCGGGCGCGGATGCGCTCATCTGCCCGGTCGAGCCCCTCGCGCCAGCCTTCGGGCATCGCCCGTGGATCGGCGAAATAGGCGTCAAACAGGTCGCGCACGATCCGGTCGGCACCCTCCCTGATGCGCATCACCTCTGGGTGGCGGTAAACATTGCGGTAGAGGAAAGCTTTCAGTTCCTTCTCGCGCCCCGCCATGTCCCTCGAGAAGGCGACAACCGTGCGGCCGGCGGCGTGGATGTCCTCGGGGCTTTGCGGTGCCAGTTCCGCAAGCGTGGCGCGGGCGGTGACGATGACGTCCTCGACCATGCGCGTGATCTGGCGACGCATGAGTTCGTGGCCGATTCGTACGGGATCGAGCGCTGGATAGCGCGCCCGTACCTCTGCCAGGATTTCGCCAGGCAGGGCGAGAGTGCCCAGCATGTCCAGGGTGAGCAGGCCCGAGCGCAGGCCGTCGTCGATGTCATGGGTGTTGTAAGCGATGTCGTCAGCGATCGCCGCACATTGCGCCTCGATGCCGGCATGTCGGTCGAGTTCAAGGTCAAATAGCGCGTTGAAGTCGCGGATCGCCTGTGGCACTGGCCCGGCGAGCCCCTCGCCCGCAGCGTTGGTCAGGGGGCCGTTGTGTTTGACCAGCCCTTCCAGCGTCTCCCACGTCAGGTTCAGCCCGTCGAACTCGGCATAGCGGCGTTCGAGACGGGTGACGATGCGCAACGACTGAGCGTTGTGGTCGAAGCCGCCCCATTCTGCCATTTTTTCGTTCAGCGCATCCTCGCCCGTGTGGCCGAACGGCGTGTGGCCGAAATCGTGGACCAGCGCCACGGCCTCGGCCAGATCCTCGTCGCCGCGCAGGGCCCTGGCCAGCGCCCGGGCGATCTGCGCCACCTCGATCGAATGGGTGAGCCGGGTGCGGTAGTGGTCGCCCTCGTGGGCGATGAAGACTTGGGTCTTGTGCTTCAGCCGGCGGAACGCGGTGGAATGGATGATGCGGTCGCGGTCACGCTGGAAGGCGGTACGGGTCGGGCTCTCCGTCTCGTCGTAGAAGCGTCCTCGCGACCGCGCCGGATCACAGGCATAGGCGGCGCGGGGCCGGTAGCCGAAGCCGATGTCGCCCAGTTCGCTTGCCTCAGCCATGCCCCGCCACCGGTTGACTTGCCGATGCGCGCTTCATACCTATGACGGTGACGCGAACGCAAGGTGACGGTCATGGGCGCGGATGCCAAGTCTTCCATGAAGGTCGAGATAACGGACGCCGCGGCGCGCCGGGTGGCGAGGATTATCGCCGGTGAGCCGGGCAAGACCGCGGTGCGCGTCTCCGTCGAAGGCGGCGGCTGTTCCGGCTTCTCCTACAAGTTCGATCTCGTCGACGCGAAGAACGACGATGACGTGGCCATCGAAAGGGACGGCGCGACCGTGCTGATAGACGAATTGTCGCTGATCTATATGGGCGGCTCGGTGATCGACTTCGTCGACGACCTGATGGGCCAATCCTTCCAGATCAGGAACCCGAATGCCGTCGCCTCCTGCGGCTGCGGCACCAGCTTCTCGGTGTGACGAGACGGCCGCGCAGGGGCGGAACCTTCTCAGATCTCGGCTCCCGGTGCGTCGCTCTCCTTGGGCAATAGCAGGTTGAGTGTAATCGCCAGCGCCGCTGACGGCAGCAGGCCCGAAGTCAAAAGCACTTTCGCCGTCGCCGGCAGATGCTGGAGCGCGCCGGGTTCGAGCTGCAGGCCGAGGCCGACCGACAGCGATACGGCGAAGATCACCATGTTGCGACGGTTCCAGTTGACAGCCGAGAGCATGTTGACACCCGCCGCGCAGACCATGCCGAACATGACGATGACGCCGCCGCCGAGCACGGTGATCGGTACGGTCGAGATCACCGCCCCGACCTTCGGCACGAGGCCGCAGAGGATGAGGAACAGAGCGCCAAGGGTGACGACGTGGCGGCTCATCACCCCGGTCATCGCGACGAGACCGACATTCTGACTGAACGATGTGTTGGGAAGCGCGCCGAACACGCCTGCGACCGCCGTTCCAAGCCCGTCTGCATAGGTGGCGCCCGAAATCTCGCGGTCGGTCGCCTCGCGCCCGGCACCGCCCTTGGTGATTCCCGATACGTCGCCGACGGTCTCGATCGCCGAGACGATCGCCATGAAGCACATGCCGGTGACGGCCGCAGCGTTGAGGTCGAAGCCCCATTTGAACGGCACAGGGATTGCTATCCAGCCGGCTCCTCCGACGTTGCCGAACGAGACCATGCCCGACACGAGCGCGACGAAATAGCCCGCGGCGAGGCCGATCAGCACCGCCGCGATCGACCATGTCCCCCTGGCGAAGAACTTCAGAGCCAACGTCGTGACGATGACGACGAGGGCGACGCTCCAGTTGGCGAAGCTGCCGTAGTCCGGCGTGCCGATGAGCTGCGGACCGCCCGCGGCGTATTGGACGCCGACCCTGACGAGCGCCAGCCCGATCATCAGAACGATCAGTCCCGTGACCAGCGGCGGCAGCGCGAAGCGCATCTTGCCGATGACGGCGCCCAGGCAGAAATGGAACAGCCCGCCGACGACGATCGCGGCCATCAGCGTGCCCATGGCGGCCGCACCCTGCCCGGCGACGAGCGGGATCATGACCGGCAGGAAGGCGAAGCTGGTGCCCTGCACGATCGGCAGGCGCGCACCGATCGGACCCATGCCGACGGTCTGGAACAGCGTCGCGACGCCGGCGAACAGCATCGAGACCTGGATCATGTAGATCAGGTCGGGCAGATCGGGAGAATTCGAACCGAAGCCGAAACCGGCCGCACCTGCCACGATAATCGCCGGCGTCACGTTGGAGACGAACATCGCCAGCACGTGCTGAATGCCGAGCGGCACGGCCTGGGAAAGCGGCGGCATGTAGTCGGGATTCTTGAGCCGCGCCAGCGGATCCGATGCGATGTCAGCAGCGTCGTTCATTGCTTCGGCCGTCATTGCAACCCTTCCTGCGACCGCATAGTCTCGACCCGGTACCGGATCAGCGGTCGCCCGCGTCAGTGTCGTCCGGTTACCATCAATCTTCTTTCACGAGTCGCTGACAAGCCCGCCATGAAAATCGTCACCTGGAACATCAATGGTGTGAAGGCGCGCATCGACAACCTCCTGCACTGGCTGAAGGAGAGCGATCCCGACATCGTCTGCCTTCAGGAGATCAAGTCGGTCGACGACCAGTTCCCGCGCTTCGAGATCGAGGCGGTCGGCTACAACGTCGCCACGCACGGCCAGAAGGGCTTCAACGGTGTGGCGATCCTGTCGAAGCTGCCCTTCGACGAAATCAACCGCGGGCTCCCCGGCGACGACGGCGACGAGCAGGCACGTTTCATCGAGGGCGTGTTCTCGACGACGAAAGGCGCTCTGCGCGTCGTCTCGCTCTACCTGCCGAACGGCAATCCGGTCGGCACTGAGAAATTCGCCTACAAACTCGCCTGGATGCGGCGGCTGGAGCGCTGGGCCGAGCAGCGGCTGGCGCTCGAGGAGCCGCTGGTGCTCGCCGGCGACTACAACGTTATCCCGCAGCCGCAGGATGCCAGGAACCCGGAGGCGTGGCTCGACGACGCGCTCTACCAGCCGGAGAGTCGCCAGGCGTTCCGGCGGCTGGCCGCGCTCGGCCTCACCGACGCGGTGCGCGCCGTCACCGATTCCGCCGACGCTTTCACGTTCTGGGACTACCAGGCCGGTGCCTGGCAGAAGAACAACGGCATCCGCATCGACCACCTGATGTTGTCACCGGAAGCCGCCGACCGTCTGGCCGCCGCGTCGGTGGAGAAACATGTGCGATCCTGGGAGAAGCCCTCGGACCACGTCCCCGCCGCAGTCGAGCTTTCGCTGCAGGCGGCCTGACGGCGAAAATGCCCCGGGCCGGCGTGAGCGCAAGCGGCGGTCGCGCGGTGGCCGGGCGGCGGGATGGGTGCTATTGTTGATCATGCGCGCGTTCGCACCTGGCCTGCTTTCCGCGGCGCTGCTCGTTACCGGGCAGACGGCTGTCCTTGCTGATTGCGAATGCCGCGCCAATGGGCGTCTCTACCGGCATGGCGAACTGGCCTGCCTGCGGTTGCCGACGGGCGATCAACTCGCACGCTGCGATAAAGTTCTCAACAACTCGTCCTGGATGAAGCTCCGCGATGGCTGCCCGGAAGCAGATGCCGGCGCCATCGGCTCGCGTAGTGACGGAGATCTTGCCGGCCCGCAGCCCCTTGCTGACGGCCACGCGAACGGTTCACCGGCAACCAGCGGATAGCGCGGCTCAGTCGCCTTTGGTGAGGATATCCTGGGCGAGCGCGATCGCGGTGCGGCGGTCGGCCTCGCCGGCGAGGGCGAACGCCTCTTCCTGCATCGTCTGGATCCAGGAGCGGTCGATGGGATTGGCGCGTTCGAGCGCCGCCGTCATCATCGCCAGCCCGCGCACCACCTTGCCGCTTTCGAAAAGCAGGTTACCGAGGGTCGCCTGCGCGCCGGCATGCCCCTTCTCCGCGGCGAGTTGCAGCCAGCGGCCGGCCTGGCGAACGCTCGCCTTCACGCCGCCGTCACCCCTGAGGAACATCTTGCCCATCTCGAACTGCGCGTTCGGATTTCGGTAGGTCGCGGCGGCGCGCATGAAGTATTCCTGGGCCGCCACCGGATCGGGGCGCACCGGGCTGTCTGGAATGCCCTTCTTCAGGTAGCGGCCGAGCGCCACGAGCGCGTCCGACACATAACTCTCGTCCGGGCTGCCCGGCTCGATGTCCTGCTGGGCGATTGCCGAGAAGAATTTGAAGGCCTCATAGTCGTTGCGCACAACGCCGTCGCCCTCCGCATACATACGTGCCAGCTTCCAGCGGGCGCCGATCTGGCCGTTTTCGGCGGCATAGCGATAGGCCTCGACCGCCTGGTCCTTGTGGCCGCTCTTGTAGGCGGAGAAACCGAAACGGAACACAGCCCAAGGGCTCGACTGCGCCTTCACGCCGGTCTTGTCGTCGAACACGTTGTCGTCGAAGGCGAGCGCGCCCGCCGTTCCGGCGCCGAGCGCAACGGTGACGAGCGCCGCTCGGGCGATAGCGCGCAACGTCGGAACCGCGATACGGATTCCGTTACCCAGCGCCATTGCCGAACTCGAAAAGTACCTGTCGTCCATCATAATTCCTGGCCGCGGGCGGAGCGGCATCTCCGGCGGGTCTCGACGCCCGCTCGAAGAGAGCTTTCGGGGTGCTCCGGGTTTATGGCGGGAAATGGGCGACGAAAGACCGAGATCTTATAACGCATTGCTTATTGCCGGAGTGTTGCGGAATCGTCACAAAAGGCGGCGACGATGAAGGTGCGGCCCCTGCCCGGCGGCCGGCGCCCAGCCAAGCCGGACGCCCTACAAGAGAGGTTGCCACCGAAGAGTGGCAGGACGATGATGGCGAGAGGGCAGGCGAAACGTTCACGCGGCGTGACGGTGGCCGTGGCGGCCGCTGCCGCGCTGGCAGTGCTGGCCGCGGCGGGTCTCGCCGCACAGCGAAGCGTTCGCTGGCAGATCTACGACGGCAGCCTTCGCGCGGCCGATTACTGGTCGGCGGAGCCGAAGATCCTCTCGGCCGGTCTCGGCTTCGACGGCATCATCGGCCTCGCCGAGATCGCCCCTGCCAACGTGCGAGAGGCAGGAGGCGCATGGTTCTCCGGCGCACGCTGCACCGACGGCAGCGAGCCGCCCGACGCCTCGCGCACCAGTGCGGCCCCGGCAAGCCGCATCGGACTCTCTTTCCGCGGTTACGCCGACCATGACGACGGATTGCCGGTGGTGTTCAGTTGGCCGGTCGCCGGCGAGACGGTCGACCCGACGGACTTCTTTCTGACGCTGAACAACGGCGACACCGCCGTGCCGCACGCGACAGGGCTCTTTCCCAACTGGGAGCGCAACGAACGCAACGTCGTCGTTCTGTTCGGCGATTTCGGCAACCGCGGCAGGGCCGGCGAGGCTGACGCGATCTTCCCCGTCAAGCTCGACATTGTCGCCGACGCCTCGCCGCTCGTGCTCGTCGGGCCGGGTAGGCGCGAAGTCTCCGCCGTCGGCATGTCGTGGACGACGACAGAGACGCCCTACGACAGCGGCCCGCGACTGATCGGCGCCAAGCTGAATCGCATCGAAGGGCCGCCGGCCGGCGAAGGCGGCGTCATGCTGTTAAGCCTCGCCGACTACTATCCCAACGATGAAGTCGCCACGTTGGGCGGCGGTGACTTTCGCCTGCGTGTGCTGACCACCGGCGGTTTCTCGCCCGACGGCGTCACCGCGCTCACGCCGGAGGCATTCGAGCGGCATTTCCGCCTCCACGCGCGCGGCGCCGACGGCGCGACCGTGCTGATCGACAGGAGCGGCAGGGACTACGCCGTCTCCGGCGGAAAAATCAGGGTCGTCGGCCTGTCCGACCTCGGCGCGAAGAAGGCGCCCGGCCGCGACGACTGCTACGCGGAAGACCGCGACAACTACATCGACATCGTGCTCACGGGCGACGAGGCTGCCGCGCGCAACATCACGCATGTCGAGATCCCGGCCCTGCCAGGGGGCTATGCGCCGTTCTACAATCCCGGCGGTCCGGGACCGGAACCCTTTCCCGAGGTGCGCTACACCGCACCCGGACCGCCCGATCTCGAGCCGGTCATCGACGCGCTCGACGACCCGATGCGCGTCGACCGGAACTGAACCTCCTCAACCCGCCTCGCGAACCCGCGACAGCGCCACGGCGAGTTTCTCACCTTCCGCGATGAATTCGGCGCGCTTGGCGCGTTCGGCCTCGACCACCTCCGGATCAGCCTTCTCGACAAAGTTCGGATTGCCGAGCTTCCTGTCGATGCGGGCGATCTCGTCCATCGCCTTGGCATGGGCCTTGTCGAGGCGCGCGGCCTCCGCCTTGAGGTCGATCAGGCTGCCGAGCGGCAGACAGAAGGTCGCCTCCCCGACGACGATCTGCGCCGACGCCTTCGGCGCTTCGGTCTCATGGGTGACGTCGCCGATGCGCGCCAGCCGGCCGATCGCCGGTGCGTGGCGGTCGAGACGTTCCCGTGTCGTCCCATCCGCCCCGATGACGACCAGCGGCGCGATCGCGGCCGGCGGGACGTTCATCTCGGAGCGCACCGAGCGGATGCCGGTGACAAGGTCGACCAGCCAGTTGATCTCGGCCGCGGCCGCGGCGTCCTCGAAAACCGGCTGCGGCCAGGCGGCATGGCAGATCAGCGACGTGCGCGCCCTGCCCTCACCCGCGGTATGCGCCCACAGTTCTTCGGTCATGAACGGCATGAAGGGGTGCAGGAGCTTGTAGATCTCGTCGAGCACGAAGGCCGCCACTGCCTGGCTCTCGGCCTTCGCCTCGGCGTCGTCGCCCATAAAGACCGGCTTCAGCAGTTCCAGATACCAGTCGCAGAACAGGTTCCAGACGAAACGGTAGGCGGCGCCCGCCGCCTCGTTGAAGCAGTAGCTGGAAATGCCCTCCGTAACCTCCCGCGCGGCGCGGGTCAGTTCGGTCAGGATCCAGCGGTTGATGGTGAGCTTAGCTTCGGTCAATAAAACTTCGTCGTTGCGCGCCACGCCGTTCATTTCGGCGAAGCGGGTTGCGTTCCACAATTTGGTGCCGAAGTTGCGGTAGCCGGCGATGCGCGCCGGATCGAGCTTCACGTCGCGACCCTGGGCGGCCATGATCGCCAGGGTGAACCGCAGCGCGTCGGCGCCGTACTCGTCGATCAGTTCCAGCGGGTCGATGACGTTGCCCTTCGACTTCGACATCTTGGCACCGGTCTTGTCGCGCACCAGCGCGTGCACGTAGACCGTGTGGAATGGCTCCTCGCCGGTGAAGTGCAGGCCCATCATCATCATCCGGGCAACCCAGAAGAAAATGATGTCGAAGCCGGTGACCAACACGCTGGTCGGATAGTAGGTGGCGAGCTCCGGCGTCTCCTCCGGCCAGCCGAGCGTGGAGAACGGCCACAGCGCCGACGAGAACCAGGTATCGAGCACGTCCTCGTCGCGGGTGAGAATATCGCCCGGCTGGTAGTTCTCCAGCTTGTCCTCGACCCAGGCCTTCCACGGCCCCTCATGAGCGAGGTAATGCTGGATCGCCGCCTCCAGCGCCGCCTCCTCGTCGCGCTCGACGAAGACGTGGCCGTCGGGCCCGTACCAGGCCGGAATCTGGTGGCCCCACCACAGCTGGCGCGAGATGCACCAGGGCTGGATGTTCTCCATCCAGTCGAAATATGTCTTCTCCCAGCTCTTCGGCACGAACTTGGTGCGGCCCTCGCGCACCGAGGCGATCGCTGGCTTCGCAAGTTCGGAGGCGTTGACGTACCACTGGTCGGTGAGGAACGGCTCGATGGGCACGCCGCCGCGGTCGCCGTGGGGAACCATGTGGCGGTGCGGCTCGACCTTAGCCAGGTAGCCGGCGGCCTCCATCATCTCGACGACGCGTTTGCGCGCGGCGAAGCGGTCGAGGCCGTGCAGCGCCTCGATCGTCGCGTCAAGCTCCGGCGTCGATTCAAGTCCGGCGAGGAAGTCCTCGTTTTCGCTGAGATTCATCGCCGCGTCGACGGTCATGACATTGATCGCCTTCAGCCGACGGCGCTTGCCAACCTCGAAGTCGTTGAAGTCGTGTGCCGGCGTGATCTTGACCGCGCCGGTGCCCTTCTCCGGATCGGAATACTCGTCCGCGACGACCGGGATCCGGCGGCCGACCAGCGGCAGCACGACGTTCCTGCCGACCAGGCGACGGTAGCGCTCGTCGTCGGGATGCACCGCGACACCGCTGTCGCCGAGCATGGTTTCCGGCCGCGTCGTCGCCACAGTGATGAAGGTCGACGGATCTTCCGCATCGAACTCCATGCCCTCGACCGGATAGCGGAAGTGCCAGAGATTGCCGTTGACCTCCTGCTGCTCGACCTCGAGGTCGGAGATGGCGGTGTGCAGCTTTGGGTCCCAGTTGACCAGCCGCTTGTCCTTGTAGATCAGCCCCTGGCGGTAGAGCGTGACGAACACCTCGATGACCGCGTTCGAAAGGCCTTCGTCCATGGTGAAACGTTCGCGGCTCCAATCCGCCGAGGCACCGAGGCGCTTCAGCTGATTGAAGATCATGCCGCCGGACTCGGCCTTCCAGTCCCAGACGCGCTGGACGAAGTCGTCGCGGCCGATGTCGCGGCGGTGGATCTGGCGTTCCATGAGTTGGCGCTCGACCACCATCTGTGTGGCGATGCCGGCATGGTCCATGCCCGGCTGCCAAAGCACGTTCTTGCCGCGCATGCGCTCGAAGCGGATCATGATGTCCTGGAGCGTGTTGTTCAGCGCATGGCCCATGTGCAGCGAACCGGTGACGTTCGGCGGCGGGATGACGATGGTGAACGGCTCGGCACCCTCTTCGGCACCGGCGCCGGCGCGAAAGGCGTCGGCATCCTCCCAGATCTTGGCGATCTTTGGCTCGACGGTCTTGGCGTCGTAGGTCTTGTCCAGCATGGGAATGTCCGAAACGTCGGGGAGTGGGTCGCGACGGTGTAAACCGGATGGGCGAGACCGAGTCAACCATACGCCGACGGAACCGCGACGTCCCTGCCGCAGGAACGCTCGACGATCATACAATTCCAGCGGCTACGGGAATCGCTTCTTGGCGGTCGCCTTGGCCAGGACTTTGCCCGCGCTATCCAGCGCTTCGACCGTGAACTGATAGACATGAGGAGACGGTGGACACGGACCGGTATAGCGGAAGGCGCCGTACGGAAGATTTCCGTTGCCGCTGTAGGCCACTGTCCCACCCCCATGAGGATAGTCGGGCGCATTCAGATCGACCATCTTGAATCGAAGCTTCGCCGTTCCCGCCGGCACGGCGGACACGCGCATGGGAGGGGACTTCTTGTCGAAGCACTCCTTCGTCGGTCCCCAATCGAAGCTCAGTCCCATCGCCATGGCGCTATCCGCGACAGAGATCGCGATAACCAGTATGCCGAAGAACTTCAGAAAATTGCGCATGGCTTTCGTCGAACGGGCTGAAATCGGGCCTGCGACTAGGCGCTATCCCCCGCGCGCGACGCGCTCAATCTCTTCGCGTACGAGGCGTTCGACGAGGGTCGGCAGGTTGTTGTCCAGCCAATCCTGGAGCATCGGCCGCAACATCTCCTCGGCGATCTCGTCGAAACTGCGCCGCCGGCTGGCGGCGAAGGCTTCCGAGAGCTCGCCGAAGGCGGCGGCGACCTGGCGGCCGGTCTTTTCCGATATGATGGCGGGACGTCCTGTATCGGCCGCCGGAACGGCCGGTGCGGTCGCCGGGCGCTGAGCGGCTTCGACGCTACCGTTACCAGCAGCCTCGAAAGTCGTGTCGAAACCCTCGTCCAGCGCGGGTCCCGCAGCCAGTTCGGCGGACGCGGCGCGCGGCGGGGCCGGTTGGGCTGCCGGCAAAGCCGACGCAACCGGCGAGCGCACGACGACATCGGCCTCGTTCTTCGATTCCTCCGGTTCCGCCATATCCGCCTTGCCGCGCAGCTCGGCGCGGAACGCGTCGACCTCGATGACGGAGCCTTCCGACGGCGGCGCGGATGAGAGCTCGGCGCCGTGTCCGACCGGCCCGCGGGCGCTGTCGCTGTCTTCGATGATCCGCCGGATGGAAGCGAGGATCTCTTCCATCGAGGGTTCGCGCTGCGCGCTGCTTGCCGGTCCCATGCTCGTTTCCGCCGTACTCGAGAGCGATCGGTCTGACGCGAAACCGAAAAATCCGGTTCCGAATCAAAGATTAGCGTAGCGGAGGCGGAGCTTGGAGAGAATCCCCCGTAGGAACGGTATCGCCCTTACACACAGAATTGTGGTTCCGGTCGGTCAACGGCCGTCCGGTGTGCGCAGTCCGAACCACTTGTCCTTTACGGCGTTGTAGTGCTCTTCCGGCTTGTATTCCTCGACGGGCAACGCGAGCTTCTTCACCGTGAGCCGGCCCGTCGCCGACAGGATGGCATAACTGGCGACGACAACGTCGCGTTCTGCGGATACGAGGTTGATCTGCGCTGCAATCACGTCGGCCTGGGCGTTGAGCACGTCGAGCGTAGTACGCTGGCCGACATTGCGTTCCTCGATGACGCCATTGAGCGCGAGCTGCGCGGCGGAGACCAGTTCCCGGTTGGCGCTGACCGCCTCCTGCGAGGCCTGGTACATCGTCCAGGCGGAGGTGACCGCAGCCCGGACCTGGTCGCGACTGACGTCGACCTGGATACGCGCCTGGCCGAGCGATTCCTTCGACTGGCGGACCTGCGCCGAGACGCGCCCGCCCTGGTAGATCGGAACGGTCAGCGTTGCGCCGATCGTGGCCGAGGTGAAATTCCCGTCGCTAAGGGCATCGGGACTGGTGTTGCGATACGACCGCGACACGCCCGCCGAAGCCGACAGCTGCGGCAACAGCGCACCCTCGGTGGACTTCACGGCGAACGCCGCGGCATCGACCAGATGCTCGGTGGCGACGATCGCCGGATGCTGCGTGGCGGCGACCGCGGTGGCTTCGTCAATGCTGCGCGGCAGGCCCTTGGCGGGTTTGGGCGACGACAGTTTGCCGGGCTCGTCGCCGATGATCTGGCGGTAGATCGCAGCGCTGGACAGCGCCTGCGCGCGGGCGGCGCTCAGTTGGGCAACGGCGGCCGATCGGCCGGCTTCGGCCTGGGCGACATCGGTGCGCGTGCCCTCGCCGACCTCGAAACGCGAGCGGGCGGCGCGCACCTGCTCAACGAGAAACTGCACGTTGCGCTCGCGCAACGCCGCGATCTGCCGGTCACGGATGACATCCATGTAGGCGCTTGCGGCGTTGAACAGGACGTTCTGCTCGGTGTTGCGGAGGCTCTCGTTGGAGGCGCGCACACGCGCCTCGGCCGCAGCGACGTTGTTCTTGGTCTGGAAGCCGTCGAAGAGCGTCTGTTGGATCTGGACGCCGAAGCTGCCGGTCGTCAGATTGGTCGTGCTGTTGCCAAATGCCGTCCTGTTGCGGGTCGACGTGTAGTCGACCGACGCCTGGCCGGCAATGATCGGCCGGTAGCCCGATTTGGCGATGGCGACGCCCTCGTCGGTGACGCGCACCCCGGCGCGCGCCGCATTGAGTTCCGAATTGTTCTGATAGGCCTTGGCCATCGCCCCGGTGAGCGTCTCCGCGACCGCGGGGGTCATTGCGGTGGCGGCCAGCAGAGCGGCCAGGAAGACACTCTTCGATAGAATCTTCACAACAATTTCCTCGCACTTTGACCGGCAACGCCCGCCTCGGCGAATTCCGGCCCGTCACGACGCCACGACAAATTTCAAATTGACCACGTCCGCCGCCCCCCGACAACGGATGATCTCCCTGTATCAACAGCCTACGCGAACTTTGAACTTACGCACTACAATGAACCGACGCGGACGCGCCGCGCAATCAGAATACGAACGCCGGCGCCTTTTCGAATCCGGGTAGTGGCTTTACTGCCGCATTGAAGGCGCGACGTCCGGTGACGATGCCGTCAACCTTGACATAGAGACGCGCCACGCCCGCATTTCCATAGCCCTCGACTGCGACAAGTCGTCCCCCGTCGCGAAGCTGGTCGAAGAGCGTCGGAGGGATTTCGCCGACCGCGCCCTCGAGCACAATCACGTCATAGGGGCCTTCGGCTGCGTAACCGGTCTGCAACGGGCCGTGGACGACCACTGCATTGTCGAAGCCGAGGCTGCCGAGGATACCCGTAGCTCGTTCGGCAAGCGCGGCATCGCTCTCCACCGCGATCACCGAGCTGGCGAGCCTGGAAAGGACGGCAGCCGAATAGCCGGTGGCGCAGCCGATGTCGAGTACGACGTCGCCCTCACGGATGTCAGCAAGCTGCACCAGCTTGGCGAAGGGTGACGGCTCCATGATGTAGCGGCCGCCACCATTGCCGTTCCCGACTGCGATTTCGATGTCTTCGTCTATGTAGGCAAGCTCACGACGGCGGGCGTCGACAAAGGCTTCGCGCGGGACCAAGCCCATCGCGGAAAGGACAGCGGCGCTGGTCACGTCGGTCGTACGCAGCTGACCGTCGACCATTTTCTGGCGGTACTGGGAAAAATCGGCGTTCATGGTGTCGGCGCCCAGCGTTCCGGCGCCGATCCGCGCGCCACGTGTCCGGGTAGAACGTCACCTCCCGGGAGCACCGGGAGAAGCGACTGGAGGCCTCGCCCGGAATCGAACCGGGGTGCAAGGATTTGCAGTCCTCTGCGTAACCACTCCGCCACGAGGCCTCGCCGACGCCGGCGTTCTACGACGGCTCTGTTAACAGAGGGTGTCGGGGGCGACAAGCGTCCGCTGGCAAATTCCCCCGGCGGTCCAATTGCCGCACCGGAAACCCGCGAACACGACAGCCCCGCCGGGGGATCGCGCGGCGGGAGAACGCCGTTGATGCTCCTATTCCTCGTCCGCCGGCTGCGCTCCGGGCTGCCTTTTCTGCCGGCGCCGCTCCCACCATACGATGGTTCGCCGGCGTAGCCGCCTGACGCTGGCGAACTCGTAGGAGAGCACCAGCAGCCCGAGCGGAATCATCCAGAAGCCGAGTACCGGCAGGAAGCCCAGTATGCCGCCGGCCACCAGGGCGACGCCGATCGCGATGCGTTGCGCGCGCGACTGCGGCAGCGAATAGCTGCGCCCCATCAGCGAAAACGCCGGTGCCGGCGGCGTGATCATCTGCTCGTCGTCGTTGCGCATCGCTTTCGTCGGTTCGATCCCTTCGGCGCGGTCCGCCGCGAGCCCTTGGCGGTATTGTCGTGCGATCAAAAGGCTGCTCGCCGGCAGCGGCTTTTACCCCATATGATGCGGCGAAGGTGGTTTTTCGAGAAGCCCGCCCGACAAATGCGGGAAAAAATGCCGATTGCTTCTTTGCAAAGGCGAAAGGTGTTTGCTATAGGCAGCGCCACTCGCACGAGCGCCATCATTCCCCGGTAGCTCAGTGGTAGAGCAACCGGCTGTTAACCGGTTGGTCGCTGGTTCGAATCCGGCCCGGGGAGCCACTCCTAAAAAAAAACTCAGCGAACAACCAACCGGCGTTACATCGCTCCGGTCAAGGCGTTGCGTCGCGAGACGGCTCTGCGCACCATGCGCGCCTGCACGACTCCGGACATTGCGTCGGCGCGCCCTGCGCGCCCGCCGATCGAGGAACAGGAATGCGAAAACTTACGGAAGCAATCATGCTGGCAGCGAAGGTCCATGACGGCCAGTGCGACAAGGCCGGCGAACCCTATATCCTGCACCCACTGCGCGTCATGCTGGAGATGGAGACCGAGGCCCAACGCATCGTCGCCATCCTGCATGACACGGTTGAGGATAGCGCGGACGTCAGCCTGGAGGACATCGCGGAAAAGTTCGGCGACGAGGTGCGTGACGCCGTCGATGCGATGACGCGGCGCGACGGCGAGGCCTATCTGGACTTCGTCTCCCGGGCGAAACGAAACCCAGTCGCCCGCCGCGTGAAGCTCGCCGACGTCGCCGACAACCTCTCGCAGGCGCGAGCCGCGTCCCTGCCCGACCGACTGAAGGAACGTTATCTCTCGGCGCGGAAGATCCTGGAAGAATAACCGGGCGCCGAGAATGGATCGTCTCGCAGGAAACGGTCCGCACCCCCCTCTGCCGGCTCGCAACCAGCAACGGTTGACAGCGGGCGCCGCCGGGTTCACGCTTCAATGACGGGAACCGGTGGGTGGCGGCTGTGAGACGACCAGATAGCTCGTCAAGGGCGACCAGATCGAACCCACTTTTCGGCGGTTTCGCGGTTTCGCTGCGGGCCGCGATGTTTGCCGGCGCGACCCTGTTCCTGCTTGGCATCTCGACCGGCGGATCGGCAGCCCAGTCGAACACCCGCGTCTACCTGTTCCGCGGTTTTGCTGAAATCTTCTCGACCGGGATGGATCAGCTCGCTGCCGATCTGCGCAAGGCCGGAATCGATGCCCGCGTGCACAGCTACGTCAGCTGGTCTTCGGTCGTCGCCGGGGCTGCGGCCGACTACGCAGAGGGGCGCGTGAAGAAGATCATCGTCGTCGGTCATTCGATGGGCGCAGGATCGGTGACTGCGACCACGATGGAACTGGGCAAGAAGGGCGTTCCGGTCCGCCTGGCGATTACCATCGACGGGCTTAAGCGCCGTCCTGCGTCGGGTTCGGTCATCCGTTTCGTCAACTACTACATCGCCAACGGCGGCGGCGGCCAGATCGTAAGGGGGGCGGGATTCCGCGGATCGCTTGCGAACGTGAACGTCGACGCCATCAAGGGGATCAGTCACCTGAACATCGATTCGAATCCGGCGGTGCAGTCGATGATCAAGAGCGAGATCCGTTCGGCCCTGTAGCGGCGCTCGGCTTTTAGGTCGATACCGGGTCCGGCTTTCGCGAGCCGGGCCGGGCCTCGCGATGCGGCCCGGTGCCTCATTTTCACTCAATTCATATCGCTTCCTTATGGCCTTCGTCTTTCCACCGATTCGACTCACCAGAAGCGGATGACCTCGCCAGACACCAGAACGATGTGCCGCCGGCGGCGGCGTTCGGCCGTGTTGCTGGTGCTCGCGGGGCTCGCCGGCATGACCGCCAGCCCGGCGCGTGCCCAATCGACCGGGGCCGCGGCGGGCGGCGAAGTTCGTGTCTACCTCTTCCGCGGCTTCCTCGGCCTCGCGTTCTCACGGGGCATGGACCGGCTCGGCGAGCGGATCCGTTCGTCGGGCGTGGAAGCCAGGGTCACCGGCTTCGAGTTCTGTAGCGGGGCCGCTGAGGATGCCATCGGCGACTACCGGCGCCGTCCCTTCACGATCGCGGCGATTGGCCATTCGCTCGGGGGCGTGTGCGCGCTTTCGTTCTCCGAGAAGCTCGCCGACGAAAACATCCCGGTGGCGCTGGCCGTCACCTTCGACACGACGCGCATCCACCCCAAGGTTCCGAACAACATCGGCCGCTACATCAACGTCTTCACGTCGCGGAGCGTACTCGGCGCCGGCGACGTGCAGGTGCCGAAGGGCTTCCGCGGCTCCTTCGCCAGCTACAACCTCGTCAAGCACTATGACGTGAACCACCTGAACATCGAGAAGCTCGGCGCGCTGCACCGGCAGTTGATCGACAAGATCCTCGGGCTCCGAGATGTAAGCGGAGGCGGCGCCGCGCTGCCGATCCGCCTCAAGGTTCCGGCGGACGCGCCCATCGAGCTCTGGGACGGCGGCGAGATCGTCCAGGCGCAGGCGGGCGACACGCTGGAGAGCATTGCCGCAGCACGGTCCGTTCCGCTCTGGGCGGTGAGCCAGCTCAATTCCGTCCCGCCGGGACAGCCGCTATCCGGTGGTGCGCAGATCGTCGTGCCAGGTTCGACCGGGGACCCCGGCTCGCGCTAGAGCGCGTCGCGCCCAATCCGGTTCATTCTGTTTGTCGTTTGGCGCGGCGATCCGCCAGGAAGGTCGCGACGGTCGATGCGAGACATCGGCTGAACGGCCTGACGCCGTGGACGCCCGCCAAACGCCTCGAGGAGGCAGACGCGCGGTTCGCCGCCCACGAGCGGCTAGAGGTGTTGGCCGCCTTCGTGCTCGACAATTCGCCACCCGTTGCCGGAGCGTCCGCCCTGCCCCATCTTTGCGTGCCATGAATTCCAGTTCCACGGCCCTCGTCCTCTTCCGCCACGACCTTCGCATCGCCGACAACCGGGCGCTCGCTGCGGCGGCGGCGGGCGGACGGCCGGTCGTCCCCGTCTTCGTCCTCGACAGAATCTCGCCGGGCACCCGACCGCTTGGCGGCGCGCGGCACTGGTGGCTGCACCACTCGCTCGCCGCGCTGTCGGGTGACCTTTCCCGCCTCGGCAGCCCGCTGGTCCTCAGAAGCGGGCAGATGCAAGCGGTGGTCGAGACGCTGGTCGCCGAGACCGGCGCCGACGCCGTCTTCTGGAACCGGCGCTACGATCCGGCCGGGCGTGCCGTCGACGCGAAGATGAAGGCTACGCTGCGCGGGCGCGGCCTCGCCGTGCAAAGCTTCGAGGGCCAACTGGCCCACGAGCCGTCCCTGCTGAAGACGAAGGGAGGCGGCCCATTCCGCGTCTTCACCCCGTTCTGGAAAGCGTTTTCGGCCGGGATCGAGCCGCGCGATCCAGTCGACATACCGGCGCGTTTGGTCCAGCCACCCTCGCCCGTCGCGACCGAGAGGCTGGAGGACTGGGCGCTGTTGCCGACGAAGCCAAACTGGGCAGAGGGTTTTGCCGCGCGCTGGACGCCCGGCGAAGCCGGTGCCCAGCGGGCGCTCCAGGACTTCGTCGAAGGCAGGCTCGCCGGTTATGCGGCCAACCGCGACGTGCCCGACGGAAAAACCACCTCTCGGCTGTCGCCCCACCTCGCCCACGGCGAGATAACGCCCTTCCAGCTACTCTCTGCACTTCGCCACGGCCGGATCGCCGGCTCGCGGGCCGACCACGAGAAATTCCGCCAGGAAGTCGGCTGGCGCGAGTTCTCCTGGCACCTACTCTTCCACAATCCCGACCTCGGCTCGGAAAATTTCAACAAGTCCTTCGACGTCTTCCCCTTGACCGCGGACGGACGCGGCTTCGAAGCCTGGCGGCGCGGCTTGACGGGCTATCCGATCGTCGACGCCGGCATGCGCGAACTGTGGCGGACTGGCTGGATGCACAATCGGGTACGCATGGTCGCGGCCTCGTTCCTGGTGAAACACCTGCTCATCGACTGGCGGCAAGGCGAAACCTGGTTCTGGGACACCCTCGTCGACGCCGACCTCGCCTCCAATGCCGCGAGCTGGCAGTGGGTGGCGGGTTCCGGCGCCGACGCCGCCCCCTATTTTCGCATCTTCAATCCGGTGCTGCAGGGAGAGAAGTTCGATCCCGACGGCGCCTATGTGCGCCGCCACGTGCCGGAACTGACCAACATTCCGACGCGCTTCATCCATCGTCCCTGGGAAGCGCCGAGGGACGTCCTTTTTCGCGCCGGGGTGAAACTCGGCGAAACCTACCCCGTACCTGTCGTCGATCACGAGCGAGCACGCCGGCGCGCGCTCGCCGCATACGAGACAGTGAGGGGGCAGCATGACGATCGTTCCGTTTAGAAACGGAGGCAATCACGGCCGAAAGAAGATAGCAGTCGTCGGATCGGGGATAGCGGGATCGGCCGCCGCCTGGGCCCTGAACGGGGTCGCCGACGTTACTCTCTACGAGGCAGACGCCCGCCCCGGCGGGCATACCTCAACGGTAGAGGTCGACTACGACGGCGTGCCGGTCGCGGTGGACACCGGTTTCATCGTCTACAACGAACTGAACTATCCCGACCTCACGGCGCTATTTGCGCATCTCGGCGTCGCCACCCACGAGAGCGCCATGGGTTTCTCGCTGTCGCTCGACGGCGGCCGGCTGGAATGGTGCGGCGAGAGCTACGCCAAGATCTTTGCGCGGCGGCGCAACGCGCTGTCGCCCTCCTTCCTGTGGATGCTGCGCGAGATCCTGCGCTTCAACCGCCAGTGCATCGCTGACCGCGATTGCGGCTTCATCGGTCACGCCACGATCGGCGAATATCTCGCCCGGCGAAAGTTCTCTACGGCCTTTCGCGACAACTATCTTATCCCGATCGCTGCGGCGATCTGGTCGACGCCGCGCGCCGAGATGCTCGACTATCCAGCCGTCGCCTTCATCGGCTTCTTCGAGAACCACCGGCTGATCCACGATGAACGGCCGTTGTGGCGCACCGTCACCGGCGGCTCGCGCAATTATCTGGACAGGCTGCTCGCCCCGTTGGGGACCAACCTCCGGCTAGGGACTCCGGTTCGCTCGATCCTGCGCGATGCGTTCGGCGCTACGGTATGGTCCGGCGAGGGCGACCCCGAGCGTTTCGACCATGTCGTCATCGCCGCCCACACCGACCAGGCGCTGGCGATGCTCGGCGATGCCTCGCCGACGGAGCAGAGGATCCTGTCCGCGATCCGCTACCGCCCGAACCGCGTGGTGCTTCACCGCGACCCGCGCCTGATGCCGCGCCGGCGGGCCGCCTGGTCGGCGTGGAACTACTTGCGCTCCTCTGCGTCCGGCGCCGAGGCGGACGTATCGATCACCTACTGGATGAACCGCCTGCAGGGAATCGACCGCGACAAGCCGCTGTTCGTCTCGCTGAACCCGATGACCGAGCCGCGCGAGGAACTCATCTTCGGCGAATGGACCTTCGATCACCCGCAGTTTGACGCAAGGGCGTTGTCCGCGCAGGCGCGGCTCGACGACATCCAGCGCGTACGCAACACCAGCTTTGCCGGCGCCTGGACGGGTCACGGATTCCACGAGGACGGGCTGCGCTCGGGGCTCGACGCAGCGATCGCGCTGGGTGCCACCGTTCCTTGGCGGCGCATGCCAGCGCCGGTGCTCGACTTCGCCGCGGAATGAAGGCCTTGAGGGACCGTGCCACGACGACCGAAGAGAACGGCCCGCCGCCGGTGGCGGCGGCATTCCTCTACGAGGGGAGCGTCATGCACGCCCGCCTGCGCCCGTTCGTCCACCGCTTCGACTATTCGGTGTTCTCGCTGCTCGTCGACGTCGACCGCCTCGCCGAGATCGACCGCATGTCGAGGTTCCTGTCGGTGAACCGGGCGAACTTTGCCTCATTCCATGAAAGCGATCACGTCGAGCATCCGGGCGAAACATTGCGCGGTTACGCCGACCGGCTTCTTGGCCTCGCCAGCCTGCCACCGGCGGAGCGCGTGCTGCTGCTGGCCTACCCGCGCATCCTCGGCTACGTCTTCAACCCGCTATCGGTCTGGTTCTGCTACGGTCCGGATGCGCGGTTCGGCGCAGTGATCTACGCCGTGCGCAACACATTCGGCCAGCGCCACACCTATGTGATGCCTGTCGGCGACGGCGAGCTTGGCCCGGCCGGCCTGCGCCAGAGCCGGGCAAAACGCTTCCACGTCTCCCCTTTCGTCGGCATGGAGGCGCGCTACGACTTTCGCATCCTGCCCCCCGGCCGCACCGTGCGCCTGCGCATTCTCGAAATCGAAGAGGGCGAGCCTCTGCTTTCGGCGACCTTCCGCGGCATCGGTCGCCCCCTTGGCACGGCCTCCATGGCCGCTTGCCTCTTGAAGTTTCCGCTGCTCACGTGGAAGATCATCGGGGGGATACATTGGGAGGCGCTGAAATTGTGGCTCAAGGGAGCCCGGTTTCGCAGTAGCCCGCCGGCGCCAGCGCCGGTAAGTTGTCGCGATACTATTGCGCTCGAACCCGGTGAATGAGCGAAGCATGCCGCGCGGCGCCCCCGGGCCGCACCGGCCGGAAGACAGGAATGAAGACGGCTCACCATCCTGCGGCGACCGCCAGCGAACCGATACGCCTGAACGAAGAGAATTTCGCCGCCGCGACCCGGCGGCTACCGGTAAAAGCCAGGACGGTCCTGACGGCGGCGATGGGACTCGCCTACGGCTCGCTTCAGGTGACCGTACCCGACGGGCGTACATTCCTCGTCGGCGGCCGCGGGCCGGGGCCTGATGCACAGCTCGTCCTGCACAACTGGAACCTGCCCGTCAGGGCGTTCTCGGGCGGCACGATCGGGGTGGCCGAATCCTACATGGACGGCGACTGGGACAGCCCGGACGTCACCACGTTCCTCGAACTGTTCGTCATCAACGTCGAGGCCGGCGAGAAGGTTGCGGGCGGCGCCAACTGGCTCCTCGGAACCATCCAGCGGGTGCGCCACTGGCTGAACCGCAACACGCGCACCGGCTCGAAGCGAAACATCTCCGCCCACTACGACCTCGGCAACGCCTTCTACAGCCACTGGCTCGATCCGAGCATGACCTACTCGTCGGCACTCTACCAGACCGGTGCCAACGATCTGGAAAGCGCGCAGGCGGCAAAATACCGGGCGCTCGCCCGTGACACCGGCATCGGCGCCAATGACCACGTTCTCGAAATCGGCTGCGGCTGGGGCGGCTTCGCAGAGTTCGCGGCGCGCGAGATCGGCTGCCGGGTCACCGGCCTGACGATCTCGAAGGAACAATTCGAGTTTGCCCGCGAGCGCATTGCCAGGGCGGGACTCGCGGAAAAGGTCGACTTCAAGCTCCAGGACTATCGTGACGAGACGGGCCGCTACGACCGCATCGCCTCGATCGAGATGTTCGAGGCGGTGGGCGAGAAGTACTGGCCGATTTTCTTCGGCAAGGTGAAGGACTGCCTCAAGCCCGACGGTACGGCCGGCATGCAGATCATCACCATCAACGAGGCTGCATACCCGCTCTATCGCAAGCGCCCCGATTTCATCCAGCGCTACGTTTTCCCCGGCGGCATGCTGCCGACCCCGGCCCTGCTGCGCTCTCTCGGGGAGAATCACGGCCTGTCCTTCCTGCGCGAGCGTGTCTTTGCCCAGGACTATGCGCGCACGCTGGCCGACTGGCGCGACAGGTTCTGGTCGTCGTGGGACAAGATCGTCCCGCTCGGTTTCGACGAGCGCTTCCGCAAGCTCTGGGAGTTCTACCTCCACTATTGCGAGGCGGGCTTCCGCGCCGAGTACATCGACGTCCGGCAGGTGGTCTACAAGGCCTGATATGGCTACTGCGCCTTCAACAGTTTTCCCGGCAGCCTGACCGCCGGGTTCTTGATGCCGCCGCCCGTCCCGGGATCGAGGACGCCCGGATTGATGGTCGTCACGCCGGCTCGCGGCCGCGTCGCGGCGGACGCCTCGGTGCATGAACAGGTCGTCGTTGTCGTGTTCGTGCAGGCGAGCGTACCACCTGTTTCGCATGTCGTCGTCGTGCATGCCTCACAGCCCGTGCACTTGTAGGTCTTGCCGTCCTGGGTCTTGGTGCGATCGGCGGCCGCCTTGCATGACGTGGTCGAGATCTTCTCGGCGCGTAGGCCGGATACGGACGCGCCTAGGCCCACGCAGGCCGTCGCGACGAACAGCACAAGAAAGGCACCCCGCGTTCCCGGCATGACATCTCCTCCGATTAGCCTGCCAGGACCCGGGCGGAGCAGAACCGGCCGCTGCGTCCTGGCATGGAAAGACATCATAAGGGCAAGGCTGCGGCCGCTCATCCGCCGAGCGGGGGAAGAAGCCTTCTGTCCCCCGTTCCGCCGCGCCACGGAACGGTCCCGGCCTCAGACTGCGCCCACACGGCGGCATGGCCACCGTTTCGCCACTGATCCGCCTTAATCCGTCCACCCCTCGATGCGACGGAATTCACGCAAGAGTGATGCTGTGCGGCGAACGGGATTCGCCGGGTCTGGTCAGACATGAAACAAGGTCTTCGCATCCCCCTCACTGTGGTCGGCTGCTGCGCCCTGCTCGCGGCCGGCGCTTGCACGCGGACGTCCGACGGTTCGGTAGTCGTGAAGAAACCGCCGAGCCTGTCGCTCGCGGTGCCGTCGTTCCTCAAGTTCGGCGGCAACGATGCGGAGTCCGAGATGACGGTGGCGGCCGCCGCGTTCCCACCGGCGCCGCAGCCCGCTGTCCAGCCGGTCCGCACCGCGCCACGGAAGGCGTTGCCGCCCGTCAAGGCGTGGAAGGTGGGGGGTGTCCAGGCACCGTTCAAGCGCGCCGACGCGACCGCGCCGCTGACCTGTCGCAACGAGACGGGCGACGGCGGACGCGTCAAGGTCATCTGCCAGTAGGCGAAACGAAGTCGCCGCGGACCCTTTCTGGATCCGCGGCGCCATTGTCAGGCCGAAAGGCCTAAAGCGTTATACGGTACTTGGCAAAACCGCCCTCGCCGTCGCCCGCGGCCTCGATCTTCACCGCCTTGACCTCGCCGATGAAGTCCTTCGCCTTCGGTCCGGTTTCGAACAGCACGGTCGTTCCCGGCAGCGGTACGAAGGACCAGTTGGCATCTGCCGACGGGTTGATCGTTCCTTCCTGGACGATGTAGCGCACGATCACGTCTCGGTTGGTGTCCGGCGCCTCGAGGATCACTTTCGACATGTTGATCTCGGGGAAGTTGCCGCCGCCGCCGGCGCGGTAGTTGTTCGTGGCGACGACGAAATTCGCCGCCGGATCGATCGGCTTGCCGTCGAACATCAGGTCGACGATACGGCTTGAGCCGGCATTCAGCACGCCGCCCTTCGGGTCGTATTTCGGCGGCTGCGAGACGTCGACCTTGTAGGTCACGCCGTCGATGACGTCGAAATTGTAGGCGGGGAAGTCCGGATTGATCAGCGGCTGGTCGGTCTTGCCCGCCTCGACCTGATTGAAGATGCCGGCCGACATCTCCAGCCACTCCTTGACCTGCGCACCGGTGATCGCCACGGCGCGCACAGTGTTCGGGTAGAGGTAGAGATCGGCAACGTTCTTGATGGCGATATCGCCCGCCGGCACGTCGGTATAGTAGTCCGGACCGCCGCGTCCGCCCGACTTGAAGGGCGCGGCCGCCGACAGGACCGGCAAATCCTTCCACTGCGAGTCCTTCAGCAGGTCCTTTATGTACCAGGTCTGCGCCTGGCTGACGATCTGCACCGACGGATCGTCGGCGACGAGGGCGAAATAGGAATAAAGCGGAGCCGACGTCTTGCCGACCGGGCGGCGGACATAGGCCAGCGTCGCCTCGTGCTCCGATTTCAGGTCGTCGACGATTCTCTGGTCGTCGCCGACCAGAGCATTGTTCTTACCGTCGACACGCTCGTAGATCGGCCGGGCTTCGGAAGTCGCCGAGACGACCTTCCAGCTGTTACCGTCGCGCTCGAGAAGGAGGTCGATCAGGCCCATGTGCGAGCCCCAGAAACCGGCTTGCACCGCCGGCTTGCCCTGCAGCGTGCCCTTCTCGGTATCGACGCCAGCGAGGCCCTGGAAGTCCTTCTTTCCGGGGAAAACCAGATGCTGATGGCCGGTGAAAACGGCGTCGATGCCATCCACGCCGGCAACATGGAAGGAGGCGTTCTCCATCATGTCGCCCGTGCCGGTGTCGATGCCGGAGTGCGACAGCGCAATGACGATGTCGGCGCCCTCCTCTCTGATCTGCGGCACCCAGGCTTCTGCAGTCTCGACGATGTCGCGTGTCGTGACGTTGCCGGTGAGGTTCTTCGAATCCCAGATCATGATCTGCGGGGGCACGAAGCCGATGATACCGACCTTGATCGGATGTTCGGCGCCGGCGCCGTCCTTCAGCGTCTTCTCCAGGATCATGTAGGGCTTGAGGTAGAGACTGTCCTCGCGCGGATTGGAGGCGAGTTGGGTACCGCGCACCAGGTTCGCGCAGACGAACGGGAAGTTGGCGCCGGCCAGCACCTTGTCCATGAACGACAGGCCGTAGTTGAACTCGTGGTTGCCGAGCGTCGAGGCGTCGTAGCCGAGCAGATTCATGGCCTTGACCACGGGGTGGATGTCGCCGTCCTTCATGCCGCGCTCGTAGGCGACGTAGTCGCCCATCGGGTTCCCCTGCAGGAAGTCGCCGTTGTCGACGAGCATGGCGTTGGTCGCTTCCTTGCGCACCGCGTCGATGAGGGTGGCCGTACGCGACAGGCCCATCGTGTCGTTCGGCTTGTCGCCGTAATAGTCGTAGGGAAGCACGTTCACATGGATGTCGGTCGTCTCCATGATGCGCAGATGCGCCTGGTTGGCCTGCGCCCGCGCCGAGAACGGATGCAGCATGACGAAGGCCGTCGCCGCCGTCCCTGTGAGGAACGATCGACGGGATATCGCTAGGGACGTTGTGGGCATGGCGTACTCCTTTTTTTAGCCAATTCGTCGGAAAGCAGACCTTCAACGAAAGTCTCGCTCCGATATCTCGGCGAGTCCAGCAGGATCAGGTGACGCGGCGATGAATGTTAGCCGGCGCTCTATCGGCTGGGCTGCTCGCCGCCGCGGAGCGATGTGGCGAGGTGGCAGGCTCCACCGGAATCGTCGCCGGGCGTCGCGATTGCGCGCACCCGGCGCCCGCTCGCTGCTATGCTCGGGCGGTCATGGAGGATCAAACGTGAGCGACGACGAGCGCCTCTCCTACGCGTCTCCGCCCTGCTTCCTGCACGAGCTGGAGCCGGGCTTCCGCCCGGCCGAATCGGCCGAATGGCGCGACGTGGCGCGCTGGCGCAAGGCCGAGCGCGAGCGGCTGATCGAGGCGCGGCTGGCAATTTCCGCCGAGACGCGCGCCTCGTTCGCCGGGATGATCGCCGAGGGACTCGACGCCGCGATCGGCGCGGTCGGCGGCCGGATCGTCAGCGTCTACTGGCCATTCCGCGGCGAGCCCGATCTGCGCCCATGGCTGGCGTCGGTGGTCGAGCGCGGCGGCAGGGCTGCCCTGCCGGTCGTCGTGGAAAAGGCAAAACCGCTGACCTTCCGCGCCTACGGGCCCGGCGATCCGCTGGAGAAAGGCGTCTGGAACATACCGATTCCGGCCAAGGGCGAGCCGGTCGTGCCGGACGTCGTCATCGCACCGGTGGTCGGCTTCGATCCCGGCCGCTACCGGCTGGGCTATGGCGGCGGCTTCTTCGACCGTACGCTCGCCGCCCTGCCGCGCAAGCCGCTCATCATTGGCGTCGGCTACGACATGCAGGCGATCCCGACGATCTACGCCCAGGCCCATGACATCCCGATGGACCGGATCGTCACGCAGAACGGCGCGCGCTGAGCGCGTTGCTCACGCCATCTCGGGCTTCAACCCCATCGCGGTGCGGTCGACCACCTCGCGCAGCGCGAAGGACGAGTTGATCTTGGTAACGTGCGGCATCGCCGACAGCCATTCCTTGTGGATGCGCTCGTAGTCGGCGAGATCGCGCGCGGCAATTCTCAGGATATAGTCGTATTCGCCCGACATCAGGTGGCACGACAGGATGTTCGGGCAGCGCTTCACCGCCGCCTCGAAATCCGACAGCGTCTTCTCGAACTGGCCCGAAAGCGATATGTGCACGATCGCCGTCATCTGGTGACCGAGGGCTGCGTTCGACAGTTTCGCGTGATAGCCGCGGATCGCGCCCGACTTCTCCAGGTTGTCGAGCCGGCGCGAGCAGGCCGACTGCGACAGGCCGACCTTCTCGGCGAGTGCCGCGTTGGAGATGCGACCGTCCTTCTGCAACGTGTCGAGAATCGCGATATCGATCCTGTCGAGCGCCATCCGTCGAATTTCCTTCGAAAACGATCTTGTTTCACGCAAGGATTATCGATTCCGGACTGGTCGCGCAACCGCATTCGCAAACACGTTCGAAGCCGTTTGTGCTCTAATAAAATCATCAGGGAACAAGGCCGTTCACGGCCGGAACAGGGAGATTTTCGGATGCGCGTCGGCTGCCCGAAGGAAATCAAGAATCACGAGTACCGCGTCGGCCTCACCCCCGGCTCGGTGCGCGAGTACGTCGCCCACGGCCATGAAGTGCTGGTCGAGACGGGCGCGGGCGCCGGGATCGGCGCCGACGACAACGCCTATCGTGCCGCTGGCGCGCAGATCGCCCGCACCGCCGAAGAGGTGTTCGCCAAGTCGGACATGGTCGTCAAGGTCAAGGAGCCGCAGCCGGGCGAGTGGGTGCAGCTACGCGACAACCAGATCCTTTACACCTACCTCCACCTCGCTCCGGATCCGGAGCAGACCCGCGGCCTCGTCGCCTCCGGCGTGACCGCGATCGCCTACGAGACCGTCACCGACGAGCGCGGCGGCCTGCCGCTTCTGGCGCCGATGTCGGAAGTCGCCGGTCGCCTGTCGATCCAGGCCGGCGCTACCGCGCTGCAGAAGGCCAATGGCGGCCGCGGCGTGCTGCTCGGCGGCGTGCCGGGCGTGCTTCCGGGCAAGGTCGCCGTGATCGGCGGCGGCGTGGTCGGCCTGCATGCGGCCAAGATGGCCGTCGGGCTGGGCGCCGACGTCACCATCATCGACCGCTCGATTCCGCGCCTGCGCCAGCTCGACGACATCTTCAACGGCCGCGTGCACACCCGGTACTCGACCGTCGAGGCGCTCGAGGAAGAGTGCTTCTCCGCCGACATCATCGTTGGCGCCGTGCTGATCCCGGGCGCCGCCGCGCCGAAGCTCGTCTCCCGCGAGATGCTGTCGGGCATGAAGAAGGGCGCGGTGCTGGTCGACGTCGCCATCGACCAGGGCGGCTGCTTCGAGACCAGCCACGCCACCACCCACGCCGAGCCGACCTACGAGGTAGACGGCATCATCCACTATTGCGTCGCCAACATGCCGGGCGCGGTTCCGGTGACCTCGGCGCACGCGCTGAACAATGCCACCCTGTTCTACGGTCTGCAGCTCGCCGACAAGGGCCTCAAGGCGCTGGTCGACGACCCGCACCTCAGGAACGGCCTCAATGTCCACAAGGGCCGCATCACCAACCGGGCCGTCGCCGAGGCGCTCGGCTACGAGATGGCCGAGCCCAAGGCGGTTCTGGCTGCCTGACGACAACCAAGAAGCATAAACTTCCTCCGACCAGTCGCCCGCCGGACCGCACCATCCGGCGGGCTTTTTCTTTGCCGTGGGCCGGAGACTTCCAGGCATAAAAAAAAGCGGGGCCAAAACCCCGCTTCCTCGATTGCCGAGACCCTGCTGCCGGTACATCCGCGGTCGGCACGATCGATCGACGATTGCAGACTACGCCGACATGGTTACCGAATTATGACCGCGAGGAGAGCGGCTGCGCTTGCCTCATCTTGTCCCACTTCGCACTGTCTTTCCCGACCATGCCGGATTCGCTGCCCCTCCCCGCCGACATCGGGCTCCGCCTCGTCGGCGCATTCTACATCCTCGCCGCGGTTCTGATCATCCGCGCGGGCGCGACGAACCTCCTGCTCAACCGCGCCATTTCGGCCATCTCGATGAATGTATCCGAGGCGGACAGGGTCGAAGAGAAGCGGGTCCGCTTTCTGGCCTGGTTGGCGCTGCTGACCGGAGCGGGCGGTATCCTGCTCGCCGCACGTCTCGACCTCGCGCTCTTGCCCTTCCTCGCCAATGCGACGATCTACGGCCTCTACCTCTTTACAGTGGCGCCACGCTTCTTCGACCCCTGGGACGAGCCCGACGAGAAGGGCCGGCGGCAGACGCGAAACGCCTTCTTCGTCTACCTTGCGGCGACGGCAATCGTCGTCGCCGCATGGTTCGGCGGCGCGCTGCGTCCCTTTGCCGACGAACATCCGGCAGTGCTGGCCATCTGCGCCACGGGTGTTGCGGGTATCGCGTTCTACACCTGGCGGTCGCTCCGTTTCGCACGCGGCATCGCCACGACAGCCGGCGCTACCGGCGCCGCCGCAGAGGAATCCTCCCTGCCCGACCGTGTCGTGCTTACGCCCTCCTGGCACGGATCGGGACTGGTCGACACCGAGACCGGCGCGCCGGTCTGGATCCCGGCGGGATCGCTGCCGACCGGCCTCGACGACCGCATCGTCGCCTGGCTCGACCTGTTCCGCGAGCTCGCCGACCCCGACGACCCCCGGCGTCACAGGCTTCGGATTCCGTCCGATCTCGCCCGTATCGAGGCCGAAGGCCGTCAGATCCACGAAGCGCTTTCCGCGCATCTCGGCCCGGACCGTGTCACATTCGAGCCCGCGGCCCGGCCTTGCGAGAGCGTCACCGCGTTCTCGGCGGTGAAAGTCGCCGCCGGATTCGAATCCGATCCGGTCTGGGACGTCGGCGAGCGGGAGGCCGGCTACGAATATTCCTGCTCGACCCATCACATCGGCATCTCCTGGCGGCTCGCCGAGGATCTGCTTGCCTGGGGGCGCGACCACGACTCCTCATTCGAGGGCGGCGATCCGGAGGGCCGCCGATTGTGGTCGGCCGCGGAAGCCGCCGATCACCGCGAGAGAGGACTTGCACTCGCCCGACGCCTGGCACGCGAGTTCGCTGCAACCGGCCGCGGCTATGTCCCCGTCTGGTACCAGGCGGAGAACGCCGGGGCCGTGCGCGTCGACGTCTGACCGCTTCAGCCGCGCTCGATGCGGAACTGGTAGCAGTTGTTGCGCGCCGAGCGGACGTGCAGGTAGTCGACGTCCGTACGGCGAAAAAGCTCCGCGGCGCGCGCGGCGATATGCTGCGTCGGCGTCACCGCGCCCGTGCCGTAGACGATGCGGTCGTCGGCGCCGTAGCCCCTGACGATGTATTCCGGCGTGTCGACCGATATCGGCGGCAGGGCCCCCCCTTCCTCGGCGCGCGGGCACGGATCGGCGTGAAGGAAGATCGGCCCGGTCTCGGCGTAGGGCTGGGGGACGGGAAACGGCCTGTAGGCAAGCACCAGATAGGCCTCGCCGGCCGCGACATGGCGCAGGCAATGGCGGCAGGGCACGCCGCCGCCGTCGGAGATATGCCGCTCGGGCATGAGCCCGAAGTCATCGGCCGCACCGGCCTGGAGTTCGCGGACACGGCCGGTCGGCAGGGCGACAAAGCGTAGGGTCATGGTCTCTCCTCGCGGTTGGTGCCGCGGGATACGCCCCGCCAGGGGGCGCCGCCACCCGATTCCTGCGCGTCAGTCCATCAGCCGGTCGAGGCCTCGCAGCAGACCCTTCATGCCGACGACCCGGCGCACGGCAAGCAGCGTGCCGGCGACGTAGGGCGCAGCCGAAGATCCCGCGTCGTGGCGGATGGTCAGCCGCTCGTCGGGCAGGCCGAACAGCGCCTCGCAGGAGAGCACGAATGACGGCATGCGCAGGGCGTGGACCTGGATGCCCGCGCCCGATCCGACGGCGGCGCCGCGCGTCGCCGGAATGCCGGACACCTCTGATTGCGGCCGCGCCGTGGACGCCCCGCGCACGCCCGAAAGCGCCTCGGCGAGTTCGCGGGCCGTGCCGGACGGCGCGTCCGGCTTCTTGGCGCTGGCATAGTCGATCACCTCGACGTCGGGCACGTACCTCGCCGCCATCAAGGCGAAGCGCTTCAGCAGCGTCGCGGTGATGGAGAAGTTCCCGGCGGCGATGACGCCGACGCCCTTTTTCTCCGCGGCCGCGCCGATCTCGGCATAGTCGTCGGCGCCGAGGCCCGAAGTGCCGACGACGACGTTGCGGCCGGCGCGAAGCGCGGCGAGTACGTGGCCCTTCACGACATGCGGCTTCGTATAGTCGACGACGACGTCGGAGGGCATGGCGAGCGCTTCCTCCAGCGTCGCGGCGATCGCGACGCCGCAGGCTTCGCGCCCGGAAGCGATGCCGGCGTCGACGCCGGCTGCATTGCGCGCCACGGCGCCGGCGAGCACGAGGTCGCTCTCGCCGAGGATTGCGGGCACCAGCGCCTTGCCCACCCAACCCGTCGCACCAGCGACCACGACACGAATGGCCATTGCCAGACCCCTTCTCGAAACCAGAACGTCCGCCATCCGGCTAGCCGGATGGCGGACGCGTGGCAATACGCCAGTCGGAAAGGATCAGAACGGCACGATCTGGTCGGTGATGCGGCGCAGGGTCACGCGGCGGTTGCGCCAGTTCTCGTCCTGGGTCGGCACGAGCAGGTATTCCTCGCCGTAGCCGACCGTCTCGAGAGCACGGCGCGGGATGCCGAACTCGTTGACCAGAACGCTCTTCAGCGAGGCGGCGCGGGCTTCCGAAAGCCGCTGGTTCGAGCCCCAGGAGCCGACCGCGTCGGTGTGGCCCTCGACGAGGAAGACCTGCCGGCGGTCGCGGCGCAGGATGCGCTCGATGGCGTCGGCGATGTTCTCGATCTTGCCGAACTGCGAATAGGGAATCTCTGCCGAACCGAAGGCGAAGTTGATCGACTGGATGTCGATCGCCGGCGCGTTGCGGCGCAATTCC
>CAJPFN010000017.1 GCA_905339215.1 Rhizobiaceae bacterium
TATTATGGCGATCCCGACAGGATTCGAACCTGTGACCATCGGCTTAGAAGGCCGGTGCTCTATCCAGCTGAGCTACGGGACCGTCCGACGCCGCGGCTGCAGCGCTATCGGGAACGCGTCAACGACCGGTCAGTGCGTCCACGGCGTCCTGCGGTCATAGCGGAAATTGTCCGAGTAGGAAATCTGCCGGCGCTTGCTCTCCTTCGGCAGTTCCACACGGTAGGCAAGCCCATGCTTCTCGGCATAGGCGACCGCCTCTTCCCGGCTGGCGAAGGTCAGGCGGATCTGGCTCTTCATGTCGGCGGAAGTGGTGTAGCCCATCAGAGGGTCGATCTTGCGCCGCGTCTCCGGCTCGAACTCGAGCACCCAGTGGCCGGTCTTGGCCTTGCCCGACTGCATGGCGGTCTTGGCGGGGCTGTAGATTCGCGCGGACATCGGGAAGCTCCTGGCAATCTGGCGATGTTTTTGCCCTTTGCCCCCGCCGCCGCGCACTGTCAAGCGGCGCCGGCCGGACAAAGCGTCGCCGGAGGCGACCGGAACCGGTCCCAAGGCCGGACAGGGGGAAGCTGGTCGGAGTGGAGAGATTCGAACTCCCGACCCTCTGGTCCCAAACCAGATGCGCTACCAGACTGCGCTACACTCCGAGGTTCCGGGTGAATAAGGTCTGCCTCGATCCAAGGCAAGAGGCTCGGCGTCGAATACGTCGCGGCAACAGGCGAGCGGCGCAGAACCGGACTTCCGAGCCGGATCTCTGAGGACTTGCGCCGGCGCGGCGCCAGGTCCACAACGCGCCTGCTCGTCGGCATCAGCACCGGAGGAAAGACATGCGCGCTTCGTGGGCAGGACGGATCGCTTCGGCAGCATTGCTGTTCCTAGCGTCGCCGGCCGTGGCTCAGACCTGCACCGCGGAGGTCGGCGCCGAAGAGGCCAAGACCTATGTCGACCAGTGCCTCGAAGTCTCCCCGGCGACGAGGCCGCCCTGCAATGCCGACAACGCTTGCCAGCTGATCTGGGACGAGATCGCGCGCGGCTGCGCCATGCTCGGCGAAGACGCTCCCGATTTCTGCTCCGACTACGGGGAATAGAGCGTGCCGCGCGCTCACAGGTCGAACGCCGCCTGACCTTCGTCGAGCGCGCTGAGCGTCGCCGCGGCGAGGCCGCGCGTGATCCGGCTCTTCTGTTCGAGCGCCACGCGATCCAGCCGGTCGACGACGCGCATGGCGGTCGCCAGCGACCGCTCGATGCGGCGCACGAGGTATTGCACGACATGCGGCTCGACCTCGACCTGGCGGTCGGCGAACAGCTTGGTGATCACCCCGGCAAGCAGGATGTCGTCGGGCTCGTGGATCTCGACCGTTGCCGCGGCCTTCAGGCGCGAGGCGAGGTCCGGCAGCCTGACGTTCCAGGCGGCCGGGAAGCGGCGGGCGGTGAGCAGAAGCTGCGTCCCCGATGCGCGCACGGCGTTGATCAGGTGGAAGAGGCCCGTCTCGTCGAGGCCGGGACCGTCGGCATCGTCGACGAGCACCGGGCCACGCGCCGCCGCGTCGAGCGCCGGGGCGCCAAGGTCCTGGCGGCGGAACGCAACCGCGCCGGCCCGATCGCGCCAGATCGCGGCGAGATGGCTCTTGCCCGAGCCGGCCGGACCGGCAAGCACGACGACGGGTGCGGGCCAGCCGGGCCAGCGGTCGATCAGGGCGACGGCGTCGGCGTTTGCGGTTCCGACGACGAGCTCGTCGCGCGACCGGCCGACCTCGTGGACGAGTTCCAGCGGCAGCTGGCGCGGGCTATCGGGCATCGTCGCGGCCGGGCAGGACCGGCGGCAAGGCTTCCAACGGCGCTTCGGCGGGCGGGCGGTGGCCGGTATAGAGCGGCGACTGGAGATAGCGGCCGATGGCGAAACGCACCAGCACGCCGACGGCCGCCGCCGCCGGCACGGCGATGAGCAGGCCGACGAAGCCGAACAACGCGCCGAAGGCGAACAGCGCGAACATCAGCCAGACCGGATGCAGGCCGACGCTCTTGCCGACCAGGCGGGGCTGGAGGATGTTGCCCTCGATGAACTGGCCGAAGAAGAACACGCCGGCGACGGCCGCGATCATCGTGTAGTCGGGCCAGAACTGGACGATGGCGACGCCCACGGCGAGCACCAGCCCGACCAGCGAGCCGACATAGGGGATGAAGCTGATCAGCCCGGAGAAGAGGCCGATCAGGATGCCGAAGTTGAGGCCCGCCGCGGTCAGGCCGACGGCGTACATGATGCCGAGAACGAGGCAGAGCGTGCCCTGCCCGCGGACGAAGCCGGCGGTGGCAAGGTTGATGTCGGCGGCGATGCCGCGGACGGTGTTCACATGGTCGCGCGGCACCCAGCCGTCGACGGTGGCGACCATGCGGTCCCAGTCGAGCAGCATGTAGAAGGCCACGACCGGCGTGACCACGAACAGGCCGGCGATGTTGAAGAGCGCCACGCCGGAATCCCAGATGGACTGCATCACGGCGGTCAGGAAGCCGGCGCTGGAGGTGAGCAGCGAGCTGAGCGCGTTCCTGAGATTCTGGGCATCGATACCGAAACGCTGTTCCAGCCACTGGGGATCGATCTGGGTAATCAGCGCCTGGAGCTGGCCGAGATAGGTGGGCAGGCGGCCGATGAAGTCGGCGAGCTGCGTGACCAGGACCGGGATGAGCAGGATGAGCGAGAGCGCGAAGAAGATGATGAAGGCGACGAGGATGAGAATCGTCGCCATCAGCCGCGAGACGCCGCGGCGCTGCAGCCAGTCGGCCACCGGGTCGAGGAAATAAGCCAGCACCATCCCGGCCACGAACGGCAGGAGGATGTCGCTGAACAGGTAGACGAAACCGGCGAAGAGGACCGTGGCGATCAGCCAGAAGCGCAGCTGACGGCGCAGCGCCTTCAGCGCGAGTTCGGCCGCCCTGTCTTCCGCCCTGTCTTCATCGTCCGGAAGTATCGCTCTCGCCATAGCCGCTCATGTGCCTCAGCCAACCGACGAGATAGGCCCCGGCGGAAGCGGCGGTCAAGAGGCCGGAGAGCAGGACGAGACCCTGGCGCACCATGGGCAGGTCGGTGCCGAAGGCGAGCACGGCGAGCACGAAGGCGGCCAGCGTGATCTGCACGGCGGTATTGGCCTTCGACACCATCAGCGGCCTGACCGCCACCGGATTGCCCATGATGGTGGAGAGCAGCACCGCGCCAACGATGAGGGCGTCGCGCGACACGGCGCCGACGACCAGCCACAACGGCAGTTCGCCCATGTAGCCGAGAACGACGAAAACGCTGACCAGGAGGAGCTTGTCGGCGACCGGGTCGAGATAGGCGCCGAGTTCCGTGCGCTGGTTGTAGCGGCGGGCGATGAAGCCGTCGACGCCGTCGGAGATTCCCGCGACGAGGAAGCCAGCCAACGCCCATTCCATGCGTTCGCTGAGCAGCGCGAGCACCACGCCCGGCACCAGGAAGAAACGCATCAGCGTGATCAGATTCGGCAGGGTCAAGCTTCTCCTCCCGGGCCGGCACCGCGCAGGGGATACATGGTCGAGGCGCGCCGCGAACGCAAGCGGCGGCGAAAGACTGTGGGCCGGCGACGACTTTCGGCCGCACCCGGCCTTGCGGCCGGGCCCGCGTTCTTGCGGGCCGGCCTGCTTCATGCGAAGAGCGCCGAAACACGAGAACCAGCGGAGCAGTGCCATGAGCGACAGGCCGAACGGGCTGACCTACGCCCAGGCGGGCGTCGACATCGACGCCGGCAACGCAATGGTCGAGAAGATCAAGCCGCTGGTGCGCTCGACCCGGCGTCCCGGCGCCGACGGCGAGATCGGCGGCTTCGGCGGGCTGTTCGACCTGAGGGCCGCGGGCTTCGTCGATCCCGTTCTGGTCGCCGCCAACGACGGCGTCGGCACCAAGGTCAAGGTCGCCATCGAATCCGGCCGCCACGGAACGGTCGGCATCGACCTCGTCGCCATGTGCGTCAACGACCTGGTCGTGCAGGGCGCCGAGCCGCTGTTCTTCCTCGACTACTTCGCCACCGGCAAGCTCGACCCGGACCAGGGCGCGGCGATCGTCGGCGGCATCGCCGAGGGCTGCCGCCAGGCCGGCTGCGCGCTGATCGGCGGCGAGACCGCCGAGATGCCCGGTCTCTACCAGGGCGGCGACTACGACCTCGCGGGCTTCGCCGTCGGCGCGGCCGAGCGCGGCCAGTTGCTGCCCACCGACGACGTCGTCGAAGGCGACATCCTGCTCGGCATCGCCTCGTCGGGGCTTCACTCCAACGGCTTCTCGCTGGTGCGCCGCATCGTCGCCCAGTCCGGCCTGAAATGGGCCGACAAGGCGCCCTTCGCCGTCGGCCAGACGCTCGGCGAAGCCCTGCTCGAGCCGACGCGCATCTATGTGCGCTCGATCCTGAAGGCGATCCGCGAGACACATGGCATCAAGGCGCTCGCCCACATCACCGGCGGCGGCTTTCCCGAAAACATCCCGCGCGTACTGCCCAAGGACTTTGCCGCCGAACTGGACCTCGAGGAGATCGACGTGCCGCCGGTGTTCTCCTGGCTCGCCAGGACCGGCGGCGTGGCGCCGGCCGAGATGATGCGCACCTTCAACTGCGGCATCGGCATGGTGACGGTCGTCGCTGCCGGGCAGGCCGCCCAGGTCGCCGCCGTGCTGCAGGCGGCGGGCGAGACGGTGACGCCGATCGGCCGCATCGTGCCGCGCCGCGACGCCGGCGTGATCTACCGCGGGGCGCTGTCCCTATGAACGCGAAACGCAAGCGGGTCGCCATCCTGATCTCGGGCCGCGGCTCGAACATGTCGGCGCTGATCGCGGCGTCGCGGGAAGCCGACTACCCGGCGACGATCGTTGGCGTGATTTCCGACAGGCCGGACGCCGCGGGCCTGCGCGCCGCCGAAGCGGCAGGCATCGCCGCAGTCGTCGTCGAGCGCCGCAGCTTCGCCGACAGGCAAGCCCACGATGCGGCGATCGACGCGACACTCGCCGGCTTCGGCGCCGAGATCGTCGCGCTGGCCGGCTACATGCGACTGCTCGGCGCCGACTTCGTCCAGCGCTGGCAGGGGCGGATGATCAACATCCATCCCTCGCTGCTGCCCGGTTTCAAGGGCCTCGACACGCATCGCCGCGCGCTCGACGCCGGCGTGCGCATCCACGGCTGCAGCGTGCATTTCGTCACGGCCGACATGGACGGCGGGCCGCTGATCGCGCAGGCGGCGGTTCCGGTGCTTGCGGACGACACCGAGGACAGCCTCGCGGCGCGCGTGCTGAAGGCCGAGCACAAGCTCTATCCGCAAGCGCTGGCGATGGTCTGCGAGGGCCGCGCCGCCATGGAGCAGGGACGCACGTTGATCGACGCGCGCGGCATGGTGGAGCGCAACGCCGCCCAGGTACTCTTCGCGCCCGACCTCGCCGAGGAAAGCGTCAACATCGAGGACCTGGCACGGTTCACGCCCTAAGTTCAATCCATGCCCTGAATTCCTGGGCACACGGCCTTGCGGCGGATGGCGAATCCGCGCCGGGCCGCTATGATCGGCGGCCATGGGCTACACCAAAGAACTGCTTCTCTTCCGTCACGCCAAGTCGAGCCGGGACGATCCCGGCCTCGACGATTTCGACCGACCGCTCGCCGAACGAGGTATCAAGGACGCACCGCTGATCGGCCGCGAAATCGCCGCGCGCGGCTGGATCCCGCAGCTCGCGCTGGTCTCGCCGGCGGCGCGGACGACCGAAACCTGGAAGCTGGCCGCCGCCGGTTTCGCCTCTGCGCCGCGGGTGCGTTCACCCGAATCGCTCTACCTCGCCTCGTCGAGCCGCATCCTGACGGAAATCGCCAAGACGCCCGAGACGGTCGAGCGCCTCGTCGTAGTCGGCCACAATCCCGGCATGGAGGAACTGGCGCGCATGCTCGCCGGCCAGCGCTCAGACGAGGCGGCCAGGCGGCTCGTCGACGAAAAATTCCCGACCGGGGCGCTGGCGCGCTTCACCTTCTCCGGCGAATGGAAAGACCTCGCCGCCGGCGGCACGGCGCTGACCCATTTCCTGCGGCCAAAGGATCTCGGCTGAGGCGGGCGGGGGCCGACCGCGTTCCGAAGGGATACCTGACGCCGAAGCATCAACGACACCCCCTCCACCATGCTTCGCATGGTCCCCCTCCCCCGTAACCGGGGGAGGAACTGCGACGCCTCAGGCCGCAGGCCGCAGCCACACCCGGTTGTCGTGGAAGGCGGCACCGCCATAGGGCGCCGCCGCGTCTGCGCCGGTCAATACGTTGATACCCTCGCCGCGCTCGTGCGCACCGTTCGGCCAGATGCCCTCGGCGATGACGACGCCGCGGCGCACGCCGTCGAAGAGCCGCGCATGCAGCACCACCTCGCCGCGGCGGTTGCCGATCTCGACGCGGCCGCCCTCGGCGATGCCGAGGATTTGAGCGTCTTCGGAGTGAACCAGCAACTCTGGCCTTCCTTCGCGCGTCCTCGACGTCGGCGTCTCGGTGAAGGACGAGTTGAGGAAGGAACGCGCCGGCGAAGTGGCGAGGCGGAACGGGTGCCCGGCGTCGGCCTCCTCGATCAGCTCGACATGGTCGGGGAACTCCGGCAGGCGCTGCCAGGGGCCCATCAGGCCGACCGACTTTGGCGGCTTGTTCGGCGACGGCCCCCACTCCCATTGCGGGCGGAAGCGGAACTTTCCGTCGGCATGGCCGAAGCCCTTCAGGTAGTGCGCGGTGTCGAAGTCGGGCTGGACGTCGAGCCAGCGGTCGCGCTTCAGCGCCTCGTAGGAGCTGCCATGGCGGGAGAGCATGGTATCGATGTGCTCGCGCTCGCTGAGGCCGAAGCCGGGCCTGTCGGCGACGCCGAGGCGCCTGGCCAGTTCCTCGATGACGTAGAGGTTGGTGCGCGGGCCGGCCGGCGGGTCGATCAGCTTCGGCCCGAGCGTGATGAACTGGTTGCCGCCGCCCTTGTAGAGGTCGTCGTGCTCGACGAACATGGTCGCAGGCAGGACGACGTCGGCGAGTTTCGCCGTGTCGGTCATGAACTGCTCGTGCACGGCGACGAACAGATCGTCGCGCAGGAAACCCTTCCGCACCAATCGTTGCTCGGGACAGACGTTGGCCGGGTTGGTGTTCTGGATCAGCATCGCCGTCACCGGCGGGCCATTGCGCAAGGCTTCGGCATCGCCGGTGAGGATGCGGCCGACCTGCGACTGGTCGAGGTGGCGGATCGCCGGATCGGCCATGGCGTTGCCTTCGACGAGGCGCCTGTCGAGGTGGTAGATGGCGCCGTTGTTGTGGAAGGCGCCGCCGCCTTCGTATTGCCAGCAACCGGTGACCGCGGCGATAGACAGCGCCGCATGCATGTTGACGGCGCCGTTGCGCTGGCGGGCAAAACCGTAGCCGAGGCGGAAGAAGGTCTTCTTCGTCGTGCCGACGAGTCTGGCGAAGGCCTCGATCCCGGCCACCGGTACGCCGCAGATCGCCGACGCCCATTCGGGCGTGCGGGTCTTCAGATGCGCTTCGAGGCCACCGGGATCGTCGGTGTATTTTTCCAGGTAGGCACGGTCGGCGAGGCCGTCGCGGAAGAGCACGTGCATGACCGCGCAGGCGAGCGCACCGTCGGTGCCCGGCCTGACGATGATGCCGAGGTCGGCCTGCTTGATCGTGGCGTTTTCGTAGACGTCGACGACGACGATCTTCGCCCCGCGCTCCTTGCGGGCGCGGACCGCGTGGGTCATCACGTTGACCTGGGTGACGACGGCGTTGGTTCCCCAGATCACGACGCAGTCGGACTTCGCCATCTCGCGCGGGTCGGGGCCGGCGAGCCGGCCGGTGCCCATGACGTAGCCGGTCCAGGCGAGGTTGGTGCAGATCGTGTCGAAGAAGCCGGAATACTTCTTGGCGTGGCGCAGGCGGTTGATCGAATCGCGCTGCACGAGGCCCATCGTGCCGGCATAGTAGTAGGGCCAGACCGCTTCCGAGCCGTGCCTGTCCTCCGCGGCGATCATCTTCTCGGCGACGAGGTCGAGCGCCGCTTCCCAGCTCGCCTCCTTCCAGGCCCCTTCGCCCTTCGCCCCGGCGCGGACCAGCGGCTTCGTCAGGCGGTCGGGGTGGTGCACGCGCTCGGCGTAGCGGGCGACCTTGGCGCAGACGACGCCGGCCGTGTAGTTGTTGTCGCGGGCGCCGTGGACCCGACCGATGCGGCCTTCGCCGAGGATCTCCACGTCGAGCGCGCAGGTCGACGGGCAATCGTGGGGGCAGGCCGAATGGCCGATTTTCAAAGGCGTGTGCTGGTTCATCCGGCCAAACTAGCGATTTTAAGCCGGCGCGTGTAGACGCGAGGGTCCGAATTGCGTTGATGCAGGCGAAGGGCCGGCCAAGAGCGACGATGAACTACCGCCACGCCTACCATGCCGGGAACTTCGCCGACGTCGTCAAGCACGTCGTGCTGGCGCGCGTCGTCGACTACCTGAAGCGCAAGGACAAGGCGTTCCGCGTGGTCGACACCCATGCCGGGCGCGGCATCTATGATCTCGCCTCCGTCGAGGCGCAGAAGACCGGGGAATGGCGGGACGGCGTCGGCCGCGTGCTCGGACATGCCTTCCGGCCGGAGGCGACGGCGCTGCTTGCGCCCTACCTGGAGGCGGTCCGCGCGGCCAATCCCGACGGCGGCGTCAAGCACTATCCGGGGTCGCCATGGATCGTGCGGCACCTCCTGCGCCGGCAGGACCGGCTCACCGCGATCGAGATGCACCCGCAAGACGCGGCAGCGCTCGCCGCCCTCTTCGCCGGCGACATCCAGACCCGGGTCATCGAACTCGACGGCTGGCTGGCGCTCGGCGCCCACCTGCCGCCGAAGGAGAAGCGCGGGCTGGTCCTCGTCGACCCGCCCTTCGAAGCGGCAGGCGAGTTCGACCGGCTGGTCGAGGGGCTGGAGAAGGCCCATCGGCGCTGGCCCGGCGGCATCTACGCGCTGTGGTATCCGATCAAGGACCGCCGCGCCGTCAACGCCTTCCGCACAGCGCTGGCGGAGACGGGCATCCCGAAGATCGTCGACATCCGCTTCGAGATCCGCCCGGCTTCCGCCGACCAGCGGCTCGACGGTTGCGGGATCGTCGTGGTCAACCCGCCGTTTTCGCTGAAAGCAGAGCTGGATGTGCTGCTGCCGGCGCTGTCGCGCGTGCTCGCCGAACCGGCTGGCGGTTCCTCGCGGGTGGTCGAGATCGCCGGCGAGCGGACCGGGGAAGAATGAGCGCGCGGGCCGGCGCCGCGCCTCACGGTTCGATGCCGAGGTCCTGGTAGAGCTCGAGGAGGTCGTAGGCCGGCGCCTTCGTCGCCTCGCAGCCGCCGACGAACGTGCCGTAGACGCCTTCCATCGGGAAGACGGTTTCGCTCATGCCGTCAGAGCCTTGGCCGGACAGCCTGAGATCCAGAATCCGCTGGTCCCCGGCATCGAGCGTCAGCGTCGGATAGCCGACCCAGACGTCGGAGCGGGTCAGCTTCGCGCCCTCGGCGATGACGCGCGGCGCAATCCTGCCGGTCTCGGGATCGGATTCGTCCGGCGACGCCAGCGTGACGATGCCGGTCGCGGAATCGAAGTCGATGACGAAGAACGGTTCGGTGAACCGGCAGGTGAGAACGCCGGCCGCGGCACTCCCCGACAGGCACAGCAGCGCCGCCAGAGCGCCGGCCATCCTCCCCGCCGTGGCCCGCCGGACGGCGGAGCCGCGGCCCGCCAGCCGGGTCGTCGAGGCCCCGCTCATCCGGTGATCCGGCGCTTCAGCCGCTCCAGGCCGAGGAAGAAGCCGCCGATGCCGTTTGGGCCGTAAGGCTCGTAGGCGCGCAGCGCGGACACCAACCCGTCGCGCTCCTCGGCGATGAATACCTGCGGAAAGTGGAGCTTGCGGCCGCCCTTGAGCACATGGTTGGTGTCGACCTCGAAGGCCGCCTTCCTGCCCGTCTCGTCGACGAAGACCGTCTCCACGGTGAAGCCGAAGCGCTCCATGACCGACAGGCCCCAGTCGAGGCCGCTCTCGATCTCGGCGCGGCCGCGCATCTCGGGTTTCGGGTAGTGCGGGTCGAAGAGCACGGCATCGGGGGCGAAGCAGGCCATTGCCGTCGCCTTGTCGCGAACCTCCAGCGCCGCCAGCATCCTGCGCATCAACGCCACGACCGCCGTTTCCATGCCATCCCCCTCGCCGCTGTTGCCGCCGTCAGGTTAACACCGAACCGGAGGCCGGCAAGGCGCCGCACCGCCTTGACCCTCCCGGGCTTCGCCATCACACTGCGCCGCAACAGATTCTCCCGGGAGAACGACCATGCGCCGTCTGGCAACCACCTTCCTCGCCGCCGCGTCGATGCTGGCGGCGGGCGTCGTCGCGTCCGCGGCGGGCGACAGGACGGCGGCGGAGTGCAGCAACAGCGGGATCCTGGCGCGCATCCAGTCGAAGTTCCGCCACCAGGTGACGCATGTCCCGCATCTCCCCAATGTCGACATCGTCGAGTTCCGCAAGATCCACCAGCACCGCTACATCCCGTTCGGCGAGAAAAGGCCGATCGCACGGCGCTATTGCGGCGCGACAGCCCAGCTGTCCGACGGACGCCGTCGGACGATCTGGTACCTGATCGAGGACCGGATGGGATTTGCCGGCGTCGGCGACGGCGTCGAATTCTGCGTCTCCGGCTTCGACCGCTGGTTCGTCCACAACGGCCGCTGCCGGGTCGTCCGCTAGCCGCGAAGACCGGTGAGGCCGCTGTCGACATCGCCGGCGAGGACGCTGGCGATCATCGCCCTCGTCATCGCCGCGCTTGCCGCGCTCTATCTCGACCAACGCTCCGGGCAACCTGCCCCCGGTGACGCATCGCCGTCCGGCGCCGAGCCTGTCGCGGCCGGGTCCGGCTTCGATTTCTACGTCTTGTCGCTGTCGTGGTCGCCGAGCTACTGCGAAGCCGAGGGCGAAGACGCCAACCGCCAGCAATGCGCGTCGGGACGACCCTACGCCTTCGTCGTCCACGGCCTGTGGCCGCAATACGAGACGGGCTATCCGGAATCCTGTCCGACCGACGAGCCGGGCGTTGCCGACACGACGCTGCGCGGCCTCTACGACCTGATGCCGTCGGCAGGGCTGATCCGCCACCAGTGGCGCAAGCACGGCACCTGCACGGGCCTCTCGCAGGGCGATTATTTCGCCGCGCTGCGCGCGGCGCGCGAAAAGGTGACGATTCCGGCCGCCTACCGCCGCCTCGACGCCTACCGCACCGTCGACCCAAACGCGGTCGAGCGCGATTTCCTCGCCGCGAACGGCGGACTTGAAGAAGAAGGCGTCGCCGTCACCTGCGACCGGCGTTTTCTGCGCGAGGTCAGGATCTGCATGACCAGGGACCTCGCCTTCCGCTCCTGCCCAGAGGTCGATCGCAGGGCCTGCACACTCGGCCGCGCGGTGATGCCGCCGGTCCGCGGCGGATAGAAGTCGGCGCGTAGAAGGGTATTTCGATCGGTCCAGCGCCCGGATCAGGTGACAAGGGCGGCGGGGCCGCAATAGGCTCGCGCCCGTTCCGAGTCCCGGGCGCGCCGGGATGCCAATCCAGGGAGCCGGCCCGTCATGCCCAAGATCCTCTATTCCTCCGCATCGCCCTACAGCGCCAAGGTGCGCATGGCCGCCGCCTATGCCGGCATCGAGGCCGAGTCGGTGCCGACCGACACCAACGCCGAGCCGGCGACGCTCATCGATAACAACCCGCTGGGCAAGATCCCGGTGCTGATCACCGACGCGGGCGAGGCCGTCTTCGACAGCAGGGTGATCACCCAGTACCTCAACCGCGAATCGAAGAACCGGCTTTTTCCGCGAAATCCGTCGAAGCGCACGGAAGCCGAACGCCTCGAGGCGCTGGCCGACGGCATCTGCGACTGCCTGCTCGCCCATGTCTACGAGCGCCGCTTCCGGCCGGAAGAGAAGATCCACCAGGAGTGGCTGGACAAGCAGTGGAAGAAGGTGACACGGGCGCTCGATCATCTCAACGCGGCGCCGCCGAAGCTGCCGAAGACGATCACGGCCGGCCACCTCGCACTGCGCGCGACGCTCGGCTACCTCTCCCTTCGCTTCGAGGGGAAGTGGGAGCGCGGCCGCGGCAAGCTGAAGCGCTGGGCGGCGCGGTTCGACGAGAAGTTCCCGGACCTCGTGCAGTACCTGCCGAAGTAACCGGCGCCAATCGGCGAAGGTCTCCTCCACAACGAGAAAGCCGGGCGCGAGGACCCGGCTTTCGTCGTTTACCGATCGGGGATGCGTCAGAACTTCATGCCGATGCCGAAGGTGACGCGGTTGTCGCGGGAAGACACGGACTGGTCGCCGCTGCCGGTGTTGAAGGTCCGGCTGCCGAAATCGGTGTAGCGGTACTCGACGCGGCCGAAGACGTTCTCCGTCATCTTCACGTCGGCGCCGGCACCAGCGGTCCAGCCGATCAGGGTGTTGCTGTCACTGCCTGCCGCGTCGGTGATCTTCAGGCTCTGCGCGGCGGCGCCGCCGGTGCCGTAGATCAGGACGTCGTCGGTGACGGCCACGCCCATGCGGGCGCGCAGCGAGCCCTCGAGGCCGGACTTCGATTCCACACCGGCGTTGTCGCCCGACAGGTTGGCCCAGTTCAGGTCGGCCTCGCCGCCGTAGACGAACATGCCGTTCTGGAAGTTGTAGCCGCCGAAGGCGCCGCCGACGAAACCGCTGGTGTTGACGTCGACGCCGGGCGTGCGGGTCCTGCCGCCGAAGCCGTAGCCGAGCGACACGCCGGCGTAGGGGCCCGACCAGGTGTTGACAGGAGGGGTCTCAAGCGGTGCGGCAGGTGCCGGCGGTTCCTCGTAGACCACGTCGGCCGCAAAGGCAGGCACCGAGCCGATCAGGGCGACGAGACCGGCCGCGAGCGCGGTCGACCGGGCAAAAGTCATCTTGGCTGACATTGTTGTTTACTCCTTAGCCACAGGAACTCTGCAATTCCGTTCGATGGGCGCCCCGCCTTCCGGGCGGGAAACGGACGGGGCGTCTTGCGGTTCCGAATGTCGTGGGCAAATGCGGCCGCAACGTTCCGACAATCGGGTTATTCCCTGACCCGAATGCGGCTGAACGGGGACGTTGCACTATGGCAACAGGCCTGTCAGGAACCTGCGCTTTTTCAACGCCTTGGACGCTTTGATGCGCGCCGGAGCCGCCCTATATTGGCGTTTCGGCCCCGTCTTGGGGGCCCGACCGGGACGGCGTCGCCACATGACCGCCTCAGGAGTTGCCGGTTCGTCAATGAAAAAGGGCGCCTCGACGGCGTGGGAAGCGAACCGGGGGAAGACATGGCCCAAGGCCCGAAGACAGCACTCGTCACAGGCGGCGCGCGGCGCATCGGCCGCGCCATCGTCGAGGACCTCGCGGCGAACGATTTCGCCGTGGCGATCCACGTCCATCGCTCCGCGGGAGAGGCCGACGCGCTGAGGCGCTCGATCGAGGCGCGCGGCGGGCGGGCCGCCGTCGTGGCGGCGGACCTCAGCGACGTCGGGTCCGTCGCCGGCCTCGTCGGCGAGGCTGCCGGCCTGCTCGGGCCGATCGGCCTGCTCGTCAACAATGCCTCGGCTTTCGAGCCCGACTCGGTCGCCGACTTCGACTGGGACACCTGGGACCGCCACTTCGCCCTGCACCTGAAGGCGCCGGTTATGCTGGCACGGCACCTTGCCGCCGGTCTTCCGGCCGACCGTGAAGGCCTCGTCGTCAACGTCATCGACGAGCGCGTCCTGCGTCTCAATCCGCGCTACTTCTCCTACACGCTCTCCAAGGCGGCGCTTTGGACCGCCACGCAGACCATGGCGCAGGCGTTCGGGCCGAAGGTCCGTGTCAACGCGATCGGCCCCGGTCCGACGCTCGCCAACGTCAGGCAAAGCCCGGAAGACTTCCAGGCGCAGCTCAATGGCCTGATCCTCGGCCGAGGACCGGACCTTGCCGAATTCGGCGCGACCATCCGCTATTTGTGGCAGGCCCGTTCGGTGACCGGCCAGTTGATCGCCATCGACGGCGGCCAGCACCTTGCCTGGCAGACGCCGGATGTGACAGGCATGAACGAATGAACCCGAAAAGACCGCCCATCCCTGCCCGCCGCGGCCAGACCGCGGCCGACGACGACGTTGCCGGCTTCCTGCCGGGCGAAGACGCCGACGAGGATGTCGTGGAGATCGAAGGGGGCGATGCGGCGGCCGCCATTCCCTTCACGCGGATCGAGTTCGAGGCCCCGGAAGCCACGGGCGACGCCGGCGCCGGCGTCATCCAGGAACTGGTGAAGCGCCTGCCCAATGCGCCGGGCGTCTACCGCATGATGAACGCGACTGGCGACGTGCTCTACGTCGGCAAGGCTCGCAGCCTGAAGAAGCGCGTCACCGCCTACGCGCAGGGGCGCTTCCACACCAACCGCATCGGCCGCATGGTCCGCGAGACGGTGTCGATGGAGTTCGTCGTCACCCGCACCGAGACCGAGGCGCTGCTGCTCGAAGCGAATCTCATCAAGAGGTTGCGGCCGCGTTTCAACGTGCTGATGCGGGACGACAAGTCGTTCCCCTACATCCTGCTCACCGGCGATCACCCCTCGCCCGGCATCTTCAAGCACCGCGGCGCGCGATCACGCAAAGGAGACTATTTCGGGCCATTCGCTTCGGCGGGCGCCGTCGACCGGACGATCAACGCCCTGCAGCGGGCGTTCCTGCTCAGGACCTGCACCGACTCGGTGTTCGAGAGCCGGACGCGGCCGTGCCTGCTTTTTCAGATCAAGCGCTGCTCGGGGCCGTGCACGGGCGAGATCCCGGCGGCCGACTACGCCGAACTGGTCAACGAGGCGAAGGACTTCCTCTCCGGACGCAGCCAGGGCGTGAAGGCGCAGATCTCGGAAGCGATGCAGGAGGCGGCCGAGGCGCTCGACTTCGAACGCGCCGCAATCTACTGCGACCGCCTCGCGGCACTTTCCCACGTACAGAGCCACCAGGGCATCAACCCGCAGTCGGTGGAAGAGGCCGACGTCTTCGCCATCCACCAGGAAGGCGGGCAGAACTGCATCCAGGTCTTCTTCTTCCGCACCGGGCAGAACTGGGGCAACCGCGCCTACTTCCCCAAGGCCGATCCGGCACTGGAGGCTGGCGAGGTGCTCGGCTCGTTCCTCGCCCAGTTCTATGACGACAAGCCGTGCCCGCGGCTGGTCCTGCTGTCCCATGCGGTCGAGGAACAGGTGCTGCTCGCGGAAGCCCTGTCCACGCGCGCGGGGCACAAGGTGACCGTTTCAGTCCCGCAGCGCGGCGAGAAGAAGGACCTCGCCGACCACGCGCTGCAGAACGCCCGCGAGGCGCTGGGGCGGCGCCTGGCGGAGACGTCGACGCAGGCGCGCCTGCTCGAAGGCTTCGCCGGCACGTTCGGCCTCGAGAAGACCCCTCAGCGCATCGAGGTCTACGACAACTCGCACATCATGGGCACCAACGCCGTCGGCGCCATGATCGTCGCCGGGCCGGAAGGCTTCGTGAAGAACCAGTATCGCAAGTTCAACATCCGCTCGACGGCGATCACGCCGGGCGACGATTTCGGCATGATGCGCGAGGTGATGGAGCGGCGTTTCTCGCGGCTCATCAAGGAGCACGGCACGGATGACGGCAGCGGGGAGGACGAAGCGTCCGGCATCCCGGCCTGGCCCGACGTCATCCTCATCGACGGCGGCCAGGGCCAGATGAGCGCGGTGCGCGGCATCCTTTCCGAGCTCGGCGTCGCCGACAAGGTCGCCGCGATCGGCGTCGCCAAGGGCGCGGACCGCGACGCGGGCCGCGAACGCTTCTTCGCCGATGGGCGCGAATCCTTCAGCCTGCCGGTGCGCGATCCCGTGCTCTATTTCGTGCAGCGGCTGCGCGACGAGGCTCACCGCTTCGCCATCGGCTCGCACCGTGCGCGGCGCAAGAAGGAGATGGTGAAAAGTCCGCTCGACGAGATCATCGGGATCGGCCCGAGTCGCAAGCGCGCGCTGCTCCTGCATTTCGGCACGGCCAAGGCCGTCAGCCGCGCGGCCATGGAAGACCTCATGCGGGTCGAAGGCATATCGGAATCGGTGGCGCGGCTGGTCTACGATCACTTTCACGATAATTGATTGGTGCTGCGGCCGCTTTCGGTTGACTCCCGCGCGCCGCGCGGTTGACCCGCGATACCGCTGTCTGATTTGAGTAGACGCGTACGAGCTTCAGAGACCATGGCAAGACGCGCATTCAATCTTCCGAACATGCTGACCTACGGCCGCATCCTCGCGGTGCCGTTGATCGTGCTGTGTTTCTTCCTCGAAGGCCGGCTGAAATCGAGCGATTTCGCCCGCTGGTCGGCGCTGTTCATCTTCGCTGCCGCGAGCATCACCGACTATTTCGACGGATATTTCGCCCGCGCCTGGCAGCAGACCTCCAACATCGGCCGGATGCTCGACCCGATCGCCGACAAGCTGCTGGTGGCGACCTGCCTGCTGCTGCTTGCGGCCGATACCGACCGGACCATCGCCGGGTGGTCGCTCTGGGCGGCGATCATCATCCTGTGCCGCGAGATTCTCGTTTCCGGCCTGAGGGAGTACCTCGCAGGCCTCAAGGTCAGCGTACCGGTGACACAGCTGGCCAAATGGAAAACGACGATCCAGATGCTTGCCATCGGCATGCTGCTCGCCGGCCCCGCCCTCGACAAGCTGCTGCCCTATTCGACGCAGGCCGGCATCGCGCTCCTGTGGATCTCGGCAATCGTGACCCTCTACACCGGCTACGACTATTTCCGGGCCGGCCTGAAGCATATCGTCGACGAGTAGGATGATGACCAAGCTCGTCTATTTCGCCTGGGTACGCGAACGCATCGGCAAGGCGGAGGAGACCGTCGAGTTGCCCGAGACGGTGAAGACCGTAGCCGGCCTGCTGCTCTGGCTGAAAGGCCGCGGCGAAAACTATGCCGCCGCGCTCGAGCATCCGAACGTGATCCGGGTCGCGATCGACCAGGAGCATGTCGACCACGCGGCGCGGATCGCGGGCGCAAGCGAGATCGCCTTATTCCCGCCGATGACGGGAGGCTGAGCCATGGCGCCGGCGGTCGTCTCGACGGTTCGCATCCAGGCGGAAGACTTCGACACCGCCGCGGAAATCGTCCGACTGACCGCCGGACGCACCGATGCCGGCGCGGTGGTGACGTTCACCGGGTTGTGCCGCGACGAATCGGGCACCTTGTCGGGGCTGGAACTCGAGCACTATCCAGGGATGGCCGAGGCGGAGATCCGGCGCATCTGCATCGAAGCGGCCGCGCGCTGGCCGGTGACCGGCTTGTCGGTGATCCATCGCCACGGCCTGATACGGCCCGGCGAGAACATCGTGCTGGTCGTGGCCGTTTCGGCCCACCGGCACGCGGCGTTCGACGCGGCCGGCTTCGTCATGGACTTCCTCAAGTCGCGCGCGCCTTTCTGGAAGAAGGAGCACCGCATCGACGGCGATGCCGGGAGCTGGGTGGACGCCAAGGAATCGGACGATACCGCACTCGCCCGATGGGACCGCGCCAACACGCCGTGAACAGCGGTCCGCGGTAAAAAATCACCGTTTCGAGAAAGCGGGCATTAACGACGTCCGCACATCCCGGCGAGCGTTTAGACATTCACTAGGCGCGCTAACGTACGTTCGCCCTTGTCGAAAGGTGCGTGCCACAAAGCGATGTCATCGATCCATGCTACGCTGATTGACCTGGGAACCAGCAAAGATTGGCTGATCGCGGCCAATTTCATCCTGTCGGTGCTGCTGGGGCTTTGGATGTTGCGCTATCGCGCGCTCTACATCGCCTCCCGCGATACCCAGTCGAACTACCACGACCTGATCGACAACCTGTCGGAAGGCGTCTACCGCTCCACTCTCGACGGGCGGCAACTGAGCGCCAACAAGGCGCTGGTCCGCCTGAACGGCTACGCGAACGAGGCCGAGATGCTCGCCGGCGTCTCCGACATCGGCCGCGAGTGGTACGTCGAACCCGGCCGGCGCGACGAGTTCCGCCGGATCCTCCAACGCGACGGCCATATCGAGGACTTCGTCTCCGAGATTTACCGGCACAAGACCCGGGAGCGCATCTGGGTCTCGGAATCGGCACGCCTGGTGCGCGACAAGCGCAGCGGCAAGCCGCTCTACTGCGAAGGATCGGTGCGCGAGGTCACGGAGACGCTGAAGCGTCTCAACCTCGAGGCCCAGTTTCGCAAGCTGACCAGCGAACTTCCAGGCGCCCTGTTCCAATTCGTCAGCTATACCGGACGCACGTCCGACGTCATCTATGCGAGCGCCGGACTCGAGCGCATTACCGGTCATCCCGTGGCGGAGTTCATTGCGCGGCCGACGCTGTTCGGCGACATCGTCGCCGAGGCCGATATCGATGCTTTCCGCGAATCGATGCAGACCGCGGCGGCGACCGGCAGCGGATGGGACCACGAGTTCCGCATCGTCGACCGCGACGGCCGGGAAAAGTGGGTTCGCGTCACGGCGACGCCCGAGATCGGCGATTCGAACATCACGTGGCACGGCTATCTGACCGACATTTCGGTGCGCAAGCGCTATGAGATGGAGATCGAGGAACTGGCGTTCTTCGACCCGCTGACCAAGCTGCCCAACCGGCGGCTCTTCATGAGGCGGATGACCCAGGCGATCACCGGCTGCGCGGCGCGCGGCGACAACGACGTTCTCCTGTTCATCGACCTCGACAACTTCAAGACGCTCAACGACACCCAAGGGCACGACACCGGTGACGCCTTCCTGATCCAGGTGGCCGAGCGGCTGCGCCAGTGCGTTTCGGCGAAGGACCTCGTCGCGCGGATCGGCGGCGACGAATTCGTCATCATCATCGACGAGGCGGGAGACGACACAGCCAGGGCGACGCGACGCGGCATCGGCGCCGCCGGCCAGGTGCTCGCCGCCCTGCACGACCCGTTTGAGCTCGGCGAACTCAACCACATCGCCTCGGCCAGTGTCGGCGTCGTCGTCTTCGACGGAGCCGAGCAGCGGCCGGACGAATTGCTGAAACGCGCCGACATCGCCATGTACCAGGCCAAGGCTGCGGGCCGGAACGGCATGGCCTTGTTCGATCCCGCGACCATGGACCGCGAAACGGAGCGCTATCGCCTGCTCAGCGACCTGCGCAAGGCGTTCACGCGCAAGGAACTCGAGCTCCACTACCAGGTCCAGGTCGACGACACCGGCAACGCGGTCGGCGCCGAGGGGCTCTTGCGCTGGAGCCATCCCGAACTCGGCATGGTCTACCCGGACCGCTTCATCCCGCTCGCCGAACAGTTCGGCCTCAACGACGAGTTGACGCGCTACGTGCTCGACGCCGGCGTCGGCGCGCTCGCCGGCTGGCAGAGCAATCCGGAGACGGCGAACCTGCGCCTGTCGCTGAATGTCAGCGTGCAGTCCTTCAATACCGACGATTTCGCCGGCAGGCTGGCCGAAATCATCGGCGCCCACGGCGTCGACGCCAGCAAGCTGACGCTCGAACTGACCGAGCACGTGATGGCGCAGAACCACGAGCACGTCGCCGGGCGCATGGCCGAGGTGAAAAAGCTCGGCGTCCGCCTGTCGTTGGACGACTTCGGTACCGGCTACTCGTCCCTCGCCTACCTGAAGACGCTGCCGCTCGACGAGGTCAAGGTCGACGGCGGCTTCATCGCCGATATCGAGCACAGCGAAAGCAACCGGGCGCTGGTCAAGACGATCCTGGTGATGGCGCGCAATCTGGGGCTCAACGCAGTGGCCGAGCATGTCGAGAACGTCCGCCAGGAGGCGTTCCTCCGGGCTTTCGGCTGCGACTTCTTCCAGGGCTACCTGTATGGCCGAGCCATGCCGGCGGACGCTTTCCTGGCTTATGTGGCGGAATCCCGAGGCAAAGGCCCGCGACACCTCGAGCCGATGCGCCAGAGCGCCTGATCGCGGCGGGCAGCGCGCCGGGCGGCGGGTTGACGTCGGGCTCGCCACGCGCTCCATATGCGCGATCGGGGGCCGCCATGCTGCGAAACCGTTCCCATGCCGTCCGCCTGCTGGCGATCGTGTCGCTGGCGATCGCCGAGCCTTCCGCCGCGTTCGCCGCGGCGCGCAACGCGCTGGTGATCGGCAACTCGTCCTACCGGCCCGGCTACGAGCTGCGCAATCCCGTCGCCGATGCGCGCGCGGTGGCGACGAGCCTGTCGCAGCTGGGCTTCGCCGTCACCCTTGTCGAGGACACTGACCTCGCCACGGCGCAGCGCGCTCTCGACGCCTTCGTACCGGCCGCAACCGCCGGGGATGCGGCGGTTATCTACTATGCTGGCCACGGCGCCATGATCGACGGCCGCAGCTTCCTGCTACCCGTCGATTTCTCGATGGCGACGTTCGACGCTGTGGACAAGGAAGCGCTCGATGCGGAAAGGCTGATGCAGGCCCTGTCGAGCACCCATTCCTCATTCAAGCTACTCATCTTCGATGCCTGCCGCAACAATCCGCTGGAGACGCGCGGCGCGGCGCCGCTGCAGCGCGGAGCCGACGCGCCGCCTCCGCCGCGCAGCGAGAACATGCTGATCGCCTTCTCGACGACGCAAGGGGCGACGGCGCTGGACGGCGCCGGCGACCACAGCCCCTTCGCCGAAGGCCTGATCCGCCACATCGGCGAAACCGAAACCGACGTCGACGGGCTCATGAAGAAGGTCTCGTCCTTCGTCCGCAACAGGACCGACGGGCGGCAGACGGTGTGGATCGAAGGCTCGATGACCAAGGCCTTCTTCCTCGCGGCCGCGACGCCAAGCGCCGGTACGGTGACGACGCTGGCGCCGCCGGACCCGACGGCGAGCGTCGAACTCGTCTTCGCCGATTCCGATACCGTCCTGCTCACCGCGGACCGGCTCGCCGGGCTGGACGCAGCGACGCTCAGGCTGGCGCGAAACGAGATCTTCGCCCGTCGCGGCGGCCGCTTCAGCGATGCGGCGCTCACCGCCCATTTCGAACAGTACGCCTGGTACCGGCCGACAACCTTCGAGCCGGTCCTCGGCGAGATCGAGCGGAAGAACGTCGAACTGATCCGCAGCTACGAACTCGCCGCCAGCGCGCCGCAGGCCGGCTTCATCTTCGCCGATTCGGACCGGCGCCTGCTGACGCCGGAGGAGGTCGAGGCGCTGGACAAGGGACAGCTGGCGTTTGCCCGCAACGAGATCTACGCGCGGAGAGGCCGCAAGTTCGTCAAGGCCGAGTTCCGCGACTATTTCAGCCAGTTCTCCTGGTACAAGCCACAATTCGGCGAGGTTGAGCTGACATTCATCGAGCAGAAGAACGTCGACCTGATCCGGAAGTACGAAAAATAAGACCGCCTGCCCTCCTTCTACTCGGCCTCCTCGCCTCCCCGGCCCAAGCCGCCGATCGGCCGCCGCTCTACGGCGCGGAACCGCCCGACCTCGACGCCCGGGTCGAGCGCCTCGCCGGGGCCTATCCCGGCACGATCGCGGGGCGCGAGGGCAACGACCTCGTGTTGAAGGACGGCACCAGGCTGGCAATTTCCGACGGCCGCACCGACAAGACATTCGACACGCTGCTCGACCGGCCCGACATCGGCGACATGTTCGCCTTCCGCTACCCGGCCGGCGAGCCGGCCGCTCCGCCGGCCTTCAACCACGATCCCGGCCGCGTCCGCGTCGAGGCGCTGTTCCGCGCGCTCTACGGCGATTGCCGCAAGGGCGAGGTCGCGGCAAAGCTGCGCACGGTGAAGTGGCTGCCGCGCCACGGCGGCGGCACGGTGACGCTGACGGAGGCGCAAGGAGCGGCGGACGCGCTGGAGCGCGTGTCGAAGGAACTCGACGCGCTGCCATCCTCCTTCGTCAAATACCTCATCCCGCCGGCGGGCACCTACAACTGCCGGGTGATTGCCGGAACGGATCGCATGTCGATGCATGCCTACGGCGCGGCGATCGACATCAACACGAAGCACACGACCTACTGGCAATGGGTGAAGCCCGGCCCGGACGGGACCTACCGCTGGTCGAACCAGATTCCGGCCGAGATCGTCGACATCTTCGAGAAGAACGGCTTCATCTGGGGCGGCCGCTGGTATCACTTCGACACGATGCACTTCGAGTACCGGCCGGAGCTGGCGACGCAGCGGAAATGAAGAATGCCGGAGCAAGCGCCCCGGCATCCAGCAAAATCAGTCACTTGAAAGCGCGGGTTGAAAGAACGATTCAGCCGACGATCTCGGTGTCGGAAAACCAGTAGCGAATCTCCTGGGCGGCGGTCTCCGGCGCGTCCGAGCCGTGCACGGAATTCTCGCCGATCGACAGGGCGTGCGCCTTGCGGATGGTGCCCTCGGCGGCGTTGGCCGGGTTGGTGGCGCCCATCACTTCGCGGTTCTTCGCAATCGCGTCCTCGCCCTCCAGCACCTGGACGACGGTCGGGCCGGACGACATGAACTCGGTGAGCTCCTGGAAGAAAGGGCGATCCTTGTGGACGGCGTAGAAACCCTCGGCCTCGCGCAGGCTCATCCATACGCGCTTGGACGCCACGACGCGCAGGCCGGCATCCTCCAGCATCTTGGTGATCGCGCCGGTCAGGTTGCGCCGGGTCGCGTCGGGCTTAATCATCGAGAACGTGCGTTCGATCGCCATATTGGCTCCTTCTTGGGGTCTCGTCGTGCGAAAGGTGGCGCGTCTATACCGTCCGGCCGGCGCATTGCCAAGGGCCGGGAAAGAAGGGGAACAAGCCTTGCTCAGGCGGCCGCGAGCGTGCGGCGGCCGAGTCCGCCATGCAGGTCGAGGCAACGTTCGAACCACGCCGAAACGGGATCGTCGGCGGCCAGCACCTGGAAGGGCGAGATCACCCTCATCCACTGGAACGCGCCGAAGACGATGTAGTCTCCGTAGAGCGGTCCGTTGCCGCCGATGAACGGCTGGTAGGCGAGCATGCTGCGCAGCGGTTCGAGCCCGGCGCGGAAGCCGGCGAGCCGTTCCTCGCGGCCGGCGACGACCTGTTCGAGCGGCTTACCGTAGCGGACCTCGCGGGTCTCGCGGAAATAGGCCTGATCGGCCGGATCGAGACGCGCCAGGATGTCGAGGAGAGCGGCGCCGCCGAGGAATCCGTGCACGGTGAGCTGCGACCAGCGCTCGATGAAGCGGGCCGCCGCCTTGCCGCCATCGCCGCCGAACAGGCTCGGGCGATGGGGATAGGTCTCCTCCAGATAAAGGGCGATGGCAAAACTGTCGGCCACCACCCTGTTGCCGTCTCGGATCACCGGTACAGTCTTCGATGCGCCGCCCTCGACCCGCGGAACTTCGAGGAAGCGCGTCGGAACGCTTTCGAAGGCGAGGTCCTTGTGGGCAAGCGCCATCGCCACCTTCCAGCAATGAGGGCTGAACGGGCGGCGCGGATCGCTGCCGACGAGGTCGTAGAGGCGGATGGTCATTGGCGATGGGTCCGGCTAGGGCTAGTCTCACGCCATATTCACGGGACCTCGGCAAAAAGGAAGCCCATGCAGCAGCATTTCAGGATGTTCGCGGCCTATAACCGCTGGGCCAACGCCCTGGTCTACGACGCCGCGGCGACGCTTTCCGGGGATGGACTCCGGCGCGACACCGGCGCGTTCTTCGGCTCGCTGCTCGGCACGCTGAACCACGTGCTCGTCGCCGACCGCATCTGGATGAAACGATTCACCGGAGAAGGCGAGGCACCGAAGACGCTCGACGCGGTCCTCTTCGCCGAGCTTGCCGCGCTGCGCGCCGCGCGCGAGGCGGAGGACGAGCGCATCGTTGCTTGGGTCGACGGGCTGACGCCCAAGGCGCTCGCCGGCCGCTTCACCTACATGACCGTTACTGACCTGCGCACCGTGTCGCAGCGGCTTTCGCCGGCGCTGGCGCATTTCTTTAACCACCAGACGCACCATCGCGGCCAGGCCCACGCGATCCTCACCGCGCTCGGCAAGCCGTCGCTGGTGCTCGACCTCATCTACTTCCAGCGCACGGAAGACGGGCGGCCGTTCGCGTGAGGCGCGGATTCGCTACGAGTAGGGTCAACGCAGTACGGAAAGACCCAACTCGCGTTCGATCGGATCGAAATCCGGATCGTTATGCAGGAGTTCGGCTCCCGTCTCGATGCACCATGTTGCGATGATAACATTGATCGTACCGCGGATCGTGATGCCGCGGCGGCGTAGCGCGCGGTAATTCGCCGCCGCCTTCGGAGCCATAGCCTCGCCGCACAAGGTGACGATGCGAAACGTCGACAGGGCCGCCTCGACGAGACGGAGTTCGCGTCCTTCCCTCGTCCCCTGGAGGACCTCAGTCACGATCAGGTCGCCCAGGACGATCTCGTAGCGGCCGAACAGTTCATCCAGTCGCTGGGATGCAGGCGTGTGGGTCCGCGTCAGGTACTCGATCCAGACGGAGGTATCGACGAGGATCATCTGTCGCGTCGCATCGCGTCCAGATCGCCCTCCCACTGGATCTTCCCCCGGATGGCGCGCATGGCGTCGGCGCTGCGGCGTGAGCGTACAAACAGGATCAAGGCTTCCTCGACGGTCTCCTTTTTCGTCCTCTTTCCCGAAGCGCGCATCGCCTGCGCCATGAGTTCGTCGTCTATGTCGATGTTGGTGCGCATGACGGTCCCATACAATGTGTATTATCTTTGGAAAGGAACACATAGATAGGCGCCAACTCAACTGGCACCGCCGGACGCTGGCCGGCGCCGGGTCCACAAAAGCCTTCCCCCTTACTTCGCGAAGCGCAGGGGCTTGTGGCAGGGCGCGCAGCCATGCAAAAGCGCGGCATGATCACTATCAACGACCTGTCGCTGCGCATCGCCGGGCGGCTCCTCCTCGACCACGCCTCGCTGACCCTGCCGGCCGGCGCCAAGGCCGGCCTGGTCGGCCGTAACGGCACCGGCAAGACGACGCTTTTTCGTGCCATCACCGGCGATCTTTCCGCCGAGACCGGGTCGATCGGCCTGCCGAAGAACACGCGCGTCGGGCAGGTCGCCCAGGAGGCGCCAGGAACCGAGGAACCGCTGATCGACATCGTGCTCAAGGCCGACGTCGAGCGCGCCGCGCTGATGGCCGAGGAGAAGACGGCGACCGATCCGCACCGCATCGCCGAGATCCACACCCGGCTGGCCGATATCGACGCGCACTCGGCGGAGGCGCGGGCCGCCACCATCCTCGCCGGCCTCGGCTTCGATGCCGAGGCGCAGAAGCGGCCGGCATCGTCATTCTCCGGCGGCTGGAGGATGCGCGTGGCGCTCGCCGCCGTCCTATTCGCCGAGCCGGACCTGCTGCTCCTCGACGAGCCGACCAATTACCTCGACCTCGAGGGCACGCTGTGGCTTGAGACCTACCTGTCGAAGTACCCGCATACGGTGTTGCTGATCAGCCACGATCGCGACCTGCTCAACCGGGCGGTCAGCTCGATCGTGCATCTCGACCAGAAGAAGCTGACCTTCTGGCGCGGCGGCTACGACCAGTTCGAGCGCCAGCGCGCCGAGCAGGCGGAACTGCAGGAGAAGAGCCGCGCCAAGCAGGAAGCGGCGCGCAAGCACCTGCAGTCTTTCGTCGACAGGTTCCGCGCCAAGGCCTCGAAGGCGCGCCAGGCGCAGTCGCGCATCAAGGCACTGGAGAAAATGAAGCCGATCGCCGCCGTCATCGACGATACGGTCAGGCCATTCACCTTCCCGGAGCCGATGAAGACGGTCGCTTCGCCGATCGTCGCCCTCGACGGCGTTTCGGTCGGCTACAGGCCCGGCGATCCCATCCTGCGCCGGCTGTCGCTCCGGATCGACGCCGACGACCGCATCGCGCTGCTCGGCGCCAACGGCAACGGCAAGTCGACCTTCGCCAAGCTTCTTGCCGGACGGCTGAAGGCAGAGACCGGGACGATGACGGTGGCGCCGGGGCTGAAGGTCGCCATCTTCGCCCAGCACCAGATGGACGATCTGCGCGCCGAGGAAAACGCCTACGAGCATGTGCGCCGGCTGATGCCCGACGCACCGGAATCGAAGGTGCGCGCCCGCGTCGCCCAGTTCGGCCTGACGACGGAGAAGATGAACACGCCGTCGAAGGATCTCTCCGGCGGCGAAAAGGCCCGCCTACTGATGGGGCTCGCCGCCTTCGACGGGCCGAACCTGTTCATCCTCGACGAGCCAACCAACCACCTCGACATCGACAGCCGCGAGGCGCTGGTACATGCGCTCAACGACTTCCCCGGCGCCGTGATCCTGATCAGCCACGACCGACACCTGATCGAGGCGACGGCGGACCGACTTTGGCTGGTGAAGGACGGCTCGGTGAAGTCCTATGACGGCGACCTGTCGGACTACCGCCAGGAGGTGACGGGCGTCTCGGCCGACCGGCGCGAACGCCGCGAGGCGGAGAAGGCGTCGAAGGCCGACCGGCGCCGCGACGCGGCGCAGCGCCGCCAGGCGCTCGAGCCGCTGGCCAAAGAGATCCGCGCCACCGAGGCACTGATGGAGCGCATCCGCAAGCGCATCGACGGCATCGAGGACCAACTGGCCGACCCCAGACTCTACGAAAAGGACCCGACGGCGGCGACGAAACTTGCCAAGGAGCGCTCGGACCTGTCCAATGCGCTCGCGGGGCACGAGGATCGCTGGCTGACGCTGTCGGCAGAATACGAGGAAGGCATCGCCGAATGACGGTTCGGGTCGAGCGCGATGGTGCGGTCACGGTCGTCACGATCGACCGGCCTGCCGCGCGCAACGCCGTCGACCCGGCCACCGCGCAGGCGCTGTTCGAGGCCTTTGTCGCTTTCGACCGTGACGACGACCAGGGCGTCGCGGTGCTGACCGGCACCGGCGGGGCGTTCTGCTCCGGCTTCGACCTCAAGGCGGCCGCCCATAGCCTCGACGAGCGCTGGTTCGCTGAACATGCGCTCGATCCCGCCTTCGACGGACGCGACGACCACCCGCGCAAAGGGCCGATGGGTCCGACCCGCCTGACGCTTTCGAAGCCGGTGATCGCGGCAATCGCCGGTCCGGCCGTCGCGGGCGGCATGGAACTGGCGCTCTGGTGCGACCTGAGAGTGATGGAGCGTTCGGCCTACATGGGCGTCTACTGCCGGCGGTGGGGCGTCCCGCTGATCGACGGCGGCACGGTCAGGCTGCCGCGCATCGTCGGCCACGGCCGCGCCATGGACCTGATCCTCACCGGCCGCAAGGTCGAGGCAGACGAATGCCTGGCGATAGGGCTCGCCTCCCGCGTGGTCGATGATGGCGAAGCGCTATCGGCCGCGCACGAACTGGCGCAGGACCTGGCGCGTTTCCCGCAGGCCTGCATGCGCGCCGACCGCGCGTCGGCGCTCGCGCAGTGGTCACTCGGCGAACCGGCGGCGTTGAAGTCGGAGTGGCGGAGCGCCGCGACGTTCCGCAGCGAAGGTGCGGCAGGCGCCGCCCGCTTTGCCTCCGGCAAGGGGCGCGGCGGCGACTTCGGCGACCTCTGAACTTGCCGCGAGCTACTTCCGGCCGCCACCCAAACGTCCCCAGCGCGGCGCCGGCGGTTTGGAGTTCGGATTGCCCGGGCGCTTGCCGCCTCGCGTCAGCGCGATAATGAAACCCGCGGCGCCGACGGCCATCAACACGTAGCCGAACGGCATGGCGCGCGGATCGGGCTCGGCCGCCCCGCCGCGCAGGACGAGATCGACGCTCCGCATCTCGATGCCCTCGGCATCGCCCGGTCCGACGGTGAATAGGTAGTCGCCGCTGTCGAGCTTGGTCATCACGCCCGCCTCGTCGCGGTAGATCTGGTCACCGCTCTGCGGACTGTCGGATCGCGGCGTGACGTTGACGAAACCGATCGTCTCGGCGAGCACGGTACGGCCGGCAGTCGACGCGGTGAGCGTCAAGACCGTTCGGTCGCCGCTCAGCCGCGGCGTTCCGACGGAGACCATGTCGACCAGTACGCGGACCGGCGCATCCGACCAGTCCAGCGAAACGGTTACCGGTCGGAACCCGCTGTCGCGCTCAAAGACCCGCCAGGTTCCGATCGTGTCGCCGGAGAAGTTGCTCAGCACGAAGGGATAGACGATCCCGACGGCTGACCCAGCGAGGAAGACGAGGAAGAAGAAGACGCGCATGGCCGAAATCCGGTTGCCGGCCGCAGGCTGGCGGGCGGGCTACGGCTACACCGAAGTGCCGTCGACCGGAAGGGGCACGCAAGGTACGCGGACATGCACTACCGATCAGGCTCCGTTCCGGCCCCATTTCGGCGCCGGCGGCGGTTCCGGGCGCCGGCGGAAACTCAACAGGAGGCCGATGCCTCCGACAACGAGGAGGATGAACCCGACAGGCTGTAGGCGCGGGTCGAGGTCGAGCGCGCCCGCGTTGACGGTCAGTTCGATTGCCGTGATCGCCGGATCGAGGCCGGGGGTGACCTCCAGCTCGATCGTGTGGCGGCCGTCTAGCCGCTGATCGACGACGATCATCTCGCGATAGACGGTGCCGCCGTCGGCCTCCCGCACGGGATCGTTGGGGAGGAGGAAGATCTCCTCGAAAGCGGCATCGCCCTTCTCGTCGCGCGCGGTCAGTGTGAAGACGGCATGGCCATCGCCGGCGCGTAGCGGTGCGTTCACGTGGACGGCGAGCGTGAAGAAGAACGGCGCTTCCGGCGGAGCCAGCATTACTTCCGCCTGTTTAAAACCCTCATCGACGGCAAAGAGCGTCAGGCGAGCGATCTCGTAGCCCGGCAGGCGTTCCACCGCCTTCGGAAGGCCGATACCCAGCAGCACGCCTACGGCGAGCATCAGGAGGAAGGCGATCCGCAGGACCCACTTCATGGCCGGCCATTCCGCGCGGCGCGGACGGGACGCCGGCGTTGCTGCGCCAGGCACCGCATGACTACGCCTTCCGCTCCCATCGACGGTCGCCGGTCTGCTGCCAGTAGGTAACGTCATGGCCGGCAGCACGCACCGACTTCCAGTGCCCGCGCGCGGCCTCGACCTGCTGGGCGTCGTGACCGTCGAAGACGAATACGACGCGCAAATACCCAGAAAGGTCCGGCGGCTCGGCGCCGTCGACGAGAAAGCGGATCTGGGCGGCGTTCGGGTTGTCCGTTTTCGTCGTCAGCAGAACGGGCTGCTCCGACGCAAACGGGTCGCGGTCGGTGCCGTGGGCGAGAAACGCATCTTCACGATAGACCCAAAGATGCGCGTCGAGTGCGTCGCGGCGCTCCTCGCCGCCGGTCTGCGCGACGACACGCCAGCCGCGCTGCAGGCTCTTCTCGAGCAGAGGCGGCAGCGCTTCCTCGAGCGTCGATTCGGTCAGGTGGTAGAACAGAACCTCCGTCACCGGCCTTCAGCCCTCGTAGTGGTCCCTGACGAGGCGATCGAGCAGGCGCACGCCGAAACCGGAGCCCCAGGACTGGTTGATCTCGCTCGACGGCGACCCCATCGCGGTTCCGGCGATGTCGAGGTGAGCCCAAGGCGTATCCTTGACGAAGCGCTTGAGGAACTGCGCTGCCGAGATGGCGCCGCCGTAGCGGCCGCCGATATTCTTCATGTCGGCGTTCTTCGAGTCGATGAGCTTGTCGTATTCGGGTCCAAGCGGCATGCGCCAGACCTTCTCCTGCGTAGCCTGGCCGGCGGCGAAGAGGCGGTCCGCGAGGACGTCGTCGTTGGCGAAGAGCCCGGCGTGATGCTGTCCCAGGGCCACCATGATCGCACCCGTCAGCGTCGCCAGGTTGATCATGAAGCGGGGGCTAAACTCCTCATTGCAGTACCACAGCGCATCACAGAGCACGAGCCGGCCTTCGGCGTCGGTGTTGAGCACCTCGATGGTCTGGCCGGACATCGAGGTTACGATGTCGCCCGGCCGCTGCGCGTTGCCATCGACGCTGTTTTCCACGCAGCCGATGATGCCGACGACATTGGCCTTCGCCTTTCGCGCGGCAAGCGCGTGCATCAGGCCGACGACCGCCGCAGCGCCGCCCATGTCGCCCTTCATGTCCTCCATCCCGGAGGCCGGCTTCATCGAGTTGCCGCCGGTGTCAAATGTCACGCCTTTGCCAACGAAAGCGATCGGACGGTCACCCGCCACACCGCCGTTCCAGCGCATGACGATCAGCCGCGGCGGCCGCGGCGAACCCTGCGCGACGCCGAGCAGCGCGCCCATGCCGAGCTTCTTCATCTCCTTCTCGGTGAGTACGGAGACGTCCACGCCGAGCGACGACAATTCCTTCGCCTTCGCTGCGAATTCCACGGGTCCGAGGGCGTTGGCGGGCTCGTTGACGAGATCACGGGCGAGTATGACACCGTTGGCGACGGCTTCCGCCTCGGCGTACGCCTTTTTCGCCGCCGACGGATTGGCACAAAGGAAGGCGATCCGGGCCGTCTTCGACCCGTTGCGCTCCTCCCCCTCGCCCTTGCGGGTCCTGTACTTGTCGAAGGCATAGGACCTGAGCAGCAGCCCGCCGGCGACGCCCGCGGCTTCCGCGCCTCCAATCGCGGTTCCCGGCAGATCGAGGACGACCGAGACGTCGGACGACTTGCGGAGCGCAGCGAAGATGGCACCGCCGATGCGCATCCACGCGTGTTCGTCGAGTGAGGACTCCTTGCCCGTTCCGATCGCAACGAGGCGGTCAAGGCCGCCTCCTTCCGGTGTCAGCAGTTCGAGGCTCGTCCCGGACTTGCCGGTGAAATCGGCGACCTTGAAGGCCTTGTCGAAGACGCGCGCCGGATCGCAGGCCCTGGCGGCTTCGCCCAAACCCGTCTCCTCCGCAGAAAGCACGACGACGGTCCCCTTCCTGGGCGTCGCGATCTTCGCGAAGGAGATGATCGGTCTGGGGGGCATGGCAGTTCCTTTGGCGGGAGGGCAGTCGTTGATGGGCGCGACCATCGGCAGTTTCGCCCGCTTTTGCAAGGCCCGCGGAGGCTGCGGAAGGCCGAAGCGCCCGTCACTTCCGGAATAACGATTGACGCCGGAGCCGCGGCATGGGACGTGCGCCGAAAGCAACGAGGCAGGCATGGGCGACACGGTGAAAGGCGGACGGAAATCCGCGGTCGGGGCAGGGCTCGCACCCTTCTCCTCACCTGTGGCAGCGGCGAGCCTTGGTATCGCGCTCGTCCTTGCCCTTCTGATCTTCCACGGGTTCCCGGCGATAGACCGGGCAGTTAGCGGCCTCTTCTTCGTCGACGCAGCTTGCCCCGCCGGTCAGACGCATGGCGCGATCTGCGGCATCTTCCCGGCCGGCCATTCCGCGATCCTCAGTACGGTTCGCCAGTTCCTGCAGCACCTGCCGGCGGCAATCGCCACGGGTCTCGGCGCCGCCTACGTCACCCGGCTGGCAATGGGCACCCCGGCCCGGGATCCGTCGATGACACCGCTAGCGACGGCACTCCTCGCCTATCTCCTGTCGGTGGGTCTTCTCGTCAACGGGCTGCTCAAACCGTTTTCGGGGCGGCCCCGTCCCCTTTATTCCGAACCTTTCGGTGGCGCCCTGCCCTTCGTGCCGGCGGGCGAGTTCACCAACTACTGTCCGTCGAACTGTTCCTTCGTCTCGGGAGAGGCCGCGGCGGCAGCGTGGCTGATCGGCGCGGTGGCGCTCCTGCCGCAACGGTATTCTTCGCTACGGCTGCCGGCCTTCCTCGCTGCCGTCGTCTATGCCGTCGCGACCAGCACGCTCAGAATCTCGTTCGGCGCCCACTATCTCTCGGACACTGTCGTCGCGGCCCTTGCAACCTTGACGATATTCGCCGTTCTGGCGGGGTTCGAGGTGCGACACAGGAAAACGCCGCGGCCCGGCGAGACCTTCGGACTTTCGGCGTAAGCCATTGTTAACCTTGTCTGTTCGCCGATTATTAGCCAATACCGTCGACGATCCGAATGGACGGCACGAAGTCTCGCGGGCGGAGACGGAGGGCGATGGCCGGTTGCGCTACCGGGATAGGGCGGATAGTTTTCGCATCCTGAGCACGCCGGGCAGCGCAGGCGATACGTTGGACAGTTCCCGCTGATGAAGATCGTCGAACGCTACATTCTGCGCCGAACTCTCTCCATTGCCGTCATCGCCCTTGTCTGGACGCTCGCGATCGTCTGGACGGTACAGGTCCTGGGACGAATCAACGTCGTTACCGACAGCGGTCAGTCGGCACTGACGTTCCTGCATCTCGCGACCCTCCTGATGTCGTCGGTCGTCCCCGTCATCCTGCCGTTCGCGGTGATGATCGCGGTCGCGCAGACACTGACCGTCATGAACAACGACTCGGAACTTGTGGTCATCAGCGCCGCCGGCACGCCGCGCAAGGCGACAATCCGGCCCATTCTGGTCGTCGCGATCGGGGCCTGCGTCCTGTCCTTCTTCGTGCAGAACGTCGTCGACCCACAGGCCAGGATCGGCGTCCGCACGCTGCTCGCCAAGGCCAGCGCCGACCTCCTGTCGTCCGTCGTCCAGGAAGGCAGTTTCCGAAAGATTCAGAACGGCCTGTTCGTACAAGTCGGTGAACGGCTGCCGGACGGGCGTCTCGGCCGGATCTTCGTCGCCGATTCACGACAGAAGAACGTCGACCTCGCCTACTACGCAAAGGAAGGAGTGGTGACCGACGCAAACGACCGCGGCCTGCTGGTGATGACCGACGGGGTCGTGCACCGGAGGACGCCTGCAGGCGAAGTCTCCGTCATCCGCTTCGCTTCCTACACGCTCGACCTCAGTGCATTCGCCTCGGCAAAAGCCTACCTCGTGATCGGCGCCGGTGACCGCGGAATATTCTACCTGGCCGATCCCGATCCGAACGATCCGATGTTCAAGTTCAACCCGCAAGAATTCCGGGCCTTCTTCCATATCAGGTTGGCAGAATGGATCTATCCGCTCGTCTTCGGTCTGCTTGCGATTGCCGTCGCGGGCGACGCGCGCTCGCACCGCGAGGCCAGAATCCCTCCGCTCGCGGCCGCACTGGCCATGGCCCTCGTGGTGCGCTGGCTCGGCTACTACGTCGGCAACCAGGCCGAATCGAAGGAGGTGTTCATCCCCTTCCTCTACGCAGTTCCGTTGGGCTCCATGTCGATCTCGATATGGTTCATCGCGACTAACCGGACACTTGAATTGCCCGTTCACTGGCTCGATCGGATCAACGCACTGGTCACGGCGGCCGCCGACCGGCTGACGGTACTCCGCCTCCGTCTGCTTGGCGCCTCGCGGATCGCAAGGGGCGCCGGCTAGCATGGGGTGGACCCTCTCCCGCTACTTCTTCTTTCGCTACCTCTCGATCACAGTCGGGTTGTTCGTTGCGATCGCAACGCTGGTGCTCATCATCAACTTCACCGAACTCTCCTCGCGCACCGGCGACGTGCCCGGATTCACCGCATCCGCCGTACTTGTCATCTCCGCCATGCGGGTTCCCATGGTGATGCAGCAAGTCGTGCCGTTCATCGCGCTGATCTCGGCGATGACGATGCTGGTCACGCTCAACCGCAAGTACGAACTCGTCGTGGTAAGGTCTGCCGGCGTATCGGCCTGGCAATTCCTCCGCCCTGCCGCGTTCGGCGCGCTGCTATTTGGCCTGTTCACGATCGGGATCATCAATCCGATCGCGGCGGTCGGGCTCACCAACTCGGAGGCACTCGAGGCAGGATACCGCTCCGGCAAGTCGAACGAGATCGCCGCCGCTGGAGCGCCATGGATCAAGCAAACGACACAGGAGGGCGAGGCAATCATCGGCGCCCGCGCCGTGCTCGCCCAGGGCACCGAACTCGTCGACGCATCGGTCTTCCGCTTTGACAGCGACGGCACGCTCGTCGAACGAATCGACGCGGCACGCGCCTTCCTTCGCGATGGCTTCTGGGAACTGCAGAAGGTCGAAAGGCGGCGGAAGGGCGGGCCGGCCGAGAAGATCAAAACCCTTGAAATCGCGACCAACCTGCGCCCCGAGTTCGTCGAGGAAAGGCTCGCGCGGCCCGAAGCGATCTCGCTGTTCGAACTGCCTCGCAAGATCGACGTCGCCCGCTCGTTCGGGCTAAAAGCCAACGCTTACGCGATGCAGTTCCACTCTCTCGTCGCGCTCCCGCCCCTTCTCGTCGCCATGACCCTTATCGCAGCTACGGTTTCGATGCGCTTTGCCCGCATGGGCCAATCCATAACGATGATTTTGGGTGGCGTCGTGGCCGGCTTTCTGCTTTATGTTGTGTCGGTTCTGGTCAAGGCATTCGGTACGGCGGGATTCGTGCCGGCACCGATCGCGGCCTGGCTGCCTGTCGTGGTGGCGACATTCTTTGGGGTGACGTATCTGCTTTACAAGGAGGACGGTTAGTGGCGGCCGCGCTAGCTGAGGGGGGCAAGTACGCCGGCATGGCGCGCCTATTGGGCGCGACGGCCATGGCGTGCCTGTTGTCGCTCGGCGCGGCGACAGTTCCTTCGGCCGCCCAGAGCCTCGATGCACTCGCCGAAGAGATCTCGCGCAACGCCCAGATGCTGATCGAGGCCGACACCCTCGTCTACGACAATGACAACCAGACCGTGACCGCCATCGGCGGCGTGCAGATCGAATATGACGGCAACCGCCTGGTCGCCCAGCGCGTGGCCTACCATCGGAAGAGCGGCCGTCTCGTCGCGAGCGGCAATGTCGAGATCGTCCAGAAGGACGGAACCAAGATCTTCGCCGACGAGATCGACGTCACCGACGACTTCCGCGATGGATTCGTCAACGCGCTGCGTGTGGAAACCGTCGACAAGACCTACTTCGCCGCGGAGAGCGCCGACCGCAAGGACGGCGTGCTGACGACCTTCAACAACGGCGTCTACACGGCCTGCGAGCCCTGCGAGGACCGCCCCGACAAGGCACCGATCTGGCGAATCAAGGCGCGCAAGATCATCTGGAACGGCAAGGCGAAGACAGTCCGCTTCGAGGACTCCCGTTTCGAGTTCTTCGGTTTTCCGATTGCCTACCTGCCGGCCTTCGAGGTTGCCGATCCTACGGTCAAGCGAAAGACCGGCTTCCTGATGCCGGGCATCAACTACAAATCGCAACTCGGCGTGGGCGTCACCGTCCCCTTCTATGTCGCGCTGGCACCGACCTACGACCTGACGCTTCAGGGGCGCTACTATACGAGACAGGGTTTCCTCGGCCAGGCCGAATGGCGGCAGCGTTTCAACAGCGGCCAGTACAACCTGAAGGTCGCCGGCATCCGCCAGAACAAGCCGGATGCCTTCGACGCAAACACCGTCGACAGCGGTACCAACATCGATCCGCGCCGCTTCCGCGGGATGATCGGATCGAAGGGCGATTTCACCATCAATCCGCGCTGGTCGTTCGGCTGGGACGTGATGGTCCAGTCGGACCGGAACTTCTCAAGAACCTACAACATCGATGGCTACTCGCAGCAGGTCCAGCATTCGCAGGTCTATCTGACCGGACTGAACGACCGGAACTACTTCGACCTCCGCGCCTACCGGTTTCAGGTCCAGGACAGCCCATTGGCGTCGACCCGCAATGCCGAACAGCCATGGGTGCTGCCCACGCTCGACTACTCGTTCACACCCGACGAGCCTGTGGCCGGCGGCGAACTCAACATCGACTTCAATACGCGCACGATCTACCGTGACGAACTCGACGACCTGCCGACGCGGCCGGCCGTTCGCGGGGTTGCCGGCACCACCAGCCGCCTGACCGCGGAAGCCGAATGGAAGCGGTCCTTCGTCAGCGACGGCGGCCTCGTCATCACTCCGCTCCTTGCCTTCCAGGCCGATTCCACCTTTGTCAACCAGTCCACAGAATCGATCAACGCGATCAACGCCATGGCGGCGACGAACGGAGTCGGCGCAGACGTACGCTCCGCCTTCTACCGCTACATGGCGACCATCGGCCTCGACCTACGTTGGCCGGTGCTGTTCTCATCGTCCAGTTCGTCGCACATCCTCGAGCCCGTTGTGCAGGTCTTCGCGCGGCCCAACGAGCTCTATGCCGAAACGCTCGGCATTCCCAACGAAGACGCGCAGAGCTTCGTCTTCGACGCCACCACGCTCTTCGAGCGCGACAAGTTCTCCGGCTACGACCGCATCGAAGGCGGTACGCGCGCCAACATCGGCTTCCGCTACTCCGGCACCTTTGCCGGTGGCTGGACCGCCAACGCATTGTTTGGCCAGTCCTATCACCTGGCCGGCGTCAATTCTTTCGCCTCGCCCGATCTCGTCAATGCCGGCGCTTCCTCCGGCCTCGATACGGACACGTCGGATTTCGTCGGGCTGATCGGCCTTGCCGCTCCGAACGGCCTCTCCGGCTCGGTCAGCGCAAGGTTCGACGAGCAGACCTTCGAAGTGCGTCGCGCCGAGATAAAAGCCGGCTGGAACGGCCAGCCGGTATCGCTCTCGGCGAAGTACGCCTTCATCCAGGCGCAACCGCTCTACGGTTTCGCTACTGACCGGCACGAGGTCTCCCTGAGAGGCAGCGCCCGGCTTCACGAAAACTGGCGCGTCTTCGCCTCGGGAACCTACGACCTGCAGAACAGGATCCTCGCCCGGGATTCGTTCGGCTTCTCCTACGACGACGAGTGCTTCTCGTACGCCATGACCTATTCGGAGAAGCGCGACTACACGACGCGCGAGGCCTCACAGGCGGTCGGCTTCAACCTCTCGTTCCGGACCATCGGCGATTTCGGTACGCAATCCGGGTTATTCGACCAGAACTAGGGCATTTCGGGCGCGTCATCGTTTCGCCAAAGAGGGGCGTCAAGCAGCGTCCATCGTGACAGCGCGCCGCAACGGGAAACAAGAAACATGATCGCGACAAGGAAGCGCATTGCCGCTGCCGTGTTCACCCTCCTGATCGCTGCCGCCTCCCTGGGCGTTCTCCCGGTCGGTCCGGCCGCCGCCAGCGAGATCAGGTATGTCGTCAACGGCATCCCGGTGACGAGCTACGACATCGAACGCCGGGCCGCGTTCTTCAGGCTCCAGCGCCGCAGCGGCGGCGCCAAGCAGGCGGCGGAAGACCTCATCGAGCAGGCGTTGCGTTCGGCGGAAATGAAGCGCGCCCGAGTCAACATCACTGAGCGGCAGGTGGACGATGCGTACGCACGCTTCGCCGCCAGCAACAAGCTGAAGCCGGCACAGATGGACCAGATCCTCAGCCAGACCGGCGTGACGAAGGGCCACTTCAAGGAGTTCATCCGGGTGCAGATGGGCTGGAGCCAGTTGCTTCAGGCCAAGTACCGCCAGTCCGGCGCGCTCAGCGAGCAGGACGTGGTTCGCAAGATGCTGCAGAAGGGCGGCACCAAGCCGACGGCGACCGAATTCATGCTCCAGCAGGTCATCTTCGTCGTCCCGGCCGCGGAACGCAAGTCGACGCTCGCCAAGCGCAAGCGCGAAGCCGAGGCGATGCGCGCCCGCTTCGCCGGCTGTAACCAGACCCGCGAATTCGCGAAGGGCCTCATCGACGTCTCCGTCCGCGACCTCGGCCGCGTGCTGTCACCCGAACTCCCCCCGGAATGGGCGGATGCCATCAAGAGCACCAAGCCCGGATCGGCGACCATCGCGCGCGAGACCGATCGCGGCGTCGAGTTCATCGGCGTCTGCAGTTCGCGCGAGGTTTCAGACGACCGCGTAGCGCAGATGGTATTCCAGAGCGAAGCCGCGAAGGACTCCAACGAAGCGGACGAACTGTCGAAGAAGTATACCGAAGAACTGCGCAAGAAGGCGAAGATCACGCAGCGCTGACGCCGCCGTGCCGCACGCCGAAACTCCGCTTGCCCTGACGACGGGAGATCCTTCGGGGATAGGCCCCGAGATCGCGATGGCTGCATGGTTGCGTCGCGCGGAGTTGGGCGTGCCGCCCTTCTATCTCATTTCCGACCCGGATCTCGTACTAGCGCGGGCGAAACGTCTCGGCCTGCCGGTCGACATCGAGGCGACGACGCCTGATCGGGCCGTTTCGGCTTTCTCCAGAGTGCTGCCGGTGGTGCCGCTGGCAGCCCGCTTCGCCGACCGGCCCGGCGTCGCCGACACGGCAAATGCGGCGGGTATCGTGGAGGCGATCGAACGCGCGGTCGACCACGCGTTTTCGGGCATCGCCGCAGCGGTGGTGACGTGCCCGATCGCCAAGAAACCACTCTACGATGCCGGCTTCCGCTTTCCCGGCCACACCGAGTTTCTTGCCGACCTCGCCAGCCGGCGGCTAGGCCGGGAGGTCTTTCCGGTGATGATGCTCGCCGGGCCGGATCTGCGCGCCGTCCCGGTCACGATCCACGTGCCGCTGTCCCGGGTACCGGATCTTCTGACGACCGACCTCGTCGTACGGACGGGGGAGATCGTCGCAGCCGAACTCGCCGGTCGGTTCGGGCTTGCCGCGCCGCGCCTTACCATCGCCGGCCTCAATCCTCACGCCGGCGAAGGCGGATCGATGGGGGACGAGGACGAGAGGATTGTGCGGCCGGCGGTCGAGCGGCTGCGCGGCCGCGGAGTCGATGCCGTCGGGCCCCTGCCTGCCGATACGATGTTCCATCCGCGCGCCCGGGCGACGTATGACGCGGCACTGTGCATGTACCACGACCAGGCGCTGATTCCGGCCAAGACGCTTGCCTTCGACGAGGCGGTCAACGTCACGCTCGGCCTGCCCTTCGTGCGCACGTCGCCCGACCACGGCACGGCCTTCGACATTGCCGGAAAAGGCGTGGCACGCCCGGACAGCCTGATCGCGGCGCTAAAGCTCGCGTCCGCCATGAGCGCCGGACGGCCGAAATGAGCGCCGACGGCCTACCGCCGCTGCGCGAGGTCATCCAGCGCTACGGTCTGGCGGCGAAAAAGGCGCTCGGCCAGAATTTCCTGCTCGATCTCAACCTGACGGGCAAGATCGCCCGCGCCGCGGGGCCTCTCGAGGGAACGACCGTCATCGAGGTCGGGCCGGGGCCGGGCGGACTTACCCGGGCGCTGCTGATGCATGGTGCGGGCAAGGTCGTGGCGATCGAACGCGACGAGCGCTGCCTCGAGGCCCTCGCGGAGATCGCGGAGCGATATCCCGGGCGCCTTGAGGTCATTCCCGGCGACGCGCTGAAGACCGATTTCGTCGCGCTGGCGGCGGGCAAAAAGGTGAAAATCGTCGCCAACCTGCCCTACAACATCGGCACCGAACTCCTGGTGCGCTGGCTGACGACGCCGGAGTGGCCGCCCTTCTGGGTGTCGATGACGCTGATGTTCCAGCGCGAGGTGGCCGAGCGCATCGTGGCAGTTCCCGGCAGCCCGGCCTATGGCCGCCTCGGCGTCCTCTCCGGCTGGCGTGCCCAGGCCCGGATCGCCTTCGACGTGCCACCCCAGGCGTTCACGCCGCCACCTAAGGTCACCTCGTCGGTGGTCCACCTTGTCCCCCGGGCGGAGCCCCTCCCCGCCGAACTCAAGGCGTTGGAGCGCGTCACCGAAGCCGCCTTCGGCCAGCGCCGCAAGATGCTGCGCCAGAGTCTGAAGCCGCTCGGCGGCGAGGCACTTCTCGACCGCGCCGGCATCGACGGCACGCGCCGGGCGGAGACGCTGGCGGTCGAGGAGTTCGCGCGGCTGGCCCGCGCGATGTGAACCGCCTACTCCACCTTCTCGTCGAGCAGGCCCGAGACGAATTCGAACAAGCCGGGATTGCGATCCCGGCGCAGTCTTTCGGCGGCGACGATGGCCTTGACCTCGGCGAAGGCGCGATCGAGGTCGCGGTTGATGACGACGTAATCATACTCACGCCAATGCTCGATCTCGTTGCGCGCGTTGCCGAGCCGCGTGGCGATGGTGGCGGCCGAATCTTCGGCGCGGCGCTGCAGCCGCGCCTTCAATTCCGACATCGACGGCGGCAGGATGAAGACGGAGACAATGTCGCCGCGGATCTTCTCACGCAATTGCTGCGCGCCCTGCCAGTCGATGTCGAAAAGCATGTCGCGGCCTTCGGCCATTGCCTGTTCGGCCGGCGCGCGCGGCGTTGCATAGAAATTTCCATGCACCTCGGCCCATTCGAGCAGCTGATCGGTGTCGCGCAACACCTCGAATTCGCGCCGCGTACGGAAATGGTAGTGGACGCCCTCAATCTCGCTCGCCCGGCGCGGCCGGGTCGTTACGCTGACCGAAAGTTCGAAGCCGGCGTCGCTCTCGAGCAGGTTGCGCGCGATCGTCGATTTTCCCGCGCCCGACGGCGAGGACAGGACCAGCATGAGGCCGCGCCGCCTGATGGCCAGCGGTGCGCGATTGTCGGTCATGCCCTACTCCAGATTCTGGACCTGCTCGCGGAACTGGTCGACGACGGCCTTCAGTTCGAGGCCGATGCCGGTCACCGAGGCGGCGTTCGATTTCGAACACAACGTATTCGATTCGCGGTTGAATTCCTGCGAGAGAAAATCGAGCTTGCGCCCGACCGCACCGCCGGCCGCGATGAGGCTGCGGGCGGCGGCGACATGCGTTTTCAACCGGTCGATTTCCTCGCGGATGTCGGCCTTGGTGGCGAGGAAGGCGGCCTCCTGGTGAAGCCGTGCCTCGTCGAGGCCCGAGGCGGCGTCCGTCAGCAGGCGCACTTGCTCGGCGAGCTTCTGGCGTATCACCGCCGGATCACGCGAAGGGTCCGCCTCCGCGGCCAGCGTCAACCCGGCGATCCTGTCGAGATGGCCGAGAAGGACGGCCGATAAAGCCTCGCCTTCGCGGCGGCGCGCCTCTTCCAGTCCGCCCAGGGCATCATCGAGCGCGTCCATAATGGCGGCATCGAAGGGCGCGCGTTCCTCCTCGGTTTCGATCGTCTCCGGCGTCTCCAGCACACCACGGAGGGCGAGGAGACCGTCTGCCGTGGCGCGCGCAACACCAAACTGTTCCTCGAGACGCCGCGCGAGCCCCGCAATGTCCTTCAGGAAGGCCTCATTGATCACCGGCTGCGCCTGCACCCCGGTACGCGCCACGGTGAGGACGGCCTGGATGTTGCCCCGCGCAAACCGCTTCTGCACGGCCTGGCGCCCCGCCGGCTCAAGCCGCTCGAAGCCGGGCGGCAGGCGCAGGCGCGTTTCGATCGACTTGCCGTTGACCGACTTAACCTCCCACGCGATGGCCGCGCCGTCGAATGCGGCGACCGAGCGGGCAAAACCCGTCATGCTCTGCAAGGCCATACCCGCCCCTTCCGTGACCCGTCGCCTATTGCGCGGTCCCGGCCGCCGCGCCGCCGGGTGCTTCGGCAGCCTTCGCCGCCTCTTCGGCCCGCTTCTTCTCCAATTCGCGCCACCGCGCAACGTTCTGGTTGTGCTCCTCGAGGGTCGTGGCGAAGGCGTGCCCCCCGGTCCCGTCGGCCACGAAGTAGAGTTCGTCGGTCTCAGACGGACTGGCCACCGCCTCGAGCGCCGCGCGGCCCGGATTGGCGATCGGCGTTGGCGGCAGCCCGTCGATGACATAGGTGTTGTACGGCGTCGGCTTGTCGATGTCGGACTGATAGATCGGACGGTCGGCAGGCTTTCCCTTGCCCCCGAACAACCCGTAGATGATCGTCGGGTCCGACTGCAGTCGCATCCCCTTCTTGAGCCGGTTGATGAAGACCGCTGCGACGCGCGAACGTTCGTCGCCCTTGCCGGTCTCCTTCTCCACGATCGAGGCAAGCGTCACGAATTCGTTGACGTCCGATAGCGGCAGGTCGTCCCGGCGCCGCTCCCATACGTCCTCGATGAGCTTCTTCTGCTGCGCCAGCATCCGATCGATGATCTGCTGGCGCTTGGTTCCGCGCGTGAAACGCTGCGTGTCGGCTGCCAGAGAACCTTCCGCCGGCATTTCGGCCGGCATGTCGCCTTCGAGCGCCTCGTGTTCGGCAATCCGCTGGAATGCCTGCTCGACCGTGAGCCCCTCGGGAATGGTCAGCGAGTAGAGGACCGACTTGCCGCTCTTCAGCAACTCCATGATCTCGTGCATGGACGCCTGCGGCTTGATTTCGTATTCGCCGGCCTTGAGCTTGCTCTCGTTGCCGTAAGCCCGCAGGCCGATCTGGAAAATGCGCGCGTCGCTGATCAGGCCGCGGCGCTCGAGAAGTTGCGCGATTTCCTGGACGCCGGTGTTCGGCTTGATGAGGACGGTGCCGACGGTTTGCGTCGGTCCGGGTCCGTCGAAAACCGACTTGCCGTACCAGACCACCGCGCCGCCGGCCAGGACGAGAAGCACGACGGCCGACATCAGGAAATTCAGGAACACGACGAACTGGTTACGCGACTGCCGGGATCGACGCGGCGGCGGCACGCCCTGCTCGGGGCGCAGCGCTTCCGACGCGGACTTCGGGACGATCGGACTGGGCGTCGTCGCGCGCCGGCCGAATTCTCCAGGAGTCGGTGGTGTATCGGTCATCGCGCCTCGGCCCTGTCGGTCGTTTCTGTTGCGGGTGCCGAGACTAGACCCGAATATGGCGAAATTCGCGGCAGTCGCGGCATCCGTCCACGGCCACCAGCCCCTCCCCGCATCAATCAGGCAGCATAGCGGCGGAAGACCAGCGACGCATTTGTGCCGCCGAAACCGAAGGAATTGGACAAGGCGACGTCTATGCGGCGCGTGCGCGGCACGTTCGGCACGAGGTCGATCGGGGTCTCACGTTCCGGATTGTCCAGATTGATCGTCGCCGGGGCAACATTGTCGCGGATTGCAAGGATCGAGAAGATCGCCTCGGCCGCGCCCGCAGCACCGAGCAGGTGCCCGATGGACGACTTCGTCGACGACATGGAGATTCTCGAGGCGGCATTGCCCGCCAGACGCTCAACCGCGCCGAGCTCGATCGTGTCGGCCATGGTCGAGGTGCCGTGGGCGTTGATGTAGTCGACGTCGGCGGGTGTCAGGCCGGCCCGCTTCAGGGCGGCACTCATGCAGCGGAAGGCGCCGTCGCCATCCTCGGCCGGCGCCGTGATGTGGTAAGCGTCGCCGCTGAGGCCGTAGCCGATGACTTCGGCATAGATCTTGGCACCCCTCGCCTGCGCATGCTCGAGCGCCTCGAGGACGACCACCCCGGCGCCTTCGCCCATGACGAAGCCGTCGCGGTCGCGATCATAGGGACGCGATGCCTTTTCCGGCGTGTCGTTGCGTTCGGTCGAGAGGGCCCGGCAGGCAGCGAAGCCGGCGACCGAAAGCCGATCGATCGGCGATTCCGTACCGCCGGCGACCATCACATCGGCATCACCGAACATGATCAGGCGGGCGGCATCGCCGATGGCATGGGCGCCGGTCGAGCAGGCGGTGACCACCGCGTGATTCGGACCCTTCAGCCCGTGGCGGATCGAAACCTGTCCGGAGACAAGGTTGATGATGTTGCCCGGGATGAAGAACGGGCTGATGCGGCGCGGGCCTCGCTGCTCCAGGATCAGGGCATTTTCGGCGATGCCGCTAATGCCGCCGATGCCCGAGCCGATCATCACGCCCGTCGCACAGCGCTCTTCCTCGGTCTGCGGTTTCCAGCCGGCATCGGCGAGCGCCTCGTCGGCGGCCGCAATCCCGTACAGGATGAAGTCGCCGATCTTGCGCAGTTCCTTCGGTTCCAGCACCGATTCAGGATTGAAGGTACCGTTGGAGCCATCGCCGCGCGGGATGATGTGGGCGATCTTCGCGGGAAGGTCGTCGACCTGGAATTCTGTGATGCGCCGGCACGCGCTTCGCCCCGAGAGGAGCTCGCGCCAGCTATGCTCGACACCGACGCCAAACGGGGAGAGAAGACCCAAGCCTGTCACGACGACACGTCTCATGGCCTTACCCTCCCCGACAGTTCCGGCATTTCGGCAGGATCAGGCAGAAGCCTTGTCGATGTACTTCACGGCATCGCCGACCGTCAGGATCGTCTCGGCCGCGTCGTCCGGGATCTCGACGCCGAATTCTTCCTCGAAAGCCATCACGAGCTCGACCGTGTCGAGGCTGTCTGCGCCAAGGTCGTCGATGAAGCTGGCGCCCTCCGTGACCTTGTCGGCGTCGACGCCAAGATGCTCGACAACGATCTTCTTGACCCGTTCTGCGGTATCGCTCATGTGGGCATCCTCGTCTTCTGGAATTGTCTGCCTTCGTTAGCGGCCCGATTGCCGCTAATCAAGCTGAAAAGATGAAGCGGAACGGCTGTGCGAAAACTGGGCGCCGCCGCCGTTTCGCGGCCGCATTACACGAATTCGCGACCCTGTCCAAGGCGAAAAAGGCCCTTTCCTCCGCGGTGCCGCGCCGCAAGCCGCATCGGCCGCGAACGGCGTCAGATCATCGCCATGCCGCCGTTGACGTGCAATGTCTGGCCGGTCATGTAGGCAGCTTCGGCGGAGGCCAAGTAGACCACAGCCGAGGCGATCTCGTCACCCTTGCCCATACGACGCATGGGGATCGCACCCATGATCGCCTCCTTCTGCTTGTCGTTCAGCTTGTCGGTCATGGCCGATTCGATGAATCCGGGAGCGACGCAGTTGACGGTCACGTTACGGCTGGCGATCTCCTGGGCGAGAGACTTGGAGAAGCCGATCATGCCGGCCTTGGAGGCGCAATAGTTCGCCTGTCCGGGATTGCCGGTGACGCCGACAACGGAGGTGATGTTGATGATGCGGCCGAAACGGCGGCGCATCATCGGATGGGTGAGCTCCCTGGTCAGCCTGAAGGCCGCAGTCAGGTTGACCTCCAGGACCGCATCCCAATCGTCGTCGGACATGCGCACGAATAACCCATCGCGGGTGATGCCGGCGTTGTTGACCAGAATATCGACACCCTCCAGCCCGGCTTCGGCCTTCTGGCCGAGCGCCTTGACCTCGGCGCGGTCGGAGAGGTTGGCCGGGAAGATCTTCACCCGGTCGCCAAGTTCGGCGGCGAGCGCCTCGAGCCGGTCGACGCGGGTGCCGTGCAGGCCGACCGTCGCGCCCTGCGCGTGAAGCGCACGGGCAACGGCCTCGCCGATGCCGCCCGACGCGCCGGTGACGAGCGCCTTGCGGCCGCTGAGATCGAACATGCTCAATTCTCCCGATTAGAAATAAAGCCTCGCCGCCCTCAGATAGCCCTTAAGGCGCTCCGGTGCGAGAGGCGGGTGCGATCCGTCACAACAACCGGTTTCAAACGAGGGTCGCCAGTGCAGCCTCGACGTCGGCCGCAGTGCCGACATTCGCGGTGGAAACGTCCTTGCTGATGCGCCGGGCGAGACCGGACAGCACCTTGCCGGCGCCGATCTCGTAGAGCGACGTCACCCCGTTTCCGGCGAACCATTCCACCGTCTCGCGCCAGCGGACGCGGCCGGTCACCTGCTCGACGAGTCGTGCCGCGATCTCGTCCGGATCGGTCAGTGGCTTGACCACGACATTGGCGACGACCGGTACGACGGGCGGGTTCCTTTTCACCTTCGCCAGCGCCTCGCGCATCGCCTCGGCGGCGGGCGCCATCAGCGCCGAATGGAAAGGCGCGGAAACCGGAAGCATGATCGTACGCTTCGCCCCTTTGTCGGTGCACAGGCGCGCGGCGTGTTCCACCGCTGCCCTCGCGCCGGAGATGACGAGCTGGCCGCCGCCGTTATCGTTGGCAATCTGGCAGGGACCGGTCGCGGCGGCTTCCGCGCACGCTGCCTCGACGCCATCCTGTTCTAGGCCGAGGATGGCGGCCATGGCCCCTTCGCCAACCGGCACGGCGGCCTGCATGGCGTCGCCGCGGATCCGAAGCAGGCGCGCCGCATCGGCGACCGAGAACGTGCCCGCCGCCGCGAGAGCGGAGTACTCTCCGAGCGAATGGCCGGCGACGTAGGCGACCTTGCCTGCGAGACTTAAGCCACGCGCCTGGAGTGCGCGCAGTGCAGCCACCGAGACCGCCATCAGCGCCGGCTGGGCGTTCGAGGTGAGCGTCAACGTCTCTTCGGGTCCTTCCCAGATGATCGCCGACAGCTTCTGGCCGAGCGCGTCGTCGACCTCGGCGAAGACGGCGCGTGCCTCGGGGAAGGTGTCGGCGAGATCCTTGCCCATTCCGACGGCCTGGCTGCCCTGCCCCGGGAAGGTGAATGCAATCGACATCGAGCGTGCTCCCGACGAGTTGTCCGTGCTGAGCCTGTGACGCGACCCATGCGGCGGTGTCAAGGGAGAGTGCGGCGTGGAAGGCGGGGGAGAGCGTCCGAAACCGGGCTCATGAGGCCTTGCGCCAGCGTCGCGCCGCGACGAAGGCCGTCAGTGCGGCGGACGTCATCGGCCGGGCGAAGGCATAGCCCTGGAGGCCGTGGCAGCCGAGCTGGCGCAACGCTCGCGCATGTTCCATCGTCTCGACGCCCTCGGCGATCACCTCGATGCCGAGCGATTTGCCGATCTCGATGATCGATTCCACCAGGTGACGCTGGGCGGGCGAACCGGTGATCGGCATGACGAGCTGCCGGTCGATCTTCAGCCGGCGCGGCTTCAACTTGATCAGGCTGACGATCGAGGCGTAGCCCGTGCCGAAATCGTCGATCTCGATATCGATACCGAGTTCCTTGATCTGCTCGACGTTCCAGCCGATGTGCTCGTCGTTGTCGTCGAGGAAGATCGATTCGACCAGTTCGAAGGACAATGTTCCCGGTTTGAAATCGAGGCGGCTGAGCCCACCGATCAGTTCTTCGTCGTTGAGACGTCGCGCCGATACGTTGACCGAAACCTTGGGGATGGGAACACCCTGTTCGGCCCAGCCGTTGAAGTCGGCAAGCGCCTGCTCGAGGATCATGCGGTCGATAGTGGAAACGACGTTGAGTTCCTCGGCCACCTTGAGAAAGGCATCCGGGCCGAGAATCCCTTCGCTCGGATGGTTCCACCGCGCCAGTGCCTCGACGCCGGTCACCTCCAGGGTCTCGGCGTCGAACTGTGGCTGGTAGTAGGCAACGAACTGACCCTGCTCGAGGCCGTTGAGTATTTCGTCGGCGACGCGTTTCGTATGAACGATCTCGGCCTGCAGTGCGTCGTTGAAGAACTGGTGGCGGTTGCGGCCACGGCTCTTCGCCCGGTAGAGCGCAATGTCGGCGTTGACGAGCAGGCGGCGCGGATCGCAGCCTCGCTCCGGTTCGGTAGCGATGCCGACGCTGACGCCGAACCGGCATTCGTGGCCCTCGTAGCGGACCGGCTCGCGCATCTCCGCTATTATCCGCTCGGCGAGGCCAGCCAGGTAGCCCGCGTCGTCGTCGGGATTATCATTGTCCATCCAGCAGAGCACGACGAATTCGTCGCCACCGACCCGGGCGATGAAGTCCGTCGAGCGGACGTTGACCCTCAGGATCCTGGCGGCATGAACCAGCATGGCGTCGCCCGCAGCATGCCCTAGCGTGTCGTTGATCTGCTTGAAGCGGTCGAGGTCGATGTGCAGCAGCGCCGTGCGCCTGGATTCATCCGCGCGCGTTGCTGCACGCAATTCCAGCTTCTGGTCGAGGTAGCGGCGGTTCGGGAGGCCGGTCAATGAGTCGTGGAGCGCGGTATGCTCGATCCGCGCCTTGGCGACCAGGAGTTCGGCGTTCCGCGCCTCCGTGAGGTTCTTCACGCGGCGCAGGTCATCGTTGAGCGACACGTCGGCCGAGACGTCCCAGTTGACGCCGACGATCTTCGATGTCCCGTCAATGTCCTCATAGACTGCGCCGATCGCCCGGATGTGACGGATGAAGCCGTCCGGGAGCTTCAGCCTGTAGTCAGAATTGTACTGGCCGGTGACCTCGATCGCCTGGCGGAAATCTTCCTGCGCCCGCTCCAGATCGTCGGGATGCAATGCATTATACCAGTCGCTGTACGAGCGTTGACGATTGTCTGCGGACAGGCCGTAGAGCTCGTTCATGCGCTCGTCCCAGACGAGAACGTCGTTGGTGATATTATACTCCCACACGCCGACCTTGGACGTTTCCAGCGCCAGCCCAAGCCGGCGCGATAGACGCTGCAGGTCAACCTCGCGCTTGCGAAGTTCGCCAATGTGCTGCTGGCGTTCCTCGATCAGCCTTCCCGTCAGGAAGATGGGTACGAAGATGATCGCCCCGCACGCCAGGATCAACGCGCGCAGGATCCAGCGGTCGGTAGAAGGAACGTCCCAGCCGTCCTTCGGCACCGCCGAGATGATCCAGGTTCCCGATGGAAGGTGGACCTCCGCGGTTACGGGATCGCTGGCAACCGTCGCCGGCTCCCCGAAGAACGGAACGTCCCTGGCATCCGGGAGGCCGTCGGCGCCCGAAATCGCGACATCGATCCTCATGTCGTCGTCGAGCAGACCGCTATCGGCGTAGAGCCTCTGGAGATCGATGACGGCCGAGACGACGCCCCAGAACGTACGCTCGCTCTGTGGGGTCGCGACGAAGACCGGGAAGCGCCCGATGAAGCCCTTGCCGCCCTGAACGAGGTCGACAGGTCCGGCGAGCACCAGTTCGCCGGTGTCGCGCGCCCTGAACACCGTGTCGCGTTGGCGCTCGTTCTGGCGGTAGTCGAGGCCGAGCGCCTTCTCGTTTCCGGCGAGCGGGTACATGAGGCGCACGACAAGATCGGGCGCGCCGGCGATGTTGCGGATCTGCGAGCGCTCTCCGAGGAGGGTCTCCGCGAGCGCGCCGAAGCGCTGCTGCGACATGTTCGGTTCGGTGGCAATGGTCGCCACGAGCCCGCGCACGAGTTGGAGGTTGCCGTTTATGTTGCCTTCGAGCCGGGTGCGGATCAGGCTGACCTGCGACAGGACTTCCGAACGCAGACGCTCCCTGCCGATCTCACGATTCTGGTAGTCGGCGAACAGGCCGCCACAAAGTGCCACGACGAGCGCGATCGCGGCCGGGATGTTTGTCGGCCGGAACATGGCGCCCAGTATTCGATGCGGCGATCTACCGAAAGAAGTCAAATGTCAGCAATCCGAACTGTCCGTTCCGCCAAGCGATGAGAGACGGTAGGATACACAGCTTAAATTACATTGAAGGAGAAAGCGGATGTTCTCGGCGCCCACGCACCGACGCCACGACCGGTGCGGCGCTTGCGGGGCTTGCGCACGAGCACGATGCCCTGTATGAGCCGCCGCAATCTGCCGGTCCCAGCTGGGGGCTGAACGGAGGGCCGTGCGTTTTTCCGATGAGGAAGGCCGCGTGTGAGAAGGCAGAAGCCTTCCGCCTCCCGTGTCTCCGCTCTCGACCGTCTCGTCGTGCTCCTTTCTTCTCCCAAGGCAGCCCAGCCGCCGAAGGATCTAGAGAAGTTGCAGAGGCTTTAGCCGCCGGGAACCGGGAGAGAAACGAAGAAAGGCAAGACAATGGCTCTTTACGAACATGTGTTCCTTGCCCGGCAGGACCTTTCGCAGCAGCAGGTCGATGCGCTTGTGGAGCACTACAAGGGCGTGATCGAAGCGAACGGCGGCAGCGTCGGCCGGGTCGAGAACTGGGGACTGAAGTCCCTCACCTACCGGGTCAAGAAGAACCGGAAGGCGTACTACACACTGATGGACATCAACGCTCCCGCGGCGGCCGTCAAGGAAGTCGAGCGGCAGGAAGGCCTCTCGGAAGACGTCCTGCGCTTCCTCACCATCAAGGTCGAGGCGCATGAGGAAGGTCCGTCGGCGATGATGCAGAAGCGCGACCGCGACGACCGCGGCGACCGTCCGTTCGGCGACCGCGACCGCGGCCCGCGCAGCTTCGGCGATCGCGACCGCGGCGACCGCGGACCGCGCAGCTTCGGCGACCGCGACGGCGGCGACCGCGGGCCGCGGCGTCCGCGCGAAGGCGGCTTTGAAGGAGGACAGGCATAATGGTCGACATCAACCAGATCCCGACCCGGCGCCCGTTCCACCGCCGCCGCAAGACCTGCCCGTTCTCCGGCGCCAACGCCCCGAAGATTGACTACAAGGACGTGCGCCTTCTCCAGCGCTACATTTCCGAGCGCGGCAAGATCGTTCCGTCGCGCATCACCGCGGTCAGCCAGAAGAAGCAGCGCGAACTCGCCCAGGCGATCAAGCGCGCGCGTTTCCTTGGCCTGTTGCCCTACGTGGTGAAGTAACAAACCGAATGGGCCGGGCGCCTGCGCCCGGCCTGGCCTTCCGCGTCGGGTGCGGTCGGTCGAATGAAATTCCCGAGTTGGGCGGCATCCGGCTGTGCCGGCGTCGCCCTAACTGCCCCGGCGGGCAGGACAGCGACATCGGCCAAATGGCCTTTCCTGCTTCCTTCCCGTCGCATCGATTTCCGGCGCTCGCGCCAGACACGTGAAAGGAACGGATCAATGGAAGTCATTCTTCTCGAACGTATTTCCCGCCTCGGACAGATGGGCGACACAGTCAAGGTGAAGGACGGTTTCGCCCGCAATTTCCTGCTGCCGCAGGGCAAGGCATTGCGCGCCAACGAGGCGAACAAGAAGAAGTTCGAAGGCCAGCGCTCGCAACTCGAGGCTCGCAACCTCGAGCGCAAGTCCGAAGCCCAGTCGATCGCCGACCGCCTCGACGGCAGGTCCTTCATCGTCGTCCGCTCGGCGGGCGAGACTGGCCAGCTCTACGGCTCGGTTTCCACGCGCGATATCGCCGACATCCTGACGGCGGAGGGCTTTTCGGTTTCGCGCAACCAGGTGGAGCTCAATCATCCGATCAAGGCGATCGGCCTCACCAACGTCGCGATCGCGCTTCATCCGGAGGTCGAGGTCACGGTGACGCTGAACATCGCGCGCACCTCCGACGAGGCCGAGCGCCAGTCCAAGGGCGAGACGCTGACCAGCGCCGAGGCCATCTACGGCGAGGACATCAACGAGAATGCCCGCCCGGACAGCTTCTTCGATCCGAACGCCGAAGAGAACGCCTGATCGCTTCGCAGCGTGCACCGACGACAAGGCCCGGACGGCGACGTCCGGGCCTTTTGCTTTCCCGGATCCCCATCGGAGCGAGTCCTATCCCGCCTGTCGCAATGCTCTTTCATGTTTTTTTAGGCCACGCATCACTTTTCAAGCCGCGGTATTTCATCGCATTATAGGCCGCATCTGACGACAGCGCGCAGTTCAATTGGGTATGCGTCCATGAACGTGTTGTTGAGGCGGATCATCGAGAGGCTGATCCGGACCGGAAACCTCAGGGTCACCGGTCCGAGCGGGACGACCTTCGCCTTCGGCGATGGCGGCGGACCGCCCGTTCATCTCCATATCAAGACGCGTCACGCCGAGCGCGCCATTACGCTCGATCCTGCGCTCGGCCTGCCCGAGATGTTCATGGATGAGGAACTGGACTTCCTCGAAGGCGACGTCCTCGGTTTCCTCCAGATCGCCTATAACAACATGGGACCGCACGGCATTGATGCCGCCTGGGCCCGCGCGTTCGCGAGCCTGAGGGTCGCCTTCCGCCGACTTCAGCAGATCAACACGACCACCCGTGCCCGGCGCAACGTCGAGCACCACTATGACCTGAAGGGGGAACTCTACCGTCTCTTCCTCGACCGCGACATGCAGTATTCCTGCGCTTACTTCGAACGACCCGACATGACGCTCGAGGAGGCACAGCTCGCCAAGAAGCGCCACATCGCCGCCAAGCTGCGCATGGGACCCGGCTTGAACGTGCTCGACATCGGGTCGGGATGGGGTGGCCTTGGCCTGTTCCTCGCCGAACGCTTCGACGCGGAAGTCCTCGGCGTAACGCTGTCGACCGAGCAGCGTTCGGTGGCAACCGAACGCGCGCGCGCGGCCGGCCTCGACCAACGCGCCCATTTCGAGATCAGGGACTATCGCAGCCTCTCCGAACGCTTCGACCGCATCGTCTCTGTCGGCATGTTCGAGCATGTCGGCATCAACCACTACCGCACCTTCTTCGACAAATGCGCGACGCTGCTCAAGCCCGATGGCGTCATGCTGCTGCACTCGATCGGGCGCGCCGGCCCACCCTCGGCAACGGCGGCGTTCATCCGCAAGTACATCTTTCCCGGCGGCTACATCCCGGCTTTGTCAGAGGTGCTGCCGCACATCGAGAAAGCCGGCCTCTACGTCACCGACGTCGAGATCCTCAGGCTCCACTACGCCGAGACGCTGAAGGCCTGGCGCGAGCGCTTCATGGCCAACCGCGACAAGGCCAAGGCGCTCTACGACGAGCGCTTCTGCCGCATGTGGGAGTTCTACCTGTCGGGCTCCGAAGCCTCCTTCCGCTGGCAGGACCTCATGGTCTTCCAGATCCAGGTCGCCAAGAAGAACGACGTCGTGCCGCTGACCCGCGACTACATCGCCAAGGCCGAGAGGTCGCTGGCGATGCATGAGATGGGTCACAGCGGCACTCCGCCCGTCGCCAGTCCGGGTGAGCCGGCTCCGGCCAAGGCCCCGACCCGCGCGACGCGCCGCCGCAGAGTTTCAAGGGAATAGACCCGCTCGGGATCGTGGGCAGCGGGACGGCGCATCGGCACAGATGCGGATGCCGCGCGAAGCGGCTATGAGGGACGCATGAGCATCCCTCTCTTCATCGCCGCGGCAATTGCCGAGATCGCCGGCTGCTTCGCTTTCTTCGCCTGGTGGCGGAACGATGTCCCGGCGCTCTGGCTGGTGCCGGGCATCCTGGCGCTCGTCGCCTTCGCCTGGCTGCTGGCGCTCGCCCCTATCGACGCCGCGGGCCGCGCCTACGCCGCCTACGGCGGCATCTACATCGCAGTTGCGCTCGTCTGGCTGTGGGCGGCCGAGGGCATCCGCCCGGATCGCTATGACGTCGTCGGTGCCATGATATGCCTGTTCGGAGCGGCGGTGATCCTATTTTCGCCGCGGGGAGCCTGAACCACCCGTGGAACTCCCCGCACCGCTTCGCCTCGCCGTCGACCGCTACCTGGAGGATACGCCGCTCGGCGATCTTAAGCGCGCCTCGGCGCTGCTGTCCTCCCGCTACCGCGCCGAGCTTCGCGACGGACGGCTTCACCTCGACGACGTCCTGGCGGTCAAGGCATATCTCGCCGCCCGACTCCCGGCGACCTACGCTGCCGTGCGCGCATCCTTCTCCATGGTCGCGGCGGGACGACCGGATTTTTCGCCGGCGACCCTGCTCGATCTCGGCGCCGGGCCGGGCACGGCGATGTGGGCGTCGGCCGACTGCTGGCCGGGACTTGGCGAGGCGACGCTCGTCGAGGCGAGCGCGGCGGCGCGCAGCGCCGGTGCTAAGCTCGCGCGGAGTCTTGCATCCATAGACGTACGGTGGCTCGACGCCGACGTCGGTCGGGTCGCAACCGTCTTCCCTGCCGCCGACCTCGTCACGCTCTCCTACGTACTCGACGAACTCGATCCAGCAGCGACCGGGCCGCTGGTCGAGCGCCTGTGGTCGCTGGCGCGTGACATGCTGGTCGTCATCGAGCCGGGTACGCCGGCCGGCTGGGAGCGCATCCTCGCTGTGCGCGCGCAACTGGTCAGGCTCGGCGCGCATATCGCGGCGCCCTGCCCCCATGATCGGCCATGCCCGCTGGCCGCACCCGACTGGTGCCATTTCTCCCGCCGCGTGGCACGCTCACGCCTGCATCGGCTGACCAAGGAGGCAGACGTTCCCTGGGAGGACGAGAAGTTCATCTTCGTCGCGGCGTCGCGCCACCCGGCTCAACGGATTTCTGCCCGCGTCATAGCCCCGCCGCGGCAGGCCAAGGGCATGGTCACGCTGAAGCTCTGCAATGTCGGTGGCTCTGCCGGGCAGCGCGTCGTCAGCAGGCGCGAGGGCGAAGCTTTCCGCATCGCCCGGCGGCTCGACTGGGGCGATTCTGCTCATTTTGGGAAAGAATCCGGTGCAGCCGACTGAGCAGCGAGACGTGCGCGTCAAACGGCGCGGGCGACCGCGACGCGGATTTCATTTTCCCGTTTTGTTCCAGTTCTGCTAAGAAGCCACCTCGATTCGAGTCAACCGGATTCCGGCACGCCCCGTTCTGGCCTGTGGACCGCTGTGAATCGTGGGCACGGAGACGCGATTCCTCCCCGCGCGAAGGCGCGTCCTGATAGTCCGGTGCGGGGTCGAGAAACGGGGACAAGATGGCAGAGGCAGCACGCAGGCTGGGCGTCGCGGAGACACCGCTCTATCGCGAGGCGCCCAACAACATCGAGGCGGAGCAGGCGCTTCTCGGCGCGATCCTGGTCAACAATGACGCCTTCTACCGCGTCTCGGACTTCCTCAAGGCCGGCCATTTCTACGAGCCGCTGCACCGGCGCATCTTCGAGGTCTCGGCGGAGCTGATCCGCATGGGCAAGATGGCCAACCCGGTGACCATCAAGACCTTCCTGCCGTCCGACGACAGGGTCGGCGACATGACGGTACCGCAGTATCTCGCCCGCCTCGCGGCGGAAGCCGTCACCGTCATCAACGCCGCCGACTACGGCCGCGCCATCTACGACCTCGCAACGCGCCGGGCCCTGATCACCGTCGGCGAGGACATGGTCAACATCGCCTACGACGCGCCCGTCGACATGAGCCCGTCGGAGCAGATCGAGGACGCCGAGCGGCGCCTGTTCGAGCTGGCCGAGACCGGCCGCTACGACGGCGGCTTCGAGAGTTTCTCCGACGCGGTGAAGACCGCCGTCGACATGGCCAATGCGGCCTACATGCGCGACGGCCATCTGTCGGGCATCGCTACAGGCTTACGCGACCTCGACAAGCGCATGGGCGGCCTGCAGCCGTCGGACCTCGTCGTGCTCGCCGGCCGCCCCGGCATGGGCAAGACCTCGCTCGCCACCAACATCGCCTTCAACATCGCCCACGCCTACGAGCCGGCGCAGCAGGCCGACGGCTCGTTCAAGGCGGCGAACGGCGGTGTCGTCGGCTTCTTTTCGCTGGAAATGTCGTCGGAGCAGCTCGCCACCCGCATCATCTCCGAGCAGACCGAGATCCCCTCCTCCAAAATCCGCCGCGGCGAGATCAGCGAGTACGATTTCGAGAAGCTAGTCGCATGTTCGCAGACCATGCAGCGCATCCCGCTGTTCATCGACCAGACCGGCGGCATCTCGATCGCCCAGCTCGCCGCGCGGGCCCGGCGGCTGAAGCGGCAGCGCGGGCTCGACGTCATCGTCATCGACTATATCCAGCTCATGCAGGGCACGTCCGCACGCGCCTCGCAGAACCGCGTGCAGGAAATCACCGAGATCACGACGGGCCTGAAGGCGCTGGCGAAGGAACTCGGCGTGCCGATCATCGCGCTCTCGCAGCTGTCGCGTCAGGTCGAAAGCCGCGACGACAAGCGCCCGCAACTCTCGGACCTCCGCGAATCCGGCTCGATCGAGCAGGATGCCGACGTCGTGCTGTTCGTCTACCGCGAGGAGTATTACCTGAAGAACAAGGAGCCGAAGCCGGGCACGGACGAATACCTGAAATGGGAGGGCGAGATGAACGACGCCCGCGGCAAGGCCGAGGTCATCATCGCCAAGCAGCGTCACGGCCCAACCGGCACGGTCGGTCTCGGTTTCCAGGGCGAATTCACGCGCTTCTTCGACCTAGCGGAGGACGCGCACCTGCCGGAGAGGTTCGAGTGAGCGGCAGTCGACAGTCGGCAGCCGGCAATCGGGGCGATCTGAGGCCGGCAACGAACGCGGCCAAAGTCCGCCTGCCGCGAGAACTGGCTGCCTTGCATGGCAGTCAACTCGATCCAGATGCCGACTGCCGACTGCCGACTGCCCGCTCTCATGGCTAAGCCCCGCATCCAGTTCTTCTGCCAGTCCTGCGGCGCGGTGCATACGCGCTGGGCGGGCAAATGCGATTCGTGCGGCGAATGGAACACGCTCGTCGAAGAGGGCACGCAGGGCGGAGGCATCGGCGGCGGGCCAGCAGGACTGCGGTCACCAAGAAAAGGCCGGCCAGTGGCGCTGACCACGCTTTCGGGCGACATAGAAGACGCGCCGCGCATCGCCTCGGGCATCGGCGAGCTCGACCGGGCGACCGGCGGCGGCTTCGTCCGCGGCTCGGCGCTTCTTGTCGGCGGAGATCCGGGCATCGGCAAGTCGACGCTGCTGATGCAGGCGGCGGCGGCGCTTGCCAACCGCGGCCATCGCGTCGTCTATGTTTCCGGCGAAGAAGCGGTGGCTCAGGTCAGGTTGCGCGCGCAGCGGCTCGGCGCGGCGTCGGCCCCGGTCGAACTCGCCGCCGAGACCAATGTCGAAGACATTCTCGCCACCATCGCCGAGGGTCGCCGGCCCGACCTCGTCATCCTCGATTCGATCCAGACGCTGTGGACGGACATCGCCGACTCCGCGCCGGGCACGGTGACCCAGGTTCGCGCCGCAGCCCAGGCGGTCATCCGCTACGCCAAGTCGACGGGTGCTGCCGTTGTCCTTGTCGGCCATGTCACCAAGGAAGGCCAGATCGCCGGGCCACGCGTCGTCGAGCACATGGTCGACGCCGTACTCTACTTCGAGGGCGAAGGCGGGCACCACTACCGTATCCTGCGCACGGTGAAGAACCGCTTTGGCCCGACCGACGAGATCGGCGTCTTCGAGATGTCCGACAAGGGGCTGCGCGAGGTCTCCAATCCCTCGGAGCTTTTTCTCGGCGAACGCCACGCCGCCGCGCCGGGCGCGGCCGTCTTCGCCGGCATGGAGGGTACGCGGCCAGTGCTGGTCGAGATCCAGGCACTGGTCGCCCCCTCACCGCTCGGCACGCCGCGACGCGCCGTGGTGGGCTGGGATTCGGCGAGACTGTCGATGGTGCTGGCCGTGCTCGAGGCCCACTGCGGGGTGCGTTTTGCCACCCACGACGTCTATCTCAACGTCGCCGGCGGCTATCGCATCACCGAGCCCGCCGCCGACCTTGCCGTCGCCGCCGCCCTGGTATCGTCCCTGACCGGTCTTGCCCTGCCCGGCGATTGCGTCTATTTCGGCGAAATCAGCCTTTCGGGGGCCATCCGGCCGGTCGCGCACGCGCTGCAGCGGCTCAAGGAAGCGGAAAAGCTGGGATTTGCGCAAGCGGTACTGCCTCCGGGTACGGAAGATCTCGGCGCCGGCATCGCCGCCGGCGCCTTCCAGCCCGAAACGCTTGCCGATCTGGTGGCGCGCATCGCCGGATCGCGGGCGCGCCGCGAGGAAGACTGAAGCGCGGGCCACGCATGGCCAACGGAGTGGGAGCAACATGCCGATCACCCTGCTTGACGGAATCCTCGTCGGCTTCACCCTTGTCTCGGCGATGCTGGCCATGGTCCGCGGTTTCTCCCGCGAGATTCTCTCAGTCGCATCCTGGGTGGCGGCGGCAGCGGCAGCCTATTTCTTCTACCCGGCCGTCCTGCCCTACGTGCAACCCTATCTCGACCACCAGCAGCTCGCGGTGATCGCCGCGGCCGGCGTGGTCTTTGTCATCGCGTTGATCATCGTCACCGTCATCACGATGAAGATCGCGGATTTCATCATCGACAGCCGGGTCGGTGCGCTCGACCGCACGCTGGGCTTCCTCTACGGCGCCGCGCGCGGCATCCTGGTCGTCGCCGTCGGACTGCTGTTCTTCAACTGGCTGGTCGGCGCTAACCCGCCGGCGTGGATCTCCGAAGCGAAGTCGCGGCCGCTCCTCGAGAACATCGGCGCGCGCATCCAGGCGCTGCTGCCCGACGACCCGGAGAACTCGATCCTCAAGCGGTTGTCCCCCGGCGGAGAGGATCCTGCCACCGAAGGCGGAGCCGAGCAGGGCGGTGAAGCGGCGCCCGAGGGCGAAGCGAACGGCAACTGAGCGGATATGGCGCGCGGTGAGGACGCGTCCTATATAGCGGCTATCCAGTGAAAGGCAGCGAGTCCATGGCGGACGCAATCGCAACGAGCAGCCATTCGGCCGAGGCCGATGATCATTTCCACGACGAGTGCGGGGTGTTCGGCATCTTCGGCCGGCAGGACGCCGCGGCGATCGTTACGCTCGGCCTCCACGCCCTCCAGCATCGCGGACAGGAGGCAGCGGGCATCGTCTCCTATGACGGCACCCAGTTCCACGTCGAGCGCCATGTCGGCCTGATCGGCGACACCTTCACCAAGCAATCGGTGATCGACCGGCTGAAGGGCACGCGCGCCATCGGCCACACGCGCTACGCCACAACGGGCGGTTCGGGCCTTCGCAACGTCCAGCCCCTCTTCGCCGAACTCGCCGAGGGCGGGCTGGCGATCGCCCACAACGGCAACATCACCAACGCCATGACGGTGCAGCGTGCACTGCAGAAGCAGGGCGCGATCTTCTCGTCTACTTCCGACACCGAGACGATCCTGCATCTCGTCGCGACGAGCAAGGAACGCGACATCAACTCGCGCTTCATCGAGGCGATCCGCCAGCTCGAAGGCGCGTTCTCCCTGGTCGCCCTGACTTCGAAGAAGATGATCGGCTGCCGCGATCCTCTGGGCATCCGGCCGCTGGTGCTGGGCGACCTCGACGGGTCATGGATCCTTGCCTCGGAGACGTGCGCCCTCGACATCATCGGCGCCCGCTTCGTCCGCGATCTGAAACCCGGCGAGATGGTCATCGTCACCGCCAAGGGCATCGAGAGCGTGTTCCCCTTCGAGGCCGCTCCCTCGCGTTTCTGCATCTTCGAATATGTCTACTTTGCCCGGCCGGATTCCTCGGTCGAAGGACGCAACGTCTACGACGTACGCAAGAAGATCGGCGCTGAGCTCGCCGTCGAGAGCCCCGTCGACGCCGACATCGTGGTTCCGGTCCCCGATTCGGGGACGCCGGCGGCGATCGGTTTCAGCCAGGCAGCCGGCATTCCCTTCGAACTCGGCATCATCCGCAACCACTATGTCGGCCGCACCTTCATCCAACCGGGCGATTCGATTCGCCACATGGGCGTGAAGCTGAAGCACAACGCCAACCGACGCATGATCGAGGGCAAGCGCGTGGTGCTGGTCGACGATTCCATCGTGCGCGGCACGACCAGCCAGAAGATCGTGCAGATGGTGCGCGACGCTGGCGCGCGCGAGGTGCACATGCGCATCGCCTCGCCGCCGACGCGCTCTTCCTGCTTCTACGGCGTCGACACGCCGGAGAAGGCAAAGCTGCTCGCCTCGCGCATGTCCATTGCCGAGATGGCAGAGTTCATACGCGTCGATTCGCTCGGATTCCTGTCGATCGACGGGCTATATCGCGCTGTGGGGGAAGCAGGACGCGACAACGCTGCACCGCAGTTCTGCGACGCCTGCTTCTCCACGGAATACCCGACGCGGCTTACCGACATTGACGGCGCAGACAACGTTCGCACCCTGTCGCTGCTGGCGACCGGAGGACAATAGCCCCTCAGGGCGTGACGAGCTTCAGGCCGACGATGCCAGCCACGATCAGGCCGATACAGGCGAGGCGCACGATGTCGGCGGATTCGGCGAAGAGGAAGATGCCGAGAATGACCGTGCCGATCGTGCCGATACCGGTCCATACCGCATAGGCCGTGCCCAGGGGCAGGTTCTTCAGCGCCAAGCCGAGAAGCAGAAGGCTGATGACCATCGCCACGATCGTGGCGACGCTCGGCCAAAACTTCGTGAATCCGGCGCTGTATTTCAGGCCGATCGCCCAGCCGACCTCGAACAGGCCGGCCGCGAACAACGTCAGCCACGCCATAGCTACCTCCATCGAAGGCGATGAGGCCGCCCCCATCATGATTTGCCGGGAGTTGCAGGGTCGTCCCTGCGCGTCAGTCATAGCCCCGACAAGGTGAGCGGACAATGCCGAGCCGGCGGGTTCCGTTGGCAGCGAATCCGTACTATCGGAGCGCGACCACGCGCCACGAAGCACAAGGCCAAGTACGATGACCCCTGCCCCCGACCTTTCCGGCCGCATCGCCCTCGTCACCGGAGCCTCGCGCGGCATCGGCTACTTCCTTGCCAGGGGACTCGCCGCGGCCGGCGCCCATGTGATCGCCGTGGCACGGACCGTTGGTGGGCTCGAGGAACTCGACGACGAGATCAAGGCGGCCGGTGGCGAAGCGACCCTGGTGCCGCTCGACCTTACCGACATGGCCGGGATCGACCGCCTCGGCGGTGCGATCCACGAGCGCTGGGGAAAGCTCGACATCATGGTGGCGAACGCCGCGATCCTCGGAGTCATCGCCCCCATCGGCCATGTCGAGGCGAAGGTCTTCGACAAGGTGATGGCGGTCAACGTCACCGCGACCTGGCGCTTGATCCGCTCGGTCGATCCGTTGTTGCGCCTTTCAGATGCCGGCCGGGCGATCATCATGTCGTCGAGCTCGGCGCATTCGGCGCGGGCCTTCTGGGCTCCTTACGCGGCATCGAAGGCTGCCGTCGAGGCGCTCGCGCGCTCGTGGGCGGACGAGACACGTAACTTCGCCCTGCGCGTCAACTGCGTCGACCCAGGTGCGACGCGAACCGCGATGCGGGCGCAGGCCGTACCCGGCGAGGATCCCTCGACCCTGCCGCATCCGAGCGAGGTCGCCGCGCGCATCGTCAGGCTCGCCGATCCGGCGCTGACGCAGACCGGCATGATCTACCAGGCGCAGAAGGATCGCTGGGTGTCGCACCAGATGCCGGCCTGAAGCGCCTGCCCGGATCTGTCTGCCTGCGCCAACGCATTCCGGTCGGGTGGGATTGGCGCGCACGCCGCTTTGGACGGAAGTACACGCAGGACGGCTCCGCAGAAGCTGTCCTTCAGGAGCCGCCATGTCAGCGATAATCTCCTCCCGGGAGCGCGTCTTCGCCGGCATCCTTCTCACCAGCCTCTCCTACTTCCTCTTCACCGTGCACGATGCAGCGGTGAAGCTGCTCGTGGCGACGATCCCGGTCTGGCAGGTGCTGTTTTTCCGCAGCCTGACCATCCTCGCCGGCTGCGCTTTGTTTGGCGGGCCGGGGCTGTTCCGGGATGCGATCCGCTCGCCCATCGTCAGGCCGATGTTCCTGCGCCCGTTCCTGATCCTCGGCGCGTGGCTCTGCTACTACAGCGCGGCGCGCAGCCTGCAACTCGCCGAACTGACGACGATCTACTATGCCGCACCGATCATCGTCACAGTTCTGTCGGTGATCGTTCTCAAGGAGTTCGTGCCGTGGACGCGCTGGGTGGCAGTGTTCGGCGGTTTCGCCGGCGTATTCATTGCCTGCGATCCGGCCAAGCTCGGCTTCTCCTTGCCGGTCGTTCTGGTACTTGCCGCCGCCTTCATGTGGGGCACGTCGATCATCCTGTTGCGCAAGATCGCGATGCAGGAGAAGACGATCGTGCAGATGATCCTCAACAACGGCTTCTTCCTCGCCACCGCCGGCGTGCCGCTGGTGTGGCTTTGGCAGACGCCGGACATCTCGCAGTCCCTCCTACTCCTTGGCGCTGGCACGCTTGCCGGCCTCGCCCAGTTCGCGCTCTTCGAGGGCATGCGCCGGGCCGAGGCATCCGTCATCGCGCCGTTCGAGTACACCGCTCTCGTCTGGGCCTTTGTACTCGGCTACCTGATCTGGACCGATGTGCCGCGGCTGGAGGTGTTCGTCGGCGCCAGCCTTATCATGACGGCGGGCCTCCTCGTTGTCGCCACGGAACACCGGCGCGGGCGGGTGTCGGAATGACCCTTTAGAAAAATGGCGTACGTCGGGAACCATTGCAGGCTACTACCGTTTTCAGGGCGGACGGGCTGTCCCCCACCCCCCTTACCCCCAGGCCCGTTCCCTCACTCCGGCCGGCCCGAATGGGCCGGCCTTCTTTTTTCTGACCCGTCGAGTCTCCGGGAAGGATCAGCGGCGTTTCGAAGACGCCGAAACGGTTCACCGGCCGCACATCGCGGCTTGGCAGGCCGGGCCGCACGAGGCATTGTCTCGTGGCGACCGCCGCGGACGGCGTTCGCCGTGTGCGGAGGACCGCTTGGCCGTCAGGATGCCGAAAGAGGAGGTGGTCCGCACGGGCATCGTCATGGCCTTCGCGGTCCTCGGCCTCTATGCCTGTTATCTTCTCGCGCTGCCGTTCCTCGGTCCGCTCACCTGGGCGGTGGTGCTGAGCATACTGATCGTTCCCGTCCATCGCCGGCTGGAAGACCGGCTGCGCTATCCGTCGGTCGCGGCTATGATCTCGACCATCGCCGCCGCGGGGGTGGTGGCCGTACCAGTCCTCTTCGTCGCCCAGCAGCTGATCGGCGAAGCCGCCAACGCGGCGGTCTTCATCGAGAACACGCTGCGCTCATCGGCGTGGCGCGAGGCGATTGACGATTCCCCCCGCCTTTCGGCGATCGCCACCTGGATCGAGGAACGTCTCGACCTTGCCGGCGCCGCCGCCAGCCTTGCAGCCTGGCTCACCGGCCGCAGCACGAGTTTCCTGCGCGCGTCGGCAACGCAGCTCCTTGGATTCGTGCTGACGTTCTATTTCCTGTTCTTCCTCCTCCGCGACCGGGCCGCCATCCTCCGACTGATCGGAACACTTTCGCCCATGACCCCGGCGGAAACGGAGGTCCTCGGCAACCGTTTCGCCGAGACCGTCGACGCCACCATCTTCGGCGTCATCATCATCGCCTTGATCCAGGGGACCCTCGGCGGACTGATGTTCTGGTGGCTCGGCCTTCCGCTGCCGATTGTCTGGGGCCTGGTCATGGGCCTCCTGGCAATCGTGCCGGTACTCGGCGCCTTCGTCGTCTGGATCCCCGCGTCGCTATTCCTCGCGCTTGACGGCTCGTGGGGCAAGGCGATCATCCTTTCCGCATGGGGCGGGCTGATCGTCGCCAGCATCGACAACCTCCTATACCCGATGCTGGTCGGCAACCGGCTGAAACTGCATGCCATTCCTGCTCTCGTCGGGGCGATCGGCGGCATTCTGCTGTTCGGCGCCTCCGGCCTCGTCCTCGGTCCGGCCGCTATCGTCCTGACCTGGGCTCTCGTCGACATCCTGAAGTCGCGATACGTCCGGCCCGCACGTCCGGGGGATCCGGCGGCCACCGTTCCTGCCGCGGACGGACATAACGCGGAACTCGGCGCAGATCCAGGTGAGGTCAGCCGTTCCCGCTATAGTTAGGCGCGGCGCGCTGCCGCGCGGCAGTCGTGTCATTGACCTTCGCGCGACTTCCGCTACCCTTCGACGAAACAGCGGTCCGCAAGAAGCCGCGTCGGCAAGGAGACTGGAGGCGAAAATGATCCTGCCAGCCGTTCTGCTTTTCGGCCTCGTCCTGGCCGCAATCCTCATTCTTGCGGCGACCGAGATGGTCCGCCTCGGCCTTGGTTTCCGCCAGGCGCTGCTCTTCCTGCCGCTCAGGATCGCCTACCGGATCACGGGAGAGGGAATCCGCGCGGCGAGAAAGGCGCCGGCGCCGGTCATCTATGTCGTCGTCCACCAGTCGCGCATCGATCCGGCCTTGATGCTGTCGTTGCTGCCCTCCGACACGCTCCACATCCTCGACCCCGTTTCGGCGCGGGCGGGCTGGCTCGAGCCCTGGCGGGAACTCGCCCGTTCGATCGCCTTCAACGCCGAGCACGTCTTCGTCAGCCGCAGGCTCGTGCGGCACCTCAAGGGCAAGGGACGGCTCGCCGTCTACATCCCCGATGCCGTCGAGCCGGACACACGCGCTTTCCGCCTCTATCGCGCCGTCGCACGCATCGCTCTCCAAGCCGGCGCCAGCATCGTTCCCGTGTTCGTCGGCGGTGCCCGCAATCTGCGTTCCTCGGTGACGCCCGCCGAACTTGCCCCCCGCCGGTTGCTGCCGCGCCTCACCGTCGTCGCACTCGAGGCGATGCCGATGGCGGCGCTGCTCGACCGCTCGGGTTTGCCGACCACGGCATCGAACGCGCTATTCGACCGTGTCGCCGAGGTCCGTGTCGCCGCCGGCGGCATGTCGCGGACGCCGTTCCAGGCCTTGCGCGACGCCGTCGACGTGTTCGGCGGCGATCATCCCGCGCTTGAGGACGTCCTGTCGGGGACGATGACCTACCGCCGCCTCCTGACCGGCGCGCGCATCCTCGGCCATCGGCTGGCTTCTGCCACGGCACCGGGAGAGTCGGTCGGCGTCATGCTCCCCAACGCCAATGCGGTCGCCGTCACAGTCGCCGGCCTGTTCTCCGGATCACGCGTCGCCGCCATGATCAACTACACGGCGGGCGAAGCCAACGTCACGGCCGCGGTACGCACCGCTGTGATCCGAACCGTCGTCTCCTCGCGCGCCTTTGTCGAGAAGGCCGGCCTGGCCGACATCGTTGCCGCCGCCGAGCGCGGCGGCGCCAGGCTGATCTGGCTGGAGGACGTGCAGAAGGGGCTCACGACCTGGGAAAAGATCGCCGGCGCACTCATGCGCAACCGGCCGATTGCGCGCCAGGACCCTGAACTACCGGCCGTCATCCTGTTCACGTCCGGCTCGGAGGGAACGCCGAAGGCGGTCGTACTCGCCGGCCGCAACCTCGTGGCCAATGCCATGCAGATCCAGGCGAGGATCGGTTTCTCACGGCAGGACAAGCTCTTCAACGTCCTGCCGGTGTTCCATTCCTTCGGCCTTACCGGCGGCACGATCCTGCCGCTGCTGACGGGGGCGCGGCTGTTCCTCTATCCTTCGCCGCTGCACTACAAACTGATCCCGGAGACCGCGGGCAAAGCGAGGCCGACCATCCTGTTCGGCACCGACACCTTCCTCGGCGGCTATGCGCGCGGCGCCAAGGACTCCGACTTCGCCAGCCTGCGCCTGGTCGTCGCAGGGGCGGAGCCCGTGCGGGCCGACACGCGCCGTGTCTGGCGCGAGCGTTTCGGCGCCGAGATCGTCGAGGGCTACGGGCTGACCGAGGCGGCTCCGGTCGTGGCTGTCAATTCCGCCACGCACGGGCGCGAAGGATCCGTCGGGCGACTGCTGCCCGGCCTGCGCATGCGGCTCGAACCCGTCGAAGGCATCGCCGAAGGCGGGCGGTTGTGGATTTCCGGGCCGAACATCATGCTCGGCTACATCACGGCCGAAAGGCCGGGCGAGATTCAGCAGCCGTCTAACGGCTGGCACGACACCGGCGACATCGTCTCCGTCGATCGCGAAGGCTTCATCTTCGTCCGCGGGCGGGCAAAGCGGTTCGCCAAGATCGCAGGCGAGATGGTGTCGCTGGGCGCGGTCGAGATGCTGGTCGCTGCCCTCTGGCCAGAGGACCACCACGCCGCGGTGACGCTGCCGGACGAACGCCGCGGCGAACGGATCGTACTGGTGACAACGGCCTCCGAGGCGGACGCCGTGGCGTTGAAGCGCCACGGCCGCCAACTGGGCGCCAGCGAGCTGATGATCCCCCAGGACATCGTCCTGGTCGAAGAAATCCCGTTGCTGGGCACGGGAAAGACCGACTACGCGTCGGCACGCGCCATCGCTGTGGAACGACTCGGCCGCGACGCGGCTGCTTGAGCGACCCCGCAGGATACGGCTTTCAGGATTGCGGCGCGATATCCGCCGCTGCTGCGGCGGCCTTCTTCTTTTCTTCCGCAGCGCGACGCGAATAGGCGCGGGCGGAGAGCGGCAGGAAGACAAGATAGCCGATTACCGTCGCCGACATTGTGTACCACGGGTACGCTGTGAGCAGCAGCACGAAGAATGCCATGGCGAAGATCAACGGTAGCACCATGTCGCCGCGCACGCGCGTACCGAGCTTCTTTGCGGAATAGACCGGCAGCCGGCTGATCAGAAGGTAGGCGACGAGCACCGTATAGGCCGTACTGGCAAAGGCGAAACCGCGCGTGATCTCGACGCCGACGAAGCCGAGATAGGCCGGCAGCATCATCAGCATCGCGCCTGCCGGTGCCGGAACGCCGACGAAATACTCGGCCTGCCAGGCGGGCCGTTCCTCGTCGCCGAGCAGCACGTTGAAGCGGGCCAGCCTGAGGCCACAAGCGACGGCGAAGAGAAGTGCGGCTATCCAACCGAATGAGCCGGCTTGGTTGAGCAGGTAAGCGTAGAGCACCAATGCCGGTGCGACACCGAAATTGACAATGTCTGCGAGCGAATCCATCTCCGCGCCAAATTTGGACGAAGCCTTCAGCATCCGCGCGACGCGGCCGTCGAAGCCGTCCAGGAGCGCGGCAACGAGCACCATGAAGACCGCGGCCTCGAAGCGCCCCTCGAAGCCGAGCCGAATGCCAAACAGACCGGCGCAGATCGCCAGCACCGTGATCAGATTCGGCAAGACCAGACGCAGCGGAATTTCTCGTATGCGCGGTCCGCCCTGCCCGTGCGGCTCAAATGGCTTGAAGGGTCCAGGCATGCCGCCGCCTACGCGATGCGTACGAGCGGCGCGGCAACGTCGCTATCGAAGTCGGCCAGCACCGTTTCGCCAGCGATCGCGGTCTGGCCGACGGCGACACGCGGGGTGGCGCCCGCGGGAAGGTAGACGTCCACGCGGGAACCGAAGCGGATCAGGCCGAAACGCTCGCCCACGCCGATGCTGCCGCCGGCCTCCGCCCAGCAGACGATGCGCCGCGCCACGAGGCCGGCGATCTGCACCGCCGCGACAGGTCCGTGCGGGCCGTCGATGACGAGGCCATTCCGCTCGTTCTCGGCGGACGCCTTGTCGAGTTCGGCGTTCATGAACTTGCCCGGCCGGTATTCGATCCGGGCGATGCGACCGCGCACGGGCGAGCGATTCACATGGCAGGCGAAGACGTTCATGAACACCGAGATGCGCAGGACTTCGTCACCGCCGAGGCCGAGTTCCCTGGGCGGCGCGGCCGGACCCACGGCGGATACCGTGCCATCCGCGGGGCTGACGACCAGGCGGTCATCGAGCGGGGTGACACGCGGCGGGTCGCGGAAGAAGTAGACGCACCAGGCTGTCAGGATCATGCCGACCCAGAACAGCGTGTAGGAGAACAGGCCAAGCACGATTGTCGCGGCGACGAAGGCGGCGATGAAGGGATAGCCCTCGCGATGGATGGGCACGAATGTCTTGCGGACCGATTCGGCGACGCTCATGGGGGCTCCGGCAGCCTCGACTGTGTTCGGGACTGCTTATCGGATATGGCTCCCTGCCGCAACGCGACAAGGTCGGCGACGCGGCGTCAGACTTCCGACGTACGGCGCCGCACGACGACGCCGAGTTCGTCGGCCTCGCGAGCGACGCGTAGGCGCTCCTCGGCCTCGGTCGCCTCGCGCTGGCGGTCCCACATCGACGCATAGAGCCCCCGCGCGGCGAGAAGGCTCTGATGCGTGCCGCGCTCGGCGATACGCCCGTCGCGCAGGACGATGATCTCATCCGCCGAGATGACCGTGGAGAGGCGGTGGGCGATGACCAGCGTGGTGCGGCCGCGGCTCACCGTGTCCAGCGCCGCCTGGATTTCCTGTTCGGTCTGGGTGTCGAGGGCCGAGGTAGCCTCGTCGAGCATCAGGATCGGCGGCGCCTTGAGGATGGTGCGGGCAATCGCCACGCGCTGCTTCTCGCCACCCGACAGCTTCAGACCGCGCTCGCCGACCATCGACTGGTAGCCCTCCGGAAGTTTGTCGATGAAGCCGGCGATCTGGGCGAGTTCGGCGGCCCGGCGGACATCGTCCTCCGACGCGTCCGGGCGGCCGTAGCGGATGTTGTAGGCGATCGTGTCGTTGAACAGCACCGTATCCTGCGGCACCATGCCGATCACGGCGCGAAGGCTGTCCTGCGACACGTCGCGGATGTCTTGTCCGTCGATCAGGATCGCGCCTGACTGGATGTCGTAGAAGCGGAACAGAAGCCGCGAGATCGTTGATTTTCCGGCACCTGACGGACCGACGATGGCCACGGTCTTCCCGGCCGGCACGCTGAACGACACGCCTTTCAGGATGGGCCGGTTGGGATCGTAGGCGAAGTGAACGTCACGGAACTCGACGGCGCCGCTGGTCGCGGCAAGCGACCTGGCGCCGGGCCTGTCCACGACTTCCGCCGGCACGTCGAGGAGTTCGAACATCTTCTCGATGTCGGTCAGGCCCTGGCGGATCTCGCGGTAAATGAAGCCGATGAAGTTAAGCGGCATCGACAACTGCATGAGAAGCGCGTTGATGAAGACGAAATCGCCGATCGTCTGGGTGCCAGCCTGGACCTCCAGCGCCGACATCACCATGGCAACCGTCATGCCGGCGCCGAAGATCACGCCCTGGCCGAAGTTCAGCCAGCCGAGCGAGGTCCAGGTCTGCGTCGCGGCGACCTCGTAGCGCGCCATCGACTTGTCGAAGCGGCGCGCCTCCATCGCCTCGTTGTTGAAGTACTTCACCGTCTCGTAGTTGAGCAGCGAATCGATCGCCTTGGTGTTGGCGTCCGTGTCGCTGTCGTTCATCTCGCGGCGGATGGTAATGCGCCAGTCGCTCGCCCAGACCGTGAACCAGGTATAGAGCCACACCGTCACGGCAACGACGACGACATATATCCAGCCATAGGCGACGGCGAAGACGACCGCGGTCAGCGCGAATTCGAGAATGGTCGGCGCGGTATTGAGGATGGTGAAGCGCACGATCGTCTCGATGCCCTTCGTGCCGCGCTCGATGATCCGCGAAAGGCCTCCGGTACGCCGCTCCAGGTGGAAGCGCAGCGACAAGTCGTGCATGTGCACGAAGGTTCTGTAGGCGAGTTGGCGGACCGCGTGCTGCCCGACTCGGGCGAACAGCGAGTCGCGCAGCTGGTTCAAGCCAAGCTGCAGGATCCTTACGACATTGTAGGCTACGACCAGCATCACCGGCGCCAGAAGAAAAGCCGGCAGCAACGGCACCGCCGCACCGTCCCTGGACAGCGAGTCCGTCGCCCATTTGAAGAAGTAGGGTACCCCGATCAGCACGAACTTGGCGACGACGAGGAACACGGTCGCCCATATAACCCGCGCCTTGAGATCGGCGCGCCCCGTCGGCCACATATAGGGCCACAGGTTGAACAGCGTTCTGAAGAGGGAGCCGGAGTCGGCAGAGACGGTCTTTGTTGCCACGCGACGTTTCCTGGATTTGTTCTTTGCTGTTGTTCAGGCTTCGGGCGTCACGGGCTGCCGCACGGCCCGCCTGCGCAGCAGCCGTCGAGGAAACCCGTCACAGAGCGCGCGAGATTGGCCACCGCCCTCCGGTCGATCTCGTAACGCGAACGCTGGCGGTCAGGAGCGTAGCGGACGAGGCCCGCAGCGACGAGGATCTTGAGGTGCTGGGAGACCGTCGACTGCGCGAGGTCGAGCGTCTCGACCACATCCTTGCAGCAGCAACAGCCGGCGGCCGAGAGGTGACGGAGGATTTCGAGGCGGGCCGGATGCGCAAGCGCGTTCAATTGGCCTGCCATCTCGTCGGCAGGCGGTGACAGGACATCAGCCAGAAGATCTATACTTGCCTGGTTCATCGTTCATCGTCGATATACGATGAACGATGAACCCGCAAGGGCGAATTCCTACTGCGTCCTGGTGGTGGCCTGTTCGCCGATGGCCTTCAAGTCGGCGGCCTCGCCTTCCGGCGTCTTCTCGGGAACCGAGAAGATCTGGCCCGGCCAGATCCGGTCCGGATCGGAGATCTGGTCCTGATTGGCCAGGTAGATCGTCGAGTAGCGCACGCCGCGGCCGTAGACGCGCCGCGATATGCGCCACAACGAGTCGCCGCGGCGAATGATGACCGCGCCCTGTGCCGGCTGGAGCTTCGGCGCCGTCACTTCGGGTGGCGTGCCGGCGATATCGGTGCCGAGCTTCGGCAAGACGATTTCCGCCTCCGCGGGCGGTTCGGCCGCGGCCACCACTGCCGGCTGTTCCGGCTTGGCCGGTTCGGCCGCAGGCGCAGGTTCGGACACCGCAGGAGCGGGCTTCGCGGGTTCGGCCGCCGGCTCGGGCTGCGAAGCAGCCTCGGCTGCCGGCTCGCCCGCCGCTTCAGCCGCCGGGGCGGGTTGCATCGCAGCGGCGGTCTCCGGTGCGGAGGTCTCGGGCTGGGCCGCGGGTTCTTCGGCAGCCGGTTCGGCCGTTGCGGGCGCCGAAGCTTGGTCCGTGCCCGTCGCCGGCGCGGCGGAGGCCGGCTGCTCAGCGGGCACCGAGGCGTTCGCACCGGCAGTGTCGGCAGCCGCCATCTCGACGGGCTTCGGCTCGGCCGCGGGAGCAGCCGCAGGCGGCGCGACGGCGGCGATCGCCTCGCCCGGCTCACGCTCGAACGGCACCACGGCGCGCGCGATCACCTGGACTCCGTCGGCGCCGAGGACATCGGCGCGGATCAGGTATTCGCCGACAGCGAGTTCGCGCTCGGCTTCGACGAGGAAGCGGCCGTTGGGCGCGGCCTTGGCCTCGCCGAGCACGTCGGCATTGGCGTAGACGCGGACGATACGCCCGGCCTCCGCCGTGCCGGCAACGAAGATCATCTTGCCCTCGATCTCAACGGCATCGACGGCCACCGTCGGCGCTGCGGCGGCAGGCGGCGCGGCCGGCGGTGCCGGTTCGGCCGGTGTCGGTTCGGCGGCCGCCATCTGGGTTTCGGCGGCAGGCGCCGGCGCGGGCTCGGCGGCGGGCTCGGGGGCGGGCTGCGCAGCTTCGGCCGGGCGACCGTCATTGCCGGCGACGACCGTCTCGGGCGCGGCCGGCTTCGGCTCTTCCGTCGTCGCGGCGGCCGCGGGTTCGCTCGCGGGCGGTTGCGTGGCCGCTTCGCCCTCGGCGGCGGGTTTCGCCTCACCAGCAGGCTGCTCTACCGCAGGCTGGGCGGATGCCTCTACCGGCGTCGGCTGGGAGGGTGTCTCCGCAGGCGTCGGCTGGGCGGCTGCCTCTGCAGGGGTCTGCTCGGCGGCTGCCGGTGCGCTCGCCGCGGGCTGTGGCGCGGTGATGATCTCGGCCGGTTTTCCGGGCTCCTCGACCATCGCCAGGACCTCGCCCGAAGGCGTCTCGGGGATCGAGATCACCGCAGTCTCGGTCGAGGCAACGACAACGTTGTTCGGATCGGTTGCGCGCAGCGAAAGCTGGTAGTCGCCGGGCTTCAGCGGAGTGTCGAAGACAATGGCAAATGCGCCGGCGCCATCGGCCTTCGACGAGGCAAGCACCTGCTCCTGCGCGATCACCTCGACGAGCGACTGGGGCGCCGCGTTACCCGCGATGACGACGGACCCGTCCGGCTCGACGCGCACGACGTCGAACGAGGGAACCACGGTCGTCTCGGCGGCGGGTGCAGCCGGCTCGGCCGGCTGTTCGGCCGCCGGCAGGCGTTCGGTCTTGGGATCTGCCGGTGCCGAGGGCTCAGGCAAAGCAGCGACCTCTGCCGGAGGTGGCGTAGGCGGGAACAGATATGGATCGAGCGCGCCCGAGACGTAGGCTGTCGCCCCGGCGGCCACGACCCCTCCCGTCAGGAACAGGAACGCCTTGAGCGGATTGATCACCATTTCGTCTGAGCCCCTTTGCCAACAAGCATTCGTCTATCGCCTTTTCCACAAACCGACAAGGAAGCCAGCCAACCACTTGACCGCCGTCCTCCATGCCATCACCAATCGGGGATGAACACGATTCGATCCGTCTGCGTCTATTGCGGCTCGTCTCCGGGCCGCGGCCAAAGGTACCTCGAGGCCGGCCAGATCCTCGGCCGCTCGATCGCCCAGGCCGGCCTGCGCCTGATCTACGGCGGCGGAACGAAAGGCATCATGGGTGCCGTCGCTGACGGCGCCATGCGTGGCGGTGGCAAGGTCACGGGGATCATCCCTCGGTTCCTCATTACCAAGGAAGCGACCGAGTCCGCGCTCGACCGCCTCGACCAGCTCATCGTGACTCAGAACATGCATGAGCGAAAACACAGGATGTTCGAGGAATCAGACGCCTTTGTGGCGCTTCCGGGCGGCATCGGAACCGTCGAGGAGATCATCGAGATCATGACCTGGGCGCAGCTCGGCCATCATCGCAAGCCGATCGTCTTCGCCAACGTCGACGGTTTCTGGAATCCGATGCTCGACCTGCTCGACCATATGCGGTCGGAGGGCTTCATCCACACGTCACATCTGGTGAAGCCGATCGTGGTCGCAGAGGCAGAACAGGTCGTGCCGACCATTCTGATCGAGGCGGCTGCCGACGGCGCCCCGGCCGAAGGGGTGGGATCGGTCATCGACAAGCTGTGACGCGACCGCGGCGCTCGACAAGTCGAAATCGCCCAACCCAACCTCTAAAGGCCCGGGGAAGCCCCGGATCGTTCCCGGATTGATCGGGGTAGGCGTCTTTCCGCCGGTCAACCGAAACGGCCGGCGCGGGCCATCTACTGCCTGCGGAAGTCAGCGGTCAGGACACCGAAGGAAAGGGTCTCCGCCTCGTGACCCGCCTCACGCCAGGGTTCGGCGAGTGCCGCCTTGTACCACGCGCGCATCGCCGGAAGCGCCAGCATGCGTTCGACATAGACCGACGAAGCCCCGCCGAAGTCCAGCCCGTAGGTCTGCGCCCTGAACACAACGGGGGCGAAAAAGGCGTCCGCGGCGGTGAACGTTGCACCTGCCAGGAACGGTCCGCCGAAGCGCGTCAGGCCTCCGTTCCATATCTCGCCGATGCGCGCGATGTCGGCTTCCAGCGCGGCCGGACGCTCGTGCAGGCGGACGCGAATGCCGCAGCTCATACCGCACATGTCGCGCAGCGTCGTGAAGCCGGAATGCATCTCGGCGGCGATGCAGCGCGCGAAGGCGCGGGCCTCGGCGTCAGCCGGCCAGACGCCCGGATGGCGCTCGGCCAAATATTCGACGATCGCCAACGAATCCCAGACGGCGAGGCCGCCGTCGCTCAGGCACGGCACTCGGCCGGTCGGCGAGAACGGCCGGAAGGTCGCGTAGCTCGACCCCGCGGGGAACGGGATCTGCCGCTCGCGGAACGGAATGCCCAGCGCGGTCATCAACACCCACGGCCGCAGTGACCAGGACGAATAGTTCTTGTTGGCGATGAGCAGTTCGTACATCTTCATCTCCGCTGGGTGGCGAACATCGACCAGGTGTAGAGCGCGAGCGCGGTCCAGATCAGGCCGAAGGCGAGCGCCTTCACGCCGCCGAACGGCTCGCCGAAGACGAATACGGCAATCAGCAACACGATGGACGGGCCTATGTACTGCATGATGCCGATCGTGGAAAAGCGCAGCAGCTTGGCGCCGAAGGCATAGAGCAGGAGCGGCGTGGCGGTGACCGGCCCGCACAGCAGCAGCAGGACGATGTCGCCCGGCAGCGCGGCGGCGAAATGGCTCGCGCCGCGCGTCTCCAACCATGCGACATAGCCGAGCGCCGGCAGGCAGAGGATCAGCACCTCGAGGAAGAAGCCCTGGCTCGGCCCGATCGGCAGCGTTTTTCGCAGGAAGCCGTAGACAGCGAAGGTCAGCGCCAGGCCCAGCGACACCCAGGGCAGCCCGCCGGCATCGACAGTGAGCACGACGACGGCGGCGAAGGCGAGGCCGACCGCGACAATCTGCGGCGCGGTCAGCTTCTCGCCGAGAAGGACGGCGCCCATGACGACGCTGACCAGCGGGTTGATATAGTAGCCGAGCGCCGTCTCCACCGCCCGGTCGACCGCGATCGCCCAGACGTAGATGCCCCAGTTGACCGTGATCAGCGTGGCGGTGACCGCAGCCATGGCCAGGGTGCGCGGCGAGCGCAGCGCGGCCTTGAGGTCTGCCGTGCGCCCGAGTGCCCAGATGACGACGCCGGCGATCGGCAGCGACCAGACGATGCGGTGCGCGACGACTTCCGGCGCGGGGATATGGGCGACCAGCTTCATGAAGATCGGCTGTACGCCCCAGAAAACGTAGGCCGACAACGCGAAGAAGAATCCGCGCGTCGCTTCACTTGCCTGATTTGTCGTCGTGTCGGTCATGGCGCTGCTATGCCTGCCGGCACGGCCGATGACCATGTCATTCTTCTGATGGCACACCTCATTCCGCTTGATGGTTCAACGGGATCACAGATATCGCCTCCCCGCTCCGCCTGTTGCGGTAGATCAACGCGGTCGGCCGCGCCGCGCGGGAAACAGGAAATGATCGAGCCGTGGAGACGACGGTAAGCCGTCATATCGACGGGGCGGTCAGCGAGCGATCGCCATAAGCGGCGCGGCGGATTTGCGGCATGTTGGTCGGTCGGCGTCTGGCGGATGATCGCGAATGGAGCGCGGCAGAATGGAAAAAATTTATAGCGGGATTTGCGGGCTTGTCGTCGCGACGGTCGCGTGTGCGTTCGTCGTCACGCCGGTGACTGCCGCCGACCAGACCTATGCACCACTTGTCATGACCTGGCAGGGCGTTGGCGGCATCACAGCCGACACGCCATACGAGGCGGAGGCCCTGCAAGCGCTCTTGCCCGGCTACGACGTCGTGGTCAGCCGGCGCACGGTCGAGGGCATGAGCGAGGTCATTTTCCTCGTGCGCAAGGACGACCGGGACATGCTCGTCGTTCACAGCAACGGCAACGCGGTCGGCTCGATCACGGCGGTGGGCGACGGCGTCGCCGATGAGGCCGGGTTGACGATCGGCAAGTCGACTTTCGCCGACTACGGGCCGCCGGAGTTCGTCGACTGCTATCTCCAGGAGGAGACCGACACGCCGCTGGTTGTCTGCGACCAACGGGACTCGTTCATCACCCATCTCTTCGCGACACCGAAGCCGGTGAAGTCCAGCGACGACGGGCGTATTCCGCCTGAGGCGATTCCGCCCCAGTCCGTCCTGAAGCGGATGGTCTGGTACGCGGCGGGCTGACGGCGCCGCTACTCCGCCGCGACCAGCCCGGCCATCTCGCGGTTCTTCATCAGCTTGTAGACGATGGAATCCATCAGGGCCTGGAAGGACGCGTCGATGATGTTGTCGGAGACGCCGACCGTCCACCAACGTGCGCCGGAAGCGTCGTGCGATTCGATCAGCACGCGCGTGATCGCCTCGGTGCCGCCGTTGAGGATGCGCACCTTGTAGTCGACCAGCGAAAGGTCGGCGATCTCGGCCTGGAAGCGGCCGAGGTCCTTGCGCAGCGCGATGTCGAGCGCGTTGACCGGCCCGTGGCCTTCGGCGACCGACATACGCTCCTCGCCGTCGACCAGCACTTTCACGATCGCCTCCGACACCGTCTTCAGGTTGCCGTTGGCATCGAAACGGCGCTCGACCATGCAGCGGAACGAGGTCACCTTGAAGAAGTCCGGGACCGTGTGCAGCATCTTTCGGGCAAGCAACTCGAAGCTGGCGTCGGCGCCCTCGTAGGCATAGCCCTCGGCCTCGCGCTCCTTGACGACCGCGATCAGCGCGTCGAGCCTGCCGTCGTCGCGCGGCACTTCGATGCCGCGGCGTTTCAATTCAGCGACGAAGTTGGCCTTGCCGCCCTGGTCGGAGATCATGACGCGGCGGCGGTTGCCGACTGCCTCGGGCGGCACGTGCTCGTAGGTCTTCGGCTCCTTGGCCAGCGCGGAGGCGTGGATGCCGGCCTTGGTGGCGAAGGCGGAGGAGCCGACATAGGGCGCCTGCGGTTCCGGCGCCCGGTTGAGCAGTTCGTCGAAGCCGCGCGACAGGCGCGAGATGCCTTCCAGCGCCTCGGCGTCAATGCCGGTCTCGAAACGGGCGGCGAAGGCAGGCTTCAGCACGAGCGTCGGGATAATAGTGACGAGGTTGGCGTTGCCGCAGCGCTCGCCGATGCCGTTCAGCGTGCCCTGGATCTGGCGCACGCCTGCCTCGACCGCGGCCAGTGAGTTGGCGACCGCCTGGCCGGTGTCGTCGTGGGCGTGGATGCCCAGCCGCGCGCCGGGGATCCCGGCGGAGATGACCGCCTCGACGATGGCGCGGACCTCCGAGGGCTGCGTGCCGCCGTTTGTATCGCACAGCACCACCCAGCGGGCGCCGGCGTCGTGGGCGGCACGCGCGCAAGCAAGCGCATAGGCCGGATTGGCCTTGTAGCCGTCGAAGAAATGCTCGCAGTCGACCATCGCCTCCCTGCCGGCCGCGCGGACGGCTTCGACCGAGGCGCGGATCGCCTCCAGGTTCTCGTCCTCGGTGCAGCCGAGCGCGACGCGGACGTGATAGTCCCAGCTCTTGGCGACGAAGCAGACGGCGTCGGACTTCGCCTGGAGGAGTGCCGCGATGCCCGGATCGTTGGAGGCGGAGATCCCGACGCGCTTGGTCATGCCGAAGGCGACGAACTTCGCCTTCTCCGTGCGCTTCCGGGCGAAGAAGGCCGTGTCAGTCGGATTGGCGCCCGGATAGCCGCCCTCGACATAGTCGATGCCGAACGCGTCGAGCATCTTCGCAATGGCGATCTTGTCGTCTACGGAGAAGTCGACGCCCGGCGTCTGCTGGCCGTCGCGTAAGGTGGTGTCGAAGAGGTAGAGGCGTTCGCGTTTCATCGTCATTCCGTCAGAGGTTGCCGGCATACCAGAGGACGACGACCACGATCAGGACCAGCGCCACGATCTTCCCGGCGATGGCGTAGAGGAGCCATCTCGGCATCCGGTTCGAAGGGGTCGGGTTGGCCGCCATCGTCGCTCACTCCGCCTTGCCGGCGAAAGCGGCCGTCGCGCGGATCAGCCGGTCGAGGATGCCCGGCTCCGAATAGGCGTGGCCGGCGCCCTCAATGATGTAAAGTTTCCCGTCCGGCCAGGCCTTCGCCAGCTCCCAGGCGTAGCGCAGCGGACATGGCATGTCGTAGCGGCCGTGGATGATGACGCCCGGGATGCCCTTCAGCCGGTGCGCCTCGCGGATCAGCTGCCCCTCCTCCAGCCAGCCGGCATGGACGAAGAAATGGTTCTCGATGCGGGCAAAGGCGATGGCGAAGTCGTCCTCGCCAAACTTGCCGCTGGTCTCCGGCTCGGGCAGCAGCGTGATCGTCTCGCCTTCCCATAGGCTCCAGGCGCGCGCCGCCTCGATTTGCACCGAGCGGTCGGCGGCCGTCAGCCGGCGCCGGTAGGCTGCCATCAGGTCGCCGCGCTCGCCTTCCGGGATCGGCGCGAGGAAGCGCTCCCACTTGTCGGGGAACATCTCCGACACGCCGAACTGGTAGTACCAGGCGAGTTCAGCCTGCGTAAGCGTGTAGATGCCGCGCAACACCAACTCGCTGACCCGTTCCGGATGACGCTCGGCATAGGCGAGCGCAAGCGTCGAGCCCCACGAGCCGCCGAACACCAGCCACTTGTCGAAGCCGCACATCTGACGCAGTCGCTCGATGTCGGCGACGAGGTGCCAGGTGGTGTTGGCCTCGAGTTCGGCGTGCGGCGTAGAGCGGCCGCAGCCGCGCTGGTCGAACAGGACGACGTCGTAGAGGGTTGGATCGAACAGCCGCCTGTGTTTTGGCGAGATGCCGCCGCCCGGCCCGCCATGGAGGAAGACGGCCGGCTTGGCGCCGCGGGTGCCGGCGCGCTCCCAGTAGATCGTGTGGCCGTCACCGACGTCGAGCATGCCGCTGTCGAACGGCTCGATCTCTGGGTAGAGGGTCTTCAGGCTCATGTCGTCTCGCCCTTGTCATGTGAAGCCGGCGGCCAGAATTCGGTGTCGTGGTCGGGATGCTGGCGCCCCTTGACCGAGGTCATGAACGCGTCGACCGCCAAGCTCTCTCCCGCCAAGCGCCAGGGCAGCGTGTGCAGCCCCTCGACGTAGGAGAGCTTGTCGGCCGGGTTGACCTGGATCGCCGGCGGCGCCAGCTCCGGATCGTCGAGGGCGCCGATGGCGATCTCAGTGCCGCCCGCGTATTCATAGGTGAGCGGCGTGCCGCAGGCGGCGCAGAAGCCGCGCCTGACCACGTTGGAGCTCTCGAACCGCGCCGGTTCGCCGCGCGTCCACTCCAGACCCTTCGCCGTCACCAGCGGGCCGAAAAACGAGCCAAACGCCTTCTGGCACATGCGGCAGTGGCAGATCGAGGCGCGACCGAGCCTGGCGATGCGGAAGCGCACCGCGCCGCACTGGCAGCCGCCGGTGATGGGCTCTGCGCTCATGCGCCCTCCCCCCGCCGCGCCTCGGGCGGCCAAGTCTCGGTGTCGTAGTCGGGATGCTGGTAGGAGACCAGCGTGGCGAGGAAGGAGGCGGCGTCCTGGTCGGCGAGCGTCTCCTCCTTCGGCAGGTGCGGCACGTCGTCGACGTAAGGCAGCTTCGCCTCGACCCCCCACTGGATCTTCGGCGCGATCTCCTCGGGATGGTCGAAGGCGCCGATGGCGAGCGCGATGCCGTCGGGCGCCTCGTAGGTCAGCGGCGTGCCGCATTCGCCGCAGAAGCCGCGATGCGCGGCGCTGGACGAGCGGAACGTCTTCGGCTTGCCGCGCGTCCAAGTGAGCTTCGCCTCGCGCACCGAGACCAGCGGCAGGTAGAAATTGCCGGACGCCTTCTGGCACATGCGGCAGTGGCAGACCGAGGCGTCGCCCAGCGCGCCTTCGACATGGAAGCGCACGGCGCCGCACTGGCATCCGCCGGAATAGCTGGGACGGTTGTCGAGGGTCATCCGGTCACTCCGGCCTGTGGCAGACGGCTTCGACGTTGTTGCCGTCGGGATCGAAGACGAAGGCGCCGTAATAGTCGGCGTGGTAGTGCGGGCGAAGCCCCGGCGCGCCGTTGTCGCGGCCGCCGGCGGCGAGCGCTGCGGCATGGAAGGCGTCGACCTCGGCCCGGCTCGATGCGGTGAAGGCGTAGTGGCGGCCGGGACCGATGTCGGCCGATTCCGTCAACCAGAAATCCGGCTTGCTGCGGCCGTAGCCGGCGACCCATTTGCCGCCGGTGAACTCCTTCGGCACGGTCATCAGCAGCTTTGCGCCGATCGCGCCAAGCGCCGCGTCGTAGAAGGTTTTGGCCCGGGCAGGGTCGGATACGGGAATGCCGGTGTGGTCGATCATGGATTGCCTCCTCTCGCGTGGCGTTGCGACCCGGCGGGACGCCGTCCCTCCCCCTCGAGGGGAGGGTGGCCGCGCAGCGGCCGGGTGGGGTACAAGCGGCCGGCAACGGACTTAACTTCTTCCGCGACATGCCAGGCGTTTTCCAGGACGTCCGGGGCGTCGACGCGCGTGACAGTGTAACCAAGTGACCGCAGGTATGCGTCCCGATTGGCGTCGTGCCGTTTTACAGCTTCGATCTCACGCGTGAGCGAAGTAAAGGTGTCGCGCATGGCGGAGACGACCCCACCCGGCCGCTCCGCGGCCACCCTCCCCTCGAGGGGGAGGGATCGCGCCGGCGCTCGCCGCACCCTCACCGCTTCACCTCCCACGTCGTGGTGCGCTCGCCGGTGGCGGGGTCCTTGCCGTCCTTCAGCTGGATGCCCTGCGCCAGAAGCTCGTCGCGGATCCTGTCGGCCTCGGCCCAGTTCTTCGTAGCGATGAAGGCGAGGCGGCGGGCGATGGCGTCTTGGATTGCGACCTCATCGGACTTAGCATCGATTGAGAGAGGGAGGAGCGAGATGCCACCGTGCTCGTCTAGTACGAGGGCCACCGCGTCCCTGGCCATCTCCTGGTTCAGTTGCTTGAAACGTTCATTCAGCTCATTTCGTGACCGCATTCGATCTTCGAGTGACGATTGCCACCGGTAGTTGTTCAGGGTTAGCGCTTGAGCCAACGGAATGAGATTGCGATACTTCTCGTAGAGGTAAGGTTGCACGCCAAACGCAGTGGACTCGAAATAAGCGTCCTTCATATAGGTCCGAAAAAAACCCAACCAGACCAAGTCCTTTCCCAACTGGTCGGCCGACTCCGTCTTCTTCGGAGCTTCTGTCGCTAAACGCTCCAAGTGAGCAATTACTCCGGAAAAATTGAGATCGTCGCTCAGCGATGCAATGACTTCGTCCGACGGAATCTGTTCCACGCCGATCAAGAAATCGTTCTTCAGCGTCGAAGAAGCATAAACAGCAAACCGTTCGACCCATTCCGCCAGTCTGCTTCGCCAATACTCAAGACGAGATTCGCTGAAGTCTATCGGCTGACGATAGTGAGTTGCCAGCATGGTCAGCCTGATAACTTCACCCGCGAAGGGCTTCCGGCCGACTCCCTGTAGCAGCTCGTGGATGGTGACGAAGTTGCCCTCCGATTTCGACATCTTCCTGCCCTCGACCTGCAGGAAGCCGTTGTGCAGCCAGTACCTGGCCATCACCTCGGTGCCGTGGGCGCAGCGCGACTGGGCGATCTCATTCTCGTGGTGCGGGAAGATCAGGTCGAGCCCGCCGCCGTGGATATCGAAGACCTCGCCGAGATAGGCCGCCGACATCGCCGAGCACTCGATATGCCAGCCGGGCCGGCCGTGGATGTGCACGTGGCCGCCGCCGGGCAGGTCGAAATGCGCCTCCCAGCCGGGTTCCTCGGCCGTGCTCTCCTTCCACAGGACGAAGTCGGCCGGGTTCTTCTTGTGCGCCTCGACCGCGATGCGCGCGCCGGCCTGCTGTTCGTCGAGCGGCCGCTTGGAGAGTTGGCCGTAGTCGGCCATCGAGGTCACGTCGAACAGGACTTCGCCATCGGAAACATAGGCATGGCCGCGGTCGATGAGAGACTGAATCAGCGTCACCATATCGGCCTTGCCGTCGGCGCGCGGCAGCACGAACTCGGTAGCGCGCGGCTGGAACGTCGGCTGAAGGCAGCCGAGCGCGGTGACGTCCTTCTGGTACTGCTCGTAGGTCGGCTCGGTGACCTTGCGGATCGCCTCGTTGAGCGAGAGCCGGCCGGCGGCGATCTCGGCGCCGTAGTCGCGCAGCGCCCGCGCGTTGATCTTGTCGTCGACGTCGGTGATGTTGCGCACGTAGGTGACGCGGTCGGCGCCGTAGAGGTGGCGGAGCAGCCGGTAGAGCACGTCGAAGACGATCGCCGGGCGCGCGTTGCCGATATGGGCGTAGTCATAGACGGTGGGGCCGCAGACATACATGCGCACGCGCTTCTCGGCCTCGGGGATTGCCGGGTCCTCCCAGTCTAGCGGACGAAAGTCCTCCTTCGCGCGCGACAGCGTGTTGTAGAGCCTGAGCCCCTTGAACCCCTCGGACATCGAACCTCCAGACCCCGTTCCCTCACCGTCCGTGCATGAAGCGGCCGCATGGCGCGCCTCGGCCCGCTGGCCGGTTCGTTGTCGTATCTTTCGGGAAAGAGGGCGAAAACGTCCGGACCAGCGCGAGCGCTAGCCAATAATGCAAATGCCGGTGATGGCGAAGGACGTTTTCATGGGCCGCTTATCGCGCCTCGCCCCGGCGGCCGTCAAGTCGCTTTTATCGCGGCGGCGTGTCGTTTCCGCGGCGTCATGTGATCGGCAAGATTTTATTAAACATGTCTATACAAACGAAAAGGGCGATCGGTTCCGATTTTCCGGCCGCGTCACGATTTGGTCGAAATCGGTCACCATCTGCAGCCCCATGGAACACCGTGACCCAAGGGAAGAGAACATGCCTGTCACCCGCAACGAGTCCGAACGTGCGCGCAAGCAGTACGCGGCGCTCGCCACCCACTACCGCGCCATCGGCCCCGCCGCGATCGTGGCGGCCCTGATACACGCCAACAAGCGCAAGGCCCCGGCGGCGGCGAAGTCGGCGGCCTGAACCGCCTTGCCGGGCGCGGCGGACGCTAGAACAGCTTGAGCTGGGTATCGGACCTCGGCCCGACCGCCTTCTGCTCTACGGCCTTTGGCGCGGCGGTCTCCGGCGCGTGCTCCCCGACGACGGGGGTCTGGATCTCGGGGCCGGTATTGGCCACCTTGTTGACCTTGTCCGAGATCGCAATCGCCTCGAAGAAACCGGGCTCGGCCGGCCGCATCAGGTCGGCCACGTCGCGCGGCTCCTGCGTGCGACAGTCGAGCCAGCGGGCGTAGCCGGCCGGCTGGATGACGACCGGCATCCGGTCATGGATGGACGCGACATCGGCATTCGCCGACGTGGTCAGGATGGCGCCGGTATCGATCTCGGAGCCGCCCGGTTCGGAATAGATCTCCATCAGGCCGGCGAAGGCGACGAGCCCGCCCCCCTTCGGACGGACGAAATAGGGCGTCGACTTCTTGCCATCGCGCTTCCATTCGTAGAAGCCGGACGCCGGCACCAGCGCCCGGCGATGGCGCATGGCGGCACGGAAGGCGTTCTTCTCCGCAGCCGTCTCCGAACGCGCATTGATCAGCAGCGGCAGATCCTTGGGGTTCTTCGCCCAGGACGGGATCAGGCCCCAGCGAACCAGCAACGCCCGGCGATCAGGCAGGTTGGAGCCGGGCTCGCGCGGCTGGCCGGCGACGACGAGCAGGATCGGCTGGGTCGGCGCGATGTTGTAGCGCGGCGGGAAGACTTCGAGGTCGAGCAGGCCGAACAGCGCCTGGACCTCCTCGGGGCTCGCCGTGAGTGTGAAGCGTCCGCACATGATGCTACCCTCTTAACGACAAGGGCGGCGGGCGGACAAGCCCGCCGATGGAGGAGAACGATGGCCGGGCGCGGCGACAGCGATTCCGCCGAGTCACAGATGCCAGCCGCCGATGTGATCCCGGCCGTGTCGGTGGCGCTGTTGCGGGGCGGCCACGTGCTTCTGGTCAGGCGCGGGCGGGAGCCATCGCGCGGCCTCTATGCCTTTCCCGGAGGGCGGATCGAGCCGGGGGAAACCGTGGAGGAAGCGGCGCGGCGCGAACTCCACGAGGAGACGGGTCTTGCCGCGAGCGACCTCGCCGTGCTGCGCAACCTGGCGATCGACAGCCGGCGTGACGGCCGCATGGTGCGTTACCGCCTCACCGTGCTGTCCGGGAGATGGCTGGCCGGCGAGGCGATCGCCGCCGACGATGCCGAAGCGGTCGGCTGGTTCCGGTTCGACGAACTCGCGGACCTGCCGATCACACCGTCGACGCTGGAGATCGCCCGCGAGTTGCTTGGGGAAGTGCCCGCCCGCGATGCGACGGCGTCGTGACGCATCGCGGCGAATACGCCTTGCGGCGGACAAAATCATTGGACAAGAAGAGCTTATGCGCCGTCACTCAATCCTCTTCGCCGCCGTCGTCGTCCTTTGCGGACTGACCGCGCCTGCCGCGGCGGTGGAGGCCCCGTTCCAGCCGCGGCTGCTGCGGCTCGCCGAAGTGCTCGGCTCTCTCCACTACCTGCGCAATCTATGTGGCGAGCTGGGGACACAGTGGCGCGACCAGATGCAGAAGCTGATCGACGCCGAGAATCCGGCGCCGGACCTGCGCGCGCGCTACGTGGCCTCGTTCAACCGCGGCTACCGCTCTTATGAGGGGACCTATGTGAAGTGCACGGCCTCGGCGACGGAGGCGATCGCCCGCTTCATGAAGGAAGGCGAGGAATTAAGTCGTGACATTGCCGTTCGTTTCGGCAATTAGGAAACTGTTAACTTTTTCACCATTGCCGGCCCACAAGGCGAAAACGGTGTGTTAGAAAAGGCTTAATGGGCCATTAACAGGGACGACTCAAGTTGATCCGAATTCTCCGGATCGTGACTTGATGGGGTGAAGCCAGCATGGAACAGGCCGTAAACGACATCGATGCCCTGGTGCGCGAGGAAAAGCGCCTGACATCGGTCGAGAGCCACAGTGAGGCCTGGGCCGAGGGGCTTTCGGCGGGCATCGAGCCGGAAATCATCGCGGAGGCGGCGTTGTCGACGGCCTTCGGCGAACTCCTCAGAGCGAACGGCGAAGCCGCGGCGCTGGCCCTGCTCGACCGCATGCGCGAGAAGGTGATCTCCGGAGAATTCGAACCCCTGCTCCGGCGGCATTGACGCGCCGACGCCATCGCGGTTTATCGGTTATCCTGGAGCCGGCCGGTTCCACTATGTCTGACGACGGGTGGCATGCGATGGCAGCACGAAGCGCGACGGGACGAAAGCATGCGGGCCTCGCCCCGCATGCGTGGGCTTTGCTGCTGGCCGGTCTGCTCGCCTGTTCGCCGGCTGCTGTTACCCCTGCATGGGCGCTGAGCGAAATCCAGCAGGGCGACGTTCCCGCCGCCACGCCCGACGGGGGCATCGAGAAGGAACCGTTGCCTCCCGTCGAACCGGTTCCGCTTCCCGATCCGGTAAGCCCGCCCGCCTCCGTCGGCGATGAACCTGCAACCGATCCGACGGTACCGGCCGCCCCGGCCGAAGGCGGCGGGACGGACGGGGAAACCGATGGCGACGGCGGCAACGAAGCCGCCCGGCCGGAAATCGACCCCAATGCCCCCGTCCCCGAAATCCACTATGACCTCGGCGCCCTCCCCGAACCGGTCAGGCGAATGCGCGATCTCATCGTCGAGGCGGCAAAGAGCGGGGAGATCGAGCGCCTGCGGCCGCTGGTCGGCACGGGCGACGACACGACCCAACTGGCGCTCGGCGGCATCGACGGCGATCCTATCGCCTTCCTCGAGGAGCTTTCCGGCGACGAGGGCGGCCAGGAGATCCTCGCCATCCTTGAGGAAGTACTCGAAGCCGGCTACGTCCACCTCGATGCGGGCACGAGCGAGGAGCTCTATGTCTGGCCGTATTTCTTCGCTGTGCCGCTCGAGCGGTTGACGCCTCCCCAGCGGGTCGAGCTGTTCAAGATCGTTACCGCCGGCGACTACGAGGACATGAAGTCCTACGGCGCCTACATCTTCTATCGCGTCGGCATCACGCCCGAAGGGCGCTGGCAATTCTTCGTCGCGGGAGATTGAAGAGCAGGGCGTAGGGACAAGACCATGCCCCCTCCCCGCGCCGTCCGGTCCTCGCGCTCCGCCTTCAGTTGCCCTTGAGATAGCCTTCCGAGAAGTCCACCGGCCGCCCGAGCCCGGCGCCGACGATCTCGCCTTCCCACATCACGCGGCGGCCGCGCAGAATCGTGCCGACCGGCCAGCCGGTGACCGTACGCCCGTGATAAGGCGTCCAGCCGGCGCGGGAGCCGGCCTGCTCATTGAGGATCGTCTCGCGGCGCAGGAGGTCGACGACGGTGAAGTCGGCGTCGTAGCCGACGGCGATGCGACCCTTGCGCGCCATGCCGAAGATGCGGTTCGGGCCGTGGCTGGTCAGGTCGACGAAGCGCTCGATGGTGAGCTTCCCGGCATTGACGTGGTCGAGCATGATCGGCACCAGCGTCTGCACGCCGGTCATGCCCGAGGGCGAGGCCGGATAGGATTTCGCCTTCTCCTCCAGCGTGTGCGGCGCGTGGTCGGAGCCGAGCACGTCGACGATGCCCTGGTCGACGCCGCGCCAGACGCCGTCGCGATGGCGCGGCGCGCGGACCGGCGGGTTCATCTGAATCAACGTACCGAACGCGGCGTAGTCGTCGGAAGACAGCGTCAGGTGGTGCGGCGTCGCCTCGCAGGTGGCGACATCCTTGTGGTCGGCGAGGAAGTCGATCTCCTCCGCCGTCGAGACGTGGAGGACGTGGATGCGCGCCCGCGCCCGCCGCGCGATCACCACCAGGCGCTGCGTGCACTGGAGCGCGGCAATCTCGTCGCGCCAGACCGGATGCGAGGACGGATCGCCTTCGATCCGCTCGCCGAGGCGCTCGCGCAGGCGGAACTCGTCCTCCGAATGGAAGGCAGCGCGGCGACGGGTGTTCTTCAGTATCTCGTAGACGCCCTCGTCGTCCTCGACCAGGAGATCGCCGGTCGACGAGCCCATGAACACCTTGATGCCGGCCGCTCCCGGCAGGCGCTCCAGTTCGGCGACGTCGCGGGCGTTGTCGCGGGTGCCGCCGACCCAGAAGGCGAAGTCGCAATGCATGCGGTTCGTCGCCCGCGCGACCTTGTCGGCGAGCGCCTCGGCGCTGGTGGTCAGCGGCTTGGTGTTGGGCATTTCGAAGACGGCGGTGACGCCGCCGAGTACGGCGGCGCGCGATCCCGTCTCCAGGTCTTCCTTGTGCTCGAGGCCGGGCTCGCGGAAATGCACCTGGCTATCGACGACACCGGGCAGGACATGAAGGCCGCGGCAATCAATGACGCTGCCGGCGCTCGCCGACGACAGGTCGCCTATGGCGGCGATCCGCCCGTCGCGTAGGCCGAGGTCGCGAATGCCCTTGCCGTCCTGGTTGACGACCGTGCCGCCGCGGAGAATGAGATCGTAGGTTGTCGTCACCGGATGCGCCCTTGCCGCTCTTTGCGCCCGGGCTTACGTAAGGGCCCTCCGATTTGCAAGCAAGGCCACCCCCCGCCATGCCGAACGTCCGGCTCACCGACCGTGCCCTGATCCTCGTCGCCGGCGAGGATGCGGAGCATTTCCTGCAGAACATCCTGACCACGGACCTGTCGAGCCTCGGCGACGACGAGGCACGGCCCGGGGCGTTGCTCACCCCGCAAGGAAAGATCCTGTTCGACTTCCTCATTTCGAAGTCGCCGGGTGGTTACCGACTCGACTGCCGGCGCGATGTCGCCACCGACTTCGCCCGGCGCCTCACCCTCTACAAGCTGCGGGCGAAGGTGACGATTGTCGTGGAAGATCAAGCCCTTGTCGCGGCGAACTGGGAGGCCGATTCCGTTTCATCAGGAATCGATTCAACCACTTCGCGGTTCGATTCAACGGCTTCACATCCCGAATCAACGCTGCGCGACGCCCGCTTTCCCATCGACGCCGGCATCAGCCGGGTTTATGGCGCCGCCGCAAGGCCCGACAATGGTTCCGCAGGTGGTGTCGCTGCCTGGAACGCTCTTCGGGTCGCCCACGGCATCGCCGAAAGCGGGAGTGATTACATGCTCGGCGACGCCTTCCCGCACGACGTGTTGCTAGACCAGACCGGCGGGGTGGGCTTCCGTAAGGGCTGCTATGTGGGCCAGGAGGTCGTGTCGCGGATGCAGCACCGCGGCACGGCACGGCGCCGGGTTCTGATTGCCAGTGCGGATGCGCCCCTCCCCGCTCCCGGAACGCCGGTCGAAGCAGGCGGGCGCCCGCTCGGCGCGCTCGGCACTGTCAGCGGAACGAAGGCGCTGGCCGTCGTGCGTATCGACCGGGTCAAGGAGGCGATGGACGCTGGCCAGCCGATCGCCGCGGATGGCGTAGCGCTGACGCTGTCGATCCCCGCATGGGCCGGCTTCACCTTCCCCGAGGCGCCCGCCGAGTCGGCTGCGGGAGAGGCGTGATGGCCGACCGTATCGGCGCGCCGCCACGCGCCTGGCAGCGCATGTTGTCGGGCCGCAGGCTCGATCTGCTCGACCCCTCCCCGCTCGACGTTGAGATCTCCGACATCGCCCACGGGCTCGCCCGCGTCGCCCGCTGGAACGGCCAGACGGTCGGCGACCACGCCTTCTCGGTCGCCCAGCACTCGCTCGTCGTGGAGCGAATCTTACGCGGTCTCTGCCCCGAAGCCTCGGCGAGTTCCCGGCTCGCCGCGCTGCTCCACGATGCGCCCGAATACGTCATCGGCGATATGATCTCGCCGTTCAAGGCGGTGATGGGCGGCGGCTACAAGGACTGCGAGGCCCGCCTGCAGCGCGCCATCCATCTGCGTTTCTCGCTGCCGGCCGCTCTCGGCGAGAAGCTGAAGAAGGAGATCAAGCGCGCCGACCAGATCGCCGCCTATTTCGAGGCAACGGAACTCGCCGGCTTCTCGACCGCTGAGGCGGCGAAGTACTTCGGCCGGCCGAGGGGTCCTTCGGCCGACGGGCTCGACCTTTCGCCACGGCCCGCCCGCGACGTCGAGCGGGATTTCCTGGAGCGGTTCGAAGCGCTCGACGCGGCGCGGCGGGTCTGACCGCGACAGGACATCGCCCTACCGCCCCTGTTTCTCCAGCCGATCGAGGAACCACTGGGTGAGCCGGATCCACACCTGGTCCTTCTCGCCGGAATCCTCCCAGCCGTGGTCAAGGTTGGGATTGTCGTTGATCTCGATGACGAAGACGCCGTCCTTCGTCTCCTTCAGGTCGACGCCATAGAGCCCGTCGCCGATGCAGCGCGCCGCGCGCACGGCGGTGTCGACCACGATCGGCGGAGCCTCTTTCAGCGTGAAGGTCTTGATACCGCCCTGCTCGGGCTTGCCGCGGCGGTCGTGGTTGACGATCTGCCAGTGCTTCTTGGCCATCAGGTAGTGCACGGCAAACAGCGGCTGGCCGCCGAGCACACCGACCCGCCAGTCGTACTCGGTGGGGATGTACTTCTGCGCTATGAGCAGATCGGAATCCTCCAGCCACTGCGTCGCAAGCGTCTTCAACTCGTCGAAAGTCGAGGCCTTCTTGACGCCCCGCGAAAACGCGCTGTCCGGGATTTTCAGCACCAGCGGGAAGCCGAGCGTCTGGGCCGCGAGTTCGAGGTCGGCCGGCCCGGCGATCATGACGGTCGGCGGCACCGGCACCTTGTTGTAGGTCATCAGCTCGTTCAGGTAGACCTTGTTGGTGCAGCGGATCATCGACAGCGGATCGTCGATGACCGGCATGCCTTCCTGTTGGGCGCGGCGGGCAAAGCGGTAGGTGTGGTTGGAGATCGACGTCGTCTCGCGGATGAACAGCGCGTCGTAATTGGCGAGTTTTGCGAGATCCTTCCTGGTGATCGGCTCGACTTCGACGCCCATTTTTTCGGCGATCTTAGCCCAGTGGCGCAGCGAGGCGATCTCCGAGGGCGGCATCTGCTCGTGCGGATCGATCAGCGTGGCGAAGGTGTAGCGGGCCGGCGTGCGCGCCTTGGTGTCGCGCCATTCGCGGCCGGTGTAGGTCTCCAGGCATTCGAGGAAGCGCTTCTCCTCGTCTTCCTTCATGCGCGCCAGCGGCAGGAAGCCGATCTTGCGGATCGACGCCCACTCGCCGGCGTCCCTGATCGTCACCTCGAGCGCGGGGGCGCGGAACCAGTCGAAGAGCAACCGGGCGAAGCGGTCCCAGGCCTTCGACGGGCCGATGCCGAAGAACACGGTGACGCGGCCGGGGATCGCGCCGCCGAGGTCTTTTCGACACTTGTTGAGGGCCAACTCCAGTTCGGGAAGCGCGTTCTCGTAGAGCTTCTTCTCCGACAGGTCGATCATGGTTTCAACGGTCGGAATGACCTTGTGGCCGCGCGAGGAGGCCAGCAGCGAGGCATAGTAGCCGCGGCTCTGGTAGCCGTAGTTGTTGGACAGGTTGATGACCTTCGGCCGCTGCCCGCGAAAAAGCGCCGGATGGGCGAGGTAGTCGCGGTTGGTGATGATCTTGTGGGGAGTGGCGACCTGGTCGAGGTCGCTCTGCCGGCCGGTGAGGATGACCCAGGTCATGATGGCGTGCGCTTTCCGCTTTTCGGGTCCCGGGCTTCCCGCTGCATCCGGGTGGCCGTGCCGGCGACGAGGCGTTTGTAGCGGACGGCCGCTACGCCGTCGGCGTAGTAGCCGGGCCGCCGGCCGGTCGGAACGAAGCCGTTCCGCTCGTAGAGTGCGATGGCGCGCGGATTGTCTTCGCGGACCTCCAAACGCAGGTCGGTGGCGCCGCGTTCCATGGCTGCAGCGACGACGGAGGCAAGCAGCGCGCGGCCTGTTCCCGCGCCGGACATGCCCGGCGCTACGGAGATCGAGTAGAGCCGCGCCGATCGGCTGCCGGCGCGAAACAGGACGATGGCACAGCCGGCGATCGCCTCACCCTCGATGGCGACGATGACGGCCGCGGACGGGCTCGCCACCAGCCGTTGGAAGGAGCGGCGCGACAACCGGTCGGCGGCGAAGACAGCGTTCTCGAGCGCGACAAGGCCGTCGACGTCGGACGCAAGTGCCTGACGAATTGCCGCGGACATGAAAGGGCCGGAGTGCCTCTGCGGGGGGTTGAAAGGGAACTTCAGGGCCGCGTTGCCGGGCGCAGGACAAGCCCGGCTACGATCGCGTCATCGCTCCCGGATTAGGGCCGAATTGTGACGAAACACTCGGGCGGCGAAGGCCGCCCCGGCTGCTTCGCGACGGCCTCAACCGCGTTGTGCGGCCAGCAGTTGCTGGTAGGCCGAGCCGGCGAGCGCGCGCAGTGTGTCACCCGACATGTTGGTGGCGGTCACGGCATATCCGTAACCGCCGTCGAGCCAGTAGAGGGCGCAGGCGCCGAGTTCTTCCCTGAGCTTGAAGCCGGTGTCCGGAGCGCCCGAGTCGCGCGCAACGTAGAGCGAGATGCGCGCGCCGGCGGCGTCCTGGTAGATGAACATCGCGGCTGCGCGCGAATCGGCCGGCAGCAGCCGACCGCCGACCAGCTCGTAGCCGGAGGCGGAGAAGTCCGGCGCCACCAGCGTCGTGCCGACACGCTTCGACAGCCAACCGACGAGGTGATCCTTCTGGTCGGCCCCGACCTCGACCACATGCAGCTTCTCGGCCGAGTAGATGACGTGTGCCTCGATCGCCCGTGCGGCGATCTGGGCCGCGCCCCCACCGGTAGGGGATGGCGAGTACGCGCCGGCGAGGTAGCCCAGCCCACTGCCGGCGGCGAACAGCACGATGCCCGCCGCGACGGTACGCCACGACCAGGAACGTGGCGGCGTGGGCCGTTCCCTGCCGAAGCGGGCGAGCCGGTCAGGCAGTTCTTCATCGATGACGCCGGCAAGCGCCAGGCGCAGCTTCTCCCGGTCGTCGGCGTAGCGGTCGCGCAACGCCTTTTTGTCGGGACTCCTGTCGAGCCAGGCTTCGAATTCCTCGCGCTCCTCCGCAGGCAGCTCGCCGTCGAGCGAAAGGTGGATGTCGTGGTCGGTGAAGGGACGGACGGTCATGTTTCGACCACCCTTATAGAGCGCCGCCGGGTCGCGTCGTCGAGCCTGGCGCGCAAGTCTTCGCGACCGCGGGAGATCCGTGACATCAACGTTCCGGTCGGGATACCGAGCGTGTTGGCTGCCTCGGCGTAGGAGAAGCCTTCCAGCGCCACCAGCACGAGGGCCGCGCGCCGCTCGGGCGCGATCGCGTGGAGCGCATCGAGCACTTCCCTGGACTGCAGCCTCTCCAACTGCGCGGGCGGGGTAGCGACGCCATGCGCGGCCTCGATCGGCACTTCCGCCGCGGCGCGGCGACGATGGTCCCTGCGGATGTGGTCGATGAAGAGATGGTGCATGATCGTGAACAGCCAGCGGCGGGGACTGTCTCCCTCGCGCCAGTGGTCGAGCCGGCTGAAGGCACGCTCCAGACTGTCCTGGACAAGGTCGTCGGCCGAGTCGCGATCGCGCAGGAGGGCGCGTGCATAACGCCGCATGTGCGGGATCTCCGCGACGATTGCCGTCCTCTTCTGGTCCATCCGATCCTGCTTGCGGCCGAGGGCACGCGGGAACGATCCGACAACGCTGGCTCGCCGGATTTATTCCCATTTCAATTCAATCAAATCGAATGAACCGATCCAATCAATTCATTTGATCTATCCGCCGGTTCGGATACGGAGAGATTCAAGCGAAGGAACCCCCCATGTCCAGCACCGACAAGGCCAACAACGGCACTCCCACCCTGCCATGGCTTATGATCATCTGCGGCTGCATCATCGCCGGCCTCACCTTCGGGCCACGCTCGGCGATGGGCTTCTTCCAGCTTCCGATGCTCGCAGACAAGGGCTGGGACCGCACCACCTTCGGCCTCGCCATGGCGCTGCAGAACTTCTTCTGGGGCGCGGGCCTGCCTTTCTTCGGCGCCATCGCCGACAAGTACGGCACCTGGCGCGTGCTGTCGCTCGCCGGCGTCCTCTACGCCGCGGGCCTTATCCTGATGGCGTTCGCCGACAGCGCGCTGGCGCTGCATATCGGCGGCGGCGTCCTTGTCGGCCTCGGTGTCGCCGCGGGCGGGTTCGGCATTGTCCTCGCCGCCTTCGCACGCAACGTGCCGGCGGAGCGGCGCTCCTTCGTCTTCGGCATTGGCACGGCCGCCGGCTCGGCAGGAATGTTCCTCTTCGCGCCGATCAGCCAGGGAATGATCGACGCTCTCGGCTGGTCCGACACGCTGGTCTATATGGGCATCGCCATGCTGGTGATCCCGATCCTGGCCATCCCGCTGGCCGGCAACTCGGCGACCGGCCGCAACAGCCAGGACCAGTTCCGCCAGTCGGTCGCGGAAGCCCTGCGCGAGGCGCTAGGCCACCGCAGCTATCTCCTGCTGGTCTCCGGCTTCTTCGTCTGCGGCTTTCAGGTCGCCTTCATCACCGCCCACTTCCCCGCCTATATCCGCGACATCGGCATCGACGCGCGCTATGCCGTGATCGCGCTCGCGCTCATCGGCTTCTTCAACATCATCGGGTCGCTGGCGTCGGGCCTGATCGGGCAGAAGTATTCCAAGCCGATCTTTCTCGCCCTCATATATCTCGGCCGCTCCGTCCTGGTCACCGCCTTCCTGCTCCTGCCGCAGACGCCGGCATCAGTGGTCGTCTTTGCCGTGATCATGGGATTGCTCTGGCTGTCCACCGTGCCGCCGACCAACGCGCTGGTCGCCATCATGTTCGGCACCGGCCACCTCGGCATGCTCGGCGGCATCGTCTTCTTCTCTCACCAGATAGGCTCGTTCCTCGGCGTCTGGCTGGGCGGCTACCTCTACGACCTCTGGGGCAGCTACGACCCGGTGTGGTGGTTCGGAGTCCTGCTCGGCCTGTTCGCCGCGGTCGTCCACTGGCCGATCCGCGAGAAGCCCGTGGCGCGCCAGGCCCTCGCCCCCGCCGAATAGCACGGCCGGCCGGGAGGTTCCCCGGCCGGAAGGCGTGCGTCAGCGTAGGCCGGCGTTGATCTTGGCGAGAACGGCCGAACCGGGGCAAAGCTCCGCGTCCGACAGCGAGGCGAGCGGCGCCTTGACCGTGTTAAGGCCGCGGTGAAGATCGCCCGGCGTGGGATCCAGGTAGAGCAGCCCGGTTACGACCTCGCCGGCGGCCTCCCGCTCCTGGATGTGGGCCAGCGCGCCGGCCTTGTCGGACGGGTCGTAGCCTTCGTCTAGCTTGCGCAGGCGAAGCACGCTGCCGTCGTGCTGCTCGACCTCGGTCAGCGTGCCTGGCGCATAGTCGGCGGTCAGCGGCGGCTGCCCGGTGAAGAAATCCAGCCGGTTCACCGCCTCGTTGTGCTCGCGCACGTAGTCGTAGCTCTTGGTCGAGCCGGCATGGTTGTTGAAGGCCACGCACGGCGAGATCACGTCGAGGATCGATGCACCTTCGTGCGCGATCGCCGCCTTGATCAGCGGGACGAGTTGCGCCTTGTCCCCGGAGAACGAGCGGGCGACGAAGGTGGCGCCCATCAGGATAGCGAGGGAGGCGAGCTCGATCGGCGCATCGGCGTTGATCACGCCCTTCTTCGACCGCGAGCCACGGTCGGCAGTCGCAGAGAACTGGCCCTTGGTCAGGCCGTAGACGCCGTTGTTCATGACCACGTAGACCATGTTAACGCCGCGCCGCATGACATGGGCGAACTGGCCGAGGCCGATCGAGGCACTGTCGCCATCGCCGGAAACGCCGAGATAGATCAGTTCGCGGTTGGCCAGGTTGGCGCCGGTCAGCACCGAGGGCATGCGCCCGTGCACGGTGTTGAAGCCGTGGCTGTTGCCGAGGAAGTAGGTCGGCGACTTCGACGAACAGCCAATGCCCGACAGCTTGGCGACGCGGTGCGGTTCGATGTTGAGTTCGAAGCAGGCGTGGATGATCGCCGCCGAGATCGAATCGTGGCCACACCCTGCGCACAGCGTCGAAATCGCGCCCTCGTAGTCGCGCCGGGTGAAACCGGCCTCGTTTCGCGGTAGCGCCGGGTGGTGCAGCTTCGGCTTGGCAATGTAGGTCATGTGTGGATCAGCCTGCGCTCTATCGAGAGCGTCTGCTCGAGATGGGACGATATGGCCTTGACGATGAAGCGCGCCGTGATCGGTGTGCCGTCATAATGCAGAATCGGCACGAGGCGGGCCGGATCGACGCCGATCTCGTTGACGAGCATCGAGCCAAGCTGCCCGTCCCGGTTCTGCTCGACGACGAAGACGCTGTCGTGGGCATCGATGAAATCCTTTACGGAACCGGCAAACGGGAAGGCCCTCACCCGCAACGCGTCAAACGGGACGCCGGATGCCGCCAGCCTGTCCAGCGCCTCGGCCATGGACGGCGACGTCGAGCCGAAATAGATGACGCCGTGCCGGGTCGCCGCGGCCGCGTCGCGCCGCTCCGGGCCGGGGACGAGCGTCTTCGCCGTCTCGAACTTGCGCAGCAGTCGCTCCATGTTGTCGACGTAGACCGGGCCTTCCTCCGAATAGCCGGCATAGCGGTTCTTGCTGGTGCCACGGGTGAAGAACGCGCCCTTCGTCGGATGCGCTCCCGGGAAAGTGCGGTAGGGGATGCCGTCGCCGTCGACGTCGAGGTAACGTCCGAACGTCTTGCCGGCGTCGAGGTCGGCCGCGGTCATGACCTTGCCGCGGTCGAGGCGGCGGCTGTCGTCCCACTCGAAGGGCCTGCACAGCCGGAAGTTCATGCCGATGTCGAGGTCGGACATGACGAAGATCGGCGTCTGCAGCCGGTCGGCCAGATCGAGCGCGGCGGCGGCGAAATCAAAGCACTCCTTCGGATCCTCTGGGAAGAGGAGAACATGCTTGGTGTCGCCATTCGACGCGTAGGCGCAGGACAGCAGGTCGGCCTGCTGTGTGCGCGTCGGCATGCCGGTCGAAGGCCCGCCGCGCTGCACGTCGATGATGACCGCCGGCACCTCGGCGAAGTAGGCGAGACCGATGAACTCGGTCATCAGCGAGATGCCCGGACCAGAGGTGGCGGTGAAGGCGCGGCCGCCGTTCCAGGCGGCGCCGATCACCATTCCGATGGCGGAGAGCTCGTCTTCCGCCTGTACGATCGCGTAGCGCGCCTCTCCCGTCTCCGGGTCGTGGCGCAGCTTCCGGCAATAGGACTGGAAAGCCTCGGCAACCGAGGTCGATGGCGTGATCGGATACCAGGCACAGACGGTGGCGCCGCCGTAGACGCAGCCGAGCGCGGTGGCGCTGTTGCCCTCGACGAAGATGCGGTCGCCGACCGCGTCGGCGCGGCGCACCCTGAGCTGACAGGTCGCCGGGTCGATGTTGTCGCGGGCATAGTCGCGGCCGAGGTTGAGCGCGCGAACGTTCGACGCAAGCAGCGCCTCCTTGCCCTTGTACTGCTCGCCGAAGAGCCGCTCGATCTCCTTGGGATCGATCTCGAACAGCCAGGACAGCACGCCAAGGCAGACGATGTTCTTGAACAGCTGCCGCTGGCGCACGTCGCTGTAGGTTTCGTTGCAGATCGCCGTCAGCGGCACGCCGATGACCGTGATGTCGGTGCGCAGATCGGACGGTGGTATCGGCCGGGTCGAATCGTAGAGCAGGTAGCCGCCCGTATCGATCTCCCTGACGTCCTGCGCCCAGGTTTGCGGGTTCATGGCTACCATCATGTCGACGCCGCCGCGCCGGCCGAGCCAACCCTGCTCGGTCACGCGTACCTCATACCAGGTCGGCAAGCCCTGGATGTTGGAGGGAAAGATGTTCCGCGGGCTTACCGGCACGCCCATCCTGAGGATCGAGCGGGCGAACAGCTCGTTGGCACTGGCCGAGCCCGACCCGTTGACGTTGGCGAACTTGACGACGAAATCGTTGATGGCGGCGATCGGGCCGCGGGCATGCATCGTCACGACCGGCACCCCGCATGCGACATTTCCACCAGGTATTTCTGCATGTCCCAGGCACCCGTCGGACAGCGCTCCGCGCACAGTCCGCAGTGCAGGCACACGTCCTCGTCCTTGACCATGATGCGGCCGGTCCTCAAGTTGGGCGAGACGTAGAGGTCCTGTTCGGGATTGAGCGCGGGCGCGGTCAGCCTGGCGCGCAGTTCGTCCTCCTCGCCATTCTCGGTGAAGGTTATACAATCCATCGGACAGACGTCGGCGCAGGCGTCGCACTCGATGCACTGGCCGGCCGAAAAGACCGTCTGCACGTCGCAGTTCAGACAGCGCCGTGCCTCCTTCAACGCCAGCGTAATGTCGTAGCCGAGCTCGACCTCGGCGCGGATGTCGCCGATCGCCGCCGCCTTGCCGAGGTGCGGCACCTTCGTGCGCGGGTCGATGGTGATATCATTATCGTAGCTCCACTCGTGGATGCCCATCTTCTGGCTGACCACGGTGATGCCGGGCGGAGGGCGATCCGAAACATCCTCACCGTTGCAGAAGCGGTCGATCGAGACGGCGGCCTCGTGGCCGTGGGCGACCGCCCAGATAATGTTCTTCGGGCCGAAGGCCGAGTCGCCGCCGAAGAATACCCGCGGCAGGGTCGAACGCAGCGTCGCCGCATCCACCTTCGGCAGGCCGGAGGGGAGAAACTCAAGACCGATGTCGCGCTCGATCCACGGAAAGGCATTTTCCTGGCCGACGGCGACGAGCACGTCGTCGCATTCGATCAGGCGATCCGGCTCGCCGGTCGGCACTAGGTCGCGGCGGCCTTCGGCATCGTAGACGGCCCTGACCGGCTGGAAGGTCATGCCGGCCAGCCGTCCATCCTCGACGACGAAACTCCTCGGCGCCATGTAGTTGAGAATCTCGACGTCCTCGGCGAGTGCGTCCTCCTTCTCCCATGGCGAGGCCTTCATCTCCTCGAAGCCGGAGCGGACGACCACAGTGACCTTGTCGCCGCCGAGCCGGCGCGCGGTGCGGCAGCAATCCATCGCCGTGTTGCCGCCGCCGAGCACGATCACCCGGCGGCCGATCGCGCTCGTGTGGCCGAAGGAGACGCTTGCCAGCCAGTCGATGCCGAGGTGGATGTTCGCGGCACCCTCCGCAGCGCCGGGCAGCTTCAGCGCACGGCCGCGCGGCGCCCCGGTACCGACGAAGATCGCATCGTAGCCGCGGCCGAGCAACTCCTTCAGCGATTCCACCCTGGCCCGATTGACCACTACGTCGCCGACGCCGGTCGCATAGCCGCATTCCTCGTCGATCACCGATTCGGGCAGGCGGAAGCGCGGGATCTGCGTGCGGATCATGCCGCCGAGCTTGGCACTGTCGTCGAAGATCTCGACGCGGTAGCCGATCGCGGCGAGGTCGCGCGCCACGGTCAGTGCGGCAGGGCCGCCACCGACGCACGCGACGCGCCGCCCGTTGGAAAAAGCCGCCTTCGGCAGGCGGCTCGTGATGTCTTCCTTGTTGTCGGCTGCGACCCGCTTAAGCCGGCAAATCGCCACCGGCTCCTTGCGGCGACCGGTGAGGGTCTCGTCTTCGACGCGCCCCCGGCGGCAGGCCGGCTCGCACGGCCGGTCGCAGGTGCGCCCGAGGATGCCGGGGAAGACATTCGACTGCCAGTTCACCATGTAGGCATCGGAATGGCGCCCGTGGGCGATCAGGCGGATATATTCCGGAACCGGCGTCTGCGCGGGACAGGCCCATTGGCAATCGACGACCTTGCGGAAATGGGAAGGGTCCCCCGCGTCCGTAGGTAACAAGCAGCTTCCTCCGCGCCCCATGTCACGCGGCGCAAGATTGATGACGGTCCTTGCCGTCCGTCAAGTGTTTCGATGGCTGGTCTCGCGGAGAGTTGTTGCTGCACTGCAGCAAGCGCGAGGGCGAAAGGTACACGGATACTGCCCTTTTTCCCGACAGGCCCTCGCACGCGCCGGCCTATCGCCCGCGCAGCCCCCAGCCCGCGACGGCGAGGGCCGCGCCCGCTGAAGCGGCGGCGACAGCAAAGGTCAATTGTAGCCCCGACGCTGTGCCCGGCACGAGGCCGAGAAGCGCGATCCCTCCGGACCCCAGCGCGAACAGCGTAGCCATCAGCGAAGCGCCGGTCACAAGTCCGAGGTTGCGCGACAGCGCCAGGAGAGCAGAGACGAGACCGCGCCGATCTGCGGCTGCCCCGTTCATGACGGCGGTGTTGCCGGCGGCCTGGAAGAGCGCGTAGCCCGCCGTGATCGTGGCGAGGCTGGCGATATAGCCGGCGACCCCGATTGCGCCCGGCAGCGCGATCATCAGCAGCGAGCCGGCGACGACGCCGCCGAGGCCGGCCAGGGCGACCGTGTAGGAACCGAGGCGGTCGACCAAGCGGCCGGCCGGCACGCCGGTCAGTGCCGACACGCCGGGCCCGACCGACATCACCAGGCCAACGTCGACCGCGCTCAGCCCGAGCACGTCGGCGAGATAGAACGGGCCAACGACGAGGGTGGCCATGACGATCGCCGAGACGATCGCAAGGGCGGCGAGGCCGGTGCCGAGAGTCCGGTCGCGCAGGAGCGGCAGCTTGATCAGCGGCGATTCGACGTGGAGCTCGACGGCGACGAAGGCGGCAAAGCCAAGCGCCGCAGCGGCGGCGAGGAAGGCGACAACGCCCGGAGCCGCATCGAGCGTGGTCGCCAGCGCATAGGCGCCGAGCGACAGCGCCAGCAGCAGCGTGCCGGCGGGATCGAGGCGGAAGCGGCGCGGTGCGGCCGCAGCGTCGGCGGGGAACAGCCGAGTGCCGAAGGCGAACGCCGCCGTACCGGCGACGGCCATGACGGCGAAGACCGAAGGCCAGCCGAAGGCCGCGACCAGCGCGCCGCCGAGCGAGGGTCCCAGCGCCGTGCCGACGGCGGAGACCGTGCCGAGCAAGCCCATGGCGCGGCCGGCCGCGGCCTTCGGCACGACGTCGCCGACGGACGCCACAGTGAGCGCCATCATCACGGCGGCGCCGGCGCCCTGCACGGCGCGGACGGCGACCAGCAGCCAGAGGTTCCCGGCGAAGGTGCCCGCCGCCGAGGCGAGGGCGAAGACGGCGATGCCGGCGAGCAGCAGGCGGCGGCGGCCGAACACGTCGCCGAGCCGGCCGGCCGCTACGACGAGCGCGGTGACGGCGATCAGATAGGCGATCACGATCCACTGCACGTCGCGGAACAGTGCGGCGAAGGTTTCTGCGAGCGTCGGCAGCGCGACATTGGCGATGCTCGTGCCGAGCGACGGCAGGAGCATCGTCACGGACAGGGCGGCAAGGCGCCAGCGTTGGGAAGAGGCCGGTTGCATTCCTTCCTCCCCTCAGCGCGCGCGCGCCGCGGGCGCCCTGACGGCCAGGCCGACGATGCGGCGGGCGACTGGCGCGACGACCAGCACGACCGGGAAGGCGACCAGCCAGGACGGCAGCCAGGCGCCGAGCCAGAGATCGAGGAAGCCATCGACGAGGCCGGCGTTGCGCAGCGTAGCGATGCCGGAGACGATGAGCGACATCAGCGCCGAGAGGATGAATCCGAAAAGGACGGGAGCGAAACGGGCATGCATGAGCGGAACTCCGAGTTGGACTTCCGCTGACCTAATCCGCCGCCGCATATTGCGGAACGCGCAGCGATCGCATCATATTCGTGCACGTGACGCCACCTATCTCCGGAAGCGGCCCATGCCCGATCTCAACCTGCTCGTGACGCTGGACGTGCTGCTCGCCGAGGGCAGCGTAGCCGGAGCCGCGCGCCGGCTCAGGCTCAGCCCGTCGGCGATGAGCCGGGCGCTCTCCCGGCTGCGCGAGGTGACCGGCGATCCGCTGCTGGTGCGCGCCGGGCGCGGCCTCGTGCCGACGCCGCGCGCCGTCGAGCTGCGCGGCCAGGTCGGCGCTCTGGTCGACGGGGCGAATGCCGTGCTGCGGCCTGCGGCGAAGCTCGACCTCACCCGGCTCGAGCGACGCTTCACGCTGCGCACCAGCGAGGGTTTCGTCGAGACGTTCGGCCCGCGCCTGCTCGCCGCCATCGCGGAACAGGCGCCCGGCGTCGTGCTGCGCTTCATCACCAAGTCCGACAAGGAGAGCGCGCCGCTGCGCGAGGGCGAGGTCGACATCGAGACCGGCGTCGTCGACCAGGACACCGCGCCGGAACTGCGCGCCGTGCCGATCTTCGATGACCGCTGGGTCGGCGTCGTGCGCGCGGGCCACCTGCTCGGCGAGACGCCGGTGACCGGCAGCCTCTACGCCGCCGCGGGCCACGTCGTGGTGGTGCGCCGCGGCCTGCACAGCGCCGACGTCGACGACGCCGCCGCTTCGGCCGGCGTCAAGCGGCGCGTCGCCACCATCGTCAACGGATTCGCCAGCGCGCTGGCACTGGCGCGCGAGACGGACCTCGTCGCCACCGTCCCGGAACGCCACACGGAGGGGCTGCGCCGCGACATGCAGGCTTTCGCACTGCCTTTCGCGATCGCCCCCTTCACCATCTCCATGCTGTGGCACCCGCGCATGGACGGCGACCTGGCGCATCGCTGGCTGCGGACGACCGTGAAAAGCGTCTGTTCGACCCGTCGGAGCGAGGCTGCGGCGTCGACGCATCCGCAGGATCCCGAGACTCCACCGGAGGCCGCCTAGGGGGCCGGCTGCCGGCGATGGGATTTCGGCGCGACGCCCGGCGGTGGCCGCGGGGCGTCGCCCGCGATCGCCGGGACGGCATGTCCGGGCAACCGGAATCAGGCTGCGAAGCGTCCCGCCCGTTTCATCGGCGTGAATCGCGGACGACCTTTCGCCCCGCCCCGTGCCATGGTCGGCGGCACCGACGGATCGGCCAAGAAGGCATTGTAGGCATCCTCGTCGCGCCAATCGATCAGGACCATGACCCGGTCGGGACCGTCGACGGCCGACAGCACTTCGGCGCCGAGACTGCCGTGCGCCTCCCGCTTCATGCGGCCGTCGGTCGCGAAGATTGACAGGAATTGCCCGAGATCCCCGATCTCGACTTCGGCGAGTGTGGTGAACATGGCAGGGCCTCCTCAAAGCGGCGCGCGCGTCGCACGCGACAGCGGCAGGTTCAGGGTGAAGCGCGACAGGCCGGGATCAGCGACGCCGAAGGCGGCGAGGCGCGGCGTGTGCTTGGCGATGTAGGCTTCGGCGGCTTCCGGCGTCTCGAACAGGTAGACGCCGCTGGATCGGCGGGCGACCGGATTCTCGCCCCACAGCTTCCAGATCAGGCCCGGCTGGGCGGCGATGTCGTCGGCGAGCTCGCGGCAGGCGGGCTCGAGGTCCTTGCCCCAGGGGCCGTCAAAAGCGAAATCGAATTGCAGTAAAGTCGTCATGTCGTCTCCCATCTTTCTGGTGTAGGTCAGGGGCGGTTCGACCCCGGGTGTCGGCTTACGTCGCGCACGCCGTGGAGGGAATTCGCTTTCCAATAGGATCGCCTCTTACTCGGAGTGTGGGATCGGGCATGGACACGCTGGGCAGCATGCGCGTCTTCGTCAGGGTGGTGGAACTCGGCGGCTTCAACGCCGCGGGCCGTGCGTGCGGCATGTCCGCCGCAATGGTTGCCAAGCATGTCGCTCATCTGGAGCAGCGCACCGGAGCGCGGCTTCTCGACAGGACGACACGGTCGGTCCGGCCAACGCCGGAAGGCCAGATGTACCTCGAGAAAGCGCTCGCAATCATCGAGGCGGTCGACGAGGCCGAGAACACCGTCGCGGCGGAGAACCGCGAACCGCGCGGCTCGCTCCGGATCACGGCGCCGATCGAGCTGGGTCAGGACCATCTGGCTCCGCTGCTGGTCGAGTTCATGTCGCAGCATGTCGGGATATCGGTCGTCGCCGACTTCACCAACCGAACGGTGGATCTTGTGCAGGAGGGATTCGACCTTGCGATCCGCGTCGCGCCCTCGCTCGACACCGCACTGATCGGGCGCAGGCTCGCGACCACACGATTCCGCGTCGTCGCAAGCCCCGATTTCATCTCGCGGCAGGGGCTCCCCGATAGCCCGGACGCGCTGTCGACCTTCCCTGCCCTCACCTTTTCGCAGCCGACTCCCCGGCTGGAATGGTCGTGGCGCCGTGGGGATGCCGAGGGCAGGGTCAGGATTGCGCCGCGCCTGGTCTCGTCGAGCGCCGAGGCGTTGCGCCTTGCCGCCCTATCCGGGCTCGGGGTCTCGTGGCTTCCGACGTTCGTCTGCGGGCGCGATCTCCGGCAGGGGCGCCTCGTCGCCCTGCTGCAGGACTGCGATTGGGGCAGCTTCGGCGTTCACGTCCTCTACCCGCATCGTCGGTTCGTGCCGAGCCGGCTCCGCCTGTTCATCGACTTCCTCGCCGCGCGACTGGGCGGCGATCCCTCCGGGGATCCCTGGGCACCGGGCTGACGTGCTGCCTTGCCGTCCCGCGGCTCAGGACGCCTCGGCGCGGGCGTGCTCGGCTTTAGCCAACCGGGTCAGCATGCGCTGGTAGAACAGGCCGATGCCGATCAGCACCGCGCCCAGCCCGATGAAGGAGAGCGCCCGCAGCACACCTTCCAGTTCCGCCATGTCGAGGAGGAAGACCTTCGCCACGGCGACGACGACCAAGGCCGCCGAGGCGAGGCGTAGAACCTGCGACTTCAGCACCAGGCCCGCAGCGAGCAGCGCCACGCCAAGGACCAGCCAGAGCGCCGAATAGGAATAGGTCTCGAGCTGGCTAAAATCCTTCCACAGACCGATGAATTCGCCGTGGAAGAGGCGGCGCAGCGATAGGCTGGCATAGGCGAAGCCGAGCAGGGAGGCAACCAGCGCCAGCGTCGCCACGTACCAGCAGGGCCGCTTGTAGCGCGCATACGCGGCGAGGCCCGCCATCGCCGCTCCCGACAGGAAATATCCGAGCAGGAGCAGGTTGAAGAAGAGGATCGTCCCGGTCGATTCGTTGGTGACGAGCGGATTGAGCGCAAAGAAGTGCTGGACGGCGACGAGGGCGACGGAGACGACGCCGACCACGATCGAGCCGACGCGGAACACCGGGCTCGGCGCGCGGCCGTCGAGCGCCACAAGGATGGCGCCGGCGCCGATGGCGATGAGCGTGTAGATCGACTGTTCGGCGAGCGTCGGCGCGCCGGTGTCGATGACGCCGCCGTTCATCGCGTGGCGGACCAACATGGCGACGGCGAGCAGACCGAACAGCGTCGCCGCAGCCTCCATGGCAAGACGCGGCCGCCCGCCGGTGGTGCGGGCGAGCTGCCAGGCGGCATAGGCGGCCGCGAGCGCCGGGATGCCGTAGCCCGGCAGAAGCGCGTTGAGGACGGGCGTCGTCGAAAGCTGGTCGGCGCCGGCGACCGTCGGGTCGATGACAAAGCGGACGATGACCGCGATCGCCGCGCCGACGCTCAGCCAGCCGAGGGCGGGATAGCGGCGCAGTCGCGTCGCCAACGCCGGCAGCGCGGCAGCGGCGCCGGTAAGGATTGTCGTCCAGAGCGCGCCGAAGCCCATGTGAAGGAACAGAAGCAGGGAGACCCCGGCGCCGGCGAGGAGGAAAGAGACGGCCGGGCCGCCGCCATGCGACGGCCTTTCCGCCGCCGCCACCCATTCGGCACCGGCGGCCAGCGCGATTGACAGCGCCAGAGCGAGCACGGCGTGGGAAAGGTCGCGGTCGAGATTGCCGAACACCACCCACACCGCCGTGATGACGGCGAGCGGGACGAACACGGCGGTCGCGCTCCACGACGCGGCGCGAAGCGCGCGGTCGGGGGCATAGCGACGAGCACTCCACAGGCCGGCAGCGAGGAACGCCAGGGCGAGCAGCGCACCCCACACCCGCGCGCTCCCGGCGGGTACGCCCGGGGCGGTGCCCTCGATGACGAGGATTTCGCGGAAGAGCGTGATCTCGAATGTTCCGCCGAGACCGATATGAAGATAGGCGAGCACGGCGGCCGCCGCCGCGGCGAAGAGTGCGGCAATCGCCGTCTCGCGGTAGAGCGCCGCCGCAAGCAGTCCAAGGAGGATCGCGGCCGCCGTTCCCATACCCGTGGTCGGCGCCAACGCGGCGTTCGCCACGGTCGCCAGCGCGGCGAGCGCGACGAAGGCCGACGCCACCGCTGCCGGAAGATCGATCCGCGTCGCCACAGGTTCGGCGCGTCTCAGCCAGACGAAGACCATGACGGCGATCCCCACGGCGTTGATGAAGAGGACGATGGCGATGTCGGGAAGCGGATCGTCTGCGAGGTAGACGAGGCACCACAGGCCGGCGCCAGCGAAGGCCGCAGCCATCAGCGGCATCCAGTCGCGCAGCCGGGCGATGACGCCTGCGGCGGCGAGAACGATGGCGATGAAGCCGAACAGCGCCCACAGATTCGGTGCCTGCGCGGCGACCAGCAGCGGCGTCGCATAGGAGCCGACGAGGCCGATGCCGGCGAGCGCCTGGCCGTGAAGCAGCGAGGCGGCGATCGTGGCGACGCCGACGAGGCCGAGCAGGGTGAACGCCGCGGCGGGCCCGATGAAGCCGTAGATGCCGTGGGCGGCGTAGATCGTGCCAAACAGGGTGAAGGCGCCGGCGGCTGTCAGGATCGCCGGCAGGTAGGCGTTCTTCAGGCCTTCGACGGGAACGTCGAAGCCCATGCGGCGCAGCACCTCGCCGCCGACGACCAGCGACAGGCCGAGAAGCGCGGCGAGCGCCAGCCTGACCTCGGGGCCGAAGATTCCGGCCTCGATCGTGTAGCGGATGAGGAAGACGCCGCCGAGCGCCAGGGCCAGGCCGCCGACCCACACCGCCCAGCGCGTGCCGAGCGCGGTCTCGATGTCGGGCCGCGACGGCTCCTTCGCCGGCGTCGCGGCGGCCGGCGGCTCCGCAGGGCCGGCCTTGCTCCACGGGCCTTCCGCAGCGGCTTCGCCGGCCGAAGCGGCGGCAGCCGCGTCGGCCGCAGCGGCGACGGCTTCCGCTTCGGCGCCGAGCTCGGCTTCGCTGCGGGCGGCAACCGCTTCGGCAGGGGTTTCAGCCGGGATCTGCGAGGCCTGCGCAGCACCGGGCGTTTCCGCCTCCTCGGCTTTCGCCGGGGCGGATGCCTCGGCCGCGCCGGCCGGCGCTGCGCCATAGGTTCCGGCCATCGCCGCCTCGCGATGGGCGAGGAAGGCGTTACGGATGCCTTCGAGATCGAATTCGAGGACCTGGATGCGCTGCTGCTGGCGAAAGGCCACGGCGATGAGGCCGACCACGCCGACGATCGATATCAGTTCCAGCATCGCGGTCCCTCAACCCCTGCGGTTGGCGCAGACTACTCGCAACCGAGGTCGACGGGAATATGGCGGCGGATGCCTAGCGCGGCGCCAGCCGTTCGGCCGGGAAGATCGAGCAGGTCTCGGTGCCGAAGGCGAGCATCTTGCCGTCGCGGTCCTTCAGCGAGGCTTCGGAGACCGCAAGCGTGCGCCCCTTCTGGATGACGCGGCCCTCGCAGGCGACCTCGCCGGTCTTCGGCGTGATCGGCCGCATCAGGTTCACCTTGAACTCGACCGTCGTGTAGGCTTCGCCCGCCACCAGCAGCGTCTGCACCGCGCAGGCCAGCGCCGAATCGAGGATTGTCGCGGCCCAGCCGCCATGGACGCCGCCAAGCGGATTCAGATGCCGCTTCCCGGGCAGGCCGCGGAAGACGGCCCTGCCCTCGGAGACCTCCGACAGGCCGAAGTTCAGGCGCGCGCCGATCGGCGGCGCCGGATACTTGCCGTCGATGATACGCTGCAGGAGTTCGAGGCCGGAATATTTCGCCAGTTCCTCGTGGGGGATGGTGCCGAGGCCGAGCGGCGAGACGTATCCGGGAAAGAGTTCGACTTCGCTCATGCGGCAGTGTCTCCATCAATGGCAGGCGGGGCGGCAAAGGCCCTGCGCACGGCGGCGAGGAAGCCGGCGCGCGCGTCGGGCTCGGACATGCCCCGCGGCTCGTAGACGTGGCGGGTGAAGAAGAAGCCGGTCATGCGGAAGGCGGCGTCGACATCGGCGGGGGCAGCGCGCAGGCCGGAGCCACGGCGCAGGAAAGCCGGCAGCGGCAGCATCCTGTCCCGCCACGGCTCGCCGGCGGCCCGCGACACGGCGCGGCCGGACTTCGGCGAGACATAGGCGAGGTCGTCGCTCGACCCTGTCGCCGCGCAACGCGACAGGTCGAGGCCGAAACCGAGTTCCTCGAGCACCAGCAGTTCGAAACGCACGACCAGTTCCGCCGCCGCGGCGGGATCGGCGAGGTGGTCGATCGTGACGGCAAGCGCCTCGAACAGGCCCGGATGCGGGTCGCGCTCAGGCAGCAGGCGAAGATGCCCGGCGAGCGTCTGCAGGCCGTAGACGGCGCATGCGCTGTCGATCAATCGCGCCGCAGCGAGGGCGACGGGCTCTGCCGAGTACGTGCCGAGATGCTCGTCGAGGCGGGCGCGCCAGACCAGTTCGACGCGGTTTCCGGGTTGCAGAACCGGCTGCAGGCGGCGCGAGCGGCCGCCGCGCACCATGCCGAGATGGCGGCCGTGGGCGCGCGTCATCACCTCCAGGATCGCACTGGTCTCGCCGTGCCGGCGGGTGCCGAGCACTATGCCCTCGTCGCGCCATTCCATGACCCATGCCTGTCACGGCGGCGCGGCGATGGCAAGTCGCAGACCGTGCCGGCCGCGGAGCCAGGAAGAGCGGCGCGGGCGGGGCAGCCGGACGACGAGGAGCACCGGCAGGCGGGGAGCGTCGCCGGGGCCGTCTTCTTTGCCGGCAGGACGGCCGGCGGCGCCCGCCAGCGCACCGAGAACGGCGGCGAGCATGCGCAGGCGCAAAGCGAGGATCCCGGCATCGATCGCGCAGCCGCGCAGCGGAGGCCGTTCACCGAGACCGTCGATCCCGGTCGCCTTGACGACGAAGGCCCGCGCTATCGCCTCGGCCCGCCACAGGATGGCAAGGACGACGAAGCGGACCGGGAAGGAGCGGACGGCGGCGCGCTCGGCAAGGAGCGCCAGCACAAGCAGCGTCGCCGCGATGCCCCGAAACGTTCGCCTGTCCTGCAAAGCGCCTTCCATATCCGGGCCTCCTTTGCCCGCGGCGATTCTACGGGCGTCTTTGGGGAGGGGGATAAAATCGCCGTGGATTCGCAGCCAGATTCGCGCAAGGCATTGATTCCGTTGAAGCAGGCGGGAGATCTTATCCCCGCCTTTGGACTGCGCCCTTATTGGTCGACGCTTCAGGGGTCGGATTCGTCCCGTAGGCTGGCGTGCTGATCCTCGAACTGTTGTGTGCTGAGATAGGCGAGTGCGGAATGCAGTCTGCGTTTGTTGTAGACGTCGTCGATGAAGTGGGGAAGGTGTTTGGCGACGTCGTCGAAGGTGTGGAAGTCCATCGGATAGACGGCCTCGATCTTGAGCGTCTTCATGAAGCTCTCCGCCTTGGCATTGTCGTAGGGGTTGCCGCGCCGGCCCATCGACCCGGCCGAGGCGGATGCGGCCTCACCGCGAGGCCGGTCAGTCCGCCGATTCGATCACGCGCTGCAGCGCCGACAGATGGTCGGCGGCGGCCGATTCGGCGGCCCGTTCGATGGCGCGGTAGCGCGTGACGAGCTCCATGCCGAGCTTCGTCAGGCCCGCCCCGCCGCCGTGCGCACCGCCCTTCTGGGCATCGACCACGGCCCTGCCGAACAACCGGTTCATTTCCTCCACCAGCCCCCAGGCGTGCTTGTAGGACATGTTCATCTGGCGCGCGCCCGCCGAGATCGAGCCGAAGGCGGCAATATGTTCAAGCAGCTCGATCTTGCCCGGGCCGACGCGGCCGTCCGGGTCGAGATCGATACGCAGGCTGAGCGACGGCATCCGGATCTCCCTTATGCGTCCGGCCCAGTTGACAGGCGAGAGCGCCATTTTCTCGCCGGCGACGATATCGCCCCTCGACGCCAATGTCAGCGGTCGCGCCGATGTCGCGGTTTCTTCGGTCAGACGTACCGGTTCATCGCTGCGAGGGCTCGACGTCGCCGCGCGCCACGGCCATCGACTTGACGACGGCGAAGCAGGAGGCTCCGGGCGTCAGCGCCAGGGCCCGCGCCGAACGCGCGGTGAGGCGCGCCAGCACTTCGTCGCCGCCGACGTCGAGCCTGACGACGACGCCAGGCCCCTCTCCGGCGGTAACGGCGACGACGGTCGCAAGCAATACGTTGAGCGCCGATATGTCCTTCGGCATGTCGCGCGCGATCATGACATCGTGGGCCATGATGCGCAGGCGGACCGAAGAGCCCGGCGCGCCGTCGATCCGCGGTATCCAGACCGGCCCGGCGGCCGTCTGCAGGCGGGTAAGCTCGTCATCCTCGTGCGCGACGACGACGGCGCGAAGGCTCGAGCCGATTTCGCGCAGACCCATGGCGCGGAGCGCGGCGGGGTCGAACAGCACGTCCGCCGCCGCGCCCGAGCGGACGACGCGCCCGTGCTCGATGACCACCATGCGGTCGGCGAGCAGGCGCGCCTCCTCCATGTCGTGGGTGACGAGGACCGTCGGCATTGCGAGGTGGGCGCGAAGTTGCCGTATCTCCTCGTAGAGCCTCTCGCGCGTGGCGCGGTCCACCGCGGAGAAAGGTTCGTCGAGGAGAAGCGCGGCCGGCTGGCGGGCGAGCGCCCGAGCGACAGCGACGCGCTGCTGCTGCCCTCCGGAAAGGGCCGCCGGCCGGCGGTTTTCCAGGCCCGCCAGATTGACGAGCGCCAACAGCCGGCGCGCCTCGGCTTCCCGCTCCGACGCTGCGAGGTGACCCATGGCGGCAATGACATTGGCGAGCGCCGTCATGTGCGGGAAAAGCGCATAGGACTGGAAAACGATGCCGACGCGGCGGCGGTGCGGTGCGAGGTCGATGCGGCGATCGGTGTCGAGCCAGGTTTCGCCGTTGACCGATACCTTCGCCTGGCTCGGCGTCCACAGGCCGGCGATCGTACGCAGCACGGTCGATTTGCCGGAGCCCGAGTGCCCGACCAGCGCCAGCAGTTCGCCCGGCTCGACACGGAAGGCGACATCGAGCGGGATCGGCGCGGTGGCGCGCGCCGTCACCTCCAGCGCCATCAGGACAGCCTCCGGCCGACCCTGGCCGACAACCAGAAGGTGACGGAGATCGTTGCCAGCGAAATGGCGAGGAGAACCGCCGACATGACCGCAGCCCCCTGCATGTCGAAGCCCTGCACCTTGTCGTAGATCGAGACGGCGATGGTCTTGGTCTTGCCGGGAATGGAGCCGCCGACCATCAGCACGATGCCGAATTCGCCCAGCGTATGGGCAAACGTCAGCACCATGGCGGTCATAAGCCCTGGCCAGGCCAGCGGCAGCTCGACCCTCCAGAGGGAGCGCAGCGGCGACATACCGCAGCATCTTGCCGCCTCGCGCACCGCGACGGGGATGGCTTCGAAGCCGCGCTGCGCCGGCTGGATGGCGAAAGGCAAGTTGAAGATCACCGATGCGACCAGAAGCCCCTCGAAGGTGAAGACCAGCTGATGTCCGAAGAGGGACTGCCAAGCCTGTCCAACGGGCGAGCGGGCGCCGAAACTGACCAGCAGGTAGAAGCCGAACACGGTGGGCGGCAGCACCAGTGGCAGCATTACCAGCGCCTCGACGATCCCCTTCGCGCCGAAGTCGCGATAGGCGAGGAAGCGCCCCGCAAAGATCGCGACCGGCAGGAGGATCACAACGGTCCATCCCGCCAGTCGCAACGAAAGCCAAAGAGCCGTCCAGTCCATGCCTCACTCGCCCGGCAGTATGAATCCGTACTTATCCATGATCGCGCGGGCTGCCGGCGCATTGATGTAGGCATAGAATTCCTCCGCCACGGGGCCCGCCGATTTCAGCAGCACCATGCGCTGATTGAGCGGCTCGTGCCAGTCCGCCGGGATCAGGTCGAACGTGCCGAGAGCCGACACCTTCTTCGACAGGGCGAGCGAATAGGCGATGATGCCGCCCTGTGCATCGCCCGAGGTGGCGAACTGCGCCGCCTGACTGACGTTCTCGCCGAGCACCAGCATGGGCTCGACAGCTTCCCATATGCCGACGTGCTGCAGTGCCTCCATGGCGCGCACGCCGTAGGGGGCGTGATCGGGATTGGCGATGGCGAAGTGGGCGATCGTTCCAGCCGCGAGCGCAGCCTTCAGGCTCTCCAGCGACCCGTCGGCCTTCAGGGGCGAGCCATGTGGCGCGATCACGACGATGCGTCCTTGTGCATACAACGTGCCCTCGTCGTGGGTGAAGCCTTCGGCCGCCAGCCTGGCGACGTAGCTCTCGTCCGCCGCCATGAACATCTGGAACGGTGCGCCCTCGCGAATCTGGGTGGCGAAGTTGCCGGTCGAGCCGAAGGACAGCTTCACTTCCTTGCCGGTCTCGGCCTTGAAGGCCTCGGCGATCTCCGTCACCGCGAACTTGAGGTCGGCCGCCGCGGCAATCACGGGCGCATCCGTCTGGGCGGATGCCTGGCCGGAGCCGAAGCCAAATGCCGCGAGGGCAATGCAGGTAAATCGAGACAGGGAGCGGATCATTTCGGAGCCTACGTTATTTTCATTTGGGAATAACGCATGATTCCGTTTCCCACGCAAGGCGTCGCGCGGAGGCATGGCCGAGCCCGGAAGCCCAGCGCTTTCGCCAGTCAAACGCTGGCGTTCGCGGCGATCCGGGCGGGGCGTTGGTGCGTGCGGTTCACGTGGCCCGCCCACACCGAGGATCGGCGGATATTTCGTCCGCGAACTCCTCGTCGGTTCGATAAATTCCGCGTCGCGAGAGATTCTTTGTATGGAGGTGATGCCAACCGGTTAACGAAACAAAGAATAAACCGGACCTCCGGCCTTGTTTGAAACTCAATTCAAGCGCATGTCTATATCCAGTTGATTTGGCCATAATTGGCTTCGCGGCCGTAAAAAGCCCGCGATCTTCCACGAAAAACAAGCGACTGCACCACGCCGGCCAAGCGCGGCATGTCGCGCCGTTCGAGCCGTGGTATGCGCCACGGCGTCGATCCTGGGTACGGCCGACGACGGGTGTGCCCATGCTCCCGCGGAGACCGCCGACATGAACACGCGGACGACCGAGACCACCGTACGCTTCACGTCGGCCTTCGTCCTGCCCGGCCACGGGGAGCCCCAACCGCCGGGAGAATACAGGGTCGACCACCACGAGGAACTGATCGACGGCATCGCCCGCGTCGCGTGGCGGCGCGTCGGCACGTTCATCCACCTGCCGGCGATCGGCTCGCGGGCGACGACGCGGCAGATGGTGGCGGTCGATCCCGCCGATTTCGCCGCCGCACTGAAGAAGGACCAGCAGCAATCATGACCACTGCAAGTTACCAGTACCCGAGCATCCGGCCGGTCCGCCGCGAGACCGCTTCGCATCTCTTCTCAGTCGGCCAGACGGTACGGCTGAAGACCGGATTCGCGACGGCGCGCCCGCCCTCGAGCATCTTCCACATCACCGCAACCCTGCCGCCGAAGATGAACTCGCCGCAGTACCGCATCCGCAACGACGATGAACGTCACGAGCGGGTGGCGACCCAGGACGACCTCGAACCCGTCGACGCATCGCGTCCCGGGGGTGAGGCAGCAACTCTCATGGAAAGGACGTTCGGCCATGGCCAAGGGACAGAAACGCAGCAGCCGCGAGATCAGGAAGCCGAAGCAGGAGAAGGCCGCGCCCAAGGCTGAAGTGCCGTTCGGCGACCAGATCAGGCTCGCCGCCAACGCCAACGTGCCGCGCAGCAAGGTGAGAAAATAGGCGTGCCCCGTAGCCGAACCGGGGGTGCGCAGCGATGCGGATCGTGATCGAATTCTACCGAACCCGCGACGCGGACGACGCCCACGCCGTGGTCGGCCGCGAGAGCGCCGAGGCCGCGGACGCCGAGGAGGCGATCGCGGTCGCGCGCCGGCTGGCGCTGACGCTCGACATGCCGCAACGGCCGGACGCCATGTCGGTCACCGACATTTCCGGAAAGTTGCTCTACCGCGGCGATCTCGGCATTCGACTCGACAACGAAGGAGCGCTCTCGCCATGACGGCCAATGACATCATTCCCGGGCGACGGCGCCATGCTGCCACGACGCGCATCGACGAAAGCGCGAGCGGCACACCCGACCGCAATGCCACAGGACATCAGTACGGCCGCCGCGTCGAAGGGGACCGCTCGTGGACCGTCTACCACGTCTTCACCGGCATTCCCGCCCGCATGGACGACCGTCCTATGACCGGTCTCAGCCGCTCGGCGGCAACAGAAGGAATGCTGTCCCTCAACAGCCGCCACGGCGCACGCGTCGATGAGCAGACCGCACCGGCAGCGGGCTTCAGGCCCTCGCCCTGCGCAGAAGAAGGACGCGGACCGTGATGCTCGAATTCCCCAACCGCAGCCGAAGCTTCGACGAGGCGCGCAAGGCGGTGCGTTTCAGCGGCTATGACGGCATGTTCGAGGTCCGCTTCTTCGTCGAGGCCGGTGCGCTGGCGATTCCGGAGGCCGCCCTACTCGGGTCGGGCACGCTGGAGGCCGGCTGCCTCTCAGCTTTCGACGCGCTGCGCCAGTCGATCCAGGACGTCGCGCGCGAGGCCTATTCCTACGGCCGCCGCGATTCCTATACGCTGACCGCCGCCGACTTCAGATAGGAAGGCGCCGATGCTGATCCGCTACGGCTACGAGATCACGCTGCACTGCCAGCAGCCGACCGCGCTGGTGTGCCTGCTGTCGGTGCACGAGGACCGCGCCGCCGACATGCGCGTCCCGGAAACGACCTTCACCACGCCGCAGGTGCCGACGACGACCTATCGCGACCTGTTCGGCAACCGCTGCCGGCGCTTCGTCGCGCCGGCCGGCGACCTGACCATGTGGGGCGACGCCACGATCGAGGACGACGGCTTGCCCGACAGGGTGCTGCCGGACGCGCGGGAACTGCCCGTGCAGGACCTGCCCGACGACTGCCTCGCCTACCTGCTCGGCAGCCGATACTGCGAGACCGATCGCCTCAGCCAGACCGCCTGGGACCTGTTCGGCACCGTCACGCCCGGCTGGGGCCGCGTGCAGGCGATCTGCGACTTCGTCAACGGCCACATCCGCTTCGACTACATGCAGGCGCGCTCGACGCGCACGGCACTGGAAGCGTTCCAAGAGCGCGTCGGCGTGTGCCGCGACTACGCACACCTGGCAGTGGCGCTGTGCCGCTGCCTCAACATTCCGGCGCGCTACGTCAACGGCCATCTCGGCGACATCGGCGTGCCGGTCGTCGATCCGATGGACTTCAGCGCGTGGATGGAGGTCTTTCTCGACGGCGCCTGGTACACCTTCGACCCGCGCAACAACAGGCCGCGGATCGGCAGGATTGTCGTCGCGCGCGGGCGCGACGCCGCCGACGTGCCGCTGATCAACTCCTTCGGCCCGCACGTGCTGAAAGCGTTCCGCGTCTGGACCTACGAGGTGTCCGGCGCGGAGCAGGGTTGACGAAAAAAGGCGGCCGGGCGATACGGCCGGACGTCCCCTAACCAGGGAATTCCAGCCCCATCTCGCGGTAGCGCTCGGGGTCGTCACCCCAGTTCTCGCGCACCTTGACGAACAGGAAGAGGTGCACCGGTTGCTCGAGGATCTCGGCAATCTCCTGGCGCGCCGCCTGGCCGATGGCGCGGATGGTCCTGCCCTTCTCGCCGAGCACGATCGCCTTCTGGCTGTCGCGTTCGACATAGATGACCTGCTCGATGCGAACCGAGCCATTCTGCAGTTCCTCCCACTTCTCCGTCTCGACGGTGGAGGAATAGGGCAGCTCCTGGTGGAGCCTCAGATAGAGCTTCTCGCGCGTTATCTCGGCGGCGAGCTGGCGCATCGGCAGGTCGGAGACCTGGTCCTCGGGATAATACCATGGGCCTTCGGGCAGGCGCGCGGCGAGGAAGTCGAGCAGGTCGCCGACACCCGAGCCGGTGAGTGCGGAAACCATGAAGGTTTCTTCGAAGGCGGCACGGGCGTTGGCGTCGGCCGACAGCTTCAGCAGCGCCTCCGGACGCACCCGGTCGACCTTGTTGAGGACCAGAATCTTCGGTTGGCGAACCTCCGCCACGGCTTCGAGCAACGCTTCCGCATCGCCCTTGATGCCGCGCTCGGCGTCGATCAGCACCAGGACGAGGTCGGCGTCCTTGGCCCCACCCCAGGCGGTGGTGACCATCGCCCGGTCCAGCCGGCGGCGCGGGCGAAAGATGCCCGGCGTGTCGACGAAGACGATCTGGGCGTCGCCATGTGTGGCGATGCCCCGCACGATGGCCCGCGTGGTCTGCACCTTGTGGGTGACGATCGACACTTTCGTGCCGACCAGCCGGTTGACCAGCGTCGACTTGCCGGCGTTCGGCGCGCCGATGAGGGCGACGAAGCCGGAGCGGGTTTTAGGGAGCCGGTCGCCGGTCGCGGGATCGTCTGGCGAGGAGGCGACGGGCGGTTGGTCGGGGGTCGGGGCGTGCGGGTCTGTCATGGCGTGATCTCCGAGGCGGCCCATACGCCCTCGCGCACGAGGAACTTCGCCGCCGCCGCCTGCTCGGCCTCGCGGCGCGAACGGCCGGTCGCAGTCTCGGCAGGGCGGCCGCCGACGCGCACGGAGACGGTGAAAACCGGCTCGTGGTCGGGGCCCGAGCGGCCGTCGATCGAATAGGCGGGAGCCGACCCTTCCGCCTGGTGTGCCCATTCCTGCAACTCGGTCTTGGGATCGCGACGCGGGACGACCGCGGCCGTCGCGCGAGGCCCCCACCAGCGCAGGATGAAGGCACGCGCGCCGTCGAGGCCGGCTTCGAGGTAGAGCGCGGCGATCAGTGCCTCCAGCGCGTCGGCGCGCAGATTGGTGCGCCGCCCGCCCGGCTGGCGGCGGATCTCCGCCCCGACATGGATGAGATCGGTCAGGCCGATCTCGTCGGCGATCGAAGCGAGAGTCTCGGCGTTGACCAGCGCGTTGAGGCGCAGCGACAACTCGCCCTCCGGCGCCTCCGGCCAGGCGGAAAAGACCATTTCCGCGACGACGAGCCCGAGCACGCGGTCGCCGAGGAACTCCATGCGCTCGTAGTCGAGGCCGGTGGCGTGCCGGGCGCTGGCATGGGTGAGCGCGCGACGCAGGCGCTCGTGGTCGGTGAAGGTGTGGCCGGTCGGACCGGCGAGCGCGGCGGCGAGCGCCGCGCCGCTCAGCTTTGCCGCCGGCATGGCCGTGTCCGGCCTAGGGCCTTCACGACATTCAGGGTCATCACGACACCCAGTTGAACAGGCGCGACGGCCGCATCAGGCTCGGCCACTTCCAGATCTCCAGCGGCGAGGCGCCCTCGGCGATGGAGAAGAAGATGACGTTGGCGCGGCCGACCAGATGATCCTCCGGAACGAAGCCGACGGTGAAGCGGCTGTCGGTGGAGTTGTCGCGGTTGTCGCCCATCATGAAGTAGTGGCCTTCCGGCACGACGAACTCGCGCGTGTCGTCGCCGATCGAGTTGGGCGTCAGGTCGAGCGTGTCGTAGGAGACGCCGTTGGGCAGCGTCTCACGCCAGACGTCGACAGGGCGGTCGACTTCGGTGACGTCGAAATTGTCGATCTGGCCGACCTTTTCGCGCGGCACCGGCTGGCCATTGATGTGGAGCTGGCCGCCTTTCATCTGGATGCGGTCGCCGGGCAATCCGATGACGCGCTTGATGTAGTCGAGCGACGGGTTGGGCGGGAACTTGAAGACGGCGACGTCGCCGCGCTCGGGCGTGCTGCCCCAGATGCGGCCGGAGAACAGGTTTGGCGAGAACGGCAGCGAATAGCGCGAGTAGCCGTAGGACCATTTGGTGACGAACAGGTAGTCGCCCTCCAGCAGCGTCGGCCGCATCGATCCGGACGGGATCGAGAAGGGCTGGAACAGGAAGGTGCGGATCACCAAAGCGAGAATCAGCGCCTGAACGATGACGTTGACGGTCTCGCCAAGTCCGCCCGATTTCTTTTCGGTCTTTTGGGCCACGCTCATGTCGTCCTCGATTTGTCGGCGCCCGTCTTACCGGCTTGCGCGGCGGGGGGCAACGGCAGGCGGGCGAATCCGCGCCGCCCGGCCCCGCCTTTGCAGCCAATCAGGGCTTTTCTCCGGCCGGCAGCGCCTCGATCATGACGAAGGCCTGGGCGAGAGGGAAATCGTCGGTGATCGTCAGGTGCACGACCGCGCGCATGCCGGGCGGTGTGATCGCGGCGAGCCGCGCCGCCGCGCCGTCGGTCAGTTCGAGCGTCGGGCGGCCGCCGGGCAGGTTGACCACGCCCATGTCGCGGAAGAAGACGCCGCCGGAAATGCCCGTGCCGAGCGCCTTGGCGCACGCTTCCTTGGCGGCGAAACGCTTGGCGTAGGAGGCGTAGCGGGCGCCGCGGCCGTCGGCGCGGGCACGCTCGACATCGGTGTAGACCCGGGCGAGGAACCGCTCGCCGTGACGCTCGATCGACCGCTGGATGCGGCGGATGTCGATCAGATCGGAGCCGATGCCGAGGATCATGGTCAGATGTTGCGGCTGCCTGGCTTGACCGGCGGGATGGCGGCGAGCTCGGGCGGCAGCGCGTCGGCGGGATAGGCCGGCACCTCGTATTCGGCGAGCGCCACCAGCGGCACGCCGACGTCGGTCTTGCCCGCCGAGCGGTCGATGATGCAGGCGGCGGCGACGACCTCGGCGCCGAGCTTTTTCAGGCAGTCGATCGTCTCGCGGATCGAAAGGCCGGTCGTCACGATGTCCTCGACGATGACGACGCGCGCGCCCTTCTCGATCTCGAAGCGGCGCAGGCGGAACTCGCCGCCCTCACGCTCGACCCAGATCGCCGGTACGCCGAGATGGCGCGAGGTCTCGTAGGCGGGGATCAGCCCGCCGACGGCGGGGCCGACGACGTAGTCGATGCGGCCGGGCACTTTTGCGCGGATCTCGCCGGCCAGCGCCCGGCAGAGCTTTTCCGTCTTGTCGGCATGCATGAAGACGCGCGCCTTCTGCAGGAAGACCGGGCTCCTGAGGCCGGAGGTGAGGATGAAATGGCCTTCCAGCACGGCGCCGGCGTCGCGGAAGATGTCAAGAACGTCCTCGGTCTTCATACGATCCTTCCGGTCAGCCGTTCACACGCTTTGCTTCGCTGACGATGGCGTTGTCCTTCAACTGCGACAGCAGCCGGTTGAGGTGCTTCAGGTCCCACACTTCCAGGTCGATGGCCATCTCGGTGAAGTCGGGCGCGGTGCGCACCATCGACAGCGTATGGATGTTGGCGTCGTTGGCGGCGACCACCTGGGCGATCTCGGCGAGCGAGCCGGGCGCGTTGATGGCGGTGACCGAGATGCGCGCCGGGAAACGCTCCCGCGTCGTCTCGTCGATGTCCCAGCGAACGTCGATCCAGCGCTCGGGCTGGTCGTCGAAGGCAGTCAGCGACGGCGACTGGATGGGATAGATGGTGATGCCGGAGCCGGGCTGCATGATGCCAACGATGCGGTCGCCGGGGACCGCGCCTTCCGGCGCAAATCGCACCGGCAGGTCGCCGCGCACGCCGCGGATGGGGACGGCCCCCTCCCCCTTCTCGCCGCCCTCCGCAGCGCCCTTTTTCTTCGACGCCCGGCCGGGGATCTGGAACAGCATGCCGGCGGCGTTGCGCAGATTGTACCAGCCCTCTTCCCGTTGCCGCGGCGCGGTCTGGGTGATGCGCTCGTCCTTGTAGTCGGGGAAAACAGCCTTGACGACGTCGCCCGACGCCAGTTCGCCGCGGCCGACGGCGGCGAGCACGTCCTCGACGTCCTTGCGCGCCAGGCGGTGGAGCACGGGCTTCAGCTTTTCCTTGGAGAAGGCCTTGCCGGCGCGCTCGAAGGCGCGTTCGAGGATGCGGGTGCCGAGGCCGGAATACTGCTTGCGGATGGCGTTCTTGGTGGCGCGGCGGATGGCCGAGCGGGCCTTGCCGGTGACGACAACGGACTCCCATGCGGCCGGCGGGACCTGAGCCTTGGAACGGATGATGTCGACCTCGTCGCCGTTCTTCAATTCGGTCATCAGCGGCATGATACGGCCGTTGACCTTGGCGCCCACGCAGGTATCGCCGATGTCGGTGTGCACGGCGTAGGCAAAATCGATCGGGGTCGCACCGCGCGGCAGCGCAATCAGCATGCCCTTCGGCGTGAAGCAGAACACCTGGTCGTGGAAAAGCTCGAGCTTGGTGTTCTCGAGGAAGTCCTCGGGGCTGTCGCCTTCCGAGAGCTGCTCGATGGTGCGGCGCAGCCAGGCATAGGCGTTGGTGTCGCTCGACGGGCCGGTCGCCCTTGCGGCGCTGTCCTTGTAGAGCGAGTGCGCGGCAACGCCGTACTCGGCCACCTCGTCCATGTCGCGGGTGCGGATCTGCAGCTCGACGCGCTGGCGCGAAGGACCGACGATGGTGGTATGGATCGATCGGTAATCGTTCTGCTTCGGCGTCGAGATGTAGTCCTTGAAGCGGCCGGGCACCATCGACCAGGTCGTGTGGATGGCGCCGAGCGCGAGGTAGCATCCCTCGATCGTGCCGACGATCACGCGGAAGCCGAAGATGTCGGACAGCTGCTCGAAGGACAGCGCCTTGGTCTCCATCTTGCGGAACACAGACCAGGGCTTCTTCTGCCGGCTCTTGACCTGGACCTCGATCCCGTATTTCTCGAAAAGGGTGAGAAGGGCGCGCTCGATCTCGGCAATCACGTTGCGGTTGCGCTCGAACACGTCCTTGAGGCGTTCGGTGACGGTGCGGTGCGCTTCCGGGTTGATGGTGCGGAAGGCAAGCTCTTCGAGTTCCTCGCGCATGTCCTGCATGCCCATGCGGCCGGCCAGCGGCGCATAGATCTCCATCGTCTCCTCGGCGATGCGCACGCGCTTGTCGCTGCGCATGTGGTCGAGCGTGCGCATGTTGTGCAGCCGGTCCGCCAGTTTGACGAGAAGGACGCGCACGTCCTCGGAGATGGCGAGCAGCAGCTTGCGCAGGTTTTCCGCCTGCTCGGCCTTCTTCGAGACGAGATCAAGCTTGCTCAGCTTGGTCAGACCCTCGACCAGACGGCCGATGTCGGGGCCGAACAGCTCGTCGATCTCCTGGCGGGTGGCGGTGGTGTCCTCGATCGTGTCGTGCAGCAGGGCGACGGCGATGGTCGCCTCGTCCATGCGCATTTCGGTGAGGATCGCCGCCACCTCGAGCGGGTGGGAGAAGAAGGGGTCGCCGGAGGCCCGTTTCTGGTGGCCATGCTTCTGCATGGCGTAGACATAGGCCTTGTTGAGCAGCGCCTCGTTGACGTCGGGCTTGTAGCGCTGCACGCGCTCGACAAGCTCATACTGACGCATCATGAGGCGATTCCGGTCCCTGGAATGAAATCATGCGCCGTACGCGACGCACGACGCATGAAATAGATAGACACGTTCGCGGCGCCGCGAAAGGGCGCGAAACGTTCCGGGATCAGTAGTCGTCGCTCTTTTCCGGCGGAACGAGCCCTTCGATACCGGCGAGCAGATCCTCCTCGCTCATACGATCGAAGGTCACGGTGTCCTCCTCGCGGTCGGTGTCGGCAGATGCGGCCTGGTCGACCAGTTCGTGCGCCTCGGCCTCGGGCTCGTCGACCTCGACGTGCTTCTGCAGCGAGTGGATCAGATCCTCCTTGAGATCGCCGGGCGACAGTGTCTCGTCGGCGATCTCGCGCAGCGCAACGACCGGGTTCTTGTCGTTGTCGCGGTCGATTGTGATCGGCGCGCCCTGGGAGATCTGGCGGGCGCGATGCCCGGCGAGAAGAACCAGCTCGAAGCGGTTCTCGACCTTGTCGATGCAGTCTTCAACGGTGACGCGGGCCATCGAATGCCCCTTTCATGCTCTCAATTGGCTGGAATGTTGCGGGTCCATAGCGCGAACGCCCCCGAAAGACAAGTAATTGTCAGCGCTCCTCCCGAGTTCCCGGCCGTGGCCGCCGGAGACTGTCGTGTCGACGCACGTCGTCACCTATTATATGAAATCGGAATTCGCGGAGAATCGAATGCTGGACGAGAGTCGAACGGAATTCATGCTGCGTTGGCATCTTTACCGGCGCTGGAGGATCCCCCAGCGCCGCGAAAGGCGGGCAGAGTACGACTTTTACAAAATGCTCGATTCCATACCCGCCGGCACCTTTTTAGACCTTGGCGCGAATGTCGGGAAGATCACCGCCAAGGCCCTCGAGTATGGCCATGATGTCGTGGCCTTCGAACCTGATCCGCTAGCGCTCGCCGAATTGCGTCAGCGTTTCGGTTCGGACCCGAGAGTCCAGATTGTCCCGAAAGCCGTCGGGGCCAGGGCGGGGACCGCGACTTTTTACCGTGGCGACAACGACTATACCGAGGCGTCCTCGCTTCTGAAGAACGCCTACAACAGTGCCGGCATTCCGATCGAAGTCGAGGTTGTCAACATCGTCGATTTCATTCGCGATTTCCAAGGGACCATAGCCGCCATAAAAATGGACATCGAGGGCGCCGAGGCCGAGTGCCTGGAGGCGATTCTTGACAACGGTTTACACAAGAATGTCGGCCACATCCTCGTCGAGACGCATGAGCGCTTCTCCACGGAGCTTGCTGAGCGCATCGGGCAACTCAGACGAAGGACCAAAGGGATCCCCAACATCAATCTGGATTGGATCTGATCGAGGTTCGAAAGCTGAATGACTTTGACGGCGGCGCTGGCGGTCTTACCTTCAGTTCTGGTCATGGTGGCGTTCCTTCGCCGGAATCGGTGACGTTGACCATCACCAGCCTGCCATGACCGCCCCTCTCAGCGAATTTGCAGAACTCTCAGCACACTAACCAGCCGGGATGGCTGGACCGACCAGAAGGGACTTGCGGGCCTTGTACTTGCGGTACCTCTTCGATCACATTTCGTTGCACGAAACGGCCAACTCTTGGAATGCCCCCATTCCGGCGCTAGAGCAGATTCGACTTACTCCGGGTCATAGCCGGCGGCCTCGAAATAGTGCCGGCATTCGTCTGGCGTGAACGCTGACAGGCATTCAGCTACAACCGACCAGAGTTCGTCGACGGTTCTGGCGGCGGCCTTCCTGAGC
>CAJPFN010000018.1 GCA_905339215.1 Rhizobiaceae bacterium
GCCTTCAAGTCCGGGCCCTGCAGGGTGGTTCGACCCGCTCACGTGCGGGAGGATCCGTCTGGGTGCGGTGGTCCATCTCTCCTTCGGGATTGGGGGCGCCGTCCTCGGCCACCCGGGGCAAGCCACCGGACGGGCGGCCGCAGGGCCGCGTCAAAATCTTCTATCGAGCGACCCCGTCGGCCGCCCGTCTCCCGGGACTGCTCAATGGCCAGGGCCGAAAGGCAGCGTGGCGGGGAGAAGCCGTGTCTGGATGCTGGTTTCATTCGTGCGGGTGGAGAGACGGCGCTAAAGTCCCCTCCCCCTTGTGGGGAGGGGTAGGGGTGGGGGTGCCATGCCGCCGAAGCTTGCGCGAAATACCCCACCCGACGCTTCGCGTCGACCTCCCCACAAGGGGGGGTGGGTGTCGCCGACGCCCGCCGGCCGCGTCTCCTCTTGCCTCCGGCCGGCGGCTGCGCCACCATGCGCCACGATCGGGACGGGGAGTCGCGATGCAGAAGAATCTCACCAGGCTGAAGGCTGCCTATGCCGCGTGGAGCGCGCAAGGCCCCAATGCGCTGCCAGTGTGGCGCGACCTGCTCGCCGACGATTTCGTCATCCGCTCGGTCGACGGCAAGGCGGCGCCGGCGGTCGAGTTCGCCGTGGCGAAAGGCTCCCGCGACGAGGCGTTGGCCTATCTGTGGGGCATTTTCGACCAGTGGGACATGGTGCACTACACGCCGGACGTCTTCGTCTCGGAAGGCGACCGCATCGCCGTCTTCTCCGGCTGCGCGTTCCGCAACAAGGCGACAGGCAAGGTCGCCGAATTCCGCATCGCCAATCTCTGGCGCTTCCGCGACGGCCGGGCGGTCGAACTCGCCGAAGCCTTCGACACCGCCCCGGCGCTGCAGGCGGCGACGCCGTGAGCGCCCGCCGCGCCGCACTCCTCGCCGCGCTGCTGCTCGCGGCCGCGCCCGCACGCGCCGCCGACGAGATGCACGTGATGGTGAAGAACGGCATCGGCCGCGCCGTCGTCGTCGAACTGCACGGCGAGACAAAAATCTGGCCCGGCGGCGACCAGCTCTACATGTTCGAGAAAGGCGAGCGGAAATCCTTCCCCATCGACTGCCGCGAGGGCGAGAAGATCTGCTACGGCGCCTGGCTCTACGGCGACGACCGCGTCTCCTGGGGCGTCGGCCCGGAAAACGACCGCGACTGCGAGGACTGCTGCTTTTCCTGCGTCGACGCCACCATCCACGTGATCGAGCTGAAGCCGTAGGGCCGTTCCCGTCTTCCGCCGCCGCCTTTCCGCCCGAATGCCGTCCGAGACGATTGCGCCATGATCTCCCCCGTGACCGGCCGCCGCGCCGCCGCCCTCCTCGCCTCACTCGCGCTCGCCGCCTGCGCCGGACGCGGCGGCCTTCCCGCCGATGCCGTGCCGGCCGCGCCGCCGGCTGCCACTGCCGCCGACGCCGAGCCGCTCACCCCCGGCATCGTGCCGCTGACGGTGGAACAGGAGCGCGAGATCGAATAGCCACCGGCTTTTTTCCGCTGCCGAGCCGTGCCATGGTGGCGTCGCGGCCGCCTTGGCCGTGCACATCCGTTCAGGGGACCTCCATGACCGCATCCTTGGGCCGCGCGCTCGCCGCCGCCGCCTTCGCCCTTCTGTCCGTCGCCGGCCTCGCGGCGCCGGCGGCCGCCGCCGACGTCACCTTCGTCATGCGCAACGAGCACCCGAACGCGCTGCGCGTCGAGCTGTACAGCCAGGACCGCGACCACGTCTGGCCGGGCGGCGGGCAGGACTACTATCTCGACGACGGCGAGACCAAGACCATGCCGCTCTCCTGCGAGGAAGGCGAGACCATCTGCTACGGCGCCTGGATCGACGGCGACCAGGGCACCTACTGGGGCGTCGGGCCGGGCAACACGCAGGACTGCGAGAGCTGCTGCTACACCTGCACCGGCGGCGAGACCGAAGAGATCGTGCTGGTTCCCTGACCGCATGCTGCGCCGCCCGCCCGCCGCTGTGACAGCGCGCGGGCGGCGCTGGCCGGTTTTCCCCGGCGCGGCGATGCGCTAGAGGGCGCGGGCACCGTCCACGCCCCCGGATCGCCGCCACCAGATGACCGCAGCCCCTACGTCCAAGACCTCGCCTGCGCCCGCCGCGCTCTTCCTCGGCATCGACACCGGCGGCACCTACACCGACGCCGTGCTGTGGGACGAGGCAGCCGGCCCGCGCGGCCACGTGCTCGCCAAGGCCAAGGCGCTGACCACCCGCCACGACCTCGCCGTCGGCATCTCGGGCGCCGTCGACGCCGTGCTGGAAAAGGCCGCTGTCGATCCGTCGGCCATCAAGCTCGTCTCCATGTCGACGACGCTCGCCACCAATGCTCTCGTCGAGGGCCAGGGCGGCCGCGTCGCGCTGGTCATGATCGGCTTTGCCGAAGCCGACCTTTCCCGCGACGGGCTGAAGGCGGCGCTCGGCTCCGATCCCGTCATCTTCTGCCCCGGCGGCCACGACGTCCACGGCAACGCGCAAGGTCTCGATCTCTCGCCTCTGGAAGCACAGTTGCCGGAGCTGGAGACGGGCGTCTCCGGCTTCGCAGTGTGCGCCTATTTCGCCACGCGCAACCCGGCCCACGAGAACGCCGCGCGCGAGCTGATCCGCGCCCGCACCGGGCTGCCCGTGACCGCGAGCCACGAACTGTCGGCAAAGCTCGGCGGACCGCGCCGGGCGCTGACCACGCTGCTCAACGCCCGCCTGATCGCCATGATCGACCGGCTGGTGGCGGCGACGGAGGGCTTTCTCGAACGGCGCGGCATTGCCGCGCCGCTGATGGTGGTACGCGGCGACGGCGCGCTGGTCTCGGCGGCGTTCGCCCGCCGCCGGCCGATCGAGACCATACTCTCCGGCCCCGCCGCCAGCCTGGTCGGCGCCCGCCACATGACCGGCCTCGACGACGCCGTCATCTCCGACATCGGCGGCACCACGACCGACGTCGCCGTGCTCGACGGCGGCCGCCCGCGGCTCGACCCGGAAGGCGCCACCGTCGGCGGCTGGCGCACCATGGTCGAGGCGGTGGCCATGCGCACCTTCGGGCTCGGCGGCGATTCCGAGATCGCCCTGGAGGAGGGCGGCCTGCAGCCGAGGATCCTGCTCGGGCCACGCCGCCTGGTGCCGCTGGCGCTGGCCGGCCTGCAGCATGCGGAAACCGTGATCCCCGAACTCGAGCGCCAGCTGCGCGCGCCCAATCCCGGCCGCATGGACGGCCGTTTCGCGCTGCGCACCGGCGTGCCCGAGCGGCTGGCGGCGGGCCTGACCGGGCCGGAGGCGAAGCTCTACGCCGAGGTGACGGCCGTGCCGCAGCCGCTCGACCGGCTGCTGACGTCGACCGCGCAGGTGGCGACGCTGAACCGGCTGGTGGCGCGCGGCCTGGTCCATGTCGCCGGCTTCACCCCGTCGGACGCTGCCCACGTTCTTGCCCGCCAGTCCAACTGGAACGCCGAAGCTGCCCGGCTCGGCGCCGAGCTTTTCGCCCGCCGCCGCGACGGCCGCGGCCAGCCGATCGCGGCGACGCCCGAGACGATCGCCGAGCGCGTGCTCGCGGCGATCACCCGCCAGTCGGCGGAAGTCATCCTGGAGACGGCGTTCGCCGAGGACGGGCTCGACGGCGCCGCGACCGTGGCGCATGCGCTGGTCCAGCGCGCCGTCGACGCCAGGCCCGGCATCGCCCGCCTGACGGTGGCGCTCGACCGGCCGGTGATCGGGCTCGGCGCCTCGGCGCCGCTGCACTATGCCGGGCTCGCCGGCCTCGTCGGCAACGAGTGCATCGTGCCCTCGGACACCGACGTCGCCAATGCGCTCGGCGCCGTGGTCGGCCAGGTGCGCGTTTCGGTCGAGGCGCGCGTCAGCCAGCCGCGCGAGGGCCTGTTCCGCATCGCCGCCGGCGACCTGGTGCGCGACTTCGCCGACGAGGCGGCAGCACTCGCCGCGGCCGAAGCCGAGATCACCCGCCTGGCGCTCGCCCGCGCCGCGGAAGCGGGTGCCGCCGACGCTCAGGCAGCGATTTCCCGCGAGATGAAGGCCGCGACGGTCGAGGGCCAGCGCACCTTCATCGAGGCGATCCTGGTGGCGACGGCCAGCGGCCGGCCAAGGGTCGCGGGGTAGGGAGAACGTCAGAGATTCAGTGGAGCGCCGATTGCCGCTTTGGCACGCCGTCGCAACGAGAATTTTTGTGATGGCCTCCAATCGGCGGGCGCCCGCTCCGTCGGCGCAGCCCTGCCCTCATCACCCTTTCCAATTGACGCCCCGGCCTGCCTGTGCTGAACGCATGCGCGACGAAATGCGCGCGGCGCTGGCGCCGGATTTGCGCCAGAAGGTCCGGCGAACGGGGCTGGCGCGGTGAACGGGACGGTCCGGCCGGCGGAGCCCGGCCAACAGGATGGGAGCAAATGGATGACTGATCGCGTCGAGATCGCCGGGCTGAGGGTGGCGCGGGCGTTGCGCGACTTCGTCGAGGCCGAGGTCCTGCCGGGGACCGGCGTGGCGGCGAACGCCTTCTGGGACGGGTTCGCAAAGATTCTCGCCGACCTTGCGCCGAAGAACCGGGCGCTGCTGGCCAGGCGCGATGCGCTGCAGGCGCGGATCGACGCTTGGTACAAGGAGAACGGCGCGCCCGCCGACATGGGCGCCTACCAGGCCTTCCTGCGCGAGATCGGCTACCTCCTGCCCGAGGGCCCGGCGTTTGCGGTGACGACGGAGAACGTCGATCCGGAGATCGCACAGGTCGCCGGGCCGCAGCTCGTCGTGCCGGTGATGAACGCGCGCTATGCGCTCAACGCCGCCAACGCCCGCTGGGGCTCGCTCTACGACGCGCTCTACGGCACCGACGCGATTGCCGAGACCGACGGCGCTGAGAAGGGCAGGGGTTACAACCCGAAGCGCGGCGCCAAGGTGATCGCCTGGGCGCGGGCCTTCCTCGACGCCAGCGCGCCGCTCGACGGCGCCTCGTGGGCCGAAGCGAAGAGTTTCGACGTCGCCATGGGCCGGCTTGCGGTGACGCTGATCGACGGGCGCATGACCGGGCTGATCGACGGGGCGCAGCTCGCTGGCTTCCGCGGCGACGGGCCGGCGCCCTCGCACATCCTGCTGGTGCGCAACGGGCTCCATGTCGAGATCGTCGTCGACGCAACGTCGGCGATCGGCCGCGACGACCCGGCACACATCTCCGACGTCTGGCTGGAATCGGCGCTGACCACCATTCAGGACTGCGAGGATTCGGTCGCCGCCGTCGACGCCGAGGACAAGGTCGTCGTCTACCGCAACTGGCTCGGCCTGATGAAGGGGGATCTCGCGGAAGAGGTCGAGAAGGGCGGCAGGACCTTCACCCGCGTGCTCAACGCCGACCGCACCTATACGGCGGCCGACGGCGGCGCATTGTCGCTGCCCGGCCGCTCGCTGATGCTGGTCCGCAACGTCGGCCACCTGATGACCAACCCGGCGATCCTGCTACCCGATGGTGCGGAAGTGCCGGAGGGCATCATGGACGCCATGGTGACGGCGCTGATCGCGTTGCACGACGTCGGCGAAAACGGCCGCCGGGCGAATAGCCGCGCCGGCTCGATGTATGTCGTCAAGCCGAAGATGCACGGGCCCGACGAGGTCGCCTTCGCCGTGGAGATCTTCGGCCGCGTCGAGGCCGTGCTCGGCATGACGCCGAACACGATCAAGATGGGCATCATGGACGAGGAGCGGCGCACCACGGTCAACCTGAAGGAGTGCATCCGCGCGGCGAAGGAACGGGTGGTGTTCATCAACACCGGCTTCCTCGACCGCACCGGCGACGAGATCCACACCTCGATGGAAGCCGGGCCGATGATCCGCAAGGGCGACATGAAGCAGGCCGCCTGGATCTCCGCCTACGAGGCGTGGAACGTCGACATCGGCCTGGAATGCGGGCTCTCCGGCCACGCGCAGATCGGCAAGGGCATGTGGGCGATGCCCGACCTGATGGCGGCGATGCTCGAGCAGAAGATCGGCCATCCGAAGGCCGGTGCCAACACCGCCTGGGTGCCGTCGCCGACGGCCGCTACGCTGCACGCGACGCACTATCACAAGGTCGATGTGAAGGCCGTGCAGGCCGGGCTGAAGAGCAGGGCCCGCGCCAAGCTCGACGACATCCTCTCGGTGCCGGTCGCGGTGCGCCCCAACTGGACGCCGGAGGAAATCCAGAAGGAGCTCGACAACAACGCGCAAGGCATTCTCGGCTACGTCGTGCGCTGGGTCGACCAGGGCGTCGGCTGCTCGAAGGTGCCGGACATCAACGACATCGGCCTGATGGAGGACCGCGCCACGCTGCGCATCTCCTCCCAGCACATCGCCAACTGGCTGCACCACGGCGTCTGTTCGGCGGCGCAGGTGACCGAGACGATGAAGCGCATGGCCGCCGTCGTCGACCGGCAGAACGCGGGCGACCCGCTCTACCGGCCGATGGCGCCGGACTTCGAGGCCTCGATAGCCTTCCAGGCCGCCTGCGACCTCGTCTTCAAGGGCCGCGAGCAGCCCAACGGCTATACCGAGCCGGTGCTGCATGCCCGGCGGCTGGAGCTGAAGGCGCGGGGGTAGAGGCGCAAGCGCGATGGACGTGCCCCCTCCACCGCCTTCGGCGGTCCCTGCCGGGCGGTTGCTTCGCCCGTCCTTCGGACCCCCTGTGAACGAGGAAGGATTAGGGGTGTGCCGGCGTCGCCGCTGCGGGTCCTCCCCTGCGAAGTGGGGGAGGGGGACCATGCGAAGCATGGTGGAGGGGTCCGGCCGCGCCTGCATCCCGACCCGGAGCCACATCCTGTGACCCCGCGCCCATGAAACTTCTCGCCATCGACACCGCGGCGAACCTCTGCGCGGCCTGCGTCTGGGACACGGAAGCCGGCGTCGAGCGCGGCCGTTCGGTCGCCGACCTCGGCAAGGGCCACGCCGAGTTCCTGATGACGACGATCGACGAGGCGCTCGCCGCCGCCGGGTGCACGTATGCCGGCCTCGGCATGCTGGCGGTGGCGACCGGGCCCGGCTCGTTCACCGGCGTACGCGTCGGCGTCGCCACGGTCCGTGGCCTGGCGCTGGCGCTGAACATCCCCGCCGTCGGAGTCTCCACGCTCGACGCCATCGCGAGGGAAGCCGCCGCCTCCTGTCCCGGGCGTCGGGTGCTCGCGGCCATCGATGCCGGTCGCGAAGAATTGTACGTCGCCCTTTACGATGAATTGGCAAAACTCATCTATGGTCCCGTGGTGACCAGGATGCAGACCGCGCTCGACATCGCCCGCCAGGACCTTCCGGTTCTCGCCGGGTCGGCTGCGCGGCAGATCGCCGCCCGGCTTGCGCCGCTATCGCCGCAATTCGGACCCGAGACCACCACCGCCGACGTCGCCACCTATGCGCGGATCGCGGCCGAGCGAGGGCCGGGTCCGCAGCCGCCCGTGCCGCTCTACCTGCGCGAGCCGGACGCCAAGCCGCAGGCCGGCTTCGTCCTGCCGAGGACGGCGTCGTGATGCGCCTGCCGTTCTTCCCGGAAAAAGCCAGGGATTTCACCATCGCGACGATGACGGAGGAACACGCCCCGATGCTGGCTTCGCTGCACCGCGAGGACTTCGTGCGGCCGTGGACGGACGGCGAGTTCCTGGCGCTGATCGCCCAGGATCCGGTGTTCGGCTTCGTCGCCCTGGAGACCGGCAATGCGCGGGCCGGGCCGGTCGGCTTCGTGCTGGCGCGCGCGGCCGCCGACGAGGGCGAGATCCTGACGATCGCGGTCGCGCGTACCCACCGCCGCCACGGCCTCGGCTGGCAGCTGATGGACGCGGCGCTGCGCGAGCTCTACAGCCAGCGCGCCGAGGCGCTGTTCCTCGAGGTGGACGAGACCAACCAGCCGGCGCTCGGTCTCTACCGCCGGCTCGGCTTCCGCGAGGTCGGGCGCCGCCCGGCCTACTACGACCGCCCGGGCACCAGAACCGGCGAAGGCAAATCTGCCGCGCTTGTCATGCGCCGCGATCTTCGCTAGCAGCCTGCGCGGGGAAGAGGACGTTTCCGCGGAATGATCGGACGGCTGAGGACCGGGCTTGCGCTCGCCGGCATCGTGGCCTTCACGATCCCGGTCGTCGCCTACCAGTATTTCGCCATCAGGACCGGATGGGTCGACTGGCAGCGGCTGCCGCCGCACTGGCACCGCGCCATGACGCGCATCCTCGGCTTCAAGGTCCATGTCCGCGGCGAACTCGCCGGCGACCGTCCGCTGATGGTCGCTGCCAACCACATCTCGTGGACCGACATCATGGTGCTCGGCTCGCTCGGCCGCGTCACCTTCATCGCCAAGTCCGAGCTCGGCCGCTGGCCGATCTTCGGCCAGATGGCCAAGGCGCAGAAGACGATCTTCGTCGAGCGCGAGCGGCGGCGCAAGTCCGGCCAGCAGGCGACCGAGATCGGCAGGCGGCTGGCCGGCCACGAGGCGATGGTGCTGTTCGCCGAAGGCAGCACGTCGGACGGCAACTTCCTGCTGCCCTTCAAGAGCTCGCTGTTCGGCGCCGCCGACATCGCGCTCGCCGAAGGCGGCGCCGAAACCGTGCACATCCAGCCCGTCGCCATCACCTACACGCGCGTCCACGGCCTGCCGATGGGTCGCCAGCACCGCAAGATCGCCGCCTGGATCGGCGACCAGGACCTCGTCCCCCACGTCGTGCAGCTGTTGCGCGAGGGCGCCGTCGACGTCGTCGTCCAGTTCGGCGAGCCGGTGCCGTTCACCGCGTCGAGCCGGCGCAAGGAAGTCGCCGCCGAGATCGAGCGGCGCGTGCGCAGGATGATGGCAGAGGCGCTGCGCGGCGGTTGAGGCGCGTCTCGCGCCGAGCGGGCAATAGGACGGTTCAATCCGCGCCGCAAATGGTTTATGGACGCGCGCATGGAACTCGACCAGACAACCGCCGCCGGCGAAGGCGCCCCGGAAACTGCCCCGGCATCGGCGACCGCCCGCAAGGTCTTCGTCAAGACCTACGGCTGCCAGATGAACGTCTACGATTCGCAGCGCATGGCCGATGCGCTCGAGCGCGACGGCTATGCTTCGACAGACAGCATCGAGCAGGCGGACCTCGTCCTCCTGAACACCTGCCACATTCGCGAGAAGGCCGCCGAGAAGGTCTATTCGGAACTCGGCCGCATCCGCAGGCTGAAAGCCGAGCGGAGCCGCGCGGGCCACGACGTGATCGTCGGCGTCACCGGCTGCGTCGCCCAGGCCGAGGGCAGGGAGATCATCGCCCGCGCTCCCGTCGTCGACCTCGTCGTCGGCCCGCAGACCTATCACCGCCTGCCCGACATCGTGCGCAAGGCGCGCGCCGGCGAGAAGGTGGTCGAGACCGACTATGCGGTCGAGGACAAGTTCGAGCACCTGCCGCAGCCGAAGGCCGCCGAGGTGGCGCGGCGCGGCGTCACGGCCTTCCTTACCGTTCAGGAAGGCTGCGACAAGTTCTGCACCTTCTGTGTGGTGCCCTATACGCGCGGCTCGGAGGTCTCGCGGCCCGTCGCGCAGATCGTCGCCGAGGCCGAGCGACTGGCCGCGTCGGGCGTGCGCGAGGTGACGCTGCTCGGCCAGAACGTCAACGCCTGGAGTGCGGATGGTCCCGACGGCCGGCCGTGGGGGCTGGGCCGCCTGCTCTTCCGCCTGGCCGAGATCCGCGGCCTGGCCAGGCTGCGCTACACGACCAGCCATCCGCGCGACATGGACGACGACCTGATCGCCGCGCATCGCGACCTTCCCGCGCTGATGCCCTACCTACACCTTCCGGTCCAGGCGGGCTCCGACCGCATCCTCAAGGCGATGAACCGGCGCCACACCGGCGCGGACTACCGACGGCTGGTCGATCGCATCCGTGACGCGCGGCCCGACATTGCGCTGTCGGGCGACTTCATCGTCGGCTTCCCGGGCGAGACCGACGCCGACTTCGAGGACACGATGCGGATCGTCCGCGACGTCGGCTACGCGCAGGCTTTCTCCTTCAAGTATTCGCCGCGCCCCGGCACGCCGGGCGCCGAGATGGACGGACATGTCGCGGACGCCGTCAAGGACGAGCGGCTGCAGCGTCTCCAGGCGCTGCTGACGGAACAGCAGCGCGCCTTCGCCGCCGGACTCGTCGGACGAACGATGACCGTCCTCATCGAGAAGCCGGGCCGCCTGCCCGGCCAGCGCGTCGGACGCTCGCCGTGGCTGCAGCCGGTGATAGTTGATGAAAAGGCCGGCGGAATCGGTGACATTGTCCCGGTGCGAATCACGAAGGCCGGGACCAACAGCCTGTTGGCCGGGTCGGCCGGAAGCTGAAGGCACTGAACCTGCCTGCAACAGAGGAAATACGGTTGAGCGCCATCGAGCTAAAGCACCTGTCCTCCGGGGCATCGGACATGGCGCACATCGTCCTTACCTTCGACAACAACAAACTGGCCAGCGCCCTCTACGGGCAGTTCGACGAGAACCTCGCACGGCTCGAGCAGAAGCTCGGCGTCGACATCCGTTCGCGCGGCAACCAGTTGACAATAAAGGGCAGTCCGACGGCAGCCGAGCAGGCGCGCCGCGCACTGGACCATCTCTACGGCATTCTCCAGCAGGGCGCCCACCTCGCCCAGTCGGACGTCGACGGCGCCGTGCGCATGGCTGTGGCGGCCGACGACCAGTTGACCCTGCCGACGCTCGAGCGCAAGGGCAAGATGGCGGCGGCGCAGATCGCGACGCGCAAGAAGACCATCCACGCGCGCTCCCTCAACCAGGACGCCTACATGCGTGCGCTGGAGCGCGCCGAGCTCGTCTTCGGCATCGGCCCCGCCGGCACCGGCAAGACCTATCTTGCGGTGGCGCACGCGGCGATGCTGCTCGAGCGCGGCATGGTCGAGCGCATCGTGCTGTCGCGTCCGGCGGTCGAGGCGGGAGAGCGCCTGGGCTTCCTGCCCGGCGACATGAAGGAGAAGGTCGATCCCTATCTGCGGCCGCTCTATGACGCGCTCTACGACATGATGCCGGGCGACAAGGTCGAGCGCGCCATCGCGGCGGGCGTCATCGAGATCGCGCCGCTTGCCTTCATGCGCGGCCGCACGCTGGCGCATGCCGCCGTCATCCTCGACGAGGCGCAGAACACGACGCCGATGCAGATGAAGATGTTCCTCACCCGGCTGGGCGAGAATTCGCGCATGATCGTCACCGGCGATCCGACGCAGATCGACCTGCCGCCGAACACGCAGTCGGGCCTGGTCGAGGCGCTGCGCATCCTCGTCGACATTCCCGGTGCGGTGACCGTGCGCTTCAACGAGAAGGACATCGTCCGCCACCCGCTCGTCGCCGAGATCGTCGCCGCCTACGACCGCGAGGCGAAAATGGCGCGCGGGCTTGGCATGGGCGAAGGCTGAAGGCCGGGATCCGATGACCGCACGAAACAGCCGGCGGCGGCCCAGGGCGGCGGTATCGATCGATCTCATGGTCGAGGCGGGGAAATGGCCGGCGAAAGCGGCGCTCTCCGCGCTCGCGCGAAAGGCCGTGGCTGCCGCTCTCGCCGAGGCCGGGGCTGCCGATACCCCGTCGGAGCTCAGCATCGTCTTCACCGACGACGCGCATATCCGCGCGCTTAACGCCGGCTGGCGGGGCAAGGACAAGGCGACCAACGTGCTGTCCTTCCCGGCCTTCCCGGTGAAACCGGGCGATCCGCTGCCGCCGATGCTCGGCGATGTCGTGATCGCCGCCGAGACGGTGGCGCGTGAGGCCGAACTGGAAGAAAAGCCGCTCGATCACCATCTGCTGCATCTGATGGTCCACGGTGTCCTTCACCTCCTCGGCTACGACCACGAGGACGAGGTGGAGGCCGAGGCCATGGAAGCATTGGAGCGCCGGGCGCTGGCAAAGCTTGCCATTCCCGATCCCTATGCGTAACAGGTAGATACGCATCCAGCCGGACGACGATGAACGAGATTCGCGATTCCGTCGCCATCCCCGACAAGGGGAGCGACACTTCCGCCCCGTCGCAGAACGACGAGGGTCCGAGTAGCAGCGAGCAGCAGGCACCCGAACGCCCCACGCTGCTCGAACGCCTCGGAAACCTGTTTCGCCACCGCAACGGCAGCAGTCTTCGCGAAGACCTCGCCGACGCCCTTGCCGAGACGTCCGCCGAGGCGGGCTTCTCGCCGGCCGAGCGCGCGATGCTCAACAACATCCTGCGCCTGCGCGAAGTCCGCGTCGAGGACGTCATGGTCCCCCGCGCCGACATCGAGGCGGTCGATATCTCGATGAACCTCGCCGACGCCATGAATGCCTTCGAGGAATCGGGACATTCCCGCATGCCCGTCTACGCGGACACGCTCGACGATCCGCGCGGCATGGTCCACATCAAGGACATCGTCGTCCACATCACGCGCCAGGCGCGTGCGAAGAAGGGCCGCGGCGCCAGGAAGGCGGAAACGCCGGCGCGCGCACTCGATCTTGCCAGCGTCGACCTGTCGAAGTCGCTTGCCGATCTCAGCCTGATACGCTCGGTGCTCTTCGTGCCGCCCTCCATGCTCGCCTCGGACCTGATGGCGCGCATGCAGGCGGGTCGTGTGCAGATGGCCCTGGTCATCGACGAATATGGCGGCACCGACGGGCTGGTCTCGCTGGAGGACCTCGTCGAGATGGTCGTCGGCGACATCGAGGACGAACACGACGAGGAAGTGCCCCTGATCACCCGAACGGGCGACGGCATTTTCGTCGTCGACGGCAAGGCGGAGATCGATGACGTCGCGGCGGTGATCGGAGATGCGTTCAAGGCAGGCGAGCACGGCGAGACGGTCGACACGATCGGGGGCATGATCTTCAACACGCTCGGCCGCGTGCCGACACGCGGCGAGGTGGTCCACCCCATTCCCGGTTTCGAGTTCCATGTGCTCGACGCCGATCCCCGCCGGGTCAAGCGCGTTCGCATCGTGCACGACCAGAAGGCCGAGCGACGCCGCCGGGCCGCCCAGCCCGCCGCGAAGGCGTGATCCCCGCGCCGGCGTTGGAACGTCCGGCGCGTCCTGATACATCTCTGGGGGTGATTCTCCTCGAGCGGAACCCCGAATGGAACGGCTGTCCGGCAATATAATATTGCTGTGGGGATGGCGGCGCGCGCTGGTGGCGTTCCTCGGCGGCGCGTTCCTCGTGCTTTCCGCAGCGCCGTTCGACTTCTTCGCCGCCGGTTTTGTCTCCTTCCCCATACTCGTCTGGCTGCTCGACGGAGCGGTCCCGGAACGGCCCGGCGGCCGCCTGTCCCATCTCGTCCCGGCCTTTGTGGTCGGCTGGTGGTTCGGCTTCGGCTACTTCGTCGTCGGGCTCTGGTGGGTCGGCATGGCGATGCTCGTCGACGCCGGCAGCCATGCGTGGGCGATCCCGATCGCCGTCGTGCTGCTTCCCGCGATCCTCGCGCTCTTCTATGGGTTTGCCGCGGCCCTGGCGCGCTTGGCCTGGAGCGACGGTCTGGGGCGCGTACTTGCCCTGGCCGCGGCCTTCGGCCTCGCCGAGTGGTTGAGGACCTTCGTCTTCACCGGCTTCCCCTGGAATCCGGTGGGCTATGCGGCGATGCCGATCCCGCTGCTCATGCAGAGCGTGTCGGCCGTCGGAACGATGGGGATGAACATCCTCGTCGTGCTGGTCTTCGCCGTGCCGGCGCTCCTCGCCGGCCGCCGTCACCGGTGGGCAGGCTTCGTCGTGGCGACGGCGCTGGCGGTTGCGCATGTCGGCTACGGATACGTCACCCTCGCCCGTCCGCGCGGCGAGTCGGTCCAGACGATCTCGGTCCGTATCGTACAGCCGGCGATCGATCAGGCGCGCAAGATCGACCGCGAGGCTCGCGACGACATCTTCCGCACGCTGCTGTCGCTGTCCGGCCAGCCCGTGGAGACAGGCGGGACGCCGCCACGCCTGATCGTTTGGCCGGAAACATCCGTGCCCTTCATCTTCGCCGAAAGACCCGACAGTCTGACGGCGATCGCCGACCTCCTTGCCGACGGCCAGGTATTGATGGCCGGCGCCGTTCGCGCGGAGGAAGGCGCCGGCGGCGAGCGGACGCGATACTACAATTCGGTCGTCGAGATCGACGATGCTGGCGAAATCTCCGGTGCCGTCGACAAGGCTCATCTCGTTCCCGGCGGCGAGTATCTGCCTTTCGAGGAACTGTTCGGCCGATTCGGCATCGATCGGATCGTGGCGATTCCGGTGAGTTTCTCGCCAGGCGCCGGGCGTCGAATCCTGGCCGCACCCGGCGGACTGACGGCCGCGGCATTCGTCTGCTACGAGATGATCTTCCCCGATCTCGTCGCCGACGGCGGAAGCGGCGCCGATTTCATCGTCACCGTGACGAATGACGGCTGGTTCGGCGATACGCCGGGACCCTACCAGCACCTGAGACAGGCCCAGATCCGCGCGGTCGAAACTAGAAAGCCGGTGTTGCGCGCCGCCAACACCGGGATTTCGGCGGTGATCGACGAGCGCGGCCGGATCCTCGACGCGCTGGCCATCGACGCGCGGGGATCGCTCGATTCGGTCGTGCCTGTTCCTCAGCCGACTAATCGAATGTTTTCACCGCGGCTGACGGGTTTTTTCCTTCTTTTCGGCGCTTTAGCGCTGTCGCTCGGGCTAGGTGCAGGGCCGCGAAGACGCCTCGATTGACTCTAGGTATATTAGAAAAACATAGTACTATCGTCTGCCGTTCCTGGGTGACCGCCAAGAGGGGATTGGGGCCTTTCTTTGGCTGGGGGACGGCGTCAACGATGATGCCAACAAGCCGGTGAACGGCGAGGAAAAAATGACAGCGAACAAGAAGAAGCCCAATCCGATCGACATACATGTCGGAAGTCGGATACGTCTTCGGCGGAACATGCTCGGAATGAGCCAGGAGAAGCTCGGCGAAAGCCTCGGCATCACTTTCCAGCAGATACAGAAATACGAGAAGGGCACGAACCGGGTCGGGGCCAGCAGGCTTCAGGCGATCTCCTCCATCCTCGGCGTCCCCGTGTCCTACTTCTTCGAGGACGCGCCGGGGGCCGAATCGGTCGAAGCGCGCGGTCTTGCCGAGGACGGCTCCACGTCCTTCGTGGTCGATTTCCTCAACAGCGCGGAAGGCATCCAGTTGAACAGGGCCTTCGTCCAGATCCCCGACCCGAGGGTGCGCCGCAAGATCCTCGAACTCGTCAAGACGCTGGCGGGCGGTCCGGCGGAGTAGGCTCTTCGGCACGGGCCGGGGCTTACCGGCAACAGGGCGGCACCAAAAAGATGCCGTCCTGGCGCGGCCGTGCCGCTGCAATGGGTCATGTATATTGACTAGATCGCCCGGTGTTCGCTACAGCGTGGTCGCCGATGGCCGGTGACTTGCCGGCCTTTTTTCTGGAGGGGACACCCGTGACGCGGCAGAACTACCTTTTTACCAGCGAATCCGTTTCCGAAGGTCATCCCGACAAGGTCTGCGACCGCATCTCCGACGAGATCGTCGATCTGGCCTATCGGGAAGCAAAGAAAGCCGGCATGGACCCTTGGAAGGTCCGAGTCGCCTGCGAAACTCTTGCAACCACCAACCGCGTCGTTATCGCCGGCGAGGTGCGCGTGCCCGACACGCTCCTCAAGCACGGCAAGGACGGCAAGGCCCTGAAGGATGCCGCCGGCCATCCCGTGGTCAATCCTTCGAAGTTCAAGTCCGCCGCCCGCAAGGCGATCAAGGCGATCGGCTACGAGCAGAACGGCTTCCACTGGAAGACCGCCCGGATCGAGGTCCTGCTGCATGGCCAGTCGCCCGACATCGGCCAGGGCGTCGACAGCGCCGCCGACAAGCAGGGCGAGGAAGGTGCCGGCGACCAGGGCATCATGTTCGGCTACGCCTGCCGTGAGACCCCGGACCTGATGCCGGCGCCGATCTACTACGCCCACAAGATTCTGGAACTGCTCGCCGCCGCCCGGCATGAGGGCAAGGGCGACGTGGGCAAGCTCGGCCCCGACGCCAAGAGCCAGGTGACGGTGCGCTACGTCGACGGCAAGCCGGCGGAAGTCACCCAGATCGTGCTTTCCACCCAGCATCTCGATGGCAGCTGGGACTCCAAGAAGGTTCGCAAGGTCGTCGAGCCCTATATCCGCGAGGCCCTCGCCGACCTGAAGATTGCCGCAGACTGCAACTGGTACATCAACCCGACCGGCAAGTTCGAGATCGGCGGCCCGGACGGCGATGCCGGCCTGACTGGCCGCAAGATCATCGTCGACACCTATGGCGGCGCGGCGCCCCACGGCGGCGGCGCCTTCTCCGGCAAGGACACGACAAAGGTCGACCGCTCGGCGGCCTATGCCGCGCGTTACCTCGCCAAGAACGTCGTCGCGGCGAAGCTCGCCGACCGCTGCACGATCCAGCTCTCCTACGCGATCGGCGTCGCCCAGCCGCTGTCGATTTACATCGACCTGCACGGCACAGGCAAAGTCGCCGAATCGGTGCTGGAGAAGGCGCTTCGCGACGTGATGGACCTGTCGCCTTCGGGCATCCGGCGCCATCTCGACCTGAACAAGCCGATCTACGCGAAGACCTCTTCCTACGGCCATTTCGGCCGCAAGGCGGGACGCGACGGTTCGTTCTCCTGGGAGAAGACCGACCTCGTCAAGCCGATCAAGGACGCGGTCGCGAAATACGCTGCGACCGCCTGACCGGACGCGTTCGATGACCGGGGAGCCGCGGCGCAGCCGGTCGACGGAGGCGTTCTTCGGCCGCCGTCGCGGCAAGACGATCCGCACCCCGCAGGCCGACGCGCTCGAGGCGCGTCTGCCCGCCTACCTGATCGATCTCGGCTCGAGGCCGCCGGCGCCGCTGGCGGCGCTCTTCGCAGCGCCCGTCGACCGTGTGCGACTGGAGATCGGTTTCGGCGGCGGCGAGCACCTCCTCAACGAGGCCGCGCGTCATCCGGACACCGGTTTTATCGGCGTCGAGCCGTTCGTCAACGGCATGGCCAAGCTGATGCTGGCGCTCGGCGACACGCCGCTACGCAATCTCCGCGTCTACAACGACGACGCGACGCGCCTGCTCGACTGGTTGCCCGACGGGTGTCTTTCCGGCATCGACCTGCTCTACCCCGATCCCTGGCCGAAGCGGCGCCACTGGAAGCGCCGCTTCGTCAGCCGGGTGAACCTCGACCGGTTTGCCCGCGTGCTGGAGAAGGGCGGCCGCTTCCGCTTCGCCTCGGACATCGACAGCTATGTCAACTGGACGCTGCTGCATTGCCGCGCGCATCCGGCCTTCGACTGGCAGTCGTCGTCGGCCGACGACTGGCGAAGGCCGTACGCAGGGTGGCCGGGGACGCGATACGAGGCCAAGGCCATCCGCGAAGGACGGACGCCGGCCTACCTGACCTTCGTGCGCGTCTGACCGGATCGGCGAACGAGTGCCTCGCCGGCTGTGCCGAAAGCCGCGCGATTCCGTCGCCATCCATGCGTTTTCCCCGGCTTGCGCCGGCTTGCGACAATCGCCGCGCTTTACAGGCGATTGCGGTGCGATATCGTGAATCGGAGGGAAGAGGGGCTCGAGAGATGAAGAACGTCCTGCGCAGTGTCGCGATCGCGCTATTCGCAGCCATGCTTTCGGCCTGCGTCGCGACGCCCGGCGTCAGTCCCTCCAACGAGCGCAACTGGGAAGAGGTGCATTCCCGTGTATCGGCCGTCCGCTGGCTGTCGGCCTCGCGTTTTGCCATTTCCAATATCCGCGACTGGACCTGGGGGGCCGACGGGCCGACCCGGAAGAACTGGCATACGCGGCAGTTCGACGTGAGCGAGACGCAGGCGATCTGGTACTTCGTCGAGCCCCTGTCCTTCGCCAAGAGCATGGCCCATACATTCGCTACGTTCGAGATCGGGCGTGGCGAACGGCGCCAGTTCCTGACGGTCTCGGTGGAAGCGAGGCGGGAGGTTGGCGAGACCTATTCGCCGATCCGCGGCCTGTCGAACGCCTATGAACTGATCTTCGCGTGGTCGACCGAAAAGGACATCCTGATCGACACCGTCATGCGGCTCGACCATCCAATACAGGCCTATCGCGTGAACGTGACGCCGGAACAAGCCGCCATCATCCTGCGCGGCTTCCTCGAGCGGACCAACGAACTGTCGCGAAAGCCCGAATTCTACAATACGCTCGAACACAACTGCACGAGCGAGCTTGCCGAGGTCGTCAACAGCAAGTTCGACACGCCGATCCCGCCGCATTCGTCCTTCGTGCTGACCGGCAACGCGGCCCGTTATCTGCACAGCCTCGGCTTCATCGGCAATCCGGCGACGCCTTTTGCGGAGATCGAGAAGGCCGCGGACGGCCGAGAGGCCGTGAAAAAGAACGCCCGTCTGCCGGAGCGGCAATTCTCGGTCGCGTTCCGCCGGTCGCTGGGCTATCGCTGACGCTGGGCTATCGCTGGCGGCCGTGCTGCGGCGCGGCACGTATGGAATTAATAGCGCCCGATCTGCCTGAACTGCTCGGGATCGATCCCGAGGCCGCGCAGGTTGCGCGCGGCCGGCTGTCGGCCCTGCCGCACCGCGGCGGCCGTGGCGAGGGCGTCGCCCATGATCTGGAGGATTTCCGAAAGGGCCGAACGCTTGGTGTTGTTCGACATGACACGTTTCCTTCTTGGTGTGCCGATAATGTAGTCATTTGGCGCTTTGACGAGCAGATGTGATTGTGCATCGCAGCATTGCGTGCCTTGCATTGGTCCCCTTCGTGGACCCCGATCCGTGGCAGGGGCTTGAAATGAATCCCGCGATCCTTTATTTCACGGACAAATTCTTGGTCGGTATGACGAAGAGTGGGTCCACCCGGTCCCGCTCTTTTTTGTTACCCGGCCCCGGGAACACGAAATGACGGAACAGGCACAGCCCATCGAAAGCGACGACCGCATCATCCGCGAGAGCGGCATGGATGCGCGTGTCGCAGCGATCGTGCAGCCTGTCCTGCGCGCCATCGGCTACCGACTCGTCCGCGTGCGCCTGTTCGGCCAGAACGGCTTGACGCTTCAGATCATGGCCGAGCGCGAGGACGGCACGATGACCGTCGAGGATTGCGAAGAGGTCAGCCGGGCGGTTTCGCCGGCCCTCGACGTCGAGGATCCCATCGAGAAGGCCTATCATCTCGAGGTCTCGTCGCCGGGCATCGACCGGCCGTTGGTACGCAAGTCGGACTTCGCCACCTGGACCGGCCACCTCGTCAAGGTCGAGACGTCGGTCCTGGTCGCCGACCGCAAGCGCTTCCGCGGCAGGATCGCCGAAGTCGACACCGATTCGGTGCTGATCCAGCGGGATCAGGCTGCCTATGGCGAGGAACCCGCCGTCCGGGTCCCCTTCGAGGCGATCGCGGAAGCCCGCCTGGTGCTGACCGACGACCTGATCCGCGAAGCCCTGACCAAGGACAAGAAGGCCCGCCAGGAAGCCAAGCGGCGGCGCGGCGAGCCGGACGAGACCGACCAAGAAACCGAACGGGACAATTGACGCGGGAAGCGCGCCCCTGGCGCGCGCTTTTGCTAGGGAGACCAAAATGGCAGTGAGTGCAAACAGGCTGGAGCTGCTCCAGATCGCCGACGCGGTGGCGCGGGAGAAGTCGATCGACAAGTCGATCGTGATCGCGGCGATGGCCGACGCCATCCAGAAGGCGGCGCGTTCGCGCTATGGCCAGGAAACCAACATCCGCGCCGACATCAACCCGAATACCGGCGAAATGAAGCTGCAGCGGCTGATGGAAGTCGTCGAAAGCGTCGACGAATCGGCAAAGGAGATTTCGGTCGAGGATGCGCGGCTGCGCAATCCGGACGCCCAGGTCGGCGACTTCATAGCCGAGCAGCTCCCGCCCATGGATTTCGGCCGCATCGCCGCCCAGTCCGCCAAGCAGGTCATCGTCCAGAAGGTGCGCGAGGCCGAGCGCGACCGGCAGTACGACGAGTACAAGGACCGCGTCGGCGAGATCGTCAACGGCACGGTGAAGCGGGTCGAATACGGCAACGTCATCGTCGACCTCGGGCGCGGCGAGGCGATCATCCGCCGCGACGAACTGATTCCCCGCGAGAACTTCAAGTACGGCGACCGCGTGCGCGCCTATGTCTACGACGTGCGCCGCGAGCAGCGCGGGCCGCAGATCTTCCTGTCGCGCACCCATCCGCAATTCATGGCCAAGCTGTTCACGATGGAGGTGCCGGAAATCTACGACGGCATCATCGAGATCAAGTCGGTCGCCCGCGATCCGGGCAGCCGCGCCAAGATCGCGGTCGTGTCGCGCGACTCGTCGATCGATCCCGTCGGCGCCTGCGTCGGCATGCGCGGCTCACGCGTCCAGGCGGTGGTCGGCGAATTGCAGGGCGAGAAGATCGACATCATCCCGTGGTCGCCGAACGCCGCTTCGTTCATCGTCAACGCGCTGCAGCCGGCCGAAGTCGCCAAGGTCGTTCTCGACGAGGATGCCGAGCGCATCGAGGTGGTGGTGCCGGACGATCAGCTTTCGCTGGCGATCGGCCGCCGCGGCCAGAACGTACGTCTCGCCTCGCAGCTGACCGGCTGGGACATCGACATCCTCACCGAGGAGGAAGAATCGCAGCGCCGGCAGAAGGAGTTCACCGACCGTTCGGCGCTGTTCATGGAGGCGCTCGACGTCGACGAGATGGTCGCCCAGGTGCTCGCCTCGGAAGGCTTCACCAGCGTTGAGGAGGTCGCCTATGTCGACGCGGGCGAGATCTCGTCCATCGATGGCTTCGACGACGATACCGCCGAGGAAATTCAGTCGCGCGCCCGCGAGTATCTCGACAAGATCGAGGCCGAGCACGACGAGAAGCGCAAGAAGCTCGGCGTCAGCGACGAACTGCGTGAGATTCCCGGCATCACCACGGCCATGATGGTGACGCTCGGCGAGGACGGCGTGAAGACCGTCGAGGACTTCGCCGGCTATGCCGTCGACGACCTCGTCGGCTGGAAGGAGCGCAAGGATGGCGAGACGAAGCTGTTTTCCGGCGTGCTTTCCGATCACGGCGTGACCCGCGCCGACGCCGAGCAGATGGTGCTGGCCGCGCGCCTCAAGGCGGGCTGGATCAGCGAGGAAGACCTGGCGGTCGAAGAAGCCGACGTCGCCGGTGCGTGACGTGATCGCGGGCGGAGCCGGAGACGCGCTTGGACGAGATGAACGAGCGAACCTGCATCGTCACGCGCGAACGCGCGGAGCCGGATGATCTGATCCGCTTCGTCGTCGGCCCGGATTCGGCCGTCGTCCCTGATCTGAAACGCAATCTGCCGGGCCGCGGTTGTTGGGTGACAGCGGACCGCCTACATGTGGACCGTGCCGTTTCGCGCAAGGCGTTCGCACGGGCCCTGAAGACGGACGTGGTCGTGCCGCCCGATCTGGGCGAAATGGTCGATCGCCTTCTCGTGCGCTCCGCTCTCGGCGCGCTTGGCCTTGCCCGCAAGGCCGGCGCGGTGGCACTTGGCGCTGCCAAGGTCGAGGCGGCGGTACGCTCCGGCAAGGCCCTCGGTGTCCTCCATGCGGACCAGGCGGCGGAAGACGGCATCCGCAAGATCACCCAGGCGCGCCGCGCCGTCGAGCATGCCGGCGGGCCGGCGATTTCCGCCTACAAACTTTTTTCGGAGATCGAATTGGGTTTGGCATTGGGCGGCACAAATGTGATACATGCTGCCGTTCTCGCGAGCGAGGCGGGAAAGGCGGCAATGAAGCGCATGGTTGCGCTGAACCGCTACCGGGGCGGCACCCCGGACGAACGGGCGACCCTTGCGGCGGTTGCCGATGACGAGAATGCCGCAGAGGATACGGAATGAGCGATACCAAATCGGGCGACGACAAGACTTTGAGCGTCAATACGAAGAAGACCTTGACGCTGAAGCGTCCCGGCATCGAGCAGGGAACCGTGCGGCAGAGCTTCTCGCATGGCCGCACGAAGTCGGTCGTCGTCGAGACGAAGAAGCGGAAGTTCGCGCTGCCTGGCGACAAGCCGGAGCCGGTCGCCGTCGTGCAGGCGTTCAAGCCGAAGCCGGCGGTGACGCCGGCCGCGCCGGTCGTCGAGGCGCCGAGGGCGCCGTCCGCCGAGCGTTCCGGCATGGTCCTCAACGAGCTTTCCACGAGCGAGATGGAAGCCCGCCGCCGCGCCCTCGAAGGCTCCAAGGTTCGCGAGCACGAGGAACGCCAGCGCGCGGCCGATGAGATGCGCCGCCGCGCCGAGGAGGAGGAACGCCGTCGCCGCGAACGTGATGAATCCGCGCGCCGGCAGGCCGAGGAGGAAGCGCGCCTGAAGGCCGAGGCCGATGCGCGTCGCCGGGCCGAGGAGGAGGCGCGCCGCCGCGCTCCGCTGGCCGTCGAGGCGGCTGTCGCGGACGAAGAGGAAGAGGTCAAGCCGAAGCGCACAGGCGCTGCGATTCCGCCGCGCCGCATCGCGACGCCGGAAGTCGCGCGGCCGGCGAAGGCCAAGGGCGACGACGACCGTCGCCGCGGCAAGCTGACGCTGAATTCGGCGCTGTCCTCCGAGGACGGCGACGCGCGGGCCCGCTCGCTGTCGGCGATGCGCCGCCGCCAGGAGAAGTTCAAGCGGGCGATGTACCAGGAGCCGCGCGAGAAGATCGTGCGCGAGGTGACGCTGCCCGAGACGATCACGATCCAGGAACTGGCGAGCCGCATGTCGGAGCGCGCCGTCGACGTCGTGAAGTTCTTCATGAAGCAGGGACAGATCATGAAGCCCGGCGACGTGATCGACGCCGACACGGCCGAACTTGTGGCGTCCGAATTCGGACACACCGTTCGCCGCGTCGCCGAGTCCGACATCGAGGAAGGTCTGTTCAACATCGCCGACCGCCCCGAGGACATGGTCTCCCGGCCGCCGGTCGTGACCATCATGGGCCACGTCGACCACGGCAAGACCTCGCTGCTCGACGCCATCCGCAACGCCAATGTCGTGGCTGGCGAAGCGGGCGGCATCACCCAGCACATCGGCGCCTACCAGGTCGAGAAGAACGGTCAGAAGATCACCTTCATCGACACGCCCGGCCACGCCGCCTTCACGGCGATGCGCGCCCGCGGCGCTCAGGCGACCGACATCGCCATCCTGGTGGTCGCGGCCGACGACAGTGTGATGCCGCAGACGATCGAATCGATCAATCACGCCAAGGCGGCGCGGGTTCCGATCATCGTGGCGATCAACAAGATCGACAAGCCGCAGGCGGACGCGATGAAGGTCCGGCAGGAGCTTCTGCGCCATGAGGTGTTCGTCGAATCGATGGGTGGCGAGACGCTCGACGTGGAAGTGTCGGCAACCAAGGGCATCAACCTCGACAAGCTGCTCGAGGCGATCCTGCGCCAGGCCGAAATCCTCGACCTGAAGGCCAATCCGGATCGCACGGCCGAGGGCGTCGTCATCGAGGCCAAGCTCGACAAGGGCCGCGGCCCGGTCGCGACCGTCCTCGTCCAGACCGGTACGCTGATGCCGGGCGACATCCTCGTTGCCGGCAACGAGTGGGGCCGTGTCCGCGCGCTGGTCAACGATCGCGGCGAGCAGGTGCCCGAGGCGGCGCCGGCGATGCCGGTCGAGGTGCTCGGTCTGCAGGGAACGCCGCAGGCCGGTGACCGCTTCGCCGTCGTCAACAACGAGGCGCGCGCCCGCGAGATCACCGAGTACCGCCAGCGCAAGGCACGCGAGAAGGCGGTCGCCAAGCATGCCGGCCAGCGCGGCTCGCTCGAGCAGATGATGTCCCAGCTGCAATCGAGCGGCGTCAAGGAGTTCCCCCTGGTCATCAAGGGCGACGTTCAGGGCTCGATCGAGGCGATTTCGGCGGCGCTGGACAAGCTCGGCACCGACGAGGTGCGCGCGCGCATCGTCCATTCGGGCGCCGGCGGCATCACCGAGAGCGACGTGTCGCTGGCGGAGACGTCGGGCGCGGCGATCATCGGCTTCAACGTCCGCGCCAACACCCAGGCGCGCCAGGCGGCCGAACAGGCCGGCATCGAGATCCGCTATTACAACATCATCTACAATCTCGTGGATGACGTGAAGGCGGCGATGTCGGGTCTGCTCTCGCCGGAGCGCCGCGAGACCTTCCTCGGCAATGCCGAGATCCTCGAGGTGTTCAACATCACCAAGGTCGGCAAGGTCGCCGGCTGCCGCGTGACCGAGGGCAAGGTCGAGCGCGGTGCGGGCGTGCGCCTGATCCGCGACAACGTCGTCATCCACGAAGGCACGCTGAAGACGCTGAAGCGCTTCAAGGACGAGGTCTCGGAGGTACCGGCGGGCCAGGAGTGCGGCATGGCCTTCGCCAACTACGAGGACATCCGCGCAGGCGACGTCATCGAGGCGTATCGCGTCGAGATGGTGACCCGTACGCTGTAAGAGGTCGTCGGGGCCGGCGCCCCGGCGCGCGGACGCGATGCAGGATACAACCGTTCGACCGGAGCAGGTCCTCCGCTACACACTGGGGCCCGCCGACAGGCTGGCCTTCGCCATTCTCCGCCACCATCTGACAGGCTGGGAGAAGTTTCGTCTTCTCGTCGTCGTCGGTATTGCAGGGGCGCTGGCCAGCCTGCTGCCCGACGATATGGGCGCCGTCGCCCGGTGGGCGTCGGTCGCCGCAATCCTGGTCGTTGGCGCGGCGGCGGCGATCCTGCTGTCCAATCTGGAGGTCCGCCGCAGGGCGAAAGGCCTCGGAATTGCCGACGGTGCGGTCGAGCTCCACGACCTGGGCGACCGCCTTTCCGAGCATTCGGCGCAAGGCGTGCGCGACGTGGCGGCCGAGGACGTGGCGCAGGTGGTGACCACAGCGGGGCACGTCTTCATCCGCGCCGGCGCTCGACCCGTGATCATACCGGCCACGGCTTTCGCCGACCGGGAAGACATGATGGCGTTCGCCGCGCGCTGGAACGAGGCATCGCGGGCCGCTGCACCGTAGGGTTCCGATTTCAGTAGCATTCGCGGCGCGATGCCTTTATGACGCCGCGATCCAACCGGCGCCGGTCCGATCCCGCCGCCCGCGTGACAGGAAACAACGACAATGACCAGGTCCGAAGGCGGGAAAGGCCCGTCGCAGCGGCAGTTGCGCGTCGGCGAACAGGTGCGCCACGCGCTCTCCGATCTTCTCCAGCGCGGCGAGGTCAGCGACGACCTCATCGAGACGTCGGTGATTTCGGTCTCCGAGGTGCGCATGTCGCCCGACCTCAAGATCGCCACGGCCTTCGTCGCGCCGCTCGGCGCGAAGGACGAAGGAGCCGTGGTCGAGGCGCTGAACCGCCACGCCCGCTTCATCCGCGGCAAGCTGTCGCCGGCGCTCCGGCAGATGAAGTACATGCCGGAGTTCCGGTTCAGGCTCGACACGAGCTACGACAACATGTCGAAGATCGACCAGCTGCTGCGCTCGCCTGAAGTGGCGCGCGATCTCGACGTTGACGGAGAAGGCGAGTGATGGCCCGTCGCGGCAAGAAGAAGGGGCGTCCGGTCTCCGGCTGGCTGGTGTTCGACAAGCCTGTGGGCATGGGCTCGACGGAGGCCGTGTCGAAGGTGAAATGGCTGTTCCAGGCCGAGAAGGCCGGGCATGCCGGCACGCTCGATCCGCTCGCCTCGGGCATGCTGCCGATCGCACTCGGCGAGGCGACGAAGACCGTGCCCTACGTGATGGACGGCGCCAAGGTCTATCGCTTCGCCGTCGCCTGGGGCGAGGAGCGGGCGACCGACGACCGCGAAGGCCCGGCTACGAAGATCTCGGAGAAGCGGCCGACCGAGGCCGAGATCCGCGCCGTCATGCCGAACTATACCGGCATCATCCAGCAGACGCCGCCGCAGTTCTCCGCCATCAAGATCGCCGGCGAGCGCGCCTACGACCTGGCCCGCGAGGGCGAGACCGTGGAGATCCCCTCCCGCGAGGTGGAGATTGGCCGGCTCGACCTGGTCGAGATGCGCGGCGCCGATCTCTCCGTCTTCGAGGTCGAGTGCGGCAAGGGCACCTATGTGCGCAGCATAGCCCGCGACATGGGGCGCGATCTCGGCTGCTACGGCCATATCGCCGAGTTGCGCCGCACCGAGGTCGAACCGTTCACGCCGGAGGATCTCGTCACCCTCGCCGAACTCGAGACCGCCGCCGACCTGCCGAAGGCGGGCGAAACGGAAGAAGGCAAGGCCGCACCCCGCAGCTTTGCGGCGCTCGACGCCCTCCTCGTCGAAACCGCGGCCGCGCTGGAGTACATGCCGCAGGTAGCGGTTACCGACGACGCCGCGGTGAAGATCCGACTCGGCAATCCGGTCATCGTCCGCGGCCGCGACGCGCCCGTGGAGGCCGCGGAAGCCTGCGCTACCGCCCGCGGCAAGCTCATCGCAGTGGGCGCCATCGAGGCCGGCATGTTCAAGCCGCGGCGTGTGTTCACGGAAGGCTGAGCCGCCGTCGGGCGCCCGGCGGGCGTCCGGCCCGGCGGCGGAGCAATGGTGCTCGTCGTGATTCCATCCGGCATCGTTCTGCACTAGTCTCGCGCGGGTCCATCCTCTCGGGAAACGCAATGACCAACGACCAGCCGCGGCCGCGCTCGGTGCGCAAGGCAAAGCACTCGCCGGTCGGGGCGTCGCCCGGCACGCTGGTCGCCGATCCCAATGCCGAGCCGCCCAGGCTCAATGTGACCCTCATCGCTCCCGAGCGCTGGGAGTTCGTCAACAACGCCACGCTCGACGACCTTCGCGCCTGCCGGCGCGGGGACTGGTCGGTCGTCTGGCTGGATTGCGCCGGGCTGGCCGATGTCGGCCTCATCGCCGAGATCGGCCGCATCTTCGGCCTCCATCCGCTCGGGCTCGAGGACACCGTCAACACCAGCCAGCGGCCCAAAGTGGACTTCTTCGACGATCACGTCTTCGCCGTGCTCAGGATGATCGACGACACCGCCGCTCACCGCTACGAGCAGGTCAGCCTGTTCTTCGGCGACGACTTCGTCGTCTCGTTCCAGGAGCGGGAGGGCGATCCGTTCGATCCGATCCGCCGGCGCATCGAATCGAGCGCGACCAACCGCCTGCGCACCCGCCAGGCCGACTACCTCGCCTATGCGCTGATGGACGCCATCGTCGACAGCTATTTCCATCCGGTGGAAAAGGCGGGCGAGGCGATCGACCGCATCGAAGACAGCCTGTTCGTCGCGCCGGAGCGGCGCCAGGCACGCGAACTCCAGGAGCTCCGCCGCCGCGCGACGGCGCTCAAGCAGGCCTTGTGGCCGCTGCGCGACGCCTTCGCGGGCCTCTTGCGAACAGACGCGCCGATCGTGCGCCAGGAGACCAGGGTCTACATCAACGACACGCTCGACCATGTCGTGCGCCTGATCGAGATGGTCGAGACGCAGCGCGACACGTTGACCGGGCTGATCGACATGCACCTGTCGCTCCTCCAGGCCCGAACCAACGACGTGGTCAGCTTCCTCACCATCGTCTCGGTGATCTTCATTCCGCTCACCTTCCTCGCCGGCATCTGGGGCATGAACTTCGACCCCGACGCTTCGCCCTGGAACATGCCGGAACTCCTGTCCTATTACGGCTACCCCATCGCGCTGGTCAGCATGGTCGCGGTCGCGGCCGGCATGGTCGCCTTCTTCCGCTGGAAGAAGTGGCTCTGAGAGCACCTGCGAAGATCGCCGGCCTGGTTCGGCGGTTTCGCATTGGCTCTGGCTTTTTCGATCGATCTCCACTATATGCGCCGCATCAAAGCGCACAGGCGCCTTGTTCACCGGCCCCCGCTGGACGACATCCCGGCCGTGGGCGTCTCGTTTCCTGCAAGATGAAAGGAAGAGTCCGATGTCGATCACTGCCGAGCGCAAATCCGCGCTGATGACCGAATTCGCGACCGCCAAGGGCGACACCGGGTCCCCGGAAGTCCAGGTTGCCATTCTCTCCGAGCGCATCAAGAACCTGACCGAGCACTTCAAGGACCACAAGAAGGACAACCACTCCCGCCGTGGCCTGCTGAAGCTGGTCTCCCAGCGCCGCCGTCTCCTCGACTACCTGAAGGGCAAGGATGAGGGCCGCTACCAGACGCTGATCGAGAAGCTCGGCCTGCGTCGCTGACGAGATTGACCGGCGGGCCCGAAAGAGCCCGCCGGTCGCGTATCCGGCCGGCGCTCGCGCTGGCCAGACCCGGCGTCGACGATCGTGGATCGGCGACGCCGCCCATGGACCGGTCATGGGGCAGGATTGCAGGACGCCCGGCGCCGCACTTTGAGCGGCCGTAGCCCGGACCTCCCGTTGTCTTGCCCGTGGCTCGGCCCGGAGTGTCGCACAGGGTCCGGCTGCAAGGCCGGCGACGTGGCGCTCCAAAAGAGGCAGGCGTCCTCTCATCGCGAAGCATCGGGCTTCCATGGACGCCGAACGAACCAGTGGAGAGGCCGCGCCCGGAAGGGGCCGCGGCGCCTCTCCCCGTAGAAGGACAAGAGATGTTCAATCACCACAAAGTGGAAATCCAGTGGGGCGGCCGTCCGCTCACCCTCGAAACCGGCAAGATCGCGCGCCAGGCCGACGGCGCAGTGCTCGCCACCTACGGCGAGACCGTCGTTCTGGCCACTGTCGTCTCGGCCAAGGAGCCGAAGCCGGGCTTCGACTTCTTCCCGCTGACCGTGAACTACCAGGAGAAGACCTATGCCGCCGGCAAGATCCCGGGCGGCTACTTCAAGCGCGAGGGCCGTCCGAGCGAGAAGGAGACGCTGGTCTCCCGCCTGATCGACCGCCCGATCCGACCGCTTTTCGCCGAAGGCTACAAGAACGACACCCAGGTTGTCGTCACGGTCATGCAGCATGACCTCGAGAACGATCCGGACATCCTGTCGATCGTCGCCACCTCGGCGGCGCTGACGCTCTCGGGCGTGCCCTTCATGGGTCCGATCGGTGGTGCTCGCGTCGGCTACATCAACGGCGAGTACGTTCTCAACCCGCATATCGACGAGATGCCGGAATCGCAGCTCGACTTGGTCGTGGCCGGTACCTCCGACGCCGTTCTGATGGTGGAATCGGAAGCCCAGGAGCTTTCCGAGGACGTCATGCTCGGAGCTGTCATGTTCGGCCATCGCGGTTTCCAGCCGGTGATCGACGCGATCATCAAGCTGGCCGAGGTCGCTGCCAAGGACCCGCGCGACTTCCAGCCGGTCGACCTCTCTGCGCTCGAGGCCGAGATGCTGGGCGTGATCGAGTCCGACCTGCGCGCCGCCTACAAGAACATCGTCAAGCAGGAACGCTACGCTGCCGTCGATGCCGCCAAGACGAAGGTCAAGGCGCATTTCGCGCCGGCCGGCGATGAAGCCCCGAAGTGGTCGGCCGAGCAGGTTGCCACCGTGTTCAAGGAACTGCAGGCCAAGATCGTCCGCTGGAACATCCTCGACACCAAGAGCCGCATCGACGGTCGCGACCTGTCGACGGTCCGCAACATCGTCTCGGAAGTCGGCATCCTGCCGCGCACCCACGGCTCGGCTCTGTTCACCCGCGGCGAGACCCAGGCGATCGTCGTGGCCACGCTCGGCACCGGCGAGGACGAGCAGTATGTCGACGCCCTGACCGGCATGTACAAGGAGACCTTCCTCCTCCACTACAACTTCCCGCCCTATTCGGTGGGCGAGACCGGCCGCATGGGTTCGCCGGGACGCCGCGAGATCGGGCACGGCAAGCTCGCCTGGCGCGCCATCCGCCCGATGCTGCCGGCCAAGGAGCAGTTCCCCTACACGCTGCGCGTCGTCTCGGAGATCACCGAGTCCAACGGCTCGTCGTCGATGGCGACCGTCTGCGGCACCTCGCTTGCCCTGATGGACGCCGGCGTTCCGCTGCACAAGCCGGTGGCGGGCATCGCCATGGGCCTCATCAAGGAAGACGAGCGTTTCGCGGTCCTGTCCGATATCCTCGGCGACGAGGACCACCTCGGCGACATGGACTTCAAGGTGGCCGGGACTGCCAACGGCATCACCGCGCTGCAGATGGACATCAAGATCCAGGGCATCACCGAGGAGATCATGAACGTCGCCCTCGGCCAGGCCAAGGATGGACGCCTGCATATCCTAGGCGAGATGGGCAAGGCGCTCTCCGGCGCCCGTTCGGAACTTGGCGAGTTCGCGCCGCGCATCGAAGTCATGCACATCCCGACCGACAAGATCCGCGACGTCATCGGCTCGGGCGGCAAGGTGATCCGCGAGATCGTCGAGAAGACCGGCGCCAAGATCAACATCGAGGACGATGGCACGGTCAAGATCGCTTCGTCGAACGCCAAGGAGATCGAGGCGGCGAAGAAGTGGATCCACACCATCGTGGCCGAGCCGGAAGTCGGAGAGATCTACGAAGGAACGGTCGTCAAGACCGCCGACTTCGGCGCCTTCGTCAACTTCTTCGGCCCGAAAGACGGCCTCGTCCATATCTCGCAGCTCGCCTCCGAGCGCGTCCAGAAGACCACCGACGTCGTCAAGGAAGGCGACAAGGTGTGGGTCAAGCTGATGGGCTTCGACGAGCGCGGCAAGGTTCGCCTGTCGATGAAGGTCGTCGATCAGAAGACCGGCAAGGAGATCGTCCGCGAGAAGAAGCAGGAAGAGGGCGAGGAATCAGCCGCCTGATCCCTTCTTCATCGGAGATTTGCAGGGAAGCCCTCGCCTCGCGGCGGGGGCTTTTCTCATGAGCCGGACGTTTCGCCGTCCGGGGTCTCCGGATATCGACTCGCGGCGACCGGCCGCTATTATGACGGGCGGGTAGGGTTTCATGCGCCGGCTGTTCTTCGCTGTCCTGTTCTGTCTGATCGGCGTCCTGCCGGCCCTTGCCGGCGGGCGCGTCGCCCTCGTCGTCGGAAACAGCGACTACGGCTCGTTCGGCCGCCTCGCCAATCCGGCGAACGACGCTGGCGCCATGGCGCGACTGCTGAAGAGCGAGCTGGGATTCGACGTCATCGTCAGCCGCGTCGACGCGACCTATGCAGACATGCACGAGGCGCTGACGGAGTTCGGCCGCGCCGCGGTGGACGCGGACGTCGCGCTTTTCTTCTACGCGGGCCATGGAATCGAGCTCGACGGCGCCAACTACATGCTTCCCGTCGGCGCCGACATCCGCACCGACGTCGACCTGATCAACCAGGGATACCGCCTCGACCGCGTCATCGAGCTGATGGTCCGTGCGGGCGCCAAGATCAAGGTTGTGCTGATCGACGCCTGCCGCAACAATCCGCTGCCGACTGCGGCGACACGCGGCGCGGCGAGCCTCGGGCTGAAGCCGCTCTACGCCACCAACACCGATACGCTCATCGCCTTCGCGACGGAGCCGGGCCGCGTCGCCTTCGACGGGGACGGGACGAACTCTCCTTTTACCGCCGGCCTCATCGATTACCTGTCGAAACCGGACATCGAGATCCAGTCGGTGCTGCGCCGGGTGCGCAATGCCGTCTATCACGCCACCAACCAGCGGCAGTTCCCCTGGTGGGACGACATGTTCCTTTCGGACGTCTTCCTCGGCGGCAAGAGCGAGGCGACGGCCCAGATCGCCGGCCTGTCGTCCAATCAGCCGTCGGCCGGGTCCAACGCCCCGTCCGCCGACGATATCGCCATGTGCGAACGACTTGGCGAGGGCGGCAGCACGCTGATGATGGAGGCCTATCTGGAACGCTATCCCGACGGCTTCTGCGCAAGCGCGGTACGCCGCCGGCTGGGCGCTGTCTCGCCGCCGCCTTCCCAGTCCGACAGCGACGGTTCGGCCGCGCCCGCCATCATCGAGGCGCCCACGCCCGCGGTGCCCGCGCCTTCGCCCGGGAGCACGGAGGCCGCTGCCGCAGGCGGCCACTACAAGGTCTCCAGCTACTGGGACCACAACGGCTCGCTGATGGCGCTCTCTGCACAGGGCGATTCCCGGGTCTTCTACTACGAGAAGCCGCGCGACCTCATCGCCAAGGCGGGAGTGACCCCGGGCACCGTGCTGTTCAAGGGCAAGCTGTCCGGCAAGACCTACCAGGGCCAGGCATTCATCTTTTCGGCGAAATGCGGACCGATCGCCTACGCCGTGTCGGGCGCCGTCTCCGCCGACTGGACCCGGGTCGATCTGCGCGGAAACCGCCCGGTGCGCGACGCCAACTGCCGACAGACCGGAACCAAGCCCGATCGCCTGGTCTTCGAGTACAAGTCGAAGACGCTTTGAGCGCCGGAAAGCGACCTGCCCGCTGATGTCCGCCGAGGCCGTGAAAACCCTCCTCCACCCTTTCGCCTGCGGCGCGCTCGAACCGCCCGCGATGACCGCCCGCGCGCTCTTCCTCGGTGCGCCGGGAACTTTCCGCGCGCCGGCGGACTTCCCGGTCGATGTCACTTGCGTCCAGGGCTTCCGGCCGGACTTCCTAGCGCTGCGGCGGACGGGATTCGCCGTCTCGCCGGTGCCGGAAGGCGACGGCTACGACGTCGCGCTGGTCCTTGCCGGCCGTCACCGCGGCCAGAACGAGACGCGCGTCGCCGAAGCCCTGGAGAGGACGGTTCCCGGCGGGCTGGTCGTCGTCGCCGGAGGCAAGGAAGACGGCATCGGCGGCCTCGTCAAGCGCGTCTCCGGCGTCGTGGCTGTCGAGGATCGCCTGCCAAAGTACCACGGCGCGGCGTTCTGGCTGCGCCGGCCCGCCGACGTTGCCGAAGCCGTCGCCGCCCTTCGCGGCGGCAACGAGCGCAGGCCGATGGACGGCCGCTTTGTCGCCGCGCCGGGCATGTTCTCCCACGAAGCGATCGATGCCGGATCGCGGCTGCTTGCCCAAAGCTTGCCAGCAGACCTTTCCGGCGCGGTCGCCGACTTCTGCGCCGGCTGGGGTTACCTCGCCGCGGAGGTCGTCCGCCGCTGCCCCTCCATCGCGCAGATCGATCTCTATGAGGCCGACTTCGAGTCGCTGGAAGCGGCGAAGGCAAACCTGGCAGGCTTCGCTGCGACCCGATTCTTCTGGCACGATCTCGCCGCCGAGCCGGTCGCGGAACGCTACAACGCGATCGTCATGAACCCGCCGTTCCACCGCGGCCGCGCCGCCGAGCCCGGGCTCGGCCGAGACATGATCAGGGCCGCGGCGGCGGCGCTGCGCCCGGGCGGCAGGCTTTTCATGGTGGCCAACCGCGAGCTGCCCTATGAGGCCGCGCTGGACGAACTGTTTGCCGATTGGCGGGAGACCGCCCGCGAGGGCGGCTTCAAGACCTTCGCCGCAAAGCGCTGAGCGTCGCTGCCCGCGAAGCCCGTCCGGTTCAGTGCACCATGCGCACGGGCGCCAGGGTGCCGTTCTGGATCTGGAGCGGCGCCGGCTTGCCGTAGAAGTAGCCCTGAACGACTTCGCAACCGGCAGCGCGCAGCAGGGTCGCCTGATTCTCCGTCTCGACGCCCTCGGCGATCGTGTGCACCCCGAGCGCACGTGACAGCCCGACGATGGTCGAGACCACCGCGCCGGTGCTCTGGTCGGTGTCGATCCGGCTGACGAAGGAGCGGTCGATCTTCAACTTCTGGAAGGGGAAGTCGATGAGATAGGAGAGGTTGGAGTAGCCGGTGCCGAAATCGTCGACGGCGACCGAGATACCCATTTCCGAAAGCGATTTCAGGATGACCGCGGCATGGTCTCGGTCCTGCATCATCGCCGTCTCGGTCACCTCGAGCTCGAGGCGCTGGGGCTGGATGCCCGTCGTTTGCAGTGCCCGCCTGACGATGCCGAGAAAGTCCTTGGTCATGAACTGCACGGGAGAGATGTTGACGGCGACGAAACAGTCGTCGGGCAGGAAGCGGGCGTCGGCGCAGGCTTTGTTGAGCACCCATTCGCCGATCATGCCGATCATGCCGGTTTCCTCCGCGATGGGGATGAACTCCATCGGCGGGATCATTCCGCGCGCCGGATGCTTCCAGCGGATCAGCGCCTTGTATCCGACGATCCGGCCGGACGTGAGGTCGAGCTGCGGCTGGTAGTGCAGGTCGAAATCGCCGCGCTCGAACGCGATGTGCAACTCCGATTCCACCCACTGGCGGTAGTCGGCGACCTGGCCCATCTCGGGCAGGTAGACCGACCAGGAGCCGAGGCGGTTGGCGCGGGCATGCTGCAGGGCGAGGTTGGAGCGGCGCAGAAGCAGGATCGGGTCGCGCCCGTCCTTGGGAATGGCGACGATCCCGACGGAGAGGTTCACCGACTGCAGGTGCGTCCTCAACTGATAGGGCTCCATCAGCTTCTCGATCAGTTCCTCGACCGAGTCCTCGATCGAGAAATCCCGCCCCCCGTCGGGCAGCAGGATCGCAAACTCGCCGGCGCCGATGCGGCCGATCTGCACGCCTTCCGGCAGGCTCTCCTTCAGGCGCTCGGCGAAGGCCGAGATCAGCTGGTCGCCCTGCGTGTAGCCGATCGAATCGTTGATCTGCTTGAACCGGTCGATGTCGATGTCGATGAGGAACACCGGTTCGCCGGTGCGGGTGCAGGCGGATGCGGCTTCGGCGATCCGGCCGATCATCGCCGTCCTGCCGTTCAGCCCGGTCAGCTTGTCGACCTGGGTTTCCTTGAAGACGTAGCTGGCGGATTCGTCCACGCCGGCAAAAAAGGAAAGCGCAGCACCGCCGGCGGCCAGCGCGCACAGCGACGCGATCACTCCGCCGATCATTTGCGCCGACAGACCGCCCAGTCCGTCGCCGAAGCCGAACTTCATGCCCCACAGGCCGAGCACGAAACTGCCCATGCCCGATGCCGCGATCGTTATGATGCGGAACACCGGGCTGCGGTTGGGATGGCTGGCCGAAGACATGGATTTTCCCCCGTATCGGTCTCTTCTAGCCGATCGGTCCTTAAATTCCGTTTCCCGCGAAGGATCGGATTTTAGCGAATCGTCAATCCGCCTGGTCGGATGACTTCTTCATCTCGTCGAGCGTCGGCATCGACACGATGTGATAGCCGGAATCCACGTAATGGATCTCGCCGGTCACGCCTGAGGAGAGTTCGGAAAGCAGGTAGAGCGCCGATCCGCCGACCTCGTCGATCGAGACGGTCCGCCTCAGCGGCGAATTGCGCTGCTGGTAGGAGAACATGTAGCGCGCATCGGAGATGCCGGCACCGGCGAGGGTGCGAACCGGCCCGGCCGAGAGCGCGTTGACGCGGATGCCGCGCGGTCCGTAGTCGTTGGCGAGATAGCGCACGCTCGCCTCCAGGCCGGCCTTCGCTACGCCCATGACGTTGTAGTTCGGCATGACGCGCACGGAACCGGCGTAGGTCAGGGTCAGCATGGTTCCGCCGGCCGGCATCAGGGCGGCCGCCTTCCGTGCCACCTCGGTGAACGAATAGCAGGAAATGACCATCGTACGGACGAAATTGTCCTTGCTCGTGTCCGCGTAGAGGCCCTTCAACTCGTTCTTGTCCGAGAAACCGATGGCGTGGACGACGAAGTCGAGCGAGCCCCACTCCGATTCCAGAGCATCGAATACGGAGGCGACCGAGGCGCTGTCCTCGACGTCGCAGGGCAGCACCAGCGATGCGCCGACCTTCTCGGCGAGCGGCCTCACCCGGCGGCCGAACGCCTCGCCCTGATAGGTGAAGGCCATCTCCGCACCCTGATCGGCGAGGCGCCGCGCGATGCCCCAGGCAATCGAATGGTCGTTGGCGACACCCATGACGAGGCCGCGCTTGCCCTTCATCAGTCCGTTCATGTCAGGAGGCCCTCAGGCGTCGTAGCGCTGGAAGACCAGCGTCGCGTTGGTGCCGCCGAAACCGAAGGAGTTCGACAGCGCGCGCTCGATCCTGGCGTTTTCGATGCGCTTGCGCACGATCGGCATGCCTTCGAATTCGGGATCGAGGTTCTCGATGTGGGCGCTCTCGCCGATGAAATCCGCATTCATCATCAGGATCGAGTAGATCGATTCCTGCACGCCCGCCGCGCCGAGCGAGTGGCCGGTCAGCGACTTGGTCGAGCTGATATGGGGGATCTTGTCGCCGAATACCTCGCGGATCGCGCCCATTTCCTTGCTGTCGCCGACCGGCGTGGAAGTGCCGTGGGTGTTGATGTAGTCGATCGGCCCGGAAACCGTCGACAAGGCCTGACGCATGCAGCGCACCGCGCCTTCGCCCGACGGCGCCACCATATCGTAGCCGTCCGAGGTCGCCCCGTAGCCGACGATCTCGGCGAGGATGCGCGCGCCCCGCGCCTTGGCGTGCTCGAGTTCCTCCAGCACCAGCACGCCGGCGCCACCGGCGATGACGAAGCCGTCGCGGTCGACGTCATAGGCGCGCGAAGCCATCGCGGCGCGGTCGTTGAACTTGCTCGACATGGCGCCCATCGCGTCGAACAGGTTCGACATGGTCCAGTCGAGGTCCTCGTGGCCGCCGGCGAAGATCATATCCTGCTTGCCCCACTGGATCAGTTCGTAGGCGTTGCCGATGCAGTGCGCCGAGGTCGAGCAGGCCGACGAGATCGAGTAGTTGACGCCGTGAATCTTGAACCAGGTGGCGAGCGTCGCGGACGCCGTCGACGACATGGCCTTCGGCACGGCAAACGGGCCGATGCGCTTCGGACTGTTGTTCTTCTCGGTGATCTCGGCTGCCTCGACGATCGTCCTCGTCGAGGGACCGCCGGAGCCCATGATGATGCCGGTGCGCTCGTTGGTGAACTCGCCCTCGGCGAGACCGGCAGACGCGATCGCCTGGAGCATGGCGACATGGTTCCATGCCCCGCCCTTGCTCAGGAAGCGCATGGCGCGGCGATCGACCAGGGTCGATGCATCGAGCGTCGGGGCTCCCCAGACCTGGCAGCGGAAGCCGTGCTTCTCGAAGTCGTCTGAATGGGTGATGCCGGACCGCGCGTCGCGCAGCGACGCCTCGACTTCCGCGGCATCGCTTCCGATCGACGAAACGATGCCGAGACCGGTGACTACAACGCGTCTCATCTGGCCCTCCGTGGTCTGCGACGTTCCGGCGCCGTCAGGCTGCCGCTTGCTTGAACAACCCGACCCTGAGGTCCGTGGCCTTGTAGATCGTCTCGCCGTCGGCCTGAAGCCAGCCGTCGCCGATCGACAGCACCAGCCGGCCGCGCATCACGCGCTTGAAGTCGACGCCGTAGACCACCTTCTTCGTCGCCGGCGTAACCATGCCGGTGAACTTGACCTCGCCGGTAGAGATGGCGCGACCCTTGCCGGGCTCCCCGAGCCAGCCGAGGAAGAAGCCGCTCATCTGCCAGAGTGCGTCGAGGCCAAGGCATCCCGGCATAACCGGATCGCCGATGAAGTGGCAGGCGAAAAACCAGAGGTCGGGACGGATATCGAGTTCGGCGCGGATGTAGCCCTTGCCGAATTCGCCGCCTTCTTCCTGAACGTCGGTGATCCGGTCGAACATGAGCATCGGCGGCGCCGGAAGCTTGGCGTTCCCCGTCCCGAACAGTTCTCCGCGGCCGCAGGCGAGCAGTTCCTCGAAGGTGTAGCTCGACTTCTTCTCGGGCATCGTTTCTTTCCCCTGCGGCGACTGCGTCGCGCGCGCCGTCCTTGTCGCCGTTTTCCTAACACAGTCCCGCCGGGACCGGAAATCGCCGACAGCGCTTATCCCGCCCGTTCATGGCGGTCAACGTGCTGTGCTTGATCGGGGGCGTTCGAACGAATATATGTCGACGAATAGTCGGAATGACCCTTCCAGCGACAGGACATTATACGCGGGAATGGGTCGGACGGTGAACGGGCATATGGATCCGCTCAAGGCCAGGGACGTACAGTCGATCGACCGCCGCGTTCGCGACGCCGGGTTGCGCCCGACGCGCCAGCGTCTGGCGCTGGCGTCGCTTCTGTTCGCCAAGGGCAATAGGCACCTGTCAGCCGAAGAACTGCACGAAGAGGCGCAGTCGGTGGGCGTGCCCGTATCGCTGGCGACCGTCTACAACACGCTGCACCAGTTTACCGAGGCGGGCATGCTGCGCATTCTCGCCGTCGAGGGGTCGAAAACCTATTTCGACACGAACACCTCGGACCACCACCACTTCTACATCGAGGGCGAGAACAAGATATTCGATATTCCGGACACGCCGGTGCGCGTTGTCAACCTTCCGCAGCCGCCGGAAGGGATGGAGATTGCGAATGTCGACATTGTCGTCCGGCTCCGCCCGCGCCGGAACGCCTGACCGGACAAGTCAATCCTGGATGTATTCGCCCGGATAGGCGCCCCAGACCAGCGCCTGGCTGATCCAGCCGCGGTTCCCGTCGAAAGTCATCTCGCACCAGGTGCCGTTGCAGCTGCGGATCGTGCCGATCACGCCGGGCTCGATCCTGGCGACCACCGTCGCGGTGTCGGCCGGCTCGGACCGCAGTTCCATCGCCACGTCCTTGCCGCGCTGCCACGGCGCCACGATGCCGGTTCTCTTGCCCGACAGCAGCGACTGGTTGATCCACCCTTCGGCGCCGTCCGAATCGCGCACCCGGCGCCAGTTGTCGTATTCTTGGATGATCTCCATCGGCAGGCCGGGCTTCAGGTACATCCAGTCAACGGCGTAGTTCAGCCCGGGGCCGATCCGCGAATTGACCCTTCCGGACTTCAGGCTGACGAAGCGCGGCAACTGCAGGCCGCTCGGCCCGCGGGCGACGTTCTGGCCCGCGGCGGTCTGGGCCGCCACCGGGGAGGTGGCGGGAAGGGCTGCGGCAACGGCGCACAGGGCTGCTGCGACAAGCGATCGGAGCGGCGACAGGGCTGGCACGGTCGTTCCTATGTCTGGTTCGCGCGGCGCGGCAGGCCCGGTTGCCGCGCCCCTTTTTCTTTGTCTTCCCCCGTGGCGCTTGGTACACAGGCGAAGAGGCCGAGCCGGTTCCAAGTCTCGCCCGTCTTGGTTAAAGAGGTCTCAACGAGATCCCGGTAAGAGGATATAATGGTCGGCAGGAAAAAGCCCCTTGTCGTCATAACGCGAAAGCTGCCCGATCAGGTCGAGACCCGCATGCGCGAGCTCTTCGACGCGCGGCTGAACGTCGACGACCGGCCTATGAGCCAGCCGGAGCTCGTTGCCGCGGTCAAGGAAGCGGACGTGATCGTCCCGACCGTGACCGACCGTATCGATCAGGCGCTGATCGCCCAGGCCGGCCCGAACCTGAAGCTGATCGCCAATTTCGGCAACGGCGTCGACAACATAGACGTTGCCGCCGCCATGAGGCAGGGCATCACCGTCACCAACACGCCTAACGTCCTCAACGAGGACACCGCCGACATGACGATGGCGCTGATGCTCGCCGTGCCGCGCCGGCTCGTCGAGGGTGCCAACGTGCTCAGGGGCGACGGCAAGTGGGCGGGCTGGTCGCCCACCTGGATGCTCGGCAGGCGCATCTGGGGCAAGCGCCTCGGCATCGTCGGCATGGGCCGCATCGGTACCGCGGTGGCCCGCCGCGCCAAGGCCTTCGGCCTGTCGATCCACTACCACAACCGCCATCGCGTGGCGCCGCAGATCGAGGATGAATTGGAGGCGACCTACTGGGAGAGCCTCGACCAGATGCTTGCCCGGATGGACATCATCTCGGTCAACTGTCCGTCGACGCCAGCGACATTTCACCTCCTCTCGGCGCGCCGCTTGGCGCTGCTGCAGCCGTCGGCCTACGTGGTCAACACGGCGCGCGGCGATATCATCGACGAGAACGCACTGGTCCAGATGCTGCAGGACGGCAAGCTGGCGGGTGCGGCGCTCGACGTGTTCGAGCACGAACCTGCGGTCAATCCGAAGCTGGTCAAGCTGGCCGCCAAAGGCAAGGTGGTGATCCTGCCGCACATGGGCTCGGCGACGATCGAGGGGCGCATCGACATGGGCGAGAAGGTGATCATCAACATCCGCACCTTCTTCGACGGCCACCGCCCGCCGGATCGCGTCCTGCCGAACAGGGCGTGACGTCAGGCTTCCGCTATCGAACCGTCGGCGCCGACCGTCACAGATCGGCCGGCAAACTGCCCGTGCATGGTGCGGTCGAGCCTGACCGCTGGCGGTGTCTCCCAGCCCATCTCTCGGGCGACGATCAGGCCGAGCAGTAGGATCGCATCGGGCTCGTGCAGCACGATCGCTGCCGGTGCGCGGCCCGCATGGACGAGTTCGAGCAGCACCGCGGAAGCCGACGACGAGCCGATCGTCCCCGGCAGGAAGAGCACGCGGCCGGCGATGCAGTCGCCGTGCTGAGGATGGCGCACGTCGGCGATTCGGCCGGTCTTCGGGTCGACGCCGCCCCAGAAGCTGATCGGCGCCGTCAGCACCAGCGCCGGGCCGGAGGCGGCGGGACCGTCGAGGAGGATTTCGCAGGCGACCTCGCTCATGCCGCCGGCGCTCTTTCCAGCACCGGCCGGCCGGCGACCGCGCTCTCCACGCATTCGGCGAGCGAGGCGTAAAGCACGTCGTAGCCGGTATTGCCGGGCGCGTAATGCGCGAACTTGCCGGAGTTCGTCATCAGCACGCCGCCGGCAAGTTCGGGCAGGATCGGGGTGACGACGACGCAGGTGTCGGCGACGATGGTCACGCCGGCTTCGCCGAGCGGTTTCCGCAAGCCCAGCCGGTCTAGCCCGGCGAGCACGTGCCGTCCGGTGCAGGCATGGATCGGCACGGCGAGCCGCCGGCCGCCGATCAGGCGTGCCAGCCGCTCGAACTCGGCAAGCGACAGATGCGGGCTGCCGATGGCGACGGCGTCGATCCGCTCCGCCTGCTGTGCCGTGGACAGGCGCGAGCGGGCGTCAGCGACCATCTCCGCCGTCACCGGGATGGTTGCAGAGGGCGTACGGCCGGCGAGGGCGGTAGCGACGTCGGGCGCCTCAGGCGTGACTCCCGCGATGTGGAATAGCCCCACCGCGCCCGACGAGGCAGCGGCTGCGCCGAACGCCTTCAGCGCGTCCTCGCCCGGATGCGCATCGACGCCCGCGACCACGCCGATGTCGTTGCCGACGCTCTTGCCGAAGAGGCTGCCGAGGATCGGCCAGGCGATTTCGGAGGCGACGAACGATCGGGGCAGGGCGCCGACGTCGAACACCAGCGTCGCCGCGCGGTTTTCCGGCCGATGCAGTCCGTAGTCGGGGGCGCGGCCGGCGATCGCGCAGGCGATGTCAAGGAAGTCGCCGTAGCGGTTGGTACGCGCGCCGAGCACGGAGTTGCAGAACACCACGGCGTTGGACTCGCCCCAGGCGACATCGGTGCCCAACGCCGGGCGATGGCCTGCCTGGTAGGGTGCGCAGGTCCAGCTGGGCTCGCAACCGAGCGCGCGATAGGCATCCATCATGCGCCGCGCCATGCCGCGCTCGTGTTCCGGCAGGCGGTCGCGCGAGCAGCCGGTGAGGTCGAGCGCGCCGACGTTGAGCGTCGAGCGGATGGCGACGCGCGCGCCGCCTTCGACCAGACGCTCGGCAAACAGCGTGCCGGAATCGCCGTGGTAGAGCGCCCCGTCGATATGCGCCGAGGCGATCGGAAGCAACCGCGGGGCGCCGAGCAGGCGGGCGCTATCAGCGACGATGCGCATCGCCATCGCCGCACCGGCGCCGTCGCGGCCGTCCGCGACCGCTGCTTCCTCTTCCGACAGTTCCACCATCACAACAGTTCCTTGCGCATCGTCACAGAGGTCGGCCTGTCGAAGCCCTCATGCGTGGTCCGTGCGGTCTCGCGAAAGCCAAGCCGGGCGAAAACCGCCTGATTGCCCGTCAACTCGACGCGCGTCTGTAGCTCCAATGCCGTCCGCCCGAGCCCGCGGGCATGCCGTTCGGCGGCGTCCATCAGCGCTCGTCCGGTGCCCTTGCCCTGCAGGCCCGGCTCGACGGCGAGCTTGCCGACATAGATGTCGTCGCCACCGTTGGCGCCCCTGTCGGCGAGGAAGACGCAGCCGGCGAGGTTGCCGCCGACGAAGGCAGCCAGGACCGTCTCCCGTTTTGCCTTCTCGGCCAGGGTCGCCGGCGTCAGTCGGTGCACGGAGGACGGCGGGTCGATGATGCCGTCCATATAGGCGAAGGAGCGTCTGACGAGGCCGAGCAACTCGTCCCAGCGGTCGAAGCCCGACGCGAGCGGCATGACGGCGACGGCCGTGTCCGGCGCCGGCTCAGACACGACGACGGTACCTCACCGTGTCGAAGCGTGCGCCAAGCGCGTCGTAGAGCAGCAGCCGGCCGATCAGCGGCTCGCCGATTCCGGCGATCAGCTTGATCGTTTCCATGGCTTGCAGTGTGCCGATCACGCCGGTCAACGCACCGAGTACGCCGGCCTCGGCGCAGGACGGCACCAGCCCGGCCGGTGGCGGCTCGGGGAAAAGGTCGCGGTAGGATGGATTCTGCTTTCCCTCGTCGTTGCTCTCGTACGGCTTCAGCACGGTGATCGAGCCGTCGAACCGCCCGACCGCGGCATGCACCAGCGGTCGGCCGACAGCCGCGCAGGCGTCGGCGACAAGATAGCGCGTCTCGAAATTATCGGAGCCGTCGACCGTCAGGTCGTAGGCGCTCACCAGCTCCGCGGCGTTCTCCGCCGTCAACCGGACCCGGTGCAGCTCGACGGCCACGTTGGGGTTGAGGCGCTTCAGCGCGGCGGCAGCGCTTTCGGTCTTGGCCGTGCCGACGGCACCCGTGTCGTGGATCACCTGGCGCTGCAGGTTGGACAGCGACACCGTGTCGTCGTCGACGATGCCGATCGTGCCGACGCCGGCTGCGGCGAGATAGGCGAGCACGGGTGCGCCGAGGCCGCCGGCGCCGATCACCAGCACGCGCGCCTGCTTCAGCCGTTGCTGCCCCGGTCCGCCGATTTCCGGCAGCACGATGTGGCGCGCATAGCGCTCGATCTCGTCGGAGGAGAGGGGTGGGGTGGGGCTTGCCATGGGCGGAAGATAGGTCTTGCGACGTGCCTTGTCAGCTTCTGTCCGCTGCCGTGACCGCGCCGCCTGCGACGCGCAGCATCTGAGCGCGGCCGGCGATGCTGTCGAACAGCACCGGATCGGTGCCCGTCATGAAGGCCTGGCAGCCGAGGCCTTCGAGAATCTCGAACAGCGCGCCGCGCCGACTGGCGTCGAGATGCGCCGCGATCTCGTCGAGAAGCAGGACGGGCACGACGCCTGAGATCTCGCCGCACAGGCGGGCGTGCGACAGCATGATGCCGATCAGCAGCGCCTTTTGCTCGCCGGTCGAGCAGAGTTCGGCCGCCATCGCCTTCTGACGGTGCCGTACCAGCAGGTCGGAGCGGTGCGGCCCTTCCAGCGTGCGCCCGGCGGCGCGGTCCTTCCAACGGTTCTCGGCAAGCAGTGCGCGGAACGCCTCCTCGGCGTCGAGGGCGGACTTCTGCGCGAGCAGGTCTTCGATAGAACCGGCGATGGCGAGGTCCGCGTGTGGAAAAGGACCGGTGTCGGGAAGCCGCTCCACCATGGCGGCGAGGAGACGAACCATCTCCGCCCGCGCTGCGGCGATCGCCGTGCCGCTCTCGGCCATCTGCGCCTCGATGGCATCGAACCAGGCAGCGTCGCGGGCGCCTTCGACCAACAGCCGGTTGCGGCCGCGCATCGCCTTCTCGTAGTCCAGAACCCTCTGCCCCTGGCCGGGATCGGTGGCCAGCACGAGGCGGTCGAGAAAACGGCGCCGGTCGCCGGCGGGACCGGTGAACAGCGCGTCCATCGACGGCGTCAGCCAGGTGACGCGCAGCCAGTCGAGCAGTTCCTCCGCGGCGCGTGCGTTGGCGCCGTTGATGCGGATGCGGCGGCCGCTCTCGACGCCGGCGCCGCGCCCGGTGCCCGTGCCGATCTCGCAGGTTCCGAACGGACCCTCTAGCCGCGCATGCACGGCGAAGCCGTCTTCGGCGCCCTCGCGGGCGACGTCCTCATAGGCTGCGCGGCGCAGGCCGCGGCCCGGCGTCAGGAACGAGATCGCCTCGAGCAGATTCGTCTTGCCGGCGCCGTTGTCGCCGGTGAAAACGACCAGCCCCGGCTCAAGGTCGAGCGCGAGCGATCCGTAGTTGCGGAAGTCGGAAAGCGCCAGCCGGCTGATATGGACCTGTTCATCCGCCATCGGCGGGACTCCGGCTGCGGACCGTCACCCGCGTCGTCTCTTGCGTGCCGATCTGCCCTAGAGCGCGTCGCGTCCAATCGGATCCATTCTGCCGGCGACGGTTCGGGCCAAGGTCGAGGGCTTCGGTGACAGTCGGGGTAGTGGCCCGGCCGAGGCGAAGGCCGACGGATTTGGCCCGAACCACCGGCCCGGCCCTTC
>CAJPFN010000019.1 GCA_905339215.1 Rhizobiaceae bacterium
CAGCGCGGCGCCGGCATCGCCATGCTGCCCGACTACATCATCGAGAAGGACTCGCCGCTGGTGCAGTTGCTGCCGGAGACGGAGGTGCCGTCCTTCGACACCTATTTCTGCTATGCCGACACGATGAAGAACCAGGCGAAGCTGCAGGTCTTCCGCGATTTCGTCATCGCCAAGGCGCGAAGCTGGTCCTACTAGAGCGATTCAGCTTTGGCAGGAAACGCTCTAACCCCGCCACGGCGTCGCCCTCGGCAGCCATCCCGGGACGTTGCGCCTGTAGTCCTCGTACGAGGCGCCATATCGGCGGGCGAGCGTCGGCTCTTCGTAGAACCGCACGAACGCAACCATCGCGGCCGTCACCAAGGCGGCATAGACAGCCAGTGCGGCCGAACCGAACAGCAGGACCTGGCCAAGGACGATGGCGATCACGGCGAGGTACATCGGATTGCGGACAAAGCGGTAGACGCCGCCGACGACCAGCGTTTGCGTCGGCGCGACCGGGGCGGGCGTCCCTGCGCCGTCCAGCGCGAACCGGGCGAAGGCGTGCAGCAGGACGGCGATCCCGGCGAGGGTCGCGAGTGTGCCGAGGACCAGCGGGAGGGGCGAACGCGTCAGGCCCTCCCACCCGGTGAGCCACCACGGAAGCAGGCCTGCGACGACGCACGGTGCCGCAGCGAAGAAGACGACGCTCCCGGCGATCGCGGACCGATGTCGCATTCCGTTCACCTCCCTTGCGGAAAGCCGCCGATGCACGCGGATTGATCACCTCTGCCCAGGCAAGTGGCGAATCGCCGGGGATTCCGCTGGTCTACCTGTCGGACAAACGGACTAGACCACAGGTCGCGTCTTTTTGCATGGGTGCCTTGCAATGTACGTGCTTGTTTATTGAGCAAATGACGCACATATAACGATCATCTCCTGGGCGCATTTCTCCTCCCATTGGCGCCCGGTGAGTGTTCCCCTCTGGAGGTTCAGCCTTTACAGGCACTTCCAACCAAACTTAGCCGGATCTTCTTGATCCGGCTTTTTTGTTTTTTACACCCGGCGGAAACGCCTCGAACGGAATGCTTTCCTTCGCCAACCGGGTTTGCGGGTGGGAAAGAAAACAAAAATCCTGCAAACGATTGCGGCTACCTTTTGCCGTCGAGGCGAACGCCCTAAGGTGGCGCCCGGGCGCGGCGGTGGACCCCGGTGCGGTGGGGGCATTGCAGCCGGGGTCCTGCTCAGAGGCATCCGCCGCGTCCACCCGGTCGACGGACAGGCGGCATCACATGAAGAGGCTGGACGGGTCCAAGCCCTCGTAAAGATGCGCGACTTGCGCGCCGTAGCCGTTGAAGATCCGCGTCGGGATCGTCTCGCCGGTGTGGAGCACGCGCTCCCGCGCCTGGCTCCAGCGCGGATGCGGCACGTCAGGATTGACGTTCGCCCAGAAGCCGTACTCGCTCGGCTGGATCGCTTCCCACAGCCCGACCGGTCGCTCGGCGACGAAATCGATGCGGCGGATCGACTTGATCGACTTGAAGCCGTACTTCCATGGCAAAGCCAGCCTGATCGGCGCACCGAACTGCTTGAGCAGCGGCTTGTCGTAGGCCCCGGTGACGAGGAAGGCGAGCTCGTTCGCGGCTTCCGCCATCGTCACCCCTTCGACATATGGCCACGGGTACAGGAAGCTGTTCTGCCCCGGCGCCATGGACGGATCGAGGAAGGTCTCGAAACGGATGAACTTCGCGTCCGAAAGCGGCCTGGCGAACTCGACCAGGCTGGCGAGCGGAAACCCCGACCACGGGATCGTCATCGACCAGGCCTCGACGCAGCGGTGGCGGTAGAGGCGCGTCTCGAGCGGGAAGCGGCGCACCAGCTCGTCGAACTCGATGGTCAGCGGCTTCTCGACCAGCCCGCCGATCTCGATCGGCCAGGGCCTGACGACCAGGGACTGGGCGGCCGTGGCGATATACTTGTCCGTGCCGTATTCGTAGAAGTTGTTGTAGTTGGCGTTGATGTTCTCCGGCGTGATGCCGTTGTCGACGCCGTAGGCGTCGTTCTTCCTCGCCGGATAGAGGTCCGCGGTGGGGTCCGCTTCCGCGCCACGGGCACGGCCCGGCGCGACCGCCGCGGCCATCGCGCCGATGCCCATCGCGGCGAGCAGCGCGCGGCGGTTGAGGAACGCGTACTCGGGCGTCGCGAAGCTCTCCGCGATCTCCCAGGATCTGCGGCGGTGAACATTCACCATGGCTGGTCCTCCGGTCGGTGACATCGGCGCCGCAAGAAGTCCTTCCTGCAGCATCTCTACCCGGTTTTACGCATGCCGGGAGGCCAATGTTTCACGGTCGCGGAAATGTTACCTCATGCCGCCTTCCCATGGGCGTTCAGCACTTCGTCGGCGATGCGGCCCGTCAGTTCCGCCATATGGTCGAAGGTTGCGACGTAGGTGGCGACGCCCGCCGTCGCCGAACGCAGCTCGACGATCAGGTCGCCGATCTCGGCCTGCGGCATGGTCGCCTCGACGACGTCCCAGCCCGGCCAGCCCGGACGGGCGTCGTAACCGAGGATCTGCCCGCGCCGCTGCGGCACCAGGCCGGTGATCTTGGCGGTGGCGTCGGACGGGGTGAAGATCTGCACCTTCATGACCGGTTCGAGCAGGACCGGCGAACATGCCGCCATGCCTTCCTTCATCGCCAGCTTGGCGGCCATCTGGAACGCCATGTCGGAGGAATCGACCGTGTGGTAGGAGCCGTCGGCGAGGTTCACCGCCACGTCGACGACAGGGAAGCCGAGCGGGCCGCTCTTGAGGAAATCGCGGGCGCCGGCTTCGACCGACGGAATGTATTGCTTGGGCACGACGCCGCCGGTGATCGTGTCGGTGAACTCGAAGCCGGAGCCGCGCGGCAGGGGCTTGATATCGATGAGCACGTCGCCGAACTGGCCGTGGCCGCCCGACTGCTTCTTGTGACGGCCGCGCTGCGACACCGACTTGCGGATCGTCTCGCGGTACGGCACCGCCGGCGCATGGCTCTCGATCGGGATCTGGTTGCGGCCTTCCAGTCGCTCGATGATGACGCGCAGATGCATCTCGCCGTGGCCGGAAAGGACCGTCTCCGCCGATTCCTGGTCGTGGCGGAAAGTGAGTGACGGGTCCTCCTCGCCCATGCGCTGCATGGCCGCGGAGAGCTTGACCTCGTCCTTGCGCTCCTTCGGCCTCAGCGCGATGGAGAAGACCGGCTGCGGCTTCTCGAACGCGACGAGCGCCGGCATGCCGCCCTTGGCTGACGTCAGCGTATCGCCGGTCGCGACGTGGTCGAGCTTGCCGAGCGCGACGGTGTCGCCGGTCTTGGCCCCTTGCACCTTCGTCTGCTCCTTGCCGAGCAGCCGGTAGAGGCCGGATACCTTTGCCGACGAGCCGTCGGAGAGCCACAGTTCGGCGCCGTCGGCGACCGACCCGGCGAGGATGCGCGCCACCGAAAGCTTGCCGCCGTGCGGCGTGTGAATCGTCTTGATCACCTGGGCGACCGCCGCCGTGCCGTCGGGCAGGCCGAGGCGTGCGCGGGTGACGGTGACGTCGGGGGCGTCGTGGCGGATCGCCTTCAGGAGCCGCATGACGCCGTTGGCCTTCTCGGCGGTGCCGATCAGCACGGGCGTGACCGATCCGCCGCGGAGGTCGGCTGCGAGGTCGTCGAACACCTCGTCGAGCGGCGGCTCGATCTCCTCGAGAAGCTGCTCCATGAGCAGGTCGTCATGGTCGGCCAGCGTCTCCAGCATCGAGAAGCGCGCCTCGATCTCGCGCGCCTTCTCGTCGCTCGGAATCTCGGTCACCTCGCTTTCCGCGTATTCGCGGTAGACATAGGCGCGCTCGAGGGCCAGGTCGATCGAACCGATGACGATGCCGTCCTTGCGCAGCGGGATCTGGCGCAGCAGCAGCGGGCTCGAACTCGCCGGCTGCAGCATCTTCAGCGCGTCGCGGACCGGTATCGTCGTCTTGTCGATCTTGTTGAGGAACAGGATGCGCGGCACGCCGAGTTCGTCGAGCCGGCGCATGATCAGCTGCAGCGCGGGGATCTTCTTCTCGTCGGCCTCGGCCACGACGACGGCGAGATCGCAGGCGGCGAGCACCGGTTCGGCCTCGAAGGCGAACTCGACGGAGCCCGGGCAGTCGACGAAGGTCAGGCTGTCGCCCATGAATTCTGTGGTGGCGATCGTCGCTTCGACGCTCATGGCGTGATTGCGCGCTTCCGCCGAATGGTCGCCGACGGTGTTGCCGGACGAGACCGCATTCTGCCGCGGGATGGCGCCGGTCCTCGCCAGGATCGCTTCAAGAAGAGTGGTTTTTCCGCTTGCGAAGGGACCGACGATGGCGATGCATTTCGGTCCCGAAAGTCTGCCTCCGGCGCGTTTTCCCATGGTTGGTCGACCTCCTCCTCGAGCGTGGCCACTGAGGCGGCGGCCGGCCTCTCCGGCCGTCGCAGGCAGATCGCTCTGCCATGCGTATCGAAACACGACACCGCGCCGAGGGCAAGTGTGCTGCCTGAGCCGTTTCGTCGCTGCAATGCACAACAATATAGGGAAGCACCACTGACCTTTCCTGTAACATAATCGTCAAGGACATAAGTATATAATGAGTTTATAGTTGATCGATCGGAGATAAGGGAGGTGTTCTGTGGAACTCCATTTTCTCGACGTCGGCGTCGAACAGTATGGCGACTGTATCCTGGTGCGCGATGACGATGTCTCGATCCTGATCGACGGCGCCCACAAGAACGACATCGACGGCTCGCCGGGGATCGCCGCGCTCCCCGACCAGATCCGCGCCGTGCTCGGCGTTGCGGCGGGGCCCGTGCCGATCTCGCTGCTGATCGTCACCCATTGCCACGGCGACCATATCGGCTGCCTTCCCGAAATGGTCGCGCGCGGCCTGATCGCGCCGAAGATGGCCCTGGTGGCCGACGAGAACGCCGGCTACGGCCTGCCGGCGAACTCCGACTTCTTCGACGCTCTGCCGTCCGACCAGGCGGAACTCGTCGCCGCACTCCAGGAAGAGCCTCTCGCGCCGTCGGCCTCGGATGCCGAGATCGCCCGATTCCTCACCGACTCGGCCAGCCAGCGGAAGCGCTATCTGGCGATGATCGAGACCCTCGAGGCGGCGGGAGCCGCCGTCGTCCGCTATCGCGGCCTCGCGCCTGAGATCGACGAGCTCGAACGCCTGTTCGACGGCCTCGGCCTGCGCATCCTGGGGCCGAGCGACCGACAGATCGTCCTGTGCGCCGAGGCGCTGGCCGGCTTCAACGCTGACGCTGCGCGCGCCGCTGACGCGCTGCTCGCGGCCGATTCCAGCATCGTCTCGGCCTACCGCACCCTGACCCAGGGACACGGCGCCCGCGACTCCGTGCTGCCCGATTCCGTGCTCTCCTTCCTCGACCGCGAGGGTCCCGGCGCGGCGAAGAACAATCAGAGCATCGTTCTCTCCGTCGGCAAGGGCGCGAACCGCATGCTTCTCACCGGCGACATGCAGTTCGCCAAAGCCGAGGTCGACGGGCTGCAAGGGGAGATGGACAGGCTGCTGGCCGACGTTGCCGCGTCCGGGCCGTACTGCTTCGTCAAGATCCCGCACCACGCCTCCTACAACGCCTTCGACGAGCCGATTCTGGCGGCCTTCGCCGCCACCAGGGCGTTCGGCATCTCGACGGGCCGCAAGGGCGAAGCCCATCCGAACGTCAAGGTTTTGCGCATGCTGAAGAAGGCGGATCCGGCGCTGACCTGGGCACGGACCGACCGGAACGGGCGTTTCAAGGTAACGGCGTCGCGCGGCAAGGCGCGCATCGAGGTCTCGGCGGGCGAACTCAGCGATCCGCAGCCGAAGGCGCGCGACACGATGCCGGCCGAGGTGGCGGTGCAGCCGCCGGCGCCGCGGCCCGCGCCGCGGCCACCCGCGCCTGCGCGGCGGGAGCCCCCCACAGAGCCGGCGGCCGCAGCGCCGGCGCCGGCAGCGGCAGGGCGGGACGGCCTCTTCGTCGAAGTGACCGCGAGGATACCCGTGGGCGTGCCGAGCGTGACGATCCGCGTCGACATCGGCGGCGTATCGACCGAGGCGCCTCATGGCGGCGCGGCGCGTGCCGACGAGGAACGCCTGCAACTCGGCGCCGGGCGGCCGTTGGCGGGTCTCCTGTTTGCGACCCATGCGGCCGGGCTCCGGCGCAAGATCGGCGAGGCCGGCTACCAGACAGTGCGGCGCATGGTCGAGGAATCCGGCAACCGCCTGCTCGAGATCGGCGACCCGGACCAGGCTTTCGCGGATATCGGCAGGACGGGGCGCGACGCGCGCGGGATCGTGCTGCTCGGCGACTACGACGTGCTGCCGGCGCAGGTTTACGACGTTTTGCCGCCCGACCTTCGGCCGCGGGTAGCGACACGCAACGATCCCGACCAGTTCATCGTCTGGAGCGACCAGCGCTACGGCGACCTCGACGGCGACGGGCTGGGCGAGGTGCCGGTGTCGCGTGTTCCCGACTGCGCCAGCGCGGCCTTTGTCGCCCACGCGCTGGCGGCGGACTCGCATCGCCCGACGCTCGGCAAGTTCGGCTCGCGCAACGCCGCACGACCCTTCGCGGAAAACGTCTTCCGCGGCATCGCCGGCAACGGGCAGCTCCTGGTCAGCGGCCCGCAGGCCTGGTCCGACATCGGCAACGGAGGCATTCCCTCCGGCGGCACCTACTTCATGCTGCACGGATCGGACGTCGACGGCAGCCGGTTCTGGGGCGAGGACGAGGGTGGCTCGGTCGAGGCCGTCAACCTCGACAATCTCGGCGGCAGGCTGGCGGGAGCGGTGGCGCTGGCCGGCTGCTGCTGGGGCGCGCTGACGGTCGAGGAGATCGCGGCACGCGCCGCGAGCCACTGGGACGTGACGCCGCGCACGCCGAAGACGTCGATTGCGCTGCGCATGCTCGAACTCGGCGCGCTTGCCTTCGTCGGCTGCACCGGCGCCCACTATTCGCCGCTGTCGCCGCCGTTCGGCTATTTCGGCGCGCCGATCCACGAGAGCTTCTGGCGCGCGGTCGCGTCCGGTGCGGCGCCGGCCCAGGCTTTGTTCGACGCCAAGAAGACCTATATCAGGGACATGCCCCACGGCCTGCAGACGCCGGCCGAATGGGCGATCGAATACAAGGTGCTCCGGCAGTTCACCTGCCTCGGGTTGGGTTGGTAGCGAGATTGTGGTAGTCTGAGCGAAACAGGATGATCCCCATGCCCAAGAACGCCAAGCAGGTCGCGGAAGAGGCAATGCCGGGCTGGAAGGCCGTCGAGGAGCAGACTGGCGTCGATGCGCTGGCCGAGCATCACGTCGACGCAGCCGGTGTCGATCTCGACCGGCTGAAGAGGAAGTACTTCGGCGAGGCCGCGGGCGCGCGCGATTCCACGCTCGGCGCCGCCGCACGGCGCGGACCGACCGAGGCCGAACAGTCCGAGCTCGTCATCATGGAGCGGACAGACGGACGCGACGCGTCGGGCGGCCGCAAGACCGTGATCGTGCACGGCGAGAAGATCGTCGGAACGCAGGGCTGACCGGCGGCAACGCTGCGAGAAAAGCGGCCCGCGCTATTCTGCCGGAGGCTTCGTACGCGACAGGCGAAGCCCTGCTGCCGTGCGGTTCTGGAAACCTTTCCAGTAGCTGTGATCGGGACGCGGCGTGCCGTCGACTTCGGTCGACCAGATCCCGTCGGCGGCACGTTCGCAGAGATCGAGATAGGGCTGCATCGCCTCGTCGCCCCTGACGTGCAGGCCGAGGAAGGCGGTCAGGAAGTGCTGGGCGACGTTGTTCATGCGCACCGTGTCCCACACCGGGTCGGCATAGTGGTCGAAGGGCGAAAACCCGAGATTTTCCGACATGAACCAGGACTCTGCTGGCGCGGGTATGGGCGCGGCGGCGTTGTGGTTGGCGTTCTCGAAGGTGAGCAGCGCCCGGTCGGCTTTGGTGCTGAGATCGAACAGCTTCCTCACCCCGCCGGCATAGCCGGAGATGTCGTCGGCGTCGCCGGCGACGAACAGGATCGGTCCGCGCACCCCGGCGAGACCCTCGGCCTCCCAGAAGCCCTTTTCCATGCCCCACGGGGCGATGGCGACGAAGGCCTTGAAGCGCGGGTCGGCGAGTGCGCGGTGTTCGGCCGAGCCGGCGACGTGGCGCGCGAGCAGGCCGTCGGGCGGCGCCCAGTCGAACGTCACGGCGGCGGGCGCGAGGCCGCCGCCGGCCGAGATGACGACGCCGTAGCCGCCCATCGAATAGCCGACCAGCGCCGCCCGCGAGGCATCGACGAGGCCGGCGAGCAGGTTGCCCGGCGTCCGCGACAGGCGGTCGATCTCGTCGAGCACGAATTTCTGGTCGAGCGGCCTGTTCACCAGCGTCGAACCGAACGCACCCTGGTCGGCATAGGTGGAATCGGCATGGTCGATGGAGGCGACGACATACCCCTTGCTGGCGAGGTTTTCCCCGAGATGGCCGAGCAGGAACCGGTTGCCGGGATAGCCGTGCGACAGGATGACGAGCGGGCAGGGGCCGGCCGGGGCGGGCGCTGCGTCGCGCACCGCCTGCCCGTGAAGCGTGGCACGGGTCTCGCCGTCGCGCAGGAGCACGTTCTCGTAAGGGGTCGGCGGCGTTCCCGGCGCGACCTCGGCAGGATACCAGACCTCGAGGGTGAACGGTCGGTCGTAGACGGGCAGCGGGCGTCCCGCCACCGCGCGGGCAATGTCCGGCTGTCCGGGGTTGACGGCCGACAGCGTCGTCACGCCGACCCGATGAGGCCCCCGCGCCGCCAGGTCCGGGGCGTCGGGGCGGATCAGGTCGATGCGGTTCGTTGTCATCGCCGCCCCCCGCTCGCCGTTGACGAGGCCCCCGCGCCGTGCCGGCCTCAGCTCAACGAAGCCGTAAAACGCTGGATGCGCGTGCACGCCTCCTCGAGCAGGGCTTCGGAGGTCGCGTAGGAAATGCGGAAGTTGGGGCCGAGGCCGAAAGCCGAACCGTGCACCACGGCGACGCCCTCAGTTTCGAGAAGTTCGCCGACGAAGGCCTCGTCGTTGGCGATCACCTTGCCCGACGGCGCGGTGCGGCCGATCAGGTCCGCACAGGACGGATAGACGTAGAAGGCGCCTTCCGGTGACGGGCAGGCAATGCCCTTCGCCTGGTTGAGCATCGACACGACGAGATCGCGGCGGGCCTGGAAGATCGCCTTGTTCCTCTGCACGAAGTCCTGCGGGCCGTTGAGCGCTTCGACCGAGGCCCACTGGGCGATCGTGCAGGCGCCCGAGGTCTGCTGGCCCTGGATCATGTCCATCGCCCTGATCAGCTCGACCGGGCCGGCGGCGTAGCCGATGCGCCAGCCGGTCATCGCGTAGGCCTTGGAGACGCCGTTCATGGTCAGCGTGCGCGGGTAGAGAGCCGGCTCCACCTCGGCGATCGTGCGGAAGACGAAGTCGCCGTAGGTCAGGTGCTCGTACATGTCGTCGGTGAGCACCCAGACCTGCGGATGACGCAGGAGCACGTCGGCGATCGCCTTCAGCTCGTCCGCGGTATAGGCCGCGCCCGAGGGATTGGACGGCGAGTTCATCACCAGCCACTTGGTCTTCGGCGTGAGCGCCTTCTCCAGCGCCTCGGCGGTCAGCTTGAAGCCGTTGCCGATGGTGGTCTCGGCAAAGGCCGGCGTGCCGCCGCACAGCGCCACCATTTCCGGGTAGCTCACCCAGTAGGGCGTCGGGATGACAACCTCGTCGCCGGGGTTCAGCGTCGCCATGAAGGCGTTGAACAGGATCTGCTTGCCGCCGGTGCCGACGATGGTCTGCTCAGGCCGGTAGTCGAGGTTGTTCTCGCGCTTGAACTTGGCGGCGACCGCCTCGCGTAGCGCCGGGATGCCGGAGACGGGGGGATACTTGGTCTCGCCGCGCCGGATCGCCGCGATCGCCGCTTCCTTGATGTTGTCGGGCGTGTCGAAATCCGGTTCGCCGGCGCCGAGGCTGATGACGTCGCGGCCCCTGGCCTTCAGCTCGCGCGCCTTCTGGGTGACGGCAATCGTCGCGGACGGCTTCACGCGGGAAAGGGCGTCGGCAAGAAAGGCCATGGGGGTCTCCTGAGACAGGTCGGGCGGGATCGCTGGGCGCGTCCCTATTGTCCGATCGCCGGGCGAACCGCAAGGCCGGACGTGTCCCGAACCATGAATTCGGTCAATCCATCCATTAACGGCCGGTAAAATCTTCCGTGCCACCATTGCGCGCGTTGCCGCAATCCGCGGAGCTTGTTGGCCGTGACGCGTAGCGTTGGTCTCGCCCATATCGTACGCCAGGATGACGGTACCTCCACCGGCATATGGGGGGTCTATGTCCTGAAGAGCGCCTTCCAGCCGATCTTCGCCTTTCGCGGCGGCAAGGTCTCGATCGCCGCCTTCGAGGGCCTGCTGCGGCCCTTCCGCGACGGAGTGCCCATCTCGCCTGGCGTGTTCTTCAACAGCATCCCCGTCGCCGACCGGCTGCATGTCGAGACGCTGGCGCGTACCCTGCACCTGCTCAACGCCGGCAGGTTCCTCGATCCTGCCGCGTCGCTCTTCATCAATTTCGACCCGTCCGTCTTCAGCGAGCCGTCGATCGCCGACCATGCGCTGCGCGACATGCGGCTGGTCCTGCACGAGGCCGACATCGATCCCAGGCGTATCGTCTGCGAAGTGACCGAGCAGAAGAGCGCCTCGCAGGAAACGCTCTACGGCTTCGTCGCGGCGCTGCGCCGCCACGGCTTCCGCATCGCCGTCGACGACTACGGCTCGGACGATTCCGACATCAACCGGATCAGGGAACTCAAGCCCGACATCGTCAAGTTCGACGCCCACTGGATCACCCACCTGATGGAATCCGGCCCGGGCTTCGCGCTGCTGGCGACCATGGTCGAGACCTTTGCCAGCCAGGGCATCGCCACGGTCTTCGAAGGCATCGAGGAGGGCTGGCAGCTCGACCTCGCCGAGAGGTCCGGCGCTTCGATGGTTCAGGGCTACGTGCTTGCCCGTCCGGAAATCGTGCCGACACGCTTCGGCATCTTCCGCGACACGGTACCCGCTCCGGAAGCCGTCGCCGCGCCGCTGTCCGCGCCTGTCGCGAACGCTAACGAAATCTCTGGCCACCCGGTGGCGGCGCCCGTGGCGTTTCGCGGGGAGCCACCTGCCTTCCGCGCCCGTCCCGGAAAGGCCTTCGGTCGCAGGGGGGCAGGCTCGTGAACCAGAACGATCCCGGCCCGTCTCGCCCGGCCCTGATCGAGGACGCGATCCATGTCGACGAGGTCGGCATCGAGACGGGCCGCTACGGCAACTTCCGCCTGAAGTCCAACTACCAGCCCATCTTCCAGCGCGTCGGCCGGGCGCTCCTGCCCGTGGCCGTGGAGGGGCTGGTTGCCCCCTATCGCGACGGCGTCGCAGTGGAAAGCCGGGCCTTTTTCGAGGAGGTGCCGGCCGCCGACCGCCTTTTCGTCGAAAGCCTGTGCCGTTGCCTGCACCTGCGCAACCATCACAATGTCGGCGTTCCCACGCTCCGGCTCTACTTCAACTACGATCCTCGGGCGAATGCCGATCTCGACGAGACCCTTCGCGAAATCAGGACGATGGCGGGCTGCCTCGTCGAGATCGGCCTCGATCCGCGGCTGCTCGTCTGCGAAATCACCGAGGCGATCGCGCTTGACGAGTTCACGCTGGTCGCGGTGGCGGAGATCATGCGCGCACTGGGCATCCGCATCGCCGTCGGCAATTTCGGCGCCGGGCGATCGACCTACGAGCGCATCGCGCGGATCCTGCCGGATATCGTCAAGATCGACGGCGAGCTGTTCCGGTCGCTATGCCGCGATCCGGCCGCCGCGCGCCTTTTCGGCCCGCTCGTGCAGACGATCCGGCGAACCGGCGCGGAGGTCCTCGCCGAGGGCATTGAGACGCCGGCCCAGCTCAAGATCGCCGTCGACGCGAAGGTCGACCTGCTGCAGGGGCACCTGCTCGGCCGGCCGGCTCTGGCCGGGACGATCTTCCGCGACGAGCCGCTGCCTCTCGACCGCCTGCTCTCCTCGAACGGCAACAATGTCATCCATCTGTTCGGATAGATCGCGCTGTCTCGCCGGTGGCGAGGCGATCCGTCCGGCGCCGCGGAAACCCGCCCGCCGCTGCGGAGCGACGCGCGCGAACGAAAAAAGGCGGGGAACGACCCCGCCTTCCAACTGCCTGGTAGCCTGATTTGGAGCCCGCCTCCGCCCGTTGCCGCAGCTATCTGCTGTCATGGCCGACGGGGTGGCATGCTCCGGCGCGCATCTCGCGCGGCCGCCAGTACATCCGTGACTTGCCGAGCCAGTCCCCGGCCGGAAGCCGGGGCGCGCTCGCTAAATCAGGCTGCCCTGCTGAGAGATCCGGCAGCGGACTTGCCGGTGCGGCGGTCCTGCTCGATCTCGAAGTTGATCTTCTGACCTTCCACCAGGTTGGTCATTCCGGCGCGCTCGACGGCCGAGATGTGGACGAAAACGTCCGCGCCGCCGTTGTCGGGCTGGATGAAGCCGAAGCCCTTGGTGCTGTTGAACCACTTGACGGTTCCGGTAGCCATGTTCGCATTCCTGTACGCTTGCGTTGTAGTGTGGCCGTGCGCGATACGCACGACCGATGGTATCGAGATTTTGGAGATAGACGTCAGCAAACGCGTTCAGAACGCGAGGCCCGGATCGATCGGCCCAAATATCAACAGGTCCGTAGATAGGCGTATCGGGACGGAACGGCAACCCCCGGGGCGTTTCTTTTTTTCGCGCGACCGGTTCCGGGGGCTGTCTCCTGCCGCCTATTCCTCGGCGAGCGCGACGCCGTTCAGGCCGGCGATGACGTCGGCGAGCCTCGGCACGTAGTCGTCGCCGTGGCCGGTCGCGGTGGCGACGGCGAAGGAGTTGCGCACCGCCGCGCCCAGCGGATTGGCGGCGCCCGCCGCGTTGGCGAAGGCGGCAAGGTAGCTCAGGTCCTTCAGGCCGTTGCGGATGGCGAAGCGGTGGGCATTGGGATCGCGGCCGACGACCCACTGGAAGAAGGTTTGGTAGAATGGGCAATCCATGCGTCCGCCGCGGATGACGGCATCGAAGGTCTTCGGCGTGATGCCGGCCTTGGCGCCCAGCGCCAGGGCCTCGGAGTAGAGCGCGGCGTAACCCAGCGAGACGAAATTGTTGAGCAGCTTCATGGTGTGGGCGCTGCCGACGGGTCCTGTGTGGACGATGCGGCCGGCGAAGGCCTCGAGCACGGGACGGATGCGGGCGAAGACGGTCGGATCTCCGGCGGCCATGACGTCGAGCGTGCCGGCCTCGGCGTCCTTCGGCGTCCGCGACAGCGGCGCGTCGACGAGCGTGATGCCGCGCGGCGCGAGGTCGCGGGCGAGCCGTACCGTCGACGAAGGATCCGATGTCGAGCAGTCGACGACGACAAGCGGCCTGCCCGCCGCCGCCAGGCCGCCCGGGCCGCCGACCACCGCCTCGACCTCGGGACTGCCGGTGACGCAGAGCACGACGACGTCGCTCGCCTCGGCGAGCTCGCCGAGCGAGCCGACTTCTTTCGCGCCGCGGGCGACGAGGTCGTCGATCGGAGCCCGGTTGCGGTGGGCGATCACGGCGAGCGGAAATCCCTTTTCGACGATGTTCTTCGCCATGCCGTGGCCCATCAGGCCGACGCCGACGAAACCGATCCTTTCGCGTGCCATGGTTCCTCCCGTAAAGTTGATCACCGGCACGATAGCATGGGGACGAGTTTCGTGCGCTTCGCCGTTTCTTCGGATATCGCCGCCGAAATTCGGCCCCGGAAGCGCCCTATTCGCAATACGCCGCCGAGGCGGCCACCCAAGGGAGACGATTCATGAAGAAGACCCTGTTTGCCGTGTTCGCCCTGTCGCTGGTGGCCTTCGATGCCCATGCGATCTCGCGCCATGACATCGCCGGCATGAGCTGCAGCCATGTCCAGGGGATCGTGCGCGCCGAGGGTGCGGCGATCCTTCGCTATCCGTCGCCGCGCAACCCGTCGCTCACCCTCTATGACCGCTTCGTCGCCCATGGCGGCTACTGCCAGATCGACGAGGAGGCCGTGGCGTTCTTCGTGCCGACGGCGGACACAGCGTCCTGCGCGGTGCTGAAGTGCCAGCCGCGCATCTTCCAGCCCTTCGGCGACGACTGACGGCTACCGGAAGCCTGCTCACGGACCGTGCGCAGGCTGCGGCAACACGTGATCGGCGCCCGGATCGATGCGGATTGATGCGGCGGCGCTGCTGCGCTAAAGCTCGTGTGCACCGAAAAACGGGACTTGAAGCGCGACTTGACCCCGAAGATCCGGACATTGCGGACCATCGTCTCGTCCGCCGGCCTCATCGCCGCAGCCTTCGCCGCGGGATGTTCCAGTTCGCGCGGTCTCGACACGATCGGTGCCGACGTGATCGCGCCGGTCGCCTCCAGCTTCGATATCGCGCTTCCCGAGACCGTCTCGGCCGTGCCCTACGCGGCGGGCGATCTCGCTGCCGTCGCCCCGGCTGCGCCGGAAGAAACCGGGGCGGAGGTGCAACTCGCCTCGCTCGGCACAGCCGCGGCATCGCTTTCCGCCGCCTTCGCCGGGCCGTCGCCATCGGTGCTGCGGCCGGCCGCGCCGATCGTCAACGAGCGCCGCGACGCCGCCCATGTCGACCGGCTGATCGCCAAGTACGCCGCGCTCTACGAGGTTCCGGAAGACTTCGTCCGCCAGGTGGTGAAGCGCGAGAGCACGTTCAACCCTGGCGCCTACAACAAGGGCCATTGGGGACTGATGCAGATCAAGCACGCCACGGCGCGCGGCATGGGTTATGACGGGCCTGCCGAAGGGCTTCTCGATCCCGAGACCAACCTGAAATATGCGGTGAAATACCTGCGCGGCGCCTATCTGGTGGCCGGCGGCGACGCCAGGCGCGCCGACCGGCTCTACCAGCGCGGCTATTATTACGACGCCAAGCGCGCCGGGTTGCTCGACGAGACCGGGCTTGGCCGCGACCGCCCGCGCCGCCGCGCCACCGGCGCCTGAGGCTTCTTGTCCGCCCGGCGCAGGCTCGCCGGGTCCTTTGACAGAAATCAAGACAGCGGCCCTGACCTGCGCTATCGTCGCCACGGCTAACGACAGGGGGGCGGTCATGGCCGGTCATTTTCTCGCGCGGATCGCGGCAGTTACGCTGGCCATGGGCGCCGCGCCGGCCCTTGCCGGCGGCTACGACACGGGCGAGAGCGACTGGGATTTCGTCTTCCAGGAGCGCGCCGTGGCCTTCGAAGCCGGCGTGCGCCACATCGCGCCGCTGCGCCGGCTGACCGGCGTCGCCGGCACGCTCGGCCCCAGCCCCGACGTCGACGAGACCGAAGCCTTCACGCTGCCCCGGGCGAGCCTCGCGGTGAAGATCGCCGACGTGGCGCGCTGCATGGCGAGCTACCGCGAGCCTTGGGGCGGCCACGCCAACTACGGAACCGCCTGGACCTACGCGCCGGCCGCCGTCGAGCAGCATTTCTCCTCGCGCGACTACGGGCTGACCTGCGCGGCCGGGTTTTCCGCCGGCAAGGGCCGCGTCTCCTTTCTCGGCGGCGTGTCGCTGCAGGAGGCGCGCTACCGGCTGACCCAGGCCTTCGGCCCGGTGATCGCTGCGACCGACGTCTCCGACAGGAGCCTCGCCTGGCGGCTGGGGCTGGCCTACGAAATCCCCGACTACGCGCTGCGCGCCAGCCTGATCTACAATTCGGCCGTCTCCTACGACATGACCGGCACCTTCGCCGCCTTCGGCCCGGCGCTGCCGGTGTTCGGGCACATCACCATGCCGCAGTCGGTCGAGCTGAAGGCCCAGTCGGGCGTCGCGCCGGGCTGGCTCGCCTTCGCCGCGGTGAAGTGGACCGACTGGAGCGTGGTGCAGTCGATGCCGATCTGCCCGGTCGGCGTGCCGGCCTGCACGCAGCCCTTCGCCGTGTCCGGCCTGTCGCTCGGCTTCCGCGACACCTGGAGCGTGACGCTGGGTGCTGCGCACCAGTTCTCGCAGATGTTCTCGCTCGCCGGCAATCTGTCGTGGAACCAGGGCGCCTCGGCCGGCTTCACTTCGCAGACCGACGTCTGGTCGGCCGGGCTGACCGGCGTGCTCACCCCTTCCGAAAACGCCGAGTTCCGCCTCGGCGGCACGCTCGGCCTGCTCACCTCCGGCACCTCGTCGACCATGGTGCTGCCCGGCGGCTTCCCCAATCCGCTCGGCTACACGGCGAGCTTCGGCAACGACCTTGTCTGGACGCTGTCGGGCGGCGCGACGATCCGCTTCTAGCCGATCCCGCTACTGGCAGAGCCGGAAGCCGCCGCTCCGCGCCTTCACGTCGAGGTGCAGGTGGTCGGCATGGGCTACGTCCGCGCCCGGTCCGAGCACGGTGGCGAAGGCGAGGCACGCCGTTTTGCGCGCCGCCTCCTGGAACGCTTCCTCGAGCGAACCGTCGCCGGTGCGCGGCGTCACCGCCAGCGCCTCGCCGCGCTCGAAGCGGAAGCCGGCGACGTCGATGGCGTTGCCGAAGGCATGCTCCGACAGCGTCCCGCCTTCGACGCCGTTGCGCGGGCGGCACAGATAGGCGGTGCCGTGGTCGATGCCGGCGAGCGGCCCGCGCCCGGGCAGGCGGCGGGCGGCCGGCACGACGAAGTCGCGCGTCCATTCGGCCAGCGCCAGCGCGGTGGCGCAGCGCAGCACGGCCTCCGGGCGCAGCTCGACGCCGGCGAGGATCTCCGACACCGCCAGCGGCCGCGCGATGCCGCAGTCGCGCTCGTCCGCGTCGGTCAGCGGCGGGCGAACCTCGAAGCGCGCGCCGAGCGCCGTTAGCGCTGCCGTGCACTCGGAAAACGCCGCGTCGCTTTCGGCGAGGGTTTCGCGCACCGGCGGCGCGGCCGGCCCGTCCGGCCCGGGCGGCGCTTCCGGCGCCGCTTCCTCTGGCTTGCCCGGCTCCTCGCGCTTGTCCGCCGCCGCCGGCCGCGTCTCCGGCACGGGAACCGCCTGCGGCGTTTGCGCCGGCACGTCTGCTTTGGCCTGGGCAAGAGCCGGCGCGGCGAGCGCCAGAAGGGCGATGGTGACGGCAAAGGCGTCGGTGCGGCGCAAGCGAAGGTCCTCCGCTCCCGATCGGAGCCCTGTTCAACGCGCATGGCATGTGCCGGTTCGGGGCCATGGTCTCGGGCGGCGAAAAATCCGTCTTGCGCCGCTCCGCCGGGCCACTCCGATTACGCGGATTTAACGCCCTTGTGCTTCATTGCCGCGATGAGCAAGAAGCCCGCCAAAACCAAGCCCGTCAAGGAAAAACCAGCCGGAAAGCCGCCCGCCGCGGCCGGCACTGCCGCCGCCGGGGGCGAGGCCGCGGCGAAGCCGAAGCGGTCGAAGCTGAGGCTGGCGATCTTCGCCCTGGTGCCGCTCGTCGCGCTCGGCGGGGGCGGCTATGCCGGCTGGGCCTTCTTCCTGGCGCCGAAAGCGGCCGCCGAGGCCGGCCATGGCGGGGAGGGCGGCCATGGCACCGACCCGACCACGGTCTCGGCGCTGCTGCCCGACGCCCGGCCGGAGGTTTCCGCGACCCACTCCTACGCCATCGCCGTGATCATGGAACCGGTCTGCGGGGCGCCGCCGGTGGCGTTGCTCAAGGCCGCGAGCGAGGCGGAAGCGGCCGCCGACGGCGCCATGGTCAACAAGTCCTGGATCGCCGCGGTGCGCCGCACGCGCACGCTCGACGCCAAGAACTGCAGCTTTCTCTATACCGAGGTCGAGGGCGCCGAGTGGCGGGCCGCCGACGGCGGCGCGCCGGCCAAGGCGCCGGCGGCGCACTAGGCCTTTCCCCGCCGCGAGGGAGGGCGGTCGCATGGCGTCGTCGAGCCGAATGCGATCGCCTTGCCGCCCCCCTCAGCCGGCCAGCTCCGCCGCCCTCACCGTCACCTCGTCGGTGTGGGCAAAGCCCTTGGAATAGTCGAGCACCGAGATCACTTCCGGCCTCAGCTCGTAGAGCGCGACGCCGGCGAGGTCGATGTCGGCCATCATCGCCGCGTATTCGGGATATCTCTTCGGCATCTCCTCCATCACCACCCGGCGCACCGTCGCCGCGTCGGCGACGGGAAACGCCCGCGCCGCCATTGACAGGCCGGTGATCTGAAAAAGCGCGGGCACGTCGTGGTCGACCGTCAGCGAGACGCGGTTGTCGCGCGCGATGTTCTTCGCTTTCTGCGTCTCGGGGCCGGTCATGAAGAACAGCGTCAGCCCGCGGCTGACATAGCCGACGGTCGTCGCCTGCGGCCAGCCGTCGGGCCTGACCGTGGCGATCGTCAGGATGCGGTGCCTGTCGAGGATGTCGAGGATCTTGTCGTGCAAGGCGGCGTCCATGGAAAGGCTCCCCGGCGCTGGTTTCGATGCGCGGCAGGGTAGGGGAGCGAGGCGGCACGGGCGTTGACGAGGGTCAAGGGGGGACGACCCGGCGCTTCGTCAGGCCCGGCCCCGTCATCCGGCCTCGCTGCGCTCGCCCACCTTCTCCCCGAGGGGAGAAGAGGGCGCCGGCGTTGATGGCGGCGTATCCGCTCCCCCGGAACGGGGGAGAGGTGCCGAGCGCAGCGAGGCGGAGAGGGGGTGATTGCATCGAACGCGCCGCACGGCGTCGATGGCGGCGTCTCCTCTCCCGCGAGCAGGGGCAGAGGTGCCGAGCGCAGCGAGGCGGTGAGGGGGGTGATTGCGTCGAACGCGCCGCACGCCGTCGATGGCGGCGTCTCCTCTCCCGCGAGCAGGGGCAGAGGTGCCGAGCGCAGCGGCGAAGGTGAGAACCCGGCGGAATCGCGCTATCCTGCGCCGAGACGAGGAGACCGCCATGCCCGCCATACCGCTTCCGCTTTCCGGCTCGTGCCGCTGCGGCCGGGTCGAGATCCGCGTGACGAAGCCGCCGCTGGCGACCAGCGCCTGCCATTGCCGCGGCTGCCAGAAGATGTCGAGCAGCGCCTATTCGCTCACCGCAGTCATCCCGGCCGACGGCTTTGCCGTGACGAAGGGCGAGCCGGTCATCGGCGGGCTGCACGGGCCGGACATCCACCACTTCTTCTGCGGCCATTGCATGACCTGGATGTTCACGAAGCCTGAAGGCATGGACTGGTTCGTCAACGTCCGCCCGACCATGCTCGACGACACCGCCTGGTTCCGCCCCTTCATGGAGACCTACACCAGCACCAGGCTCCCCTTCGCCGAGACCGGCGCGGTGCGGAGCTTCGCCGAATTCCCGGCGATGGAGGAGTATGAAGGGCTGGTGGGGGAGTATCGGGAGTGGATGGGGTGAGGGTCGTCCTGTTTCCGTCCTCGCGGGGGAGAAAGCGATTTCAGTGCCTTAGCGAGGAGGCCGCAGGCCGTTGAGCGAGCTAAGCGCTAGATCCGCGAGTGGCGGTGCTTGCATTTCGGCCGATCCCCTCTTTGGAGGAGGATGAGAAGTCATGAGAGTCCAAAGAGCAAGTGCGACCTTGTGCCCTCTTCTTCTCATCTATATTTCATTGTGTTCGCTTGGCGGCAAGATTCGTAAGTGATCGCCTCCAAGCAGAGGCGGCATCCGATACGACGGGGGGATGGAGACTTGGCGAAAACCGGTTCGATGCAGACTGACTGGAGGCATGCTCTGGCCACTCTGAAGAGCGACCTAAACTTGCCAGAGGAGGCAATTGGTCTTCTAGCACTTCAACTCAAGTTCCGCCTTGAGGACATCCAAACGGTCGCGGCCGAGGCGATCACTGGAGGTGGAGACGATAAAAAGTGCGACATAGTCTACGTCGACAAAGAGCTTCAGATAGGCGTTGTTGCGCAATGCTATGAAGCCATTTCGAAGAAAAAAACAGAAGCGCCCGCAAATAAAGCTAGCGACTTAAACGCGGCCATCAGTTGGCTCCTCACGAGTGAAATTGATGATCTGCCTGAGGGGCTAAAGGGGCGGGCCGACGAGTTCCGAAGCGCGATCAACTCAGGTGAGATAAAACAGATATATATTTGGTATGTTCACAATCTAAACTCATCAAAAAATGTAGAGAATGAACTTAAACAAGTAGAAAAAACTACTCGCTTAGCACTAAGAACTTTCAAGAGCAGTTCAGAAATTAATATATTTGCAGAGGAAATAGGCGATAAGGAGATTTCCAGATTTTACTCTCAGGCAGAGCGCGCAGTTATTGTCACAGACATCCTCGAGACCCGTGTTCCGGATGCGATAGAGATAAAATCGAACGACTGGAGTTCGGTCGTCACGACGGTTTCCGGTGACTGGTTGTCCTCTTTGTACTCAAAGTATCAAACTGATTTATTCTCCGCGAATTTGCGTGGATATCTAGGGTCTCGCACAAGTGATTCTAACATTAACAACGGCATAAAAGGAACGGCTGAGCACGATCCGGGAAATTTTTGGGTCTATAACAATGGTATAACAGCCCTTGTGTTGGACTATTCTCTCGGAAAACGGACGTCTAAAGGAATAAAATTGTCAATAACTGGTATTTCCATTGTCAATGGCGCTCAGACGACAGGTTCGCTCGGGAGTTTAGGGAGTGTACCGCCGGCGCTTCAGGTGCCGGTACGCTTTGTAAAGTCTCCAAAAGAGAGTATCGTGTCGAATATCGTTCGATACAACAATTCTCAGAACAAACTTCAGGCTGCAGATTTTCGGAGTACCGACCAAATCCAGGAAAGATTGCGCCAGGAATTCTCAAAAATCCCAAACGCCGAGTACGATGGAGGTCGGCGCGGCGGCGCAAGCGACGCTATCAAGCGAAGCAAGTATGCTCTTCCATCCTATACCGTTGGACAATCTATTACTGCTTTTCATGGGGATCCAGTAACGGCATATGATAAGAAATCGGAAATATGGACAAACGAGAGCTTCTATCGTAGAGTATTCACTGACAGAACCAGTGCAAGACATGTGGTATTCGTATTCTCGCTGCTTGATCAAATAAACTCTCGACGATTGGCGCTTACGCAGAAACACAGGAAGGATGAAGAGAGTCTTTCACAAATAGAAAAGTCCCATTTGAGGTTTCTTAACAAGAAAGGAGCCTCGTACTTGATTGTCGATGTCATTGCGAAATCAATAGAGACTATTCTCGGTAGAGCAATTCCAAACAAGTTTAATTTGCAGTTCAGGGGGAATGTAAGCCCTGCTGCGGCAGCCAAGTTTTGGGCGCCGATCGTAGATTTGGTATTATCGCTCTCGAATCAGCTTGATGGAGCGTTTTCGAGAGGTCGCATTACAAATGAGGCTGTTCAGAAAACTGTACCGAACTTTATCGGAGTAGTTGAATCTCTGAAAGCGATTCACCAGCAGACATTTGCTGATTTCGCCAAGCAGGTGGAATTGGTGAAGTAGAAGCTATCTATCGGGTGTTCTTTGGGAGACCGTTCCCTGCGAGTACCGGATAACCGTTTAAACATCGCAACGCCTGCGGGCGGAGAGATAGTAGTGTCGTGCGGGAAGTCTCCCTCACTGGCACGACGAACTTAGCCCCTATTCCGGGCCGTTTTATCCCCCTGCTTCCGCCCCGCGCGACAATCCCGCCGGCTTGGAAAGGAGGCGGCGATGGCGGTGGACTGGGATTATGTGGTCGAGTTCAACCGCGACGCGCTGAAGCGCATCATCGCCATGATGGTGGAGAAGGCGCGACACCCCCTTCTCCCCTTGCGGGAGAAGGTGCCCCGAAGGGGCGGATGATGGGTGCTGGCCGGAGTGCCGCGGCGGAAAACGAACCGCTGTCAGCATCTTGTCTGCCACGTCGCGCCCCTCGCAACACCCCTCTCTGGCCTGCCGGCCATCTCCCCCGCAAGGGGGGAGATCAGCCTGCACGCAGGCGTTCGCCAATATCGACCGCCGGGACGGAAGCGGCAGCGCTTTAGCCGGCACCACGCGCTCCCGCGCGGGGATAAATCCGCCGCCTTCCATCCAGGATGGAAGATAATCCTGAACCTCTTCAACCCCTTGCCCGCCGCCCGCGGCGAAACCAGCCCCAATCTTATCCCCCTCCCGCGACGCCGTGAGACAATGCCGGCCTGGGAAAGGAGGCGGCGATGGCGGTGGACTGGGACTATGTGGTCGAGGACAACCGCGCGGCGCTGAAGCGCATCCTCGCCATGATGCTCACCATGGTCGCCGCCGGCGCCGCCGCCGTCACCGGGGAGGCGGCCCGCCCGGCGCTGCCGCGCCATCTCTACCGCGCCGTGCTCGCCATCCTGCACCCGGCCGAGTCGGCGGCGCGGCGGCTGATCGTGGTCGCCGCGCGCGGGCTCGTCATGCCGAAGCCGCGGCTCAGGCCCTTCGTGCCGAAGCCGAGGCGCAAGCCGAGCCCGACGACAATCGTCTTTCCCCACGCCGCGCGGTTTCCCCCGCCGCCGCCCCGGCCCGTCCCGGCGCGCATCCCGCTGCCGCTGTTCGACACGCTGCGCCCGCCGACGCGGCGGCTGCGCAGCGTCCCGGCCAGCTGCGCGCCGCGCATCACGCTGCCGGGCCTCACGGTGCGTCACGTGCTGCCGCCGGCGCCGACGCCGTTCGACGCGATCGACGCCACCCGGCTCGCCCTGCGCCTCGAAATATTGGCCGCCGTGCTCGACGACCTGCCGAAGGAGGCGCTGCGCTTCGCCCGCTGGCGGGCCCGCCGCGACGCCCGGCTCGCCGCCCTGCTGGAGGCAAGGGCCGAGACGCCCGACCGGCACCCCTCCGCCGGCCGCCCCACGGGTCTACCGACAGGTCTCCCCACAGGTCGTCGCGCCGGCGGCGGGCCGGTCGTCGCTCCGACCCGCCGCTTCGGCCGCCTGTCGCCGCTGCGCCCCGGCCGTGCGCCGGGTTCCCGCCGCCGGGGCCGCCGCGAGGTGCACCAGATCCTCGCCAACCTGCAGCATTTCGCCCTGGAAGTGCTGGAAGCGCCCGACACGTCATGAGCGGCGGCCCGCGACGGCATCCGCGATCCCGCGCCTGCGCAAAGCCTTCCGGGGCACGAATGTGCTCGTCCTGCGAAGGCGGGCGGCGGCGGCAGGCCGCCCCTCATCCCCCTGCCGGGACCTTCTCCCCGTGAAGGACGGGGAGAAGGGCGCCGTCATGGCCGGTTTCGTCAATCGCCGCTGTCGCAGGGACAAGCGCCGGCGCAGAACACAGCGCTCCTCTCCCTGCAATGCGGGGAGAGGATGCCGGCAGGCAGGTGAGGGGCGGCGCGAAGAGGTGGAAGTCTCCCTCCCCTCGAGGGGGGAGAAGGGGATTAGGCGAAATACCCCTGCAGCGGGCGCACTTCCAGCGATCCCGCCTTCAGCGCGGCGATCGCTTCGGCCACGGCCGCGGCGCCCGACAGGGTCGTGTAATACGGCACCTTCTGCATCAGCGTGGCGCGGCGCAGCGACTTCGAGTCCGACACCGCCTTCTGCCCGTCGGTCGTGTTGAAGACGATCTGCACCTGGCGGTTCCTGATCGCGTCCTCGATGTGCGGGCGGCCTTCCAGCACCTTGTTGATCTTCTCGGCCTCGACGCCGTTCTCCTTGAGGAAGCGCGCCGTGCCCGAGGTGGCGAGCACGCGGAAGCCGAGGCCGGAAAGCCGCTTCACCGCCGGCAGGATGCCGGGCTTGTCCTCGTCGCGCACCGAGACGAACAGGGTTCCCGAGCGCGGCAGGTCGACGCCGGCGCCGAGCTGGCTCTTGGCGAAGGCCAGCGCGAAATCGCGGTCGAGCCCGATCACCTCGCCGGTCGACTTCATCTCGGGGCCGAGGAGGGTGTCGACGCCGGGGAAGCGGGCGAAGGGGAACACCGCCTCCTTCACCGCGATGTGGCCGAGCCGGCGCGGGTCGGGCTTGGCGCCGTAATGGGCGAAGGCCTGGTCGAGGCTCTCGCCGGCCATGATGCGCGCCGCGATCTTGGCGATCGGCTTGCCGATGGTTTTCGCCACGAAAGGCACGGTGCGCGACGCGCGCGGGTTGACTTCCAGCACGTAGATCGTGCCGTCCTTGATGGCGTACTGGACGTTCATCAGGCCGCCGACATGCAGCGCCCGGGCAAGTGCGGCCGTCTGCCGCTCGAGCTCGTCGACCAGCGCGTCGGAGAGCGAATGCACCGGCAGCGAGCAGGCACTGTCGCCCGAATGGATGCCGGCCTCCTCGATGTGCTCCATGATGCCCGAGACGTAGGTCGCCTTGCCGTCGCACAGGCAGTCGACGTCGATCTCGATGGCGCCCGAGAGATAGGTGTCGAAGAGAAGCGGGTTCTTGCCGAGCAGCGTGTTGATCTGGCCGGTCTTGTCGTTGGGGTACTTCTGCTTGATGTCCTCCGGCACCAGGCCGGGCACGGTGTCGAGCAGGTATGTCTGCAGCATGCCCTCGTCGTGGATGATCTGCATGGCGCGGCCGCCGAGCACGTATGACGGGCGCACCACCAGCGGGAAGCCGAGTTCGCCGGCGACGACGCGCGCCTGCTCGACCGACCAGGCGATGCCGTTCTTCGGCTGGGTCAGGCCGAGCTTGTGCAGGAGCTTCTGGAAGCGGTCGCGGTCTTCCGCGAGGTCGATGGCGTCCGGCGAGGTGCCGAGGATCGGGATGCCGGCTTTCTCCAGCGCGTCCGCCAGCTTCAGCGGCGTCTGCCCGCCGAACTGGACGATGACGCCGTGCAGCGTGCCGGCTTGTCTCTCGGCGCGCAGGATCTCCAGCACGTCCTCCGCCGTCAGCGGCTCGAAATAGAGCCGGTCCGACGTGTCGTAATCGGTCGACACGGTTTCCGGGTTGCAGTTGATCATGATCGATTCGTAGCCGGCCTCGTCCAGCGCGAAGGCGGCGTGGCAGCAGCAGTAGTCGAACTCGATGCCCTGGCCGATGCGGTTCGGGCCGCCGCCGAGGATGACCACCTTCTGCCGGTCGGAGACCGCCGCCTCGTCGGCGAGCCTTCCGGCGAACGGCGTCTCGTAGGTGGAATACATGTAGGCGGTCGGCGAGGCGAACTCGGCCGCGCAGGTGTCGATGCGCTTGTAGACCGGGTGGACATCGAGCCTTTCCCGCAGGGCCGCCACGGCGTCCGCGTCGGAGCGGGTCAGCGAGGCGAGGCGGGCGTCGGAAAAGCCCATCGCCTTCAGCATCCTGAGGTTCTCGGCGTCCTGCGGCAGGCCGTGCTCGCGGATGCGCGTCTCCATGGCCAGGATGCCGTCGATCTGCTCGAGGAACCACGGGTCGATCTTGCACATGGCGTGCACGTCCTCGATGGAGGTTCCCATGCGCATCGCCTGCGCGACCATCCTGAGCCGGTCCGGCGTCGGCGTGCCGAGCGCGGCGCGGATGGCGTTGCGGTCGTCGCCGCGGCCGAGCCCGGGGATCTCGATCTCGTCGAGGCCGGTCAGACCCGTCTCCAGTCCGCGCAGCGCCTTCTGCAGCGATTCCTGGAAGGTTCGGCCGATCGCCATGACCTCGCCGACCGACTTCATCGCGGTGGTCAGCACCGGCTCCGCTCCGGGGAACTTCTCGAAGGCGAAGCGCGGGATCTTGGTGACGACGTAGTCGATCGACGGCTCGAACGAGGCCGGCGTCGCGCCGCCCGTGATGTCGTTCTCCAGTTCGTCCAGCGTATAGCCGACGGCGAGCTTGGCGGCGACCTTGGCGATCGGGAAGCCGGTCGCCTTGGAGGCGAGCGCCGACGAACGCGACACGCGCGGGTTCATCTCGATGACGACCAGCCGGCCGTTCTCCGGATTGACGGCGAACTGCACGTTGGAGCCGCCGGTCTCCACGCCGATCTCGCGCAGCACCGCGATCGAGGCGTTGCGCATGATCTGGTATTCCTTGTCGGTCAGGGTCAGCGCCGGGGCGACCGTGATCGAATCGCCGGTGTGCACGCCCATCGGATCGACGTTCTCGATCGAGCAGATGATGATGCAGTTGTCCGCCCGGTCGCGGACGACCTCCATCTCATACTCCTTCCAGCCGAGCACCGATTCCTCGATGAGCACTTCCGTGGTCGGCGAGGCGTCGAGGCCGGACTGGACGATGTCGAAGAACTCCTGGCGGTTGAAGGCGATGCCGCCGCCGGTGCCGCCGAGCGTGAACGACGGGCGGATGATGGCCGGCAGGCCGACCGTGTCGAGCGCCTGGGCGGCGACGGCCATGGCATGGCTCATGTAGCGCTGCTTGCGGTCGCCTTCGCCGAGGTTCCACTCGGTCTCCAGCGCATCAAGCGCCGCGTCGAGGTCGGCGGGAGCCGACGCCTTCAGCTCGGCGCGTTTGGCCTCGTGCTTGCGGCGGTCCTCGTCCTTCACGGCGGTGGCGTTGGCGAGCATCGAGCGCGGCGTCTCCAGCCCGATCCGGGCCATCGCCTCGCGGAACAGCGCGCGGTCCTCGGCCTTGTCGATCGCGGCAGCGTCGGCGCCGATCATCTCCACCCCGTAGCGGTCGAGCACGCCCATGCGGCGCAGCGATAGCGCGGTGTTGAGCGCCGTCTGTCCGCCCATGGTCGGCAGCAGCGCGTCGGGCCGCTCCTTGGCGATGATCTTGGCCACCACCTCCGGCGTGATCGGCTCGACATAGGTCGCATCCGCTAGCTCCGGATCGGTCATGATGGTCGCCGGGTTGGAGTTGACCAGGATGACGCGGTAGCCCTCCGCCTTCAGCGCCTTGCAGGCCTGGGTGCCCGAATAGTCGAACTCGCAGGCCTGGCCAATGACGATGGGGCCGGCCCCGATGATCAGGATCGACTGGATGTCGGTGCGCTTGGGCATGTTGGCTCGTCCGTGCGGTCGGTGCGCGAAAGACCGGCGCGGAGTTGCTCCGTTTGCGCGCTAACGCGTCACGGAGCCCGGCCGGTGCGCGAGTGTATGAATCTGTCAGGCTAGGCGGGCCTTATAGGGGAGGAATACGGGGTAGGGAACCCCGAAATTGGGGCCGGGCGAGGGAACCGCGTTGCGGTGGTGGATTGCCCCGGCGTCGCCATGTCATTTCGTCTGGCCGGAATGCCGGCAACGTGCGAACTAGGCCGAAAAAGGGTGCGCGACATGACGTTCGAAGAGATCATCCGCAGTTTCGCCGAATCCGAAGAGGTTCCCGAAGCGGCGATCCGCGCGGCGCTCGCGGCGCCGACCGCTTTCGTTGACAGGGCCGTGCCGGTTCTCGAGAGGATCGCGGCGACGAAATCCGGCGACGTGGAGGATCGCGCGCTGGCGGTCCTCGTCCACGTCCTCGGCGAGATCGGCGACGGCCGTGCCTTCGCGCCGCTGATGCGCGTCCTGAAGCTGCCGACGGAGGAGCTCGAACGGCTGCTCGGCGACGCCGTCACGGAAACGCTCGGCAGCGTGCTCATCGCGCTGGTCGGGGATCGTGCATCCGACCTCGAGGAAGCGCTGGCCGACCTGGACATTGACGATTTCGTACGCGGCGCCCTCTTCGAGGCGTGGACGGCGCAGGTTCTGACCGAAAAGGTGTCGCGGGAGAGGGCAGGAGTCTTCCTCGCCGACTATCCCGTCCGCGTCGGGCTCGACAGCAGCGACTTTGGCTGGTCGTCGTGGGTCAGCGCGGTCACGGCGCTCGGCCTTGCCGAAACGACCGACTTCGCCCGCCGGCATCTGCCGGACATGGCGGCGCTGACGTCGAACCTGGATGTCCCGGACGTCACGATCGAGGATTTCGAGCGGGAACTCGCCGAGACGCTGGCCGATCCCGACCGCTGGAAGGCGGACCCGAACTACCAGCCGTTCACCGGCACCATCGAGGAACTCTCCCAATGGCACGGCTATTCCGAGGCGTTCCGCGAGGAGACCGCCCGGCGCAAGGCCCGCGGGAGCGGCCGCGCGTGGAGCTTCGACGAGGACGAAGGCTCGATCTCCGATAAGCCCTATATCGCCGAGAACCCCTACAAGGACGTCGGCCGCAACGATCCGTGTCCGTGCGGCAGCGGCAAGAAGTTCAAGAAGTGCTGCCTGAACGCGGCGACCGGGCCGACCTGACGCGCCTGAGCGGCGACAAAGCCGCCGCCCCGCCGGTCACGGCGCGAGCTTCGCCAGCGCCGCCTTCGCCGCCTCGATGCGCCTGGCGTAATAGTCATCATAGCCGGTTTCGCCGCTGTCGCGGTCATACTGCCAGGCGGCCTCGATGTCGGCGATGCCTAGGCGGATGAGCTCGGCCGCGGCCGTGGCCGTGCCCAGCGCAACGAGGGCGCCGCCGCGGTTGTTGGTGGCGACGGCCCAGTCGTAGGGGACGCGCTCGCGGGTCCATTCCTCCAGCGCCAGGTCGAAGGCGGCGACCGCTTCGCGCAGCATGGCGGCGTCGTTGCGGCGCCCGCCGAGGATCGCCAGAGCGTCGCCCATATTGTTCTGGGCCGAGGCCCAGGAGAGCGGCATTTCGGGGCGTGTCCACACCTCCATGCAGGCGCGGTAGAGCGCGATCGCCTCTTCCAACCTGACCTCCTCGCCGGTCGAGGCGCCGAGTTTCTTCAGGACGTTGGCGAGGTTGTTGCTAGCCCGCGCCCAGTCGTCGGGCACGCGGTCGCGGCGCCATTCCTCCAGCGCGTCGCTGTACTCGTAAACCGCGGCGCGCAGGAAGGTGTCGTCGCCGAGCGAAAGCCCGAGCACCTGGTATGCGTTGCCGATGTTGTTGTGGACGGAGGCCCAGTAGAGCGGGAAGGCGTCGCGCGTCCAGATCGCCAGCACCGCCTCGGCGGTCTTGGTCGAATCGGCGAGCATCTTCGGATTGCCCTCGCGCTCGCCGACGAAGAGCATGGCGCCGGCGAGGTTGAACTTCGCCAGCGCCCAGGGGATCGGGTCGGCCTCCGGGCGGACGCGCTCGACGATCTCGGCGAGAATCTGCATCGCCTCGCGCGCGGTCGCGGTGGTGCCGCTGCGCTCGCCGAGGCGGGAGAGGGCCGCCGCGAGGTTCAAGCGCGCCGTCATCCACTCGACGGAACCCGCCTCGAAGGGGGCTTCGGCGACGAGCTGGCGGTGCAGCGCGATCGCCTCGTCGAGGCGTGTCGTCTCGGCGTCGTTCTCGCCCAGCGAGACCAGCGCGCTGGCGAGGTTGTTCTTCAGGCGGGAAAGCCCGGTGCGGTCGCCCGCCGCCTCGAAGAGCGGCAGCGCCTGGCGGTAGAGGGCGACGGCCTCTTCGAGGGTCTCCGCGTCGGCGCGCAGCTTGCCGAGCACGGTGAGGGCGTTACCGATCTGCAGCATCGCCTCGGCGCGGGGCAGGTCGGAGGGGAGCCGCGCGGCTGTGTGCAGGATGGCGTCGCGGCGGGCGACGATGCGCTCCAGCGCTCCCGGGTCGCCCCTGTACTCGCCGTGGCGGTATTCTGCGATCGTGGCGCGGCGGCGGTAGTCCCAGGCGAGCTGGTCGTCCCAGCGCTCGACCTCGGCGAAGGCACGCTCGAAATCGGCCGCGGCCGCGTCGAAGTCGAAGGCGAGCTCGTAGGCGGCCGCGCTCTCGGCGTAGACGCGGGCATATTCGACGCGGCGGTCGCGGATGTCGCTCTCGACCTGGTCGAGCTCGCGCGACAGTGTGGCGACGCGTGCCTTTGCCCTCTCGTAGAGCGCGGTCGCCGCCGTCAGCGCGCCTTCGTCGATAGCCTGGCCGGCGAGTGAGGCGAGCCGCACGATCTCGGGATCGCTGCGGGTCAGCCGCGCGCGCTCGGCCATGATCTCGGCAAGCCGCCGGCTCTGCTCGCGCAGCAGCGCGTCGAGGCGCGAGGGATCGGAAGGCGCCTCCTGGCCCAACGCGCGCAGCATGCCGTAGAGCGCGTCCATCGGCACATGGCCGTCGGCGGCGACCGCCTCGACCTGGCGGCGGCCGATCTCGGGCAGGGCGGCGATGGTGAGCAGGAGCTGACGGCGCTCGCCCAGGATCATGCCTTCCTCGCCCGCCGCAGGCTCGGGCGCACGGCCGAAAAAGAGCTGGCGGTGCAGGCTCTCGTTGACCCAGGGGCGCTGGCGGCCGGCGGTCTTCAGATAGACCTCCTCGCCGACCATGCGCATGACCAGGCCGAACTCCTCGCCGGCCATGGCGTCGAGATGGCGCAGCACCGCGGCGGCATAGGGGCTGTGGCCGCCCGGCGCGCCGTCGAGCGCGGCACGGCCGGGCTCGGCGGCGAAGGCGACGAGCGAGCCGACCGGCTCGACCTCGGCCGGCGCCTCCGCGAGGCGGGCCGCGCCGCGCGTCTCGCCGAGCCCGGCCACGCCGATCGCGGCAGGCTCCGCTCCGGGCTCCCTGCGCAGCAGCGCCCCCGGCGGGAAGGGATTGTCGCGGCAGGCGTCGAGCATGACGATGGAGAGCGGCACGGTCGCGCGCAGCTCGGCGAGGAAGGCCGTCAGCGGCACCAGGCGCTCGCCGGCATCGTCGAGAGCGGCGAGGTCGGCGTCGACCGGCACGAGGAAGTTCTCGCCGCCGCCTTCGATGCCGTGGCCGGCATAGTAGACGATCGCGACGTCGGCGCCCTCGGCGTCTTCGGCGAAACGTTGCAGGGTGCGGCGCAGCTTGCGCGCGTCGGTGTTGCGGGCGTCGGTCGTCTCGAAGCCCAGCCGGCCGAACAGGTCCTCGATCGCGGCGGCGTCGCCTTCCGGATTGGCGAGCGGCGGCAGATGCGCGTAGGCCGACTGGCCGATGACAAGGGCGACGCCGCGCAGCGCCTTCGCCTCCTCGGCGCGCGCCGGCGGCACCAGGGCGAGGGCGAAAAGGACGACCAGCGCCAGCGCCCGCCAGATTCCCGCCTTTGCCCGATCCCTGAGGCGAAATCCGCCCATTGCCCCGACCCGTCGCGATTGCCGGCCACAATACGGGGCGCGGCGTATGGCCACAGAATGGCGCGCGAGGCGGACGCCGCGCAAGCGGGCGCACTGCCGAAAGCTTTCGCATCATCCGGTATGGATGCGGCGTAAAAATGTGGTAACCGCCGGCCGGACCAACCAAGGAGAACAAAGGTGAGCGCACCGACCGTGGAAGAAGCGACCGACGGCATCTATGCCTCGCTCCAGGCCGACAATGCCGATCTCGACCAGCATATCGCGACGCTCAAGGCGGCGCTGGCGCGGGCCGGCCGCAAGGAAGCCGTGTTCGACCCGGCCAGGCTGGCGCAGAACAACCGCCAGGGCCGCAAGCTGATGCAGGCCTATTTCCGCCAGCGCGGGGTGACGGTGACGTTCGAAGGCAAGTGAGGGGGCGGATTTGGGGCGGACCGGCGGCTTCCGGCGCGCCTGCGCCCGCTACTTCTTCGCCGACTTCAGCTTCTCCTGGACCAGCAGTTCGGTGTCGACCAGCGTGATCGCCGTCTCGACGTCGGCGAAGTAGGGATCCCACTGCATCTGGCCGGCCTCGTGGTAGACGTCGCGGCAGGCGATCAGCGCGGCGAGCGCATCGGCGAGAACGGTCCGGTCGGCAGTCTGCTTGCCGAGTTCGAGGAGCAGCAGGGACAGATTGTACTGGGTATCGGCCCAGCCGATCGGGTTGGTCGCCCGGTCGTAGCCGGAAACGGCGAGGCGATAGTGCTCGGCCGCCTCGCGCAGCGTGTCCGGCCCGCCGCCGTGGGTGCCGAGCGAGAACAGGGCGTTGGCAAGGTTGTTGTTGGTCGAGGCCCAGCCGCCGGCGTCGCGGTCGCGGGTGCGCACCTCCAGGATCGCCTCGTAGAGCGGCACGGCCTTGCGGATGTGTGCGGGATCGTGGGTCAGTTCGCCGTATCGATACCAGGCATTGGCGAGATTGTTGGTGGACGACGCCCATTCGAGAGGGACGCGCTCGCGCGTACGTTCAGACAGCGCCTCCTCGTAGGCGGCAATCGCCTGGTCGAGGGCGGCTGTGTCGCCCGTGCGCTCCGCCGTGGTCGACAGGACGAGGCCGAGATTATCCTTGATGCCTGCCCATTTCAGCGGGCTGCGTTCGCGCGTAATCTCCTCCATCGCCAGGCGGAAGGCATCGGCCGCCTCGCCGAGCGTGGCGACCACGCGGTGTGCGTCGCTCTCGCGCAGGGCGAGGTGATAAAGAGTGGCGCCGCGATTGGAGTGCGTCTCGGCCCAGTGCAGAGGGGCGGCGGCGCGGGTGCGCACCTCGAAGATGCCGTCGAGCAGCTTCACCGCCTCGGCGAGGCGGGCAGAATCGGGATCGCGCGAGCCGAGTTCGCCGAGCGCCAAAGCGAGGTTGTTCTGCGCGTTGGCCCAGTCCATCGGCGCTGACTGCGGCGTCCACACCAAAAGCGCGGCGCGATAGGCTGCGACCGCTTCTTCCAGCCGGTCGCGGTGCCGTTCGCGCTGGCCGATGGAGAAGAGGATGGAGCCGAGATTGTTCTGCAGCCTTGCCCAGTCCATGGGCGCGGTCTCCCGCGTGCGCACTTGGAGCGCCGCGCGCGCTGCGGTCGCCGCCGCTTCCAGCGTCTCGGTGCCGGCGCTGCGGTCGCCGAGGCTCATCAGGACCAGCGCCAGATCGCTCTGCAGCTGGGCGCGCTTGGCCGAGAGGCCGCGCAGCGCCTCGGCGTCGATTGCCGCGCGCAGGATCTGCGCCGCCTGCTCCATCTGCTCGGTGCCGCTGCTGCGCTCGCCGCGCGACCACAGCGCCATCGCCATGCCGCCCTGCGTGTCGGCCCAGCCTTCCGGATCGGACTGCGCCGGGGCGAGGGCGGCGGCCGAAGCGAAGGCGGCGAGTGCGCGGTCGAGGGCCGCCTCGTCGGCGCGGAAGAAGCCCATGTCGACCAGCGCCTTGGCTTCGGAGAGCTTGTAGCGCAGCGCCAGCCGGGCGTCCCACCGCTCGACCTGGGCGAAGGCCTGGGAGAAATCCGCGGCGGCCCGGGCATAGTCATAGGCAAGCGCGTAGGTTTCGGCACTGGACGCAAAAACCTCGGCGTGCTCGACCCGCCGGGCCCGGACGTCCGCTTCGGCCTGATCGAGGCTGGACGAGAGTTCGGCGACGCGCGCCTTGGCGCGCTCGTGGAAGGTGAGCGCCGCCGACAAGGCGCCTTCGGCGACCGCCTCTCCGGCCAGCGCCGTGAGACGGGCGATCTCGGGATCGGATTGCCTGAGCCTGTCGCGCTCGTCGAGCAGCGTGCGGATGCGGGTGGCCTGCTCGTCGAGCAGGCGGGCGAGCTGGTCGGGGTCGCCAGGTGCGGCGGTTCCGAGCGCGTTGAGCATGGCGAAGAGCGCGTCCATGGGGACGCCCTTGTCGCGCGCGGTGGCGGCGACCTGGCGTCGCTGGACCTCGCCGACCGCCGCCATGGTGAGCAGCAGCCTGCGCCGCTCGCCGCGGATCGGCGCCGCGTCGTCGCCGGCTTCCTCGGCCTCGCCGCCGAAATAGAGCAGGCGCCTCAGGCTGGAGTTGACCCAGGGCTGCTGGCGCGCGTCGGTGCGCAGCCAGACCTCCTCGGCGACCATGGTCATGACGTCGGAGAAGGCGAAGCCGCTCGCCGCAAGATGCTTGAGCAGGGCGGCCGCATAGGGGCTGTTCGCGCCGGGGTCACCGTCGAGGGCGGCGCGGCCGGGGGCGGCGGCAAACGAAATCACACTGCCGAGGGTTTCGGCCGGCTTTGCCGGAGCTGCGGCCAGCCGCACCGCGCCGCGAGTCTCGCCGAGGCCGGAAGCGCCGACCGGCACCGGCGTGGCGGCAGGTTCCCTGCGCACCATGGCGCCGGCGGGAAAGGGGTTGTCGCGGCAGGCGTCGAGCAGGACGATCGTGACCGGGACGATCTCCTGCAGCGCGGCGAGATAGTCGGAGACCGGGACCAGCCGTTCGCCGGCGGCGTCGAGGGCGGAGAGGTCGGCATCGACCGGGACGAGATAGTTCTCGCCGCCGGCCTCGATGCCGTGGCCGGCATAGTAGACGATCGCGACGTCGGCGCCCTCGGCGTCTTCGGCGAAGCGTTCCAGGGTGCGGCGCAGCTTGCGCGCATCGGCGTTTCGCGCGTCGACGGTGTCGAAGCCGAGCCGGTCGAACAGGTCCTCGATGGCGCGGGCGTCGGATTCGGGATTGGCGAGCGGCGGCAGATGCTCGTAGGCCGATTGGCCGATGATCAGCGCAACGCCGCGCAGCGCCTTCGCCTCCTCGGCGTGGAGCGGCAGGGCGACGATGGCAAAAAGAATGGCGGCCAGAAGCAGCCGCCAGAGGCGCGTCATTGCCCGATCCCGACGGCGCCTTCCGCGCATGCCCGTGCCCAATCCGCTAGCCGTCGACCAGTTGTACGGCCGCTTGTGGCAACAGCATGGCGCGCCGGCCGGGATGGGTGCAAGGGGTGCCGGCGGGCCGCGCAGGTAGGACGCCGTCGGGTCAGCGCTACTTCAGCGACATCAGCCAGGCGACGACGTCGCGCTTCTCCTCCTCGAAGAGGCGGTAGGTGGTCATTGGAAAATGGTCCTCATGGAGGAAGCGGACGAAGAAGGCCTCGTCGTGGCCGGGGCGCTTGACGATCTCCTCGAAGGGCGGCGCCATGTCGGACCCTTGCGTCTCGCCGGCATGGACGTGGCAGAGACGGCACCACTGCTCGACGACCGCCGCACCGCGCGAGATCGTGTCGGCCGACGCGTCGCCGGCCGGAAGGTGCGCCGCCAAAAGAAGGGCGGACGCGGCAAAGGTAGCCTTCGCCCGCAAGCTACTGCCAGGCACGATACAAACCCTCCCTTATGAATCAATCCTACACGGCGCGGCGGGCCATCGCCATCGCGGTGCGAAGTGGCCCGCGGGGTTCCCAAGGGCGGCCGGCCGGCGTAAAGCTCCGTCGATCCGCCGCCCAGGGCCACACCATGACCTCCGCCCTTTCAACCATCGGCTTCGACGCCGACGACACGTTGTGGCAGAACGAGCAGTTCTTCCGCATGACCGAGAAGCAGTTCGCCGCGCTGCTCGCCGACTATGCCGGCGCCGATCACCTGATGGAGCGGCTGCTGGAATCGGAGAAGCGCAACCTCCGCCACTACGGCTTTGGCATCAAGGGCTTCACCCTGTCGATGATCGAGACGGCGATCGAGGTGACGCAAGGCAAGGTGCCGGCGGCGGTGATCGGCGATATCCTCGACGCCGGCCGCGAGATGCTCTCCCATCCGGTCGAAACGTTGCCCGACGTGCGCGAGACGCTGGAGGCGCTGGCCGGCCGCTACCGGCTGGTTATGATCACCAAGGGCGACCTGTTCGACCAGGAGCGGAAGCTTGCCGCCTCGGGGCTTGGCGACCTGTTCGATGCCGTCGAAATCGTCTCCGACAAGTCGGCGGCGACCTACCGGCGGGTCTTTGCCCGCCACGGCGACGGGCCGGAGCGGGCGATGATGGTCGGTAATTCGCTGAAATCCGACGTGGTGCCGGCGATCGAGGCCGGCGGATGGGGCGTCTACGTGCCCCACGAGCTGACCTGGGTGCTCGAGCACGTGCCGGAGCCCGAGGGCGAGCCGCGCTACCGCAGGATCGCCGGCCTCGGCGACCTTTGCCAGGTGATCGAGGCGATCGGCTAAAGACGATACCTCCCGGCTTGCCTTGCGCGCCGGGGCAAGCGAGGATCGCTGCCCGATCACGAGGAGGGAGACCATGTCGCTGAAGGGCAAGACGCTGTTCGTTTCGGGAGGGTCGCGCGGCATCGGCCTGGCGATTGCGCTCCGTGCCGCCCGTGACGGGGCGAACGTGACCATCGCGGCGAAGACGGCTCAGCCGCATCCCAAGCTGGCGGGCACGATCCATACGGCCGCCGAGGAGATCGAGAAGGCCGGCGGCAAGGCGCTGCCGGTGATCTGCGACATCCGCGAGGAGGCTCAGGTGGCCGACGCGGTGGAGAAGACGGCGGCGGCCTTCGGCGGTATCGACATATGCGTCAACAACGCCAGCGCGATTCAGCTGACCGGCACGCTGGCCACCGACATGAAGCGCTTCGACCTGATGCACCAGATCAACGCGCGGGGCACGTTCCTGGTATCGAAGATGTGCATTCCGCACCTGAAGAAGGCCGAAAACCCGCACATCCTGACGCTGTCGCCGCCGCTCGACATGGCGGCGAAATGGTTCAAGAACCACGTCGCCTACACGATGGCGAAGTTCGGCATGTCGATGTGCACGCTGGGCATGGCGGCGGAGTTCGCCCGCGACGGGATTGCCGTCAACTCGCTGTGGCCGCTGACGACGATCGACACGGCGGCGGTGCGCAACCTGCTCGGGGGGGAGACGATGGCGTCGATGAGCCGGTCGCCGGAGATCATGGCCGACGCCGCGCATGCGATCCTGACTCGCCCGGCGCGCGACTGCACCGGCAACTTCTTCATCGACGAGATGGTGCTGCGCGAGGAGGGCGTCACCGACTTCTCGGTCTACGCGCCGGGCGTCAAGGGTCCGCTCGCCGGGGACTTCTTCGTGCCCGACGCGGTGTTCGCCGAGACGCCGACCAGGGTCGCGCGGGCGTTCTGAGAGCGCTTCCGGCCTCCTCCTGCCCGGCGATCAGCCGAACATCAAATCCTTGACCAGCGCCGAAGCGGACTGAAGCTGCTTCAACACCGACTTCAAGTCGGCCTGCTCGACCTTGGAAAGCTTCGCGACTTCGACCCGGTTCGAAGCGGGAATGCCCGAATGCAGGTCGCGGCTCTGTTGCGCAAGCAACAGCGAGAGCAGCAGTGCATGGCCCGAAAGCATGGCGGCCATGTCCTGGTCGCCGCCGATGCCCAGCCCGATCAGCCGCTCCAGCCGCGCCTTGGTCGAGCGTTCGCGGACGTCGTGGCGGATGGCCAGCGTGCGGGCGGTGGCGACGATCGGGAACAGCCCGTACTTCTTCAGGTCGAGCCGGCCGTCCTCGAGCTGGAAGCCGCCGAACAGGGTGAACGGATTGCCGATCTGGTCGAGGTTGGCGCCGAGCAGCTTGGCGAAATGCGCTTCGGCGTGGCCGGTCTGGTAGGCGTGTTCGAAAAGCGCGTAGCCCATGGCGTTGTCGCCGTGGATCGGCCGCATGTCGAAGACGATGTCGACGTTGAGCAGGTCCTGCGGCCGCGAACGGCGCACCCAGTCGGCGATGCGCGACTTCCACAGGTCGAGCGAGCCGCGGAACTCGGGATTCTTCGCCATGACGCCGCCCTTGCAGTAGGGCACGCCGGCGGTGTCGAGGAAGTCGGCGAGGCGACGGCCGAGTTCGGCGAACCAGCGGTCCTCGGGGCCGCCGGGCTCGCCCTCGGCGAAGACGATGGCGTTGTCCTGGTCGGCGGCGAGCAGGCTCTCGCCGCGGCCGCCCGATCCGAGCACGAGCAGCGTCCACGGACAGGGCGGGGCGCCGAGGCCTTCTGCCGCCATGGCCGCCTCGGCGAGGATGGCGGCGCGGCGTGTCACCGCGCACAGTTCCTCGCTGACGATCTCGGAGATGACGCGGGCGTCGAGGCGCTCGGCGATGAGGCCGTCGGCGACGGTGGGCAGCGTCGCCCAGGCGGCCGCCATCTCGGCCGCGGAGCCGGCCGCTTCCAGCCGGTCGTCGAGGTTGATGGCGACGCCGGCACGCAGCTTGAGCAGGTCGCGCGCCGAAACGATGCCGGCCAGCCGCCCGTCCTCGTGGCGTACGGCGAGGTGACGGATCTTCAGCCGGTCCATGCGGCCGATGGCGCGGTAGGCAAACGCCTGGGTGCGGATCGAGGCCAGCGGCCGCGTCGCGATTTCGCCGACCCGGCACGCGAACGCCGCTTCGGCGCGCGCCGCGATCAGGCGCATCACGTCGCGCTCGGTGACGATTCCGTAGTCCCCGATCGGCGCGCCGGGTTCGCCGGCGTCGGAGACGAAGACGGACGAGATGCGACGCTCGACCATCAGCGCGATGACGTAGCGGGCGGTGGCGTCGGAACGAACGACGATCGGCGGGGCGCTCATCATGTCGCCGATGCGGTGCCGGTAGGCGTAGGGGTCGATCGCCTGGAAGACCGGCGCGGCAGGCGCGGCGACCGGCGCCACCCAGCCGGCCTGGTGCGCCTTGTCGAGTTCGCTGGTGAGCCTGAGGGAGGCGCGCTCGGCTTCGGCAAGCGTGCGGATGCCGCGCTCCTGGAGCTTCGGCAGGAGCGCCAGGAATATCTCGGCCGCGGCCTGCGCGTCGCCCAGCGCCGAGTGGCGGCCGGTGACGGTGACGCCGAGCCAGGAGGCCAGCGCGTCGAGCGAATAGTCGGCGAGGCCGGGATTGGCAACCTGGGCCAGCAGGCGCACGCAGAGCGTGCGCGGCCGCTCCCAGGGGAGGCTGGCGCGGCCGGTTTCCTTTTCCAGAACGGCCAGATCGAAGCCGATCGAATGGCCGATGAGAATGCGACCGGCGGCGAATTCCTTCAGCTTCTCCCATGCCGCGGGAAACTGGGGCGAACTGCGCACCATGGCGTTGGTGATGTTGTGGATGCGGGAGGAGGCCGACGGAATGGGAATGCCGGGATCGACGAGCAGATCGAGCATCGGACTTTCCTGGATCCTGCCCCCGCCGATGGCGAGGGCGCCGATCTGGACGATGCGCGCCTTCGACGCGTCGAGGCCGGTCGTCTCGGTGTCGAGCGCTATGGCGTTCAACGCTATCAGCGGCGTCGCGCCGCTCGCCATCGTCATGGAACCTCCCCCAATCGCGACCGCGGAATCAGTAGGATGGCTTCCGCCGGGTGGCAAGATCGGGTGGCGCTATGCCGCGCCCCGGCGTTCAGTCGCTGGCACCTTCGCCCTTGCCGCCCTTTTCGCCCTTGGCGAAGTCCATAAGGCGGTCGATGTAGGCGAGCAGCAGCGCCGAGACGACGAAGGCGAGGTGCATGATCGTCACCCACATCAACTGTTGCGGGGTGAACGTGGCGTGGTTGAGGAAGATCTGCAGGAGGTGGATCGAGGAGATCGCCACGATGGTCGAGGCGACCTTGATCTTCAGCGAACCGACATCGATCGTGCCCAGCCAGTGGACCTCGCCATCGTGGTCGTCGAAACGGCTGACGAAGTTTTCGTAGCCCGAGATGATGACCATCACCACCAGGCTGGCGACGAGCGCGGCGTCGATGAGGCCGAGCATCCTCAGGATCGTGTCGGTATCGTTGAGCACCAAGGCACTCTCGGCGAATTCGAAGAGCTTCTTGCCGAAGGTCAGCGCGTAGATCGCCAGCGCCACGCCGAGGCCAAGATAGAAGACCACGAGCAGCCAGCGCGAGGCGAGGATGATCGACTCGATGAGCGATTCCAGGCGTTTCATGAGGGCGGAGATCCTGAGCGGTTTGAGCGCTCTATCGCGCCTCGGACGGCCTTTTTCAAGACGGCGCGAACGGCTACACGCAAAGAAATGCGCCCGGCCGGAGCCACGTCCCGCCAGGCGCGCCGTCGTCCTCGAAGCCGGGACGGGGCAGGGAAGGGGTGCGCGACGCCGGCCCGCTTGGGCTGGCGCCGCGGGGAGTTACTGCGCGCTGGCGACCGGCGCGACCAGCGGCGTGATGCGCCGGATGGCGACGCGGCGGTTCTGCCGCTCGGGCTCCTCGGTCTTCACCTTGAGATACTGCTCGCCGTAGCCCTGGGTGGCGAGGTTCTCCGGCGGGATGGCGAAGACGCTGGTCAACACCTCCGCCACGGCCTCGGCGCGGCGGTCCGACAGGGCGAGGTTGGCGACGTCGGAACCGACGGCGTCGGTGTGGCCCTCGATCAGGAAGGTCTCGGCCGGGTTCTCCTCGAGCAGGCGCTCCATTGCCTGGGCTACGCCCTCGAGCCGCGCGATCTCGCTTTCGGCGATCGAGGCCGAGCCGAACTCGAAGGTGATGGTGTCGAGGTCGACGCGGCGCGTCTTGTCGCGGATGCGGGCTGAGCGCTTCACCTCGTCGATCGAGTAGAGCCGTTCGACGCGCTCGACCGGCGGCTGGTCGAGGAAGGCGTAATAGGCGTCCGCGTCGCGAACCCGCCCGGCGTCGAGGATGTACTCCTCGACCGGGATGGTAAGCCGCATCGGCGGCAGGTCCCGGCCCGGATCGCGCCAGTCGCGGACGTCCGCGTAATATTCGTCCTCGACGTAGACCAGCACGGTTTCGCGGCCGTCCGGCGCGATCCGCGAGCGGCGGATGACGTCGCCGTAGCGGTCGCGGATGGTGACGATCTGCACGCCGTTCTCGCGCACGATCACCTCGCGGATCCTGCCGCGCGGTAGTTCCTCATAATAGACGTCACGCGCGCCGCGGGCGATACGCGGCCGGTCGTTGCTCTCGACGATGATCCGGTTGTCGATGCGGATGACGATGCGGTCGCCGATCTCGCGCACCACCTCCGCGCCTTCGGGCCGCTCCTCGCGCCGGTCCTCCGGGCGCCGGTCGACGCGGCGCCCTTCCTCCTGGGTCACCGGCACGATTTCCTGCGGGCGCGCCTGTTCCTGGGCGGCCGTGTCGTCGGCGGGCGGCGACAGGGCCTCCGCCGGCTGCTGCGGCGCAGGCTCTTCGGCAGGCGCTTCGCCGGCGGGCTGCTCACCGGGCGAAGTCTGTTCGCCGGTCGTGGGTTGGTCGCCTTCCGTCGTTTCGCCGTTTCCGGGCTGTTCCTTCTGGCTGTCCAGCACAGGAGCGGCGCCCTCGGGCTGCTCGCCGCCGCCGGCATCCGCCGGCTGATCACCGGCGGGCTGTGGGTCAGCTGGCTGTTCGCCGTCCTGCGATCCACCTTCCGGAGAGCGCGGCTCGGCGTCCGGCGCGTCCGGTGCGGCGTCGTCGCCGTTGGCGGCGGGCGCCTGCGGGCTCGGCTGCGGCTGCGGCGCGCCTGCCTCGGGGGCAACCTGCGGCGCAGGTTCGGGACGTGGCGCGTCCTCTGGGGTGGCGTCGGCGGGCGGCTCAGCGCCGCCGTCCGGTCCGGCCTGATCGCCGGCATCCGCCGGGGGTTCCGCCGAGCGAGGTTCGGGCTGGACTTCTTCCGATTGATCTTCGTCGGCCTGGCCTTCTTCCGGCTGGCCGGACTCGGGCCGCTCCGCTGCGGGTTGTTCGGGCGCGGCCTGCGGGGCCGGTTCTTCCGCGGGTGCTTCGCGCGGGGCCCGGGCGGCCTCCGGCGCGGGCTCGGGTTCAGGCTCGGCGCGCGGCGACGGCTGCTCGGCCTCAGGGGCGGCTTCCGGCGCGGGCTCGCTACGCGGCGCCGGCTCCGCGGCGCGTGGCGGCGCCTCGGGTTGGGCCTCGGGTTCGGCCGGGCGTTCCTCGGGCGGGGCCACCTCAGCCGGCGCGGCTTTCGGCTGCGGCTCCGGCTTGGGCGCTTCAGCTGGGGCGGGCTCGGCGTCGCCTTCCTCCGCGGGGGCCTCGCGGTTCTGACGGCGCTTCGCCTTCTCCTCCTCGTCCTCGGGTTCGGCTTGGGCCAGGATGAACGGGCGCGCGACGTGTTGCGCGGTGGCGTTGGGCTCCGTTGCGGCCGGCGCCGGGCGGACGGCCGCCGGGACCTGGGCATAGGCCAGGGGCGACGTTGCCATCACCAGCCCGATGGCGGTGCCGGCCAAGATCCTCGCATGGCGTTTCATGGAATTCTCCTTGTTGAGGGCGTCCTTCGGGACGCCAAACCCCCTGCGGCCCGGTTGGTTCCGCGGCGGCGGCGAATGCGGCGGGACGACGGCGCGGGTGCGGCCGGCCGGTGGCGAAGCGGCATGACGAAGGGGCCGCGGCAGTTGCGGGCGCAACCGCGCCCCTTGACCGCGGCCGCGGCACGGGCCACACCCGCGCCATGAGCCAGCCGTTCTGGAAGACCAAGACCCTCGAGGCGATGAGCCTGGCGGAGTGGGAATCGCTCTGCGACGGCTGCGGCAAGTGCTGCCTGTCGAAGCTCGAGGACGAGGACACCGGCGAGATCTACTGGACGACGGTCGGCTGCCGGCTGCTCGACGCCGGGACCTGCCGCTGCCGCGACTACGGCAACCGGCTGGCGCTCGTTTCGGACTGCGTGAAGCTGACGCCACTGAACGTGCGCACCATCCCCTGGCTGCCCGAGACCTGCGCCTATCGCCTGGTCATGGAAGGGCAGGACCTCGCCTGGTGGCACCCGCTAGTGTCGGGTCGAGGCGAGACCGTGCACAAGGCCGGCATCTCCGTGCGCGGCAAGGTGACGGCCTCGGAGACGGAACTGGAACAGCCGGAAGACTATTTCGACCACATGGTCGATGGCGAACCTTGAGGAGAGGATGATGAGCGAGCCGGAAGCGCGGGAACTTGTCGGGCGCTTCGTCGCCGCTTTCAACGCCGGCGACCACGAAGCGATGCTCGCCCTGCTCTCGGACGACGTGGCGCACGACCTCGCCGACGGCCGCCGCGAAATCGGCCGCGATCCGTTCCGCTGGTTTCTTGGACTGCAGGCGCGGCATTTCCGCGAGACCTGGGCCGACGTCGCCGTGATGGCCGGCGAGGGCGGCGGGCGCGCGGCGGCGGAGTTCACCCGGCGCGGCACCTATCTCGCCGCAGCCGACGGGCTGCCGCCGGCTTCGGGCCAGCGCTATGCCGTGGCGGCGGGACTGTTCTTCGAGGTCGATGACGGGTTGATCACGCGCGTCTCCGACTACTCAAGCCTGGCAACGCTGGCGGCCGCCCTGCGTTGAGACCGGGCATGAACGGCACATGAACGGCCGGTTCGCGCTCCGTTCAGCGGCGCCGTGCGATTGTCCACCCATCGCTTCGGCGATGAAGGACAAGAAAAGCCCCCGCCCCCAGGAGTAGACCGATGTTCAACAAGATCAAGACTGCAGCCCTCTCGGCCATCGTCGCCTTCGGCACGCTCGCAGCCATCCCCGCGACCGCCCAGGCCGACAGCCTCTACCTCAATTTCGGCGGCCACGGCGCCGGCATCGGCCTTCGTTTCGGCGACAGCGGCCACAGCTGGCGCGATCATGACCGCCGCCACGACCGTCGCGACTGGCGCTCCAATCGCTGCACGCCGGAGCGTGCGTTGTGGAAGGCCGACCGCATGGGCATCCACCGCGCCCGCGTCGTCGACGTCGACCGCCACTCCATCGTGATCCGCGGCCGCGCCCGCGGCGATCGGGTGCACGTGGTCTTCGGTCGCGCCCGCCACTGCCCGATCGTCGGCTGACGCGCCGGCGAGAGCTGGACGGGACGAGACCGTAAAAAGAAAAGCCCCGGAGGCCAGGCCTCCGGGGCTTCTTTTTAAAGGTCCTGCCCCATGGCGGCCAGCCTATCGGCGGCCGCCATGGGGCAGGTGCGATCACCTCAGCTCGAAGCTCATGTTGACCTGGACCTTGTAGGAATTCTCGCCGGCCTCGACGGGCACGGCGGCGTCGGCCGGCAGCGCCTTGGCGAGGAACGGCTCGGGTCCGGAGACATAGGACTGTTCCGAGATCTCGACGACGCGGCCCAGCGAAACGCCGGCGGCCTCGGCGAGCGTACGCGCCTTGGCGATGGCATCGGCGACGGCTTTCTTGCGCGCCTCGGTGAGCGCAGCAGATGGATCGTCGTTGGCGAAGGTGACTCCGCCGCCCTGGTTGACGCCGAGCGTGACCGCCTTGTCGATGATCTCGCCGGTCCTGGCGAGGTCGCGCACGCGCACCGACAGCGTGTTGGTCACCTGGTAGGCGGCGAGGCGCGCTTCCTGGGTGCCGTCCGGCTTGTTGCTGTAGTCATAGCGCGGCGAAATCTGGATGCCGGCGGTCTGCAGGTCGCGGTCCTCGACGCCGGAAGCCTTCATGGCGGCGATCACCGCGGCCATGGCCGCGTTGTTCGCGTCGAGCGCCTCGCGCGCGGTCGGCGCCTCGCGCATCACAGACAGCGATAGGAGCGCCATGTCGGGCGCCAGCGCGGCCTGGCCTTCGCCCATCACGACGACGCGGGGCGGCGGCGGCTCGGCGGCAGCCGCCGCGACAGGCACGGCAAGGGCGGCGGCGAGGACGAGCGCGGGCAGTCTCGGCATGGTGGTCTCCGTTGCGTTGGTCGACGCGGACGCTAGGCGGCGATTGTGGGACGATTACGGCGCTTTTCCTTGTCTACCGCCGAAAAAGCCTCTAATCGACGCGCCGTGGGGCCTGTAGCTCAATGGTTAGAGCCGGCGGCTCATAACCGCTTGGTTGGGGGTTCGAGTCCCTCCGGGCCCACCAATTCCCCTTGTACGGCCCGGAGACATGGGTAACAGATTGTACCTAAGACATGGGTGACAACCTCGTACAGATCGGGTTGTCGTTTGTCTTGGCGGCAACAACCGGCGGTTCTACGCCGACAGCGCTTCGCGAATGGCCTTGACTGCCGCGAGCGCGGTGCGGCTGCGCGTGACGTTCACGAATTCCGGCCAGCTCGAGAGGATGACGACGGCGAAGTCCGCCTCGGGATCGATGTAGATCAGCTGTCCGAAGACGCCGCGCGCCATGTAGGCGCGGCGCTTGACGTCCTCGATCCAGAACTGGTTGTGATAGGCCCCCTCCGGCAGTACTTCGCGGTAGATGCCACCAAAGAGCTCCGGCCGGGCGCCCGAACGGGTCTCCTCGATCCAGGCCGCGGGAACGATGCGGCGGCCGCCGATCTCGCCGCCGCGCAGGTGCAGCAGGGCGAAGCGCGCATAGTCGCGCAACGTCGCGTTGAAACCGCCGTTGCCGAGCGCATATCCAGCCGGGTCAACCGTGAATTCGGCGTCTTCCGCCGCCCCCATCGGCGCCCACAATTCGCGGCTCACCAATTCCGCGAGGCGCGTTCCGGCGACACGCTCCAGCACGAAGGACAGGACATCCGCCTCGACCGAGCGATAGCGGAAGGAGGCGCCGTGCGCGCATTCCGCTTCCTTCAGAGACAGAACCAGTTCCCAGACGTTCGAGGGCCAATTCGGGTCGCTGCGCTCCTTCCAGCCGCAGGCTGCGTCCATCTTCGCCATGTGCGAGTCGACTGCGGTATAGGTCTCATCGAAAACGACGCCGCTGGTCATGTCCAGAACATGCTGCAACGTCGCGCCGCGATAGGCGGTCGTCTCCAGTTCCGGCAGATAGTGGGTGACAGGCGCGACCGGATCGACAAGGCCGCGACCGACCAGGATGCCGAAGACCGTACCGACCACGGACTTCGCCACTGATTGCGACAGGTGGCGCGTGCGTGGAGTCATGCCGTTCAGATAGCGCTCGGCGACGACCTTGCCGCGATGGATCACCAGCATGCCATCGGCATAGCTCGACTCCAGGAAGCCGCCGATCGTGTCGCTTCGGCCGTCCAGCGTGTAGCCGATGGCGTCGATGTCCTGCAGGTCCTCGGGCAGCGGGCTTGCCGGACCCTGGCCACGCGAGACCCGGGTGGTCGGCACCATGTCGCGCACATGCTGGAAGGTCCACCGGTTCCACGGCGCGCGGTCCCAGTCCTGTCGCGGAATGGTCGGCGCCGCCGGCATGTTCGGGTCGCGGAACGAGGGAGTGCTGGTCATCGCTTGATTTCTTTCACGTTGTCACTCGGGAGCCGCCGGCGGCTCAATCCTTCCGGCGCAGATAGCTGCCGCCCACGAACTCGCCGAAAAGGTTGCCCATGTCGCTCATCTTCGCGAAGTTCTCCTTCGCCTTCGGCCCGAGCCTCGTCGCCACCGCATCGAGCATGAGGTTGAGGACGGCGCTCAGGCTGGCCGTCGAATCCCAGAAGGTCTTCACATGGGTGTGCGTCTCGAACACGAAGCGCGTGTAGGCAAAGGCCCAGTGGCTGAACTTGTCGGTGACGATGACCAGCGGCATTTCCATCGACTTCAGCTTTTCCGCCAGCTTTATGCCTCGGGCTGCGTACGCGGCGGTGTCGACCATCACGACCAGGCTTTGCGCGGGATCCGCGCAGATGATCTCGCCATAGGTGCCGCTCGTATTGTCGACGAAGATGACGTTGGGACGGACCCACAGCAGGCGGCTGGCGAAATCCATCGCAAGGCCCTTGGACGCCTGGAAGCCGACGACGTAGACTGTGCCCGCCCTGGCAAGCGCGCCGGCGGCTTCGTCCCATATGTCGGTAGTAGCCAGTTCGTAGGCCTTTACGATGGCGTCGAGTTCGAGGCGCAGGCTTTCCTGCAGCGCCGGCTGCTGGCTCTCGCGCATGTTGAAGCGCGCCATGTAATCGTCGATGTCGCTGTCCTTCTCGGCCACCGAGATACGCAGCCGGTTCTTCAAGTCGCGCAGATTCTCGAAGCCAAGGCCGCGAACGAAACGCGACACGGTCATCTCGCTGACGCCGACCGCCTGCGCGATGCTGGAGCCGGTCTCGAAAGGAAGCGTCTGGATGTTGTCGAGCATGTAAGCAGCCAGATGCTGTTCGGACGGCGAAAACCCGGACATGCGCGCCCGGAGAATCGCGTCGAGGTCGATCTTCTCCTCGCCGCCGTTCGGTGCCCTGGCACCCTTGCCGCTTTCCGCTTCAGCCACGACAACCGCTCCCAGTGTTTTCCAACGCGAACTGCCGTCGGCCCTGTCCCCAACTGCCGACATGGCTCGCCCCCTCTTCGTCCAGTTGCTGCGCAACCGCAAGGCGCACGGCTTCCCGCGGCAAGCGGCCGGCCCCGTCACGGGTGGTGTCTTCATCGCGCCGCATTGTTGAAAACCGGCGTCAGGGCGGAAGCGGCGTTCTTTGGCCCCAACTGGGCCAGCGATGCGACGAGCTCCTGCGTGTAGGAATGTCGTGGGATGGAAAGGACTTGCCGGGCGGGGCCGTCCTCGACGATACGGCCCGCCTTGAAGACGTAGACGCGCTGGCAGATGCTGCTGACCACGGAGAGATCATGTGAAATGTAGAGCAGCGTCAGCGCGCGCTCGCGTTGCAGGCGAAGCAGCAGTTCGAGGATCTGCGCCTGGGTGGTGACGTCGAGTGCGGAGGTGATCTCGTCGGCAATCAGCACCTGCGGCTCGAGCGCCAGTGCCCGCGCCAGTCCGACGCGTTGGCACTGCCCGCCGGAAAGCTGCCGCGGCTTGCGGTTACGCAGGGAGCGCGGCAACTCGACCATTTCCAGCAGTTCGTCGGCGCGCACCTGTGCCGTCCTGCGGTCGGCAAGCCCGTGCCGCCAGATCGGTTCGGCCACGGCCTCGGCGATCGTCATGCGAGGATTGAGCGAGTCGTAGGGGTTCTGGAAGACCATCTGCACGCGCCGGCGGAAAGCCATGAGCGCATCGCCGGTGAGGCCATGGACCTCACGGCCGTCGAGGCGGATCGTGCCGCCGCTCGGCCGGTTCTGGCGAATGATCGTGCGGGCCAGCGTGCTTTTCCCCGAGCCACTTTCGCCGACGATACCGACCGTCTCGCCGGCGGCGATCTGCAGGTCGATGCCGTCGAGAGCAAGGAATGGCCCGGCCTTGCCCGCCCGGTCGCTGACCAGGCTGCGTCGGACCGGGAAGGACACCGACAGCCCTTCGACGCTGAGCAGCGGCGCGGCAGGCAGCGGTTCCGCCTTCACGCCGGGATAGCCTCTGCGGCTCGGCTGGGAATCGACCAGCAGCCTCGTATATGGGTGCCGCGGCCGGTTGATGACGTCGTCGATCGGCCCTTGTTCCACCACCTCGCCGTTGCGCATCACCACGACGCGCGAACAGATGTCGGCTACGACGCCGAGATCGTGCGAGATGAGGATGATCGCCAGCCCGCGCTCGCGGTTCAAATCCTTAAGCAGCCTGAGGATGCGGGCCTGAACTGTGACGTCGAGCGCCGTGGTAGGCTCGTCGGCGATCAGGAGTTTCGGCCCGCAGCCGATGGCGGCAGCGATCATGGCGCGCTGTTTCATGCCGCCGGAAAACTCGTGCGGATAGGAGCGGGCGCTCCTTTCGGGATCGCGGATACCGACATCGTCGAGCAGGCGGATCGCGCGACGCATCGCCTCACGACGGCCGATGCCGAGGTGGCGAACGATGGGCGCGGCGATCTGCCTTCCGATACGGCGCAATGGATCGAGATGAGAGGCGGGATTCTGGAAAATCATGCCGATGTCGCGACCTCGTAAGGCACACCAATCGGCGTCGCCGAGGGTCAGCAGGTCGCGCCCTTCCAGCCTGACCCCGCCGCCGGCGCGGGCCGTGCCGGGTAGCAGGCCCATTACGGCGCGGCAGGTGACGGACTTGCCCGAGCCGCTCTCGCCGACGATGCCGAGGATCTCGCCCGGTTGAACGTAGAACGACACGCCCCTGACGGCCTCGAAGCCGCCGAAACCGACGGTTAGGTCTTCGACCTCGAGCAGTGGTCGCGTCACGGTTTCCGTCCGGTTCATGCCGCGGCCTGCCTGCGTTGCATCTGTCCGAGCCCGTCGCCGAGGAAGGCGAAACCCAGGCCGAGCGAAATCGCCGCCAGGCCTGGAAACAGGCAGATCCACCAGGCCTGCTGCACGAAGGCCTGTCCGTCGGCGATCATGACGCCCCATTCGGCGAGCGGCGGCTGCGCGCCCATGCCGAGGAAGCCGAAACTCGCACCGGCCAGCATCACCAGGACGGCGTCGCTGACGGCATAGGCGATAATGGGACCGATGGCGTTGGGCAGGACGTGGCTGGTCACGATCGCGGCGGGCCGATAGCCCAGGCACCGGGCCGCCTGGACATATTCGCTTTCGCGGATCGTCAACACTTCGGCCCGCACCAGCCGGGCATAACTCACCCAGCCGACGAGCGTGAGCGCGAGGACGAAATTGAGCAAGCCGGGGCCGAGCACGCCCACGATCGCCAGCACGAGGACGAAGAAGGGGAAGGCGACGGTCAGATCGTAGATACGCATGAACAGATTGTCGACCACGCCGCCGAAATAGCCGCTGAGCAAGCCGATCGTCGTTCCGATCAGCAGCGGCGGTAGCACGCCGACCACGCACAGGAAGAGGTCGACGCGGCTCGCGAAAAGGACGCGGGAGAAGACGTCGCGGCCGACCTGGTCGGTGCCGAACCAATGCGCCGCACCCGGCGGCGACAGCATGTTCATGATGTCGACCGCGTCCGGATCGTAAGGCGCGATCAGGGGTGCCGCCAGCGCCAGACACAGCCATCCGCCGAGGATGGCGATCGCGACCATCATCGAGACCGTCGTCCGTCTGGCGGGCGGCGGGGTCACGGGCGTCATCGGTGCGTCAGTCATGGTTGGTCTCATGCCCGGACGCGCGGATCGATGAAGGCAGCAAGCAGGTCGACGGCGAGCGTGACCAGAACGGTCGACATCGCAAAAACCAGTGTCAGACCCTGGACGACATAGTAGTCGCGCCCCAGTAGCGCGCCGATCATCAGCGTTCCCAGGCCGGGAACGGCGTAGACGGTCTCGACGATAACGGCGCCGCCGATCATGAAGGCGACCATGACGCCGAGCAGGTTGAGCGTGGGAAGCACGGAGTTGGGCAGGATGGTCCGCCAGAATATCTCCCGCTCGCTTGCCCCCTGAGCCCGCGCGGCGGTGACGAAGTCGGCCATGGCTTTCTCGATCAGCGCCGCCCGCAGGCTCTGCGTCAGGACAGGCACCAGCCAGATGGCCGTCGACAGGGCGGGCAGGAAGAGGTGGTGCAGGTGGCCGGTGAAGCCCACGCCATAGCCGGACACCGGGAACCAGCCGAGGCTGACGCCGAAGAAGCGCGACATCATGATGCCCAGCCAAAAGACCGGGATGGTGAGGCCGGCGATACCGACGAGACGGACGATCTGGTCGGCGGTTCCGCCGGGGTTGCGCGCGCTCAGGATCGAAAGCGCGACCGTCGGGGGCACCGCAAGACACACCACATAGACAGTCAGGAACAGTGTCGGCCACATGAATTGCTGAATGAGTTCGCTGACCGGCCGTTGAAAGCGCAGCGACTGGCCGATGTCGCCGGCGAGCAGATTTGCGAGATAGGTTATGAATTGCCGCCACAGCGGCAGATCGAGCCCGTACTGCATGCGGATCGCCGCGATGGTTTCGGCGCTTGCCCGCTCTCCGGCGAGGAGACGCGCCGGATCGCCGGGCGCCATATGCAGCAGCAGGAACGTCACGATGCTGATTCCGAGCAACACGCCGGTAAGCTGCATCAGGCGCCGCGCAATGAGTCGCAGATGGGCCAAGCTGGTTCTCCGATCGAGGCAGGGGCGACGCGCTCGGCGAAAGCGCGTCGCCCGTCCTGGCTCACTTCGCGATGACGGCGTCTTCCAGCGTCCACTGGAGCGACGGGGTGAGCTTGATGCCATCGAGGCGCCTGGAATATGCCACTGCGTTCGGCGCATAGTAGAGCGGAATCTGCGCGACTTCCTCTGTCGTGATCCGCTGGATTTCCTTGTAGATCTCCGCGCGCTTGGCCGTGTCGGTTTCGATCGTTCCCTGCTCAACGAGCTCGTCGACCTTGGGATTCGCATAGAAGGTGTTGTAGGAGTTCGAACCGCACGAGCCGCACACCGCCCAACGGACCGCGAGGTCGGGGTCGGGGGTTTCGTTGTACCACCAGTTGGCCGCCGCGTCGTAGTCGCCCTTGCCGGTGGAGTCCCACCAGGCGCCGCCGTCGACATTGACTATGACCGGCTTAAGCCCGATCGCCTGCCATTGCGCCTGGAGCAGCAGGGCCATCTGCTGTTCGGTCGCGCCGGCGGTGGCGAGGATCTTCACCTCATGGCCGGCCATACCGGATTCGGTCAGCAATTCCTTCGCCTTGGCGAGATCGTAAGGGATGCCGGGATATTCGCTGTCGTGGAAGTCGATGCTGCCCGGCAGGGTCGTGTTGGCGGGTTCTGCGTAGCCGCGCGTTATCGCCTTGGCCAGAGCCTTGTTGTCGATGGCGTAAGCGGCGGCTTGGCGCGCCTTCATGTTGGAGAAGGGCTCCCTCTTGTGATTGAGGAGCGTCATGTAGATGGTGGTCGACGGCTCGAGCCGCATGTCGATGGTCTCGACGGTCTTCAGATCGTCGATCTGCGCCCAGGGCACCGAACGCATGACGTCGACCTCGCCCGCCTTGAGCATCGCGACGCGGGTTTCGGGCGAAGCGATCTCGATCAGTTCGACGCTGGCATCCGACCGCGGATAGCCCTGCCGCCAATAGTGGGGGTTAGGTTCCAGGACGAGCTTTTCGTTCGGCTTCCATTCCTTGACCGCATAGGGGCCGGACGTCACGGGCGCGGTTGAGAGCGCCTTTTCCTCGCCCTGCTTCTCGACATCGGCTTTCGAGACGATGCCCATGTTCCAGATCTCGAGATTGCCGAGGAAAGGCGCGAAGGCCGACTTCAGCTTGATCACGACAGTCTTCGGGTCGGCCGCGGTTATCGACTCCACCGCACCCAGTGGTGCCGGATAGGCCGACCTCTTGTCGCTGCGGATACGGTCGAGGCTGAACGCCACGTCGTCTGCGGTTATTGGCGACCCGTCGGAGAACTGCGCGTCGCGCAGATGGAAGGTATAGGTCAGACCGTCGGCCGAGATATCCCAGCGCTCGGCCAGCGCCGGTTCCAACGCCCCGGTCCCCGGATCGCGCCGCAGAAGCCGGGAATAGAGCTGACCGTAAGTCTCGATATTGCCCGCGGCCGCCGAACGCATCGGGTCGAGCGTCGTGGTCTGGTAGGGCGAAACGATGCGGATGACATCGGCGGCGAGAGCCGGCGCTGCCGAGCCCAGCGCAATCGCCAGCAGCGCCGTGCCGCACAAGGCAGCGCCCGACACCCGCGCGCGGGATATGCTCCAAAAATTCATATTGTCCTCCTCCGGAACTGTTCGATGGGGTCCGCCAGGACCTTCGGCAAGCGTATGTGATATTAGTCACATTGATCAACAAGAATGTGAAAAAAATAACATCTACCGAATTTATGCCAACGGCTGCTACAGCCATCGCCTGATGGCCCTTGAAGTCCAAAGGCCTCCGGCCCGTCCGACTTCGACAGCGACGAAAGTCGCCATTCTGACGATGGATAACTACCCCGAGCGTCGAATGCGCCGGCAAAGCCGGACGCCGAAACGGGTCACAGACATCATTGCGGGCACGGAACCTTCAGTAGTCTCAACCTGCCGAGGCAACGCGGCGCGTCCGGGGACGGGTCGCTTCCCTATGACCCGGCGAAAAAAAAGACCCCCGGCCAAAGGCCAGGGGTCCGTCAGCGGACAGTCAGGCCGGCTGCGGCGCGGCCGCAATTCATGCCGCGACCAGGCGGATCAGCCGCCGAAGCCGAAACCCTCCGGCATGTCGTCCAGCGTGATCCCGAACGGCTCGAGGCTCTTCACGATCCAGGTCTGGTTGTTGCCGATGCGGCGGTTGTAGGCAGCCCATCCCGACACGAAGCTCTTCCAGACCTGGTCCGCGCTGTAATTCACCGCGATGACCGAAGGGGTGGACAGAACCGGAGTCGGCACCATGACCTTGCCGAGGTCGGCGGTCTTCTTCGTCATCACCAGTCCGTTCAACATGGTGTTGACCAGTCCGTCGGCCTTGCCGGTGACGACGGCTACTATCGCCTCGTCGCGTGTCTTGAATCTCAGCATGTTGGCCTTGGGCAGGTACTGCGTCGCGATCAGGTCTTGCGCCGAGCCGAGGTCGACGGCGAAGGTGTACTTGGAATCGTTCAACTCCGCCCAGGTCTTGCCGTTGAGTTCATCCTTGGCGGAAACCAGGACGAAGGAGTTGAAATAGGTAGGCTCCGAGAACCACACCGACAGAGCCCGCGTCGGCGTCGCGGTCACCGCGAAGGCCATGTCGACCTTGCCGCTCTGCACATCGAGGATGGCATTGGCCCAGCTCGATTCCACCACCTCCAGTTTCACGTCGAGAATCTTGGCGATGTCGCTCGCCATGTCGATGACAAAGCCCTGCCACTCGCCGGTACGCGGATCCTTGTTGAAGTAGGGCACTTCGTTGAGGATGCCGGGCACCCTCAGCACGCCGCGGCTCTTGATCTCGTCTACGGTGCTCTGCGCCTGCGCGGAGGCGCTCATCAGGCCGAGCGCGACCGCCGCGCCGACCAGGATCTTCCTCAAAATGCTCATCAGCCAAACCCCTTCCTGTTCCCCGGTCCGCTTGCGCGGTGGATCTTTCCACACTGGACCCGGGCGCAGCGTATCCCCCGGGCACACCGGGACAATGCTAGACAATGGTGCCCACTTATCTCGATTTTTGTAGGTTGGGCCGCCTGGGCGGCATGTCAGAGGCCGATCGCGCCCGGTTCGTCCAGTTCACGGCCGACGAGAAGCTGGCGGCATATGTCGAACAGTTCGCGCACGGCCGGATGGTTCTGCAGGAATTCGGCGTTGCCGAAATAGACGCCGACGGCGGGGAGGTTGGTCAGCTTTACGCTCGTGATGCCGCGATCCTCCTCGCGGATGCACCATGAAGGGATGATGGCGAAGCCGAGCCCAGCTTCGACGCAGCGTTTCACGCTGGAACTGCCGGAGGTGGAGATCGCCGGCTGGGCTGCCGCCCCGTCGCGGCCGAGGAAATCGAGCGCTAGGTTGCGCAGCGTCTGACCCGGCTCGTAGGTCACGAACGGCCGGCCTGCACTCCAGGAGGGCACGTCCTCCGGGGCAGGGGGCGATCCCCAGTCCTGCGGGTAGACCAGGCTGAGCCGGTATGTGCCGAGCAGTTTCTGCGGCACCACCGGGTCGCCGAAATGCCGCTCCGACAGGCAGATGTCGAGACTGCCGTTCTTTACCATCTCGGCGAGCACGGTGTCGCGCTCGGCGGCCGCGATCTCCATGTCCGGGTGGCGGGCGCGCAACGTCGCGAGGATATCGGGGAACAGATAGAAGAAGATCGCCTGCGGCATGCCGACCCGCAAGGCCGAGCGCTGGCTCTCGAGCAGCTTGGACAGCCGTTCCAGCATGATGTCGAACTCGGGGTGCAGCAGGTTGAAGAGCGTGCGTCCGCGCGGCGTCAGCGAGATGCGTTTGGCGCCCTGCTCTGACTCGATCAGCTTCGCCTTAAGGATCTGCTCCAGGCGGCGGACATGGTTTGCGGCCGATTGGTAAGAAATATTGAGTTCGCGCGCCGCCCCTGAAAACGAACCATGGCTGCCGACCTCGTAGAAGGTCTGGATCAACGTAAGGCTGATGCTGCTTCGTCCACCGCGCGCGTTTGCCAATCGAAATCCTACAAATTTCCTGCGCAGGCAAGCCTGCCTTCTTGCATCGACAGCCCGGCATCAGCCGCTGAATATCCGCCTCGCCCAGTCAAGGATGGATAGGCATCGAAAGTCGATGGCGGGAATCATAGGCGGAAAATCGGTGGTTGTCGTCGGCGCCGGCATTGTCGGTGCTGCCACGACCTATTTCCTGTCAAAACGCGGCTTTCACGTTCGGCTGATCGAGGCTTCGGCACCGGCGTCGGCGGCCAGCGGGGCCGCGGACGGCGCGGTCTCGGTGGCAAGCAAGCGGCCCGGCCCGATGATGACGGCCGCACTGCGAGGTATCGCCCTCTACCGCGAACTGGAGCGCGAGGGCTTGTTCGCCGGGCTCTTCAAGAGCCGCCCCACCGTCATGGTCGCCGAGAACGACAGCGAGGTCGAAAGCCTGCTTGGCCACGCCGCCGCACTGGCTGGCGAAGGCATGCGGCTGCGCCATCTCGAGGGCGATGCGCTGCGGAGGCGCCTGCCCGGAGTCGCGCCGCATGTACGCCTCGCCGTCGAGGTTTTCGACGAAGGTCACGCCATAGGCTATGAGATCGTGCGGCGGTTCATCGCCGCCAGCGGCGTGCCGGTGGAACGGGACTCCCCGGTGACCGGCCTGGCTGCGAACGACGCCGGTACGTCGGTGGCGGCGGCACTCACCGCAGGCGGAGCGGTAGAGGCGGACCATTTCGTGGTTGCTGCCGGCGGCGGATCTGCAGCGCTCCTCGGACTTTCGGAGGCGATGCGGCCGCGCAAGGGACAACTCGTCGTCACCGAACGTGCGCCGGCGCTGGCAGCTTCGCTGCCGGGTTCGCTTATGTCTTGCCGCTACCTGCTCAGCAAGGACGCGATCCGCACGGCGGGTGAGGCATCCGGCCGTCGATTCGGCCTCGTCATCGATCCGCTGCGCACCGGCCAGTTCCTGATCGGCGGTACGCGCGAGGATCGTGACGACACCGGCAACGACCACGATGCGGTCGGTCGGTTGCTCGCCGGCGCGGTGCGGCTGATGCCGGCGCTGGCGCGGCTGCGCGCCATCCGCGCCTTTGCCGGTGTGCGTACGGCTATTCGCGACGGCCTGCCCATCGTCGGACGCGTACCGGGTTTCGACAATCTGTTCGCTGCGGCCGGTTTTGAAGGCGACGGCATCTGTCTTGGCCCATTGATGGGCCGAGAGGTCAGCCGTCTCGTCGGCGGCGAAGCGGCCGACCTGGACATCGCGCCGTTTGCCCCCGGCCGTTTCGAGCGACGGAACCTCGTCGCATGAGCGGCGGCAGCTTCCTGTGGCGCGGTGCGGCGATCTCCTTTCGCGCGGGCGAAAGCATTGCGTCGGCCCTGCTGCGCGCCGGCGAGCGTGACCTCGGCGCCGACGGCGCCGGCGCGCGCCTGCGCTATTTCTGCGGCATCGGCGCCTGTCAGAACTGCCTCGTCAGCGTCGATGGGTCGATAGCGGAATCATGCCTCACGCCCGCCAGCGACGGCCTCAAGGTCGATCCGGTCGAGGCCGTGCATGGCTAGGCCGGCGGAGATCGTCTGCGATGCGCTCGTGATCGGCGGCGGCGCGGCCGGGGTCTCGGCCGCTGTCGAGCTCGCGCGCGCCGGGCTTCGCGTCGAACTGGCGGAACAGCGCGCGTCGCTCGGCGGCGCCTACCACCGCCAGCCGTCCGGCACGACCGCCACCACTTCCGCGCGCGGCCGGCGGCAATGGTTGCGGCTGACGGCAGGCCTCGCGCACTTCGCCATCGCACCGCGACTGCGCCACGTATTCCTTGGCGTCGACACCGACGGGCTCGGGCTGCTCGACGACCGCGAGGCCGGCCGGGTGCGCACCGTCCGTGCCCGTGCCCTGGTCGTCGCGACCGGCGCGGTGGAGCGCATCCTGCCGCGGCCGGGCTGGCAGCTCGACGGCGTCATGACGGCCGGCGGCCTGCAGATGCTGCTCAAGGAAACGGGCGAGGCGCCGCCCGGCGAAATCCTCGTCGCCGGCAACGGACCGCTGAACATCGCGCTCGCGGCCGACCTCGTCCGGCTCGGCCGGCCGCCTGTCGCCTTGGTGGAAGCCGGCGATCCCGCGAAAAACCTGGGCGCGGCCCTGCGCATCGCCACCTTCCCCGGCCTGATCGGCGAGGCCGCGCGCCACCTCGCCCGCACGGGCTTCGCCGGGACACCGTGGCTGCGCGGCGCAACGGTGACGGCGATCGAGCGGGACGGCGCACGACTTGCCGTCAGCATCGAGGACCGCCGTGGCGGGAGCCGCCGCATCCACGGCGACATGGTCGCGCTGCATGATGGCATCCGCCCCAACGATTTCGGCCTGCCTGCCGTCTCGATTGGAGAGCCGATCGTCGTCCGGGCCGGCGACTGCCGCGAGGTACTCGGCATCCGAGGCGCCGAAGCCGACGGCATCGCCGCCGCGCGCGAAGTGATGGCCTTGCTGTCCGGCACAGCCCTGCACCGCGTCGCGCCTGAGGTTTCCCGGCAGCGCCGGGCGCAGGCGTTGCTCGCGGAACTGTTCCGGCCGGTTAGGGAACATGATGGACTCCGCCATCTTCCCGACGAGACGGTGCTGTGTCGCTGCGAGGGACGCACGGTCGGCGAGTTGCGCGCCATGCTCGCCGGGCCTGACCCGATCGGCTTGCGCGAAGTCAAGCTCAACGGCCGCTTCGGCATGGGGGTCTGCCAGGGACGCTTCTGCGCGGATGCAGTCGGCGAGATTGCCCTCGCTGCAAGGCCGGATCTCGCCGCGGGCCCGCTCAGTCGCGACCGCTGGCCGGTCCGCCCCGTGTCAATCGCGGCACTCGCCGCCCCGGATGAATCGCGAGGAGAATGATGGCCCACGCCGCCCATGCAAGCCTTTCCGCAGCGCCTTCGGCGGTGCTCGTCCGCAGTCCGTATGACGGCGGGCCGGTCGGTGAGGTTGCAGTCGCGTCCGCCGATGACATTGCCCGCGCCGTGATGCGCGCCCATCACGCCCGCCAGGCTTTCCGGTCGTCCACGCCGTTCCAGCGGCGCTCGCTGCTCGAGGCACTCGCGGCGCAAATCGCGACGCATGCCGAGGAACTGGCGCAGACCATCTCGGCGGAGGTCGGCAAGACCATCCGCGAGGCGCGCAACGAGGTGCGACGCGCGCAGAACACGCTGCGGCTCTCCGGGGATGCGGCGACGTTCCTCGACGGCGAGGTGCTGCATTGCGGCATCGTGTCTGGCGGCGTCGACAGGCGCGCGACCGTAACTTACGAGCCTGTCGGTGTGATCGGCGCGATCACGCCCTTTAACTATCCGCTGAACCTGCTTTGCCACAAGCTCGGGCCGGCAATCGCCGCGGGCAATGCGGTGGTCGCCAAGCCTTCGCCGAAGGCGCCGCTGGCCGCCGCGCGGCTGGCCGATCTGGCGATAGAAGCCGGCTTTCCGGACGGCCTCTTCCAGGTGGTGCACGGCGCGGCCGAGGCGGCGCTCGCGCTCGCCCGTGCGCCGATCGACCTTTTGTCCTTCACCGGAGGACCCGCGGCCGGGCTCGCCCTGAAGAACGCCAGCGGCCTCGTCCGCTGCCTGATGGAGCTCGGCGGTAACGACCCGCTCTTCGTCCTGCCCGACGCCGACATCGAGCGCGCCGTCGCTACCACGGTCGCCCATCGCTTCGAGATTGCCGGGCAGAGCTGCGCAGCGGTGAAGAGGCTCTATCTCCACCGGGATGTCGAGGCCACGTTCACCGAGCGTCTTCTCGCGGCCGTCGCCGCGGTGCGCGCCGGCGATCCGGCAAGCGAGATCACCGACATGGGGCCGCTTATCGACGAGGACGCCGCGCGTCTGGTCGAACGCCGCCTGCAGGCAACGATCGCCAGTGGGGCGAAACTACTCGCCGGAGGCGGCCGGGCAGGCACGCTGGTTCAGCCCACCGTCGTTGCCGGCGTGGCGCCGGACGCACCCATCATCGCCGATGAAACCTTCGGACCGGTCATCGCGATCCGGAGCTTCGAGAGGCCGGAACAGGCGATCGCGGAGGTCAATGCCGGCGCTTACGGCCTGCAGGCGGGCATCTTCACCAACGACCACGCGCTCATCAGGCAGTTCTCGCGCGACCTGGCGGTGGGCGGCGTGATGGTCAACGAGGGGCCCGATTTCCGCGCCGAGCACGTGCCCTTCGGCGGCATCAAATCGAGCGGGCTCGGCCGCGAAGGCGTGCGCATCGCCATCCGCGAGATGTCGGAAACGCGCGTGGTCATCGATTGAGGGGCAGGGCAATGGTATTCGATAGAAGCAGGCTCGACGGAGTCTTCACCGCGCTGGTTACGCCTTTCCGCAACGGCGAGGTCGATGTCGGCGCCTTCGAAGCGCTGGTCGAGCGGCAGATCGCGGCCGGCGTGACCGGGCTCGTGGCGGCCGGCACCACCGGCGAGGCGGCGACCTTACGCCAGCACGAGATCGACGACCTCGTCGCCCGGACCGTGCGTATCGCGCGCGGGCGCGCCATGGTTCTGGCGGGCGTCGGCACCAACGACACGCGCACCACCATCGACAAGGCTCGGCTGGCGACCGAGGCCGGCGCCGAGGGATTGCTGGTCGTCGCGCCTTACTACAACAGGCCGAGCCAGGCAGGGCTCGTCGCCCACTACGGCGCCGTAGCAGAGGCGACCGACCTGCCGGTGATGCTCTACAGCGTCCCCGGCCGCTGCGGCGTCGAGATTTCGGCGGAGACCTGCGCCCGCCTCGCGGAACGCCACGCCAACATCGTCGCCATCAAGGAGGCGGGCGGTTCCGTCGAGCGCGTCACCCGAATCCGCCGACTGTGCGGCCGCGGCTTTCCGATCCATTCGGGCGACGACGCGCTGACGCTGCCATTTCTCGCCTCGGGCGCCGTGGGCGTCACCAGTGTGGTCGCCAACGTCGCTCCGGAGGGCATGGTGGCGCTGTTCGACGCCTGGCGCCGCGGCGATGCTGCGGCGGCACTCGCCCGGCACGAGGAACTGGCAGAACTCACCGAGATGCTGTTCGTGGAGCCGAATCCGGTTCCGGCCAAGGCCGCGCTATCGCTCTCGGCTCTGGCAAGCGCCGAACTCCGCCTGCCGCTGACCGGGATGGAACCGGGCAATCTCAAGCGGCTCGCCGCCGCCATCTCGCGCTATCGCGTCGGCATCGCAACCGCATCACCAGCCATTCGAGATTGCCGCTGACGAACGACTGACGGACAATGCGGCCGGAGAGATACAGCCGCGGCCAAGGGGACGCCGATGTACAGATGGGATTTCAACGTCCTGTGGCAATACTGGGACCTGTTCATGTACGGTCTATGGCTGACGGTGGTCTACACCTTCGGGTCGATCCTGTTCGGGGTGCTGATCGGAGCGCTGACCTGCGCGGCCCGCCTTTCCGGTTGGAAGGTGCTGTCGCTGATCGCGCGGGCCTACCAGGAGATCTTCCGCTGCTCGCCGCTGCTGGTGCAGCTCCTGTGGTTTTACTACGCCTTCCCGATGCTGGTCGGCGTGACCATCGACAACCGCGTCGCGGCGATGCTGACGCTGTCCCTCTATGTCGGCGCCTTCTACGCGGAAATCTTCCGCGGCGGAATTCTCTCCATCGACAAGGGGCAACGCGAGGCGGCGGCGGCCATCGGCATGAGCCCGTGGCAGTCGATGAAGCGCATCGTCATGCCGCAGGCCTTCAAACGCATGCTGCCGGCCTTCATCAACCAGTCCGTGATCCAGTTCAAGAACACCTCGCTGGTTTCGGTGATCTCCGTGGCCGACCTCGCCTACATGGCGGCGGTGGTGAACAGCCAGACGTACCGGCCGCTGGAATCCTATTCGGTCATGGCCCTGCTCTACATCGCGGTGCTTTTTCCGCTGACCCAGATCGCCGACTGGATCGAACGGCGCATGCGTGCGAGCGACTGAGGAGATCGACATGAACACCCCGGATTCATCCGCCACGCCGCAGGCCGTTCTCGAAGCCCGCGGGATAAGAAAATCCTTCGGCACGCTGGAGGTCCTGAAGGGCGTCGACCTCGCGCTGACACGCGGCGAGGTCGTCGGGCTGATCGGCCCTTCCGGCTCGGGCAAGTCGACGCTGATCCGCTGCCTCAACATGCTGGAGATGCCGACCGGGGGCGATGTCGTCTTCCGTGGCCGCCGCATCGGACGGAAATTCCGCGACACCGACACGGCGACGGGCTTCGGCACACTCCGCAGGCACGTCGGCATGGTGTTCCAGCACTTCAATCTCTTTCCGCACAAGACGGCGCTGCAGAACGTGATCGAGGGGCCGGTCATCGTCTGCGGCGTGCCGAGGGCCGAGGCGGAGGCGCGCGCCATGGAGCTTCTTTCGCAGGTCGGCCTCGCCGAGAAGCGCGATGCCTATCCCAGCCATCTCTCGGGCGGCCAGAAGCAGCGCGTGGCGATCGCGCGGGCACTCGCCATGAAACCGGAGGTGCTGCTGCTGGACGAGGTGACAAGCGCGCTCGACCCGGAACTCGTCGGCGAGGTGCTGAGCGTTATCCGGCGGCTGGCCGACGAGGGCATGACCATGGCAATCGTCACCCACGAGATGGCTTTCGCGGCGGATGTCGCGGATCGCATCCTCTTCCTCGACGGAGGCCGGATCGTCGTCGAAGGCACGCCGGAGGAGACCATCCGCAATCCCTCGAACGAACGGCTGGCCGCCTTCGTGTCCCGGTTCAACCACTAGGACCGGGGCTGTGGCGGTGGCGGACAAGATGAGGGTGGTGGTCATAGGGGCAGGGCGTGTCGGCTTGTGCCTTGCCGAGATGCTGGCGGCGACCGGAGACTACGAGGTCGTGGCGGCGGACTGCACCGAAGAGGCTCTGAGCTCCGCCCGGGCGCGTGGGCTTCTAGGTCGCCATGTCGACGCCGCACGGCCGGAAGAGCTTGCACGCCTGCTGGCGGAAGCCGATCTCGCCGTCGCTGCCGTGCCCGACCGGCTGGTGGCGAAAGTGGCATTGGCGGCCCTCGAGGCTGGCGTGCATTTCCTGGACTTCTGCGAGGCCGGCAAGGACACCCGCGCGATCGGCTCCGCGATAGCTCCCTCAAAGGCTTTCCTGACGGGCTGTGGCGTATCGCCCGGCCTGGTAGACGCCGTGGCATACGACCTCGTACAGCGGTTGGAACCGGGTTGCGATCTCGACCTCCGCGTCGGCGCATTGCCGGCGCGGCGCACGAACCGCCTTGGCTACGGCCTGATCTGGAACCTCGATGGCCTGATCGGCGAATACACCGCCGACTGCGCGGCGATCGTCGATGGCCGCGCGGCAACACTGCCACCGCTTTCCGGCCGTGTCGAATTCGCGGCCGGCGGCATCTATTACGAGGCGTTCCTGACCGCCGGCAGCGTCGGCACTGTCGCCGAACTGGTTGCGCCGCGGGTGCGCAACCTCGTCTTCCGGACAATCCGCTATCCCGGTCATCTCGACTACATGCAGTTCCTGCTCGACGACCTCGGCTTGCGGTCGCGGCGCGACCTGTTGGCGACACTCCTGCTCAACGGGCTGCCCGCCGCCGAACCGGACGCGGTGGTGATGGAGGTCCGGGCGACAGGTACTTGCGAGGGTCGCCCCGCCGAGGTGGTCTATTCGCGCCGTATCGAGCCGCACGATTCGGCCGGCAATCACGGAGCGCTCGCCCTTGCCAGCGCTGCGCATGCGGCAGCTCTCATCGACCTGCTGCGCAACGACAACCTGCGTGGCCCGGCGCTTCGATGCGCAGCACTCGTGCCGCATGGCACGGTGATCGCCAACCGTCACTTCGCGGCGCTGCGCGTGAACATCTAGGCGGCGCCGAGCGCGAATTGCGCGCCCTTGCGTCTTTCGTTCGCCAATTCGTCGATCTCCATGCCGATCTCCGCGGGCCACATCATGGTGCGATCGTCGGCAAAGTCGTGCCGATCACCCTGAAAGCCGTGTGGATGACCGAGTATCGCTGTCACCGGTGGCATCGGCGTTTCGGGAATGGGGGCGCCCGATCGGGAAATCGGCCTCTAGCGTGTTGGACCAGGGCCATTGCCCCCCCCCCGGTATGTACTAAGCTGCAATATTGAACCTAGGAATCGTGATAAAGATGTATTAAAGATCAGAACTGCGGGGCAGGATTGAGTCTGGCATGATCACAGGATCGCAAATGCGGGCCGCGCGGGCGCTGCTGGGCCTCGACCAGAAAGAACTCGCGGCCATCGCGGGCTTGTCGGTACCGACCATCCAGAGGATGGAGGCGAGCGAAGGCAATGTGCGCGGCGTGGTGGAAAGCCTCACGCGCGTCGTAGAGGCGATCGAGCGCGCCGGCGTCGAGCTGATCGGCGACGGTGCCGCCAGCCGCGGCAGCGGCCGCGGTGTCCGGCTCAGGCGGTCGGAACGACAATCGGAGGACGCGGACGGCTTCGAAAGGGAAGAAGGACGTTGATGATGGGCGTCGGCGTGGCCGCAACCATGGCTGCCTTCCTCCTGGCGCTGTCGCTTGCCGCAATCACAATTGCGGGGCGCAGAAGCGCGCCGAGCATCATATATGGCCTGAGCGGGGCGGCGTGCGTCGTCCTGGCACTGGCCGCAATCATCGCACTGGCGACGCGCGCCGAGGCGACGTCTCTGACCGTTCCGATAGGCTTGCCCTGGCTGGGGGCCCACCTCGTGCAGGACGCGCTATCGGCCGTCTTTCTCGCTCTGCTCGGCATCGGAGGCGCGATGGCAAGCTTCTACGCCATCGGCTACGGTCGTCACGAACACGAGCCGCAGCGGGTGTTGCCTTTCTTTCCCGGCTTCCTCGGCGCGATGACGTTGGTCGTCCTGGCCGGAGACGCCTTCACGTTTCTCCTGTCGTGGGAAATCATGTCGCTTTTGTCCTGGGCGCTAGTCCTGGCGCATCACCGGGACGAGGGGAGCCGATCGGCGGGCTATCTCTACCTCGTCATGGCCGGTTTTGGCACGATGGTACTGCTGCTGGCCTTCGGGCTGATGGCCGGGGCGCAAGGCAGCTATGAGTTCGCGGCGATCCGCGCCGTCGAGCGCTCCCCCGGAATCGCGGCGCTGGTGTTCGGGCTGATGGTGGTCGGGGCCGGCTCGAAGGCCGGACTTGTGCCTCTCCACGTCTGGCTGCCGGTTGCGCACCCTGCAGCGCCGAGCCATGTCTCCGCGCTGATGAGCGGTGTCATGACCAAGGTGGCGGTCTATGGCTTCATCCGCGTCGCCTTTGACCTCGCCGGACCCGTCGAATGGTGGATGAGCCCGATCATTATCGTGATCGGCGTGGCCACCGCGGTGATGGGCATACTTTTCGCCATCATGGATGACGACGGCAAGCGAATCCTGGCCTATTCGACGATCGAGAACATCGGCGTCATCTTCGCTGCACTCGGTCTGGCTCTCGCCTTCCAGGCAAACGGCATGCACGCCCTCGCCGCGCTGGCGATGACCGCTGCGCTTCTGCACGCAATGAATCACATGATGTTCAAGAGCCTCCTGTTCATGGTCATGGGCGCGGTTCTGAACGCGACGGGGCGGCGAGACCTCGACGGCCTCGGCGGCTTGATCCACCGGATGCCCGTAACCGCCTTCCTCGCGCTCGTCGGCGTGACGGCGATCTCGGCGCTGCCGCCGCTCAACGGCTTCGTGTCGGAGTGGCTCCTGTTCCAGACGGTGCTACAGAGCCCGCAGCTGCCGCAACCAGCGCTGCAATTCATGGTGCCTGCCGCGGGGGGGCTACTGGCGCTGGCGGCGGCGCTGGCGGCGGCGTGTTTCGTCCGGTTCTACGGCGTCGCCTTCCTCGGACGGGCGCGCAGCGGCGATGTGGCCGGCGCAATCGAGACCGACCGCTGGTCGCTCGGTGCGATGGCGGCACTAGCCGCGCTCTGCGTCCTGGCGGGCATTCTGCCTGGATACCTGATCGATCTCATAGCCCCCGCGGTCGATATCATTGTCGGCGCGCGGATTTTGCCGCAGGGCGGAAATGCCTGGCTGACTCTTGTGCCAGTTGCGGATGTGCGCAGCAGCTATTCCGGCTTCCTCGTAATGGTGTTCGTTGCGGTGACCGGAAGCGCCGTGGCCTGGCTGGTGCATCGCCTCGCCTCGCAGCGGCTGCGCCGCGGTCCCGCCTGGGACTGCGGCTTCCCGAATGCCGATCCGATCACGCAGTACGGCGGAGGCAGCTTCGCCCAGCCGATCAGGCGGGTCATGGCTTCGGTCCTGGCCGCGCACGAGACGGTTACCATGCCTCCCCCCGGGGACCCGGGGCCGGCGCGCCATACTGCCGGGGTCGAAGATCTCGCCTGGTCCCGCCTCTATCTGCCGCTCGCCTCGGCCGTGACCGGAACAACTATAAGGCTCAATGCGCTGCAATTCCTGACCATCCGGAGGTATCTCGGCTTGGTCTTTGCATCTCTGATCCTTCTGCTTGTCGGGCTGGCGATATGGAACTGATCTGGAACCTGTTGCTGCAGGGCGCACAGATGATGGTCGTTCTCGCGCTGGCGCCGGGGCTCACCGGGCTGGTCCGGAAGGTCAAGTCGCGGCTGACCCGTCGGCGCGGCGCCCCGATCCTGCAACCTTATCGCGATCTTGCGCGGTTGCTCAGGAAGGAGGTCGTGCTTGCCGACAATGCCTCATGGTTGTTCCGTGTCTCTCCGTACATGATCTTTGCGGCGACCTGGGTCGCGGCTGCGCTTGTCCCGACTTTTGCCATCGGCCTGCAGTTCAGCTGGACGGCCGACCTGATCGCCATCGTCGCTCTCCTGGGCAGCGTACGCTTCTTCCTGGCGCTGGCGGGCATGGACATCGGCACCAGCTTCGGCGGCATCGGTTCTTCCCGCGAGATGATGATCGGCGCCATTGCCGAGCCCGCAATGCTGCTGACCATGTTCTCGGTGGCGTTGGTCGCGGGTACGACCCAGTTGAGCTACGTCGTCGAGTTCATGGCCTCGGGCGAAGTCGGCATCCGTGTCTCGCTGGGCATGGCGCTGATTGCGCTGATCATCGTCGCCATCGCCGAGAATGCGCGTATCCCGGTCGACAATCCGTCGACGCACCTTGAACTGACGATGGTGCACGAGGCTATGGTGCTGGAGTATTCCGGCCGGCACCTGGCAATGATCGAACTGGCGGCGATGCTCAAGCTGCACCTCTACGTTGCCCTGATCGGATGCATCTTCTCGCCTTGGGGCATCGCTCCCAACGACTCGGGGCCCGGCGAACTGCTCGCCGGTTTCGTGTTCTTTCTCGGCAAGCTCGCCGCGGGCGGCATCCTCCTCGCAGTCTTCGAAACCTCGATCGCCAAGATGCGCGTGTTCCGCGTGCCTGACCTGCTCGGTGCCGCCCTGATGCTGGGACTGCTGGGCACGCTGCTGCTGTTCGTGTCGCGGAGCCTGTAGGATGCACGACTACGCTTTCGATATCGCCCATCTCCTTGCCGGCAGCCTCGTCCTGGTCAGTTTCCTGCTGATCTACCAGGACAGGCTCTTCGCGCTTCTCAACGTCTTCGCGTTACAGGCGCTGCTCCTGGCGATGGCTGTTGCCTGGCAGGCCTATATCCAGGGCGCGCACCACCTCTACGCCTCGGCGGCCATCGCGCTGGTCTTCAAGGCGGTGATCGTGCCCTGGGCGTTGCACCGGATGGTAAGGCGCCTGGGTATCCACCGCGACGTGGAAACGGTCGTCGGCGTGGTGCCAACGATGCTCGCCGGCATGGGGCTCGTGGCACTTTCCATCCTTCTGATGCTGCAACTGACCGCGGCGGCCGAGAACGCGCTCGCCCGCGAAGACCTGGCCTTCGCGCTGTCGGTGATCCTGCTGGGCATGCTGATGATGGTGACCCGACGCAACGCAGTCAGTCAGGTGGTCGGCTTCATGTCCTTGGAAAACGGGCTGATCCTCGCCGCGACCGGGGCGCAGGGCATGCCCTTCGTCGTCGAGATCAGTATCGCCTTCTCCGTGCTCATCGCCATGATCGTGATCGGCGTCTTCCTCTTCCGCATCCGCGAGCGTTTCGATTCGGTGGACATCGAGGCGCTGGACCATTTCAGGGGAGAGCGCCGATGACCGCCGCAAATGCGCTGGCCGCCGTGCTCGCGTTTCCCGCCGTGGCAGCCGCCATCTTGGCGCTGATGCCCGGCTATCGCGCGACGGCGTGGGGCAACGTCGCTGCGAGTTTCCTGACATTCGTAGCGGCAGCGTCCCTGCTTTTCCTCGAAAGGCCAGCGCCTGGCGAGTATCTTCAAATCGACGACCTCAATATCGTCTTCATCGTTCTCAATACCTTCGTCGGGTTCACGGCGGCCTTCTTCTCGGCGAGCTACATCGGCCATGAACTGGAGATAGGGCGCCTGACACCGGCAAACCTGCGCTTCTACCACGCCATGTACCAGCTGATGATGTTCGGAATGAACCTCGCCCTCGTCAGCAACAATATCGGGCTGATGTGGGTGGCGATCGAGCTTGCCACCCTGTCGACGGTGCTGATGGTCGGGCTCTATCGCACACACGAGGCGCTGGAGGCGGCCTGGAAATATTTCATCCTGGGCTCGGTCGGCATCGCGCTCGCGCTGTTCGGCACGATCCTCGTCTACATGGCCGCCCAGCCCGTGCTCGGCGAGGGCCAGCCGTCGATGACCTGGACCAACCTGATCACCGCGGCGGATCGGTTCGACCCGGCGATCCTGAACGTGGCCTTCGTCTTCCTGCTGGTCGGCTACGGCACCAAAGTGGGCTTGGCACCGTTCCATGCCTGGCTGCCAGACGCCCATGCGGAGGGACCGACGCCGATCTCCGCGGTGCTCTCCGGGCTTCTCCTGAACGTTGCGCTCTACGCGGTGCTGCGTTTCAAGCTGCTCATGGCGGCGAACGACGCCGCCATCGCGCCGGGGCCGCTGATGGTGGGGCTCGGGCTTCTGTCGCTCGTCTTCGCGGCGCTGATGCTCTACCGTCGGCGCGACATCAAGCGTCTCTTCGCCTATTCTTCGATCGAGCACATGGGCATCATCGTCTTCGCCTTCGGCATGGGCGGACCGCTGGCCAATTTTGCCGGACTCCTGCACATGGTCATGCACAGCCTGACCAAGTCCGCGATCTTCTTTGCCGTGGGCAGCATCGCCCAGATCAAGGGAACGCAGAAGATCGCCGAGATCCGCGGCCTGACGCAGAGCCATCCGGCCCTCGGCTGGGGCCTCGTACTTGCGATCCTGTCGATCGCGGGAATGCCGCCTTCCGGCGTGTTCATGAGCGAGTTTCTCGTGGTCACCTCCAGCTTCAGCCGGATGCCGCTGATGACGCTCGTGCTCGTCTTCGGGCTGCTCCTGGCATTCGGGGCATTGCTCCTGCGCATGATCGGTTTCGCCTTCGGAGAGCCGACAGGCAAGGATGCGCCGATGCACGGCTCGCTTGCGCCGTTCTGGCTACACATGGCGCTGGTACTGTTGATCGGCCTACACATGCCGCAAGCAATGGTGGACTGGTTCCGCTCCGTCGCGGCGCTGCTGGGATGACGTCGACATGACAAAGCTGCCCAAGCTCGCCTGGACCCGTCCCCGGGAATTCCGCGCCGCGCCCTTTCCCGTATCGTCCGTCACCCGCAGCGGCTGGTCTTCGATCGCCAAGGCGCTCGGCGAGGGCCAGGTGACGCTTCTCAGCCTGTGGGGCGAACCGAAGGCGGTCTGCATGGCCCTGCACGACGCGCAGGCGCACCGGGTGGCCGTAGCCCGGCTTGTCCTATCCAAGGGCGACTTCCCCTCGGTGGGCCGGCATCACGCGCCGGCACAGAGACTGGAGCGGACGGCCGCGGATCTCTTTGGCCTCACAGTGGACGATGCACCTGACACGCGGCCCTGGCTCGACCATGGCCGCTGGGAAATGGCGCACCCGCTTGGGACTGCGGCGCCTCATTCGGACGCAACTCCCTACCGCTTCCTGCCGGTAGAGGGCGAGAGCCTGCACCAAGTGCCGGTCGGACCCGTTCATGCCGGCATCATCGAGCCGGGTCACTTCCGTTTCACTGCCCAGGGCGAGACCGTCGTGCGGCTCGAGGAGCGCCTCGGCTATGTCCACAAAGGGATCGACCGGCTGATGCTGGGCGCAACGCTCGACCGTGGCGCCCAGCTTGCCGGCCGTACCTCGGGTGACAGCACGGTTGCCTATGCAATGGCCTTCGCGCAGGCCGCCGAGGCTGCGCTCGGCACGGAGGTTCCGCCGCGCGCCTTCTGGTTGCGCGGCGTGATGGCGGAACTCGAGCGGCTGGCCAATCACCTCGGCGACATCGGCGCGATCTGCAACGATGCGGCTTTCGCGATGATGCTGGCCCAGACGAGCGTGTTGCGAGAGAAGGTCCTCCGTGCCGCGGCGACGGCGTTCGGCCACCGCTTCATGCGCGACCGGATCGTGCCGGGGGGCGTCACGACCGACCTGAACCGGGACGGCGAAGCACGGATCCGCGTCCTGATCGAGGAGATTGGCGAGCGCTTCCCGCTCCTCGTGGATCTGTACGACAACACTGCGTCGCTCCTCGACCGTACGGTCGCCACCGGCCGCGTCGGCCCCGAACTGGTAAAGCGCTTCGGCGCCGGCGGCTATGTGGGCCGCGCCTCGAGCCGCGATTTCGACGTCCGGCGCGATCTTCGCTATTCGCCTTACGACATGCTCAACCTGGAGGTGCCGCTGCGCGAGGACGGCGACGTGAATGCACGCGTCTGGATCCGCATCCGTGAGGTCGAAAAGAGCTGCGCACTGATCTCGCAGTTGCTGAGCCTTATGCCGCAGGGAGACATCTTGGCGCCGGTCCATCCGGCGGGCAGCCCCGTCGAAGGGCTTGGCCTAGTCGAGGGATTCCGCGGCGACATTCTGGTCTGGCTCTCGCTCGAGGCAGACAACTCCATCCGCCGTTGCCACATGCGCGATCCGTCATGGTTCCAGTGGCCGCTTCTGGAAGCAGCGGTCGAGGGCAACATCATCGCGGATTTTCCGCTCTGCAACAAATCCTTCAACTGCTCCTATTCGGGGCACGATCTCTAAGGAGGGCGACATGCGCAGGTTCCTGCTCGAAGGCCTGACCCGCAGGCCGCTCACCGAGTCGCCACCCGCTGCCGACGACGCGATGCGCGAGGAACTAGGCCGGGCGCTGGTGGACGTGTCGCGCCAGAAACTCGGCCGAAGCCTGGCGATCCGCCAGGTCGATGCAGGGTCCTGCAACGGCTGCGAACTGGAAATCCATGCGCTGTCGAATCCGTTCTACGACCTTGAGCGATTCGGTCTGCATTTCGTCGCCTCGCCCCGCCATGCCGACGTGCTCATGGTCACCGGTCCCGTGACGCGAAACATGGCCGAGGCCCTGCGCCGGACCTACGATGCGACGCCTGCCCCGAAGTTCGTCGTCGCTGTCGGCGACTGCGCAAAGGATGGCGGTTGCTTCGCCGGCAGTTATGCCGTGACGGGGGGCGTCGGTTCCGTCGTGCCGGTAGACCTGCACATCCCCGGCTGCCCGCCAGACCCGACGGCGCTGCTCAAGGGCCTGCTCGCACTGCTGGAAGAGGCAAGCGCCCGACCGGGCGCTACGTGAAATGCCAGCGACGCGTGGCGTCGTTCGAGGGGACGACCACGCGCCATCCCCTGGGGCGAACAACGATACCCGATCAAGGTCCCGATCAGCCTGACTGAACGGTCCGGCCACGTCTGCGCAGTTGGCGCGCTCCGGTCGACGAAACCGGCAAAATGGTTGATTGTCGCTGGCGGCGGGATAAACCGCCTTGTCTTCGCACAGCCGGTCCCTGCTTTTTGTCTCCATGACCAATTCCCCGATCATCTGTTTCGTGACCGCCGGGGGGCATCATCCCTGGATAATCGCGAACGCGCTTGCAGCCCGCTTCGGCGACGCCCTGGTGGTGGTCAAGGAGGACC
>CAJPFN010000020.1 GCA_905339215.1 Rhizobiaceae bacterium
GCGCCGCTGCACATGTTTACCCGCTACGCCTATGGCGACACCGACGTCGGCGACGGCGTGGCGATGAAGGCCGGCGACCAGGTGGCGCTGCTGCTCGGCATGGCCAACAACGATCCGCGCGCGTTCTCGCGCCCGCGGACCTTCGATCCGGCGCGCGCGGACCAGAACAACGTCTCCTTCGGCGCCGGCATCCATTTCTGCATCGGCGCGCCGCTCGCCCGCATCGAGCTGCAGACGGCGCTGAGGGTGCTTTTCGAGCGGCTGCCGGGCCTCAGCCTCGCGAAAACGCCGCGCTATGCCGACGGCTATCACTTCCACGGGCTGGAGCGGCTGGTGGTGGAGTGGTAGCGGCCAAAGAACGTTGCCGCAAAAAACAAGAAAGCACCGGGATCGCTCCCAGTGCCTCCCTGTTCAGGCCTTTCCTTCATCCTCGCAGCACCCGGAAGCGCGCGTCGGCGAAGGTTCGGACACTGACCGGTCTCGTCGGATCGCTTCCGCAAGGGTTGCTTCCGCCTGACCGTGCTCCGCGTCCCGAAGACGCCGCGAGCTTTCCCACCGTTCGCGTTCCAGACCGCTGGCGGCGGATCCCGCTGGACGTGATACCATCGACATCGGCTTTCGCCTCGGTCCGCCTGGCATCGCGGGGCCCAGGCCTCGCCCTCCTGCTGTGGTCCGCTGTCCTGGCGGAGCGATCGGGCACCTGAGATGACCCAACGTTACGTCGACGAAGGACCGGGGACAACCGCACGCAGCCTGTGGAAAGAGTGGATAGCGGGCATGACGCGCGCCGGGCGGGAGGCCGCCCGGCCGTCCGTCACAGCCTGATCACGTACTCCTTGCGAGTCGTTTCAACGACTTCCCACGTCCCCTTGAAGCCGGGCCTGAGGACGAAGCTGTCGCCGGCTTTCACCGTGCGCGCGGCGCCGCCCTCCTCCGCGATCACCGAGACGCCCGACAGGATGTGGCAGAACTCCCACTCGTCGTAGCTGATGCGCCACTTGCCCGGCGTCGCTTCCCAGATGCCGGCATAGAGGCCGCCCTCGGTCTCCTCGACGTTCCAGGTGCGGAAGACCGGCGCGCCGGCGACCAGCCGGTCGGGCGCAGGCGCGCCGTCCTCGGGCGCGACGGACGTCGTGTCGATCGAGATGAACCGTCGTTTCGTCATTCCGGACTCCGCTGCTTTCTTCCCGCAGGGGCGCAGACTAGAGTGAATCGATGTCCCGGCAAAATCCCTTCGCCGCCGTCATGGCGATGAAAAGCGCGACATGGGAGCGCCACGCCAACCCGTGGTCGGTGTGGACGCGCGTGCCGCTCCTGGCGCTGTTCGCGTTCGCCGTCTTCTTCCGCGACCCCCTCGGCGCCTGGCTCTGGCCTGTGCTCGCCCTGCTGGTCCTCTGGGCGATCGTCAATCCGCGCGCCTTCCCGCGACCTGCCTCGACCGACAATTGGGCGTCGAAGGGCGTGCTCGGCGAACGCGTCTGGCTGAACCGCGGGAAAATCGCGATTCCCCACCATCACGCGCGCTGGGCCCTCGGCCTGTCGCTGGCGAGCGCGGCCTGCCTGGTGCCGCTCGCCTGGGGCCTCTACGCGCTCGACCCATGGGCGACGGCGTTCGGCGCGCTGGGCGCCAGCGCGCTGAAACTGTGGTTCGTCGACCGCATGGTCTGGCTCTACGAGGACATGAAAGACGCCTCGGCGGACTATGCGTCGTGGCTGAAACGGCGGCCCTGATGGCCGCCGTCAGCCGTGGCAAGCCTCAGGCCTTCGCCAGCGCCTGGTCGAGGTCGGCGATGATGTCGGCGACGTCCTCGATGCCGACCGAGAGGCGCACCGTGTCCGGCCCGGCGCCGGCCGCTGTCTTCTGCTCGTCGGAGAGCTGGCGGTGCGTGGTCGAGGCCGGGTGGATGACCAGCGACTTGGTGTCGCCGACATTGGCGAGGTGGGAGAACAGTTCCAGCCCCTCGACGAGCTTGACGCCGGCGGAATAGCCGCCCTTCAGGCCGAAGGTGAACACCGCGCCGGCGCCGAGCGGCGAGTATTTCTGCTGCAGCGTGTGGTTGCGGTCGCCGGGCAGGCCCGGATAGGAGACCCAGGCCACATTGGGGTGCTTCGACAGGTACTCGGCGACGTTCTTGGCGTTGTCGCAATGACGCTGCATCCTGAGCGGCAGGGTTTCCAGGCCGGTCAGGATGAGGAAAGCGTTGAACGGCGAGATCGCCGGGCCGAAGTCGCGCAGGCCGAGCACGCGCGCCGCAATGGCGAAGGCGAAGTTGCCGAACGTCTCGTGCAGCACGATGCCGCCATACTCCGGACGCGGCTCGGACAGCATCGGATAATTGCCCGACTTCGACCAGTCGAAGGTGCCGCCGTCGACGAGAATGCCGCCGATCGAGTTGCCGTGGCCGCCGATGAATTTGGTCATGGAGTGCACGACGATGTCGGCACCGTGCTCGATCGGGCGCAGCAGGTAGGGGGTGGCCAGCGTGTTGTCGACGATCAGCGGCAGACCGTGCGCGCGGGCGATGTTGCCGATCGCCTCCAGGTCGACGAACTCGCCGTTCGGGTTGGCGAGGCTCTCGACGAAGATCGCCCGGGTGCGCCCGTCGATCAGGGTGGCGAAGTCGTCGGGATTGCGCGGATCGGCCCAGCGCACCTGCCAGTCGAAATTCTTGAAGGCATGGCCGAACTGGTTGATCGAGCCGCCGTAGAGCCGCCGCGCGGCGACGAAATTGTCGCCCGGGCGCATCAGATTGTGGAAGACGAGCAGTTGCGCGGCGTGGCCCGACGCGGTGGCGAGGGCGGCGGTGCCGCCTTCCAGCGCCGCCACGCGCTCCTCGAGCACCGCCTGGGTCGGGTTCATGATGCGGGTGTAGATGTTGCCGAAGGCTTTCAGCCCGAACAGCGAGGCGGCGTGGTCGGCGTCGTCGAAGACGTAGGACGTCGTCTGGTAGATCGGCACGGCGCGCGCGCCGGTCGCCGGATCGGGCTTGGCGCCGGCATGGACGGCGAGCGTGTTGAATCCTGGTGCGCGCTGAGACATCTTCTTTTCACTCCCTGGGACAAGGCCTTGTTCGCCGGCATTCTTGGCCGAGCGGCCCGGCGAATGCAAAGAAGAAAATTCCAGCCGACGGCGCTTCGGCCGCCCGAAGAACCCAATCGGAAGCGACCTTCGGGAAAGACGATCCCGTCCCGCGCCGGCCGCGGGCGACGGCGCGGAGCGCCTACTTCTGGCGCACGCCGAAGCTCTGGAAGCCGGCGCGCATGACCGGCTTCTTCGAGGACAGCACGCGGCTGTTGACGCCGTTCCAGCCGATCTCGCCGGAAAGCCGGCCGTATTCGATCTTCGGGCAGCGGTTCATGACCACCTTGATGCCGCGGGCTTCCGCCTTCGCCGCCGCCTCGTCGTGGCGCACGGTCAGCTGCATCCAGATCACCTTCGGCAACGGCGTCAGCGCCAACACCTCCTCGACGATCGCCGGCACGGCGTCGGAGGCGCGGAAGATGTCGACCATGTCGATCGGCTCGGGGATGTCGGCGAGCCGGGCGAAAGTCATCCTGCCCGCGATCGCCTTGCCGGCCTGGCCGGGATTGACCGGGAAGACCGTGTAGCCCTTGTCGACGAGGTATTTCGTGACGAAGAAACTCGGCCGCACCTCGTTGGCGGAGGCGCCGACGATGGCGACGGTCTTCACCTCGTGAAGGATGCCGGCGATGTAGTCGTTGTCGTACTGGTCGTGGTTCATGCGCCCGGTTTGCCGCAGCGCGGCCGTTCAATCAAGCCGCATCGCGATCGCGGAGACCTTCCAGGCGCCGTCGCGCTGCTCGAAGCAGAGGTGCGAGTTGTAGTAGTGCGCGAAATAGCTCGCAGTCGAGCCGAAGTGCGTGCGGAAGAAGATGACGCCGCCGTCCGGCGGAATGATGCCGGTCGTGCCGCCCGAGCGCTTCTGCTCGGGCGAAACCGGCACCATCTGGTAGCGCTTCGGCCAGTCGACGGGCAAGAGCCCTTCCGCGCCTTCGCGCACGATCATCGAGGCGACGCGCCATTCGTCCAGGTCGAGAAAACGCAGCTTGCCATCCAGCGCGACCCAGTCGGGCCAGGAGATCTTGCCGTAGCTCGCCGTGCAGATGCGTTCTGCCAGCCAGGGTGTGCGCCCGACGGCTGGTTCCGCGGCGAGGCCGGCGAGCGCGCGCATGCCGTAGCGGCTCTGCATGAGCGCGTCCGCGCTTTGGCTTGCCTTCGACAGGCGCCCGGCCATCTCCAGCGCGCGGGCCGCGGGATGCAGCCCGAGCGACACGAACTCCTCGTTGAAGCCGCCTTGGCCCTGAGCGACGAGAAACTCGACCTCGCCGGAGAGCAAGGCCAGCATGGGCGCAGGATCGTACTACTCCCCCTGCTCCGTCCTGACGAGCGCCTCGCCGGCCGCAATCAGCGCGTCGCGGAAGGCGGCGAGGCTGGCGTCGGCCGAATAGCTGTCGTCGGTTTCGAGGATGATTTCCGGATAGAGCGCCGGCTCGGTCTCCGAGGACTCCGCGACCTGCGCGGCGGCACTTGCCGCGCTCGCCGCCCATGCCGCCAGGAGCAGCGCCGCCAGCCGCGCCATTGCCACACCCGTTCATTGCCCTTTCGCGACGATCGTCGACGAGAACGGCGACGGCTGGGCGGCAAACCGGCGAAGTCGGGGCGTTTCAGCGGCTTTGCGCGTCAGGCCGGCAGGGAGATCGTGCCGTCGTCGGCGATCGGGAAGGCCGGATTGTGGGCAACTTCCCAGAGATTGCCTTCCGGATCGGCGAAATAGCCGTACCAGCCGCCCCAGAAGGCGCGGCCGGCCGGTTTCACCACGCGACCGCCGGCGCGTTCGGCTTCGGCCAGCACGGCGTCGACTTCCGCTTCGCTGCGCGTGTTGTAGGCGAGGTAGACCGGACCGGGCTCGTCGCCAAAGGCGACGCCGGCGTCCGGTTCGGCGTCCTTGCGCGGAAACAGGCCGAGGATGACGCCACCCATCTGGAAGAAGGCGACGCCCTCGGTGAAGGCGGGGTGACGCATCAGGCCCATCGCCTCGTAGAAGGCGACCATGCGGTCGAGGTCGCGAACCGCGATGGTGACGATGGAGATGCGCCGTTCCACGCCTATTCCCCCGTCCACTCCGGCTTGCGTTTGCCGATGAAGGCGTCGATGCCTTCGACCGCATCGCGCGCCATCATGTTCTCGACCATGACGTGCGAGGCATGCTCGTAGGCGTCGGCCAGCCTCATCTCGGCCTGGCGGTAGAAGGCCTCCTTGCCCATGCGCACCGCCAAAGGCGATTTCGCGGCAATGGCTTGCGCGTATTTGCCGACAACCTGATTCAGGTATTCGGCCGGGACGACACGGTTGACCAAGCCGAACTCGCGCGCCGTCGCGGCGTCGATCATCTCGCCGGTGAGCAGCATCTCCATGGCGTGCCGCGCCTTCACCTTGCGCGACAGCGCCACCGACGGCGTCGTGCAAAACAGGCCGACGTCGATGCCGTTGACGCCGAAGGTCGAGCGGTCGGTGGCAATCGCAAGGTCGCAACTCGCCACCAACTGGCATCCGGCCGCGGTGGCGATGCCGTCGATCGCGGCGATCACCGGCTTGGGCAGGCCGACGATCGACTGCATGAGGCGCGAGCAGACGGCGAACGTCTTCTCGAAGAAGGCGCGGCCGCCGTCGGCGTCCTTGCGGTGGGCGTTCATTTCCTTGAGGTCGTGGCCGGCGGAAAACAGCTTTGCCGCCGAATCGATGACGACGACGCGCACCGTCCTGTCGTCGCGGGCCCGGTCGATCTCGTCCTGCAGCGCCGCCATCATCGCCAGCGACAGGGCATTGGCCGGCGGATTTGCGAGGGTTATCCGCAGAATTCCGCCATCGAGGCCGGCCTGCACCGGACCGCTCGCCGCGTCCTTCCTCAGCGCCACGACTTCGGCCATCCGATCTCTCCCCATGGTCCATTGCGCCGTCACCGGCTCTTCGCGAACCTAGCATGCGACGGCTTGAAGACCAGCCGCGAAATGGCGAATGTCTCTTACGTTTACGAAAACGGAAGAACAGCGGGAGGAGCGCGATGGCGAAGGTTCTCTACGAGAAGGACGGGCGCATCGGCCGCATCACGCTGAACCGGCCGGAGGTGATGAACGCCATCGACGACGACCTGCCGGCGGAGCTCGCCGACTGCGTCGCCCGCGCCAATGCCGACGATCATGTCCACGTTATCGTCCTGTCGGGCGCCGGCCGCGCCTTCTGCGCCGGCTACGACCTCACCTACTACGCGCAGGCCGACGAAGGCCGCGGCCATGAGATGACGCAGTCGATGCCGTGGGACCCGATGAAGGACTACGCCTTCATGATGCGCAATACCGAGTTGTTCATGTCGCTGTGGCGCAGCTACCGGCCGGTGGTCGCCAAGGTGCACGGCTTCGCGGTGGCCGGCGGCTCCGACATCGCACTGTGTTCGGACATGATCGTGATGGCCGAGGATGCCGAGATCGGCTACATGCCGGTGCGCGTCTGGGGCTGCCCGACGACGGCGATGTGGGTCTACCGGCTGGGGCCAGAGCGGGCGAAGCGCCTGCTGTTCACCGGCGACAGGATATCCGGGGCCGAGGCCGAGCGCATCGGGCTGGTGCTGAAGGCGGTGCCCGCCGCCGAACTGGACGCCGAGGTCGAGCGGCTCGCCGAGCGCATCGCCGGCGTCCCCGTCAACCAGCTGATGATGCAGAAGTTGGTCGTCAACCAGGCGATCGAGGCGATGGGGTTGAAGCAGACGCAGATGTTCGCCACCGTCTTCGACGGCATCACCCGCCATTCGCCGGAAGGCATGAACTTCAAGCACCGCGCCGAGGCCGTCGGCTGGAAGGAAGCGGTGCGCGAGCGCGACCTCGGCACGTTCGACTGGACCGAGAACCGGCCGGTCAACGCGCCGGCCGCGAAGCGCTGAGGAGAAACCCCGATGCCCAAGCAGATCCTGACGCCCGTGATGGACGCCGACGAGGTCAACCGTTTGATGGCGGAGGCTTTCCCCCAGCTCAATTCAGGCAGCGGCGCCTACGAGGCGCTGGAGGTGCATCCGGGCGGCTGCACGGTGAGGCTCAACGCCGACGACCGGCACTTGAGGCCGGGAGGCACGGTGTCGGGCCCTGCCCTGTTCACGCTGGCCGACATCGGCGGCTACGTGCTGGTGCTGTCGCATGCGGGGCCGGACGCCCTGTCGGTGACGACCAGTCTCAATATCAACTTCACGCGCAAGGCCGAAGCCGGCCCGATCGACGGCCACTGCCGCATCCTCAAGCTGGGCAAGAGCCTGATGGTCTACGACATCGACATCGTCGCCGGGCCGGACCAGCACACGGTGGCGCACGCCACGGGGACGTATTCGATCCCGCCGCGGGGGCGGGGATAGCGGGGTTCGCGACGGCCTCCCGGCACGCCTTGTGTCCCCGACAGAGGCCAAGGCATACCGAAAACTTACGGTATTATATTACCTCATTCTCAACGAATTGTTTTTATTGACTTTTATCTTACAACTCCACCATTGCAGCGCTTGACCGCGCCCTCGTCCTCCCCTATAAGCCCGCACGGAACAGCGGCCTTTCGGGCCGCCGTTTCGTTGTTGGGGTAAGCGACCCCAACCCAAGCAACAAGAAACGCCCGTCCGCCGTCTTCGCGCGGCGCCGGGTCCGAACCGAAGGCAGAACCATGACAACCTTTTCGCAGAAGCCTGCGGACGTGGTGAAGAAGTGGGTGCTGATCGACGCCGAGGGTCTCGTCGTCGGCCGTCTCGCCACCATCATCGCCAACCGTCTCCGCGGCAAGCACAAAGCCACCTTCACCCCCCATGTCGACGACGGCGACAACGTTATCGTCATCAACGCCGACAAGGTGGTGTTCACCGGCAAGAAGTTCACCGACAAGGTCTACTACTGGCACACCGGCCACCCCGGCGGCGTCAAGGAGCGGACCGCGCGCCAGCTGCTCGAGGGCCGCTTTCCCGAGCGCGTCGTCGAGAAGGCCGTCGAGCGCATGATCCCGCGCGGCCCCCTCGGCCGTCGCCAGATGAAGAACCTCCGCGTCTACGCCGGCGCCGAGCATCCCCACGTCGCCCAGCAGCCCGAGACGCTCGACGTCGGCAAGCTGAACGCCAAGAACAAGAGGGCCTGACCATGGCTGATCTCTCCTCGCTCGCCAGCCTCGGCACCGCCGCTCCGGCGCAGGCCGCCGCGCCCGTCCACGTCCAGAAGCTCGACAAGTCGGGCCGCGCCTACGCCACCGGCAAGCGCAAGGACGCCATCGCGCGCGTCTGGGTGAAGCCCGGCTCGGGTAAGATCGTCGTCAACGACAAGGAGTTCGCGGCCTATTTCGCGCGTCCGGTCCTGCAGATGATCCTGAAGCAGCCGATCCTGGCGGCCAACCGCGACGGCCAGTACGACATCGTCGCCACCGTCACGGGCGGCGGCCTCTCCGGCCAGGCCGGCGCCGTGCGCCACGGCATCTCCAAGGCGCTGACCTACTACGAGCCGGGCCTGCGCTCGGTGCTCAAGAAGGGCGGCTTCCTCACCCGCGACAGCCGCACGGTCGAGCGCAAGAAGTACGGCAAGGCGAAGGCCCGCCGCTCCTTCCAGTTCTCGAAGCGCTAAGCCGCTTCAGGGAAGCCGGACACCGATCGAGGCCGCCTCCGGGCGGCCTTTTTCGTTACAGATCGGCCGCCTCGTTGGCCCAGTTCGCGACACTTCCGGACGACGACCGTCAGAAGGCCGTGTGCATCGGCCCGCCGCGCCTGTATTTCGCGGCAAAACAGGGACTTCCGCCCGGCACGGTTCGTGCATGCCTTCCAACCACACAGGAGACGGGTCGAAACGAGACAGGCCCGGCAAGAAATCCTGCCGGAGGGCCGTGCGTGATCGTTTCCCTGCAATATCTGCGTGCCGTCGCCGCGCTGATGGTGGTCGCCTTCCACGCCAGCGAGAAGCTCGGCAGGATGGCCGGCACGGACGGCTCCGCGGCCTTTGCCGCGGGGCTTGCGGGCGTCGACATCTTCTTCATCGTCAGCGGATTCATCATGCTGGCGACGACGCAGGGCAAAGACATCTCGCCCGCCGATTTCGCGCGCAAGCGCTTCGAGCGCATCGTACCACTCTACTGGCTCCTGACCTCGCTGGTCCTGCTCGTGGTCATGGTCCGTCCCGAACTCCTCTCCACCGCGACATTCGACGGCGCCCACACCGCGGCATCCTACCTGTTCGTGCCATGGCCGCATCCGGCCCTTGACGCGCACCTGCCGCTGCTGGTTCCCGGCTGGACGCTCAACTACGAGATGGCATTCTATGCGCTGTTCGCGGCGAGCCTGCTGCTGCCGGCACGTTCGCGCGTGCCCGGGCTGGTTGCCGTGCTTTCGCTAGCGGCCTTCGCCGGTCTTTTCGTGCCGGCCGGCACGATCGCGGCCTTCTACACCGATCCCATCATCCTCGAATTCGCCGCCGGGCTGCTGCTCGCCAGCGTCTGGCGGCGCGGTCTGCCGATGAACCGCACGCCGGCGCTCTTCCTCGCCGGTCTCGGCTTTCTCGGCCTGTATTTCGGCAGCGGATCGGACCTGCCGCGCATTGTCTGGGCCGGCATCCCCGCGCTCATGATCGTGGCCGGGGTCGTCTATGCCGAGGGAGCAAAAGACCAGCGGCCGATGCGCCTGCCCATGCTCCTCGGCGACGCTTCCTACTCGATCTACCTTTCCCACGTCATCGTGTTGCCGGTCCTGGCCAAGGCGTGGAGCGCGGCAGGTCTTGGCGTCTCCGGAATGCAGGGGCCGGCCTTCCTCGCGCTGGCGCTCACCGCATCCGCGCTCGCCGGCGCGGCGCTCTACGGCGCGGTCGAACGCCCGCTCATGCGCTACTTCGCCGCGCGGAGGCGCCGGCGCACGAGCGAGGTCGGCCGAGCCAAGGCGTATGAGACGCGCCTACGCCGCATCGTAACCCGGGCAGAAATCCCTTCGTAACCTCGCGGGGATAGAACCGGAGAACCGGCAAACGGGGGACGCCGCCATGAACATCGCCTTCCTCGGCACGGGGTTCGTCGCCGACTACTACATGACCACGCTGGCCAATCACCCGGAGCTCAGGCTGACGGGAGTCTACGACCGCTCGGCCGAGCGGCTGCGCCAGTTCACTGCCTTCCATGGCGTACGCGCCTACGATAGCGCCGAGGCGCTGATCGGTGACCCGGAGGTCGCCATCGTCGTCAACCTGACCACGCCCGAAAGCCATTTCGCCCTGTCGAAGGCCGCACTCGAAGCCGGCAAGCATGTCTATTGCGAGAAGCCGCTGGCGATGGACGCCGGCGATGCCGCGCGGTTGATCGCGCTCGCCGACGACAGGAAGCTCACCGTCGCGACGGCACCCGCCAACGCGCTGAGCGACGCGCACGCGCTCGTCGCCTCCCTACTCGCGGCAAACCACATCGGCACGCCGCGGCTCATCTACGCGGAGATGGAAGACGGGCCGGTGTTTCGCGACAAATGGGAGACATGGCGGTCGCGCTCGGGCGCGCCATGGCCGGGCCTGCACGAATTCGAGATCGGTTGCACACTGGAACATGCGGGCTATGCGCTCTCCTGGCTGGTCTCGTTGTTCGGGGCGGTGGAGAGCCTGACTGCCTTTTCGGCGTTGACCTTCCCCGACAAGGGCCGCGGCACGGAGGGATTGCATCTGGCCCCCGACTTCTCGGTCGGCTGCCTGAAGTTCCGCTCCGGCCCCGTAGCGCGGCTGACCTCGGGCCTCGCCGCGCCGAAGAACCGAGCGCTGACAATCATCGGCGACGGCGGCTCTATCGCCGTCGCCGATCTATGGGACAACCGCTCCGCCGTGCATCTGGAAGAGGTTTCCGCGCCTCGACGCCTCGAAGCACGCATCGGACACCGCCTCGAAGCCAAGCTGGGCAGGTTCCTCCACGCCAAGCCTCAGGCCGGCCGCAAGGTGCGCTATCCGGCGGCGGCGAAGCCGGCGGCGCTTCCCGCCTATCCTTCGCAGATCGACTTCTGCCGGGGCATCGCCGAGCAGGCGCGGGCGATCGCGGCCGGCCGCCAGCCCTTCTTCTCCGGTCAGCGCGCCCTGCACATCACCGAACTCGCGCTGGCGCTGAACAATGCCGGCACGGCGGCCGCGCCCTACATTCCGTCGAGCAGCTTCTAGGCGCCCCTCCGACCGGACAGGTCGGCGAGAGAAGCGCGAAGAGCTTACTCGGGCAACGGCGCCCACAGCGCCGGCTGCCGCCACGGTTCCGGCACGACGAGTTTGCCGGTCAGTGTCGGCGCTCCGTCGCGCAGGGACAGCGATTGCCAAGCCGTTTTCCATTCCTCCGGCAAGGGATAGGGAGCGGCCACGCCGGCGTCGGCACGGAAGCCGAAGCGGCCGTAGTAGGCCGGATCACCCAGCACATGCACCTGTGCCGCGCCCGACGCCTTCACGCGCCGCAGGCCTTCAGCGACAAGCGCGGTGCCGACGCCTTTCTTCTGCCACGCCGGCGCCACGCCGAGCGGCCCGAGCAGGGCGACCCTCTCGCTGCGCCCCTCGATGCCGCACAGGGTCATCAGGATATGCCCGACGATGGCGCCGTCGACCGAAGCCACCAGCGAGACGACCGGAGAACCCGGTTCGAGCAGCGCGACGACCAGCGGCATCAGCTCTTCCTCGGGGAAGGCCTCCGCGTAGACGATCCTCAGAGATTCGATGTCAGCCGCCGCGCTCTCGCGGATGTCGGATTCCGTTTTCGCATTCATTCGAGATCGGCCTTCCGGTCGGACATACTCGTTCCGTCGGCTCGTTCGCCGGGCCGCAACGGGACCCGTTTATCCGGTCGCACGCACGGCGTCGATGATCTCCAGAACGGCGAGCGAGTCGGCAAGCGGCATAACGGGAGATCGAATCTCTCCGGCGCGCACCGCACGCATCACTTCCGCCGCCTCGAAGCGCAGGCCGACGCCGTCGAAGGCAAATGAGCGGATCTCGCGGCCGGAACGCGGCAAGCGCGCGGCGACCCGGGAAAGGAGCGAGCGGCCGCCGCCCGACAGTGCCGCCTTAGCCGACTCCTGCGAGAACAGCGTCAGCCGCTGCGCTTTGAGGAACGGTGCTTCCAGCCGCAGCGCGCCTTCGCTGCCGATGACGATGAAGCGGTTGTCGCCGTCGCGGTCGAAGCTGCAGGAAAGATGCACCTCGGCGCCACCGAAACCGAGGTGGAATTCCGTTAGCACGTCGACACCGGACGGTCCGATCCGCGAGGAGCCGGAGACCGCTGTCGGCCTGCCCAGGAAGTGGACGGCGAGCGACAGCGGGTAAACGCCGAGGTCGAGGGCCGCGCCACCGCCGAGTCCGGGACTAAAGAGCCGGTGGTCTGCGGCTTCGCTGCGACGGTAGGCGAGCTCGGCGCGAATCTCGCGCACCTCGCCGATGCGCCCCGCATCGACCAGGCGCTTCGCCTCGCGCACCGCCGGCAGGAAGCGCGTCCAGAGGCCTTCCATGGTAAAGACGGCGCGGGTCTCCGCCGCATCGGCAATGCGCCCGGCCTCGGCAGCGGATACAGCGAGCGGCTTCTCCACCAGGACGGCCTTACCCGCCTCGATCGCCCTGATTGCCTGGTCCGCATGGACCGAGTTCGGCGTGGCGATGTAGACGGCGTCGAGTTCCGGATCGGCGAGCAAGCCGTCGAGATCGGCACAGGAGCGCGCCGCGCCGAGCTCGGCCGCGAACGCGCCAGCCCTCGCCGCCTCACGCGAGCAGACGCAGGCGAGCCGGGCGCCCGGCACGAGCCTGAGATCGGCGGCGAACTGCCGCGCGATACCGCCGGTGCCGACGATTCCCCAGTTGAAGATGCGATCGGTCATGTCGCTCCGTGTCGAAGGCGCGCCCGCGCCGGGACGCAAGGATGGGATCGGACCGGCGAATTCCACGGCCGGGGTCGCATTTCCATTGATTATGTCCAATAAAGGTTTCCTCGAAATTGAGAGGGGAGCAGCCGATGCCGGCATCATCGATCGACCACGCCTTCACCGCCACGAAGAACACCGGACGCGCGGGCGACCCGACTTATGCCGGGGCGCTGTCCTTCATGCGACGGCGCTATACGAAGAACGTGAAGGGCGCGGATGCGGTGGTGTGGGGTATTCCCTTCGACGCGGCGGTGACGAACCGCCCCGGCGCGCGATTCGGTCCTCAGGCGATCCGCCGCGCCTCGGTGATCTTGGACAACGACCCGCAATATCCGTTCGCTCGCGATCTCTTCGAAGAGCTTGCCGTCGTCGACTACGGCGACTGCCTGCTCGACAACGGCAACCACCAGAAAACGCCGGCGACGATCGAACGCGAAGCCGCCAAGTTGCTTCGCTCGGGCGCGTTCCTTCTGTCGCTCGGCGGCGACCATTTCGTTACCTGGCCGCTGCTCAAGGCCCACGCGGCGATCCATGGGCCGCTGGCTCTGGTCCAGTTCGACGCCCACCAGGACACCTGGTTCGACGACGGCAAGCGCATCGACCACGGCTCCTTCGTGGCGCGCGCCGTACGCGAAGGAATCGTCGATCCCGGCCGCTCGATCCAGGTCGGTATCCGCACCCACGCGCCGGATGATTTCGGCATCAAGATCCTGTACGGCCACGAGATCGAGGAGATGCGCGCCTCCGATATCGCCTACGCGATCACAGAACGCACCGACGGGCGAAAGACCTACGTGACCTTCGACATCGACTGCCTCGACCCGGCCTTCGCGCCCGGCACCGGCACGCCCGTCGCCGGCGGTCCTTCCTCGGCGAAGATCCTGTCGGTGCTGCGCCAGATGACCAAGGTCGACATCGTCGGCGCAGACGTCGTCGAGGTGGCGCCGGCCTACGATCATGCCGACATCACAGCCATCGCCGGCTCGACGGTCGCCATGCACTATCTCGGGCTGCTCGCCGAGCGAAAGGCCCGCGGCTGAGCCGATCTGGCGCGGCGGGCGTGCGGTTCGGTTCAACGAGCCGAGGTTTTACGTGAACGCGCTGTCGCGACGATTCAAGCGGCTACGGAATTGATTCCGTGGCCGCGGGCAAATATCTGAGGTGCAGCACTTTTTTCGGGAGCAACGGCCATGGCGGCAAAGATCTTCATCGACGGCGAGCACGGCACGACCGGGTTGCAGATCCGTGCGCAGCTCAGCAATCGCCGCGACATCGAGCTGCTCTCGATCCCGACGGACCGGCGCAAGGATCCGGCGGCGCGCGCCGAGTTCCTCAACGCCGCCGACATTGCCATTCTCTGCCTGCCGGACGACGCGGCGAAGGAGAGCGTGGCGCTCGTTGGCGGCGGCGCGACTCGCATCATCGACGCCTCGACCGCGCACCGCACGGCCGAGGGCTGGGTCTACGGCTTCGCCGAGATGGACCGGGCGCAGGCCGCCGCCATCGCGGCGGCAAAGAACGTCGCCAATCCGGGCTGCTGGCCGCAGGGTCCGATCGCGACGCTGCGCCCGCTGATCGCCGCCGGCCTGCTGCCGGCCGACTTCCCGATCGCGATGAACGGCATTACCGGCTATTCGGGCGGCGGCCGGCAGATGATCGAGGACTACGAGGCGAAGGGCGAGGACGCGCCCGAATACCTGCCCTACGGACTGACGCTGAAGCACAAGCACATCCCGGAACTGAAGAAATACGCCGGGCTCGCGCGCGATCCGCTGATGCAGCCGGTCGTCGGCAATTTTGCTCAGGGGATGCTGACGGCAGTGCCGCTACAGCTTGCCACGCTCGCCCGCGCGCCCACCGGCCGGGAGCTGCATGCGGCGATCGCCGATTACTATGCCGGGCTGCCGAGCAGCGCCGTGGAAGTGGCTCCCTATGCCGAGATAGAGCGCACGCCCGAACTCGATCCGGAGAGCTACAACGGCACCAACCGGATGCGTCTCCACGTCTTCGCCAACGACCAGCGGGCGCAGGCGGTACTGATCGCCGTCTACGACAATCTCGGCAAGGGCGCCTCGGGCGCGGCGATCCAGAACCTCGACCTGATGCTCAAGGGCGCCTGAACGCTCAGCTGATGGTCCTGGCCAACCGCGACAGGAGCGACGCAAGCTGCTCCTGCTCTTCCTTTTTCAGATCTCCGAACCACTCGGCAATCGCGGCGAAGTCGCCTGCGTTGCGGTCTTCCCAACCACGAGCGCCGGACTCGGTCGCCTCAAGCCGACGGACGCGGCCATCCGTCTCATCGGCGACGATACGCAACATGCCCTTGCGCTCGAGTGCGGCAGCGATCTGTTTTGCGTTCTGGTGGGTGGTCGACATCGCTCTTGCCGCTTCCCCCAGTGTCGGCTGACCCCTGGCGCGGACGATGGTGAGAAGGATGCCTTGCTGCGTTGACAGCCCTTCCTCGCGAAGCCGCTGGTCATACAGGTAACGCATCCGCTGCGCGACATAGGCGATCAGACGAAAGCAGCGCACCGCTTCATCGCTTTCTCCGGCAACGCGGCTCTCGTCGCGTGACAATTCGGTTTCGGACTTGATTCGATCGATCATATATGTAATATATTACCTATCTACCGTAGCCGCAAGGATCACCGCCATGATCTGTTTGATGCCCATGTGCGCCTACCTCTCCGAAACCTCCCGCATGATCCAAATCTACAAGGCGCTGCGCGAAAGGGGAGCCGCAGCACGGATCGCAACCCACGGCGGGGTTCATGAAGCACTCCTGCGCTCGGAAGGAATCGACTACGACATCGTCGGCCCGCGTATGGACGAAGAGCGCGGACGCCGTTTCATACGGGACAATGTCGGCATCGGGAACCCGGCGCAGAGCATGTACTCGCCCGAAGAGATGCGCACTTATGTCGCCGCCGAAGTTGACTACTTCCGCCGCCACGATGTCCGCGCCGTCGTAATCGGCTTCACGCTGACCGCACTCCTGTCCTCGCGGGTGGCTGGCATACCGGTCGTGACAGAGCACGCCGGTGCGTTCCTTCCCCCGCTGTTCGAGCGAGGCATGCTGCCGGCGCCCTCGCGGCCCGTCCAGCCGATCTTCAAGTACATGCCGGCCCCGCTGGCGCGCTTCCTAATGAACAAGGGCGTTTCGCGGTTGAAACTGTACCTTGGCGGTTTCGACGCTCTCGCCGACGAACTGGGGATCGAGCGGATACCGAGTTTTCCCGCGCTCCTGCTCGGCGACCTCTCTCTGGTCACCGAGGCGCCCGAAGTCTACGACATCAGCGAAGAGGCGATGCGGACCTGGCGGCCGACCGGCGGCGCTTACTGGCCGACCACGCGGCTCGAATATACGGGCCCGATCTTCGCGGAACTCGACCTTCCCGTCCCGGCGCCCGTCGAGGCGGCGCTGAACCGCAATGGGCCGGTCATCTACGTCGCGATCACCTCGGCGCCCGCCGACCTGACGCGCGTCGTAGTCCGTGAGGCGGCGAGTGTCGGCGCGGAAGTCATCGTCGCGGGCACAGTGCATGATCTCCCCGATCTTGCCGGACCGAAGGTCACCGTCGGTGGCATTCTTCCCAGCCACAGGATCATGCCGCGCGTCGACCTAGCGATTACCGCAGGCGGACAGGGTAGCGTCCAGTGCGCCATGGCCGCCGGAACGCCGCTGATCGGTATCCCGCTCCAGCCCGAACAGGACGCGAACGTCCATCTTCTCGAGCGCAAAGGCGCCGCTCGGACGCTGACACAGGACGCGGTCGGCAAGGGAAAGCTCCCGTCGCTCATGCGCGAGATGCTCGCTCAGCCGTCCTATCGGCGCGCCGCAGGGACAATCAGGGAGGCCTATGCGCGACGGAACGGCCCTGCCCTCTCTGCCGATGCGATCCTGCGTTATCTCTCCAACGACAGGAAGATGGTGGCATGAGCGCGGTAGTCTCTCCTCAGGCCGGCGTCGCCGACATCAGCCGTCGTCAGCCTGCCACGGTACGGGCGAGCGCGCATGCCGGGCTCCTCAGCGGCGCCGACCTCCTTGGCCAAGCCGCGGTCGCGGCGCTGCTACTCTATGCGGCGCTGGTCCTGCTCTACCCGCCCGCCCTCTCGGGCGCGATCAGCGTCCCGACTGCGCCCTGGTCGATCGTCGACGTCTTCGATCTGACAATGGCGGCGCTAATGCCGAAATGGCTGGTCTTCCCCGTCCATACGGGGTTGGACGGCGGCCCGGCACGCGTCGTGGCGGCAGGGGTCATGCTCTGCTCGTTCGCGGTAGCGCTTCGCGGACGCTGACCGAAACGACCCTTCAGCGAGCCGTCACGACTTCCGTCGGCAGCGGATAGGCGCCCTTCGTGCCGCGCCAGTGCGCCGCGGCGAAACCGAGTACAACGAGCGCCATACCCTGGTGGGTGAGCGCGAGGTGCAGCGTCGACTGCCAAAGCAGCGTGACGATGCCGATCGCGGCCTGGAGCAGCACCAGGTGGAAAAGGACCAGGGCGCGGCGCGAATGCGTCGTGCCCGGCAGGCGGCGGTGAACGGAAATCGTGTGCCAGAGCGCCAGCGCGAAGACCGCGTAACCGCCGATCCGGTGGACGAACTGCACGGTCTTCGGGTTCTCGAAGAAGTTTGCCCAAGCGGGCTGGAGCAGCAACAGGTCGTCTGGAACCAGCGCGCCATCCATCAACGGCCAGGTGTTGTAGCTGAAGCCGGCGTCGAGCCCGGCGACCAATCCGCCGAGGAAGATCTGGACCAGAACCGCTATCACCAGCCAGCCGGCGGCGCGCTGGGTGCTTCGATCGGCAGGCGGCGCCGAATGGGGCGCCAGCCCGCGCGCCACGACCATGATCGCGGCGAAGATGATGCAGGCGAGCGTCAGATGGACCGCCAGCCGGTATTGGCTCACGGAGACCCGCTCGACCAGACCCGACGCCACCATCCACCAGCCGACCGCACCCTGAAGCCCGCCGAGCAGGAACAGGCCGACGAAGCGCAGCGCCATCGCCCGCTCGATGCGGCCGAACGCGAGCAGAACGAGAAAGGGTACGGCGAAGACCACGCCGATGCCGCGCGCGAGCGCCCGGTGGATCCATTCCCACCAGAAGATGCTCTTGAACTCGTCGAGGCTCATGCCCTTGTTCAGCTGCTCGTACTGGGGAATCTGCCGGTACTTGGCGAACTCCTCCTGCCATTCCGCCTCGTTCAGCGGAGGGACAACGCCGTGGATCGGCTTCCACTCGGTGATCGAAAGACCGGAATCGGTCAGGCGGGTGGCGCCGCCGACCAGGACCAGAGCGAAAAGCACGAGGAGCACGACGTAGAGCCAGCCGCGCACCAGAGCGCGGCCGCGCTGCTGGCGGTCGCGCTCGGAGAGAAGTCGGTATTCCATGGCCAGGTCGGTCATCGCGAAGCCGTTGAGCAAATAGGGGCTGCCCGGTCGAGGACGGGAGCGACAGGACGGGAGAAGTGGACCATCCGTGTCGCGGCGGCAAGGCCGGTCCTCGCGGCAGAGGGTCGCGCCAGCCGGGAAGAAGGCTGCTTGCGCAACCACGCCGAAGTTCCTAGGACAGTCAGGCCATGCCCATTCGCCTGAAAAAATTGATCGGCACCGTTCTACTGGTGCTGCTAGTGATCATCTACGCACTGGCGGCGACCGCTTTCGCCGTGGCGCAACTCGCGGAATCGAGCGCAGTCGTGCACCTGCTGTTCTTCCTGTTCAGCGGACTGCTGTGGATCCTGCCGGCGATGCTGATTATCAAGTGGATGGCCGGTCCGAAGGCGACGGGCGACGGCATGGCGGGCCGCTGACAGCGGCGGCATGCCGCAGAAACCCGACATTCTCCGGGATCAGACCGTGACGACGATCCTGCCGCCATTGGCCAGCGGGGTCGTCAGGCCGGTCAGCATCGTCCGGATGTGGGCGACGCGCTGATAGCGGCCGTTCACCGAGAGCCGCGGCAACGCGTGCAGGTTGCCGGCGTGGGCGGGCTGGAGGAGCCCGTGGCGAGTGGTCACGGCGGAGACGAAGCCCGCTTCTTCGGCCATGCGCACTTCGCGCTCGCCGACGGCCCAGACATAGCCGTAGGGGTAGGCCATGTGCTTCGGCGTCTCGCCGAGTTCGATCGAAAGCACGGCGGCCGCATCAGCGATCTCGCGCCGTGCGTCCTCATCCGACAGCCGACGCAGGTTGTAATGGTGTACCGAATGCGCGCCGATGGTGACCAGCGGGTGGCGGGCAGCTGTGCGAACCTCTTCCCAGGTCATCAGCGTTTCGCGGCGCGGCGCGGCGTGGTCGACGCCGACAGTTCGCGCCAAGTCTCGAACGATTGCCCGCTGGTCCTGCTCGCGCACGTCGCGGGTGAGGAAATCGTGCAGACGCACGATCGCATCGTACTTTCTCGACGGGCTGGAACAGTCGACGGCGACGCGTCCCGCGGGCGTCGACAAGTAGAAGCGGTCGCGGGCGGCGACGATGTCTTCGACCAGTTCCCACCATAGATCCACCTCGCCGTTGATCAGGCCCGGGGCCACGTAGATGGTGATCGGCGCGTCGTGGCTTTCCAGCACCGGCAGCGCCTCTGTGAGGTTGTCGCGATAGGCGTCGTCAGCGGTGATGGCGGCGAAACGCGGCGGCGCGCCGCCCCGCTTCAGCCGCTCGACCACTTCGTCCATGGAGACGAAGGCATAGCCGCGCCGCTTCATGTCGGTGATGACCGCGTCGAGGAAGAATGGCGAGATCGTCAGGTGGCGGTTGACGCCGCACGGCTTTGCCGGCGTGGCCGTGACGCGGTGGAGCATCAGGATGGCACCGACTCCGCCGGTCCAGGCTTCGGCGAGCGGAGCGATTCCGCTCAGCCGGGCCGCGTTCAGGGCCAGCTTGCGGAGCACCTCCCCCCTGTCGAACATTCCTTCACCTTTTGCGGCTAGTGTCCCTGCCGCGCGTGGCGATGCCGGACCGACCCGCGGCGATCTTATCGGTCGAAGGATTTAAGGATGGTTGACGTGGTCGCGTCATTCCTGGCGAGCGCAGATGAACCGGCCGGCGCGGTCACCGGCCCAGTAGTCTCCGCCACTGTCCTGACCGATCGTGCGGCGGCGGTCGCGGCTTGCTCCGCCTTCCCAGCGGCCGTTTCATCGCCCTCGCAGAGTGCGGCCTGGATCTCCGCCTGGGCCGCCAAGGTCGATCCGGATCTCGTCGTCGCGACCCTTGCGGTGGACGGACGGCCGCAGCTGGCGCTCGCGCTGGAGGTAGTGCGCTACGGCCCGTTCCGCGTGGCGCGATTCCCTGGCGGCCGGCACGCAAACGGCAACTTCCCGCTTCTTTCGATTTCGGCCGGCACAACGCCGGCCGCGATCGGCGCGATAGTCGCTGCGATAGCAGCGGCGCGTCCCGACATAGATCTCCTCGCGCTTGAACGCCTCGCCAACGCGATCGAGGGAACGACGAACCCGCTGCTCGCCCTGCCTCATGCGCCGAGCCCCAACCTCGCGCTCGCCGTCGACCTCGACGGCGGCTTCGAAGCGCTGCTCGGCCGCTCCAGCGGCAAACGCAAACGCAAGAAGCATCGCTCGCAAACCCGCAAGTTCGAGGCGGCAGGCGGCTTCCGCCTCATCACCGCAGCGACGCCGCAGGACTGCGATCGGTTGCTGTCGGAATTCTTCGCCATGAAGCGCGATCGCTTCGCCAAGATGGGCGTCGCCGACGTCTTCGCCGAACCGAGCGTGAAGGCCTTCTTCCACCACCTCTTCGTCGAGGCGCTCGGCGCCGAACGTCCGGACTTCGTGCTCGACGCATTGGAGGTCGACGGCCGGCTGCGCGCCGTCACCGGCTCCAGCCGGTGCGGCCGCCGCCTGATCTGCGAGTTCGGCGCGATCCGCGAGGACGATCTCGCCGGCACGAGTCCCGGCGATTTCCTGTTCTTCGAGAACATCCAGCGCGCCTGTAACGACGGTTATTCCGTCTATGACTTCAGCGTGGGCGACGAGCCCTACAAGCGGCTGTGGTGCGATATCGAGACCCGCCAGTTCGACGCGCTGGTATCGCTGACGGCGAAAGGCCGGCTGCTGGCACTGGCGCTGCGCACGGCCAATCGCGCCAAGGCATGGGTGAAGAACAACCGCACGCTGTGGGCGCTTGTGAGGAAGCTGCGCAAGCGCGGCGCCGCCGAGCCTCGGGTCGCTCCGACGGAAGACTGAGCCGGCCGCCGACGACCGTCGTCAAACAGCGATTTCAGGCGGCCGAGCGCCCCGGCATCGGCGAAGATGGCGGTATGTGCCCGGCGGGCGTGACCAGTGTCGGCCTGCCAAAGCCCTTGGCCTCGATGTCGGCCGCCGCCCGCGCGACGACCTCGTCGCTCGGCTCAATGACGCTGACCATGACCTCGGTCGCACCAGCGACGAGGCGGCGAATGCTATCGCCGTCGGCCGGGCCGCACTCAACGACCACGACGTCATAGGCGGTGGTCAGCGAATTCATGATAATCGGCAGTCGGTCGATGGCGCGCATCGCGCGCGCCGCATCAGCCGTGCCCACCGGAATAACGTGGCAATCGGAATAGAGATCGCCATGGATGACGTCGGTAAACTGGGCTTCCGCGGCGAGCAGGTTGGTGATGCCCGGGTAAGAACCGCTTTCGAGCATCGGGCGCGACGCTGCACCGTTGGCGGTGAGGTCGAGCAGCAGAACGCGCAGCCCCGCGTCGGCGACCTCACGCGCGACCAGCACGGCCGTCGCCGCGGCTTCGTCGCCCTCCGGCGAGACGAAGATGGCGCGCGTGGCACCGCCGGCGATGAGTTTCTCGGCGGCGTTCTCGACTGTAACCTCGCCGATCGAAGGACGCGGACGCGCTGGCTCGATCAGGCTGGCGGGGATATCCGGACGGGCGGGAACCGGCTTCGCCGGCTTCCGTGCTGCGGGTTCGGCCGCAGGCCCCGGCTCGGAAACGGCGGGTGTCGCGGCGCCGGGCACGGCCGCCGCGGCTGCTGGCGCAGGAACCGGCACCGGCGTGCCGCCGTCTGCGGCAGGTTTGCCAGCGGGCATCGCCACCTCGTCGACCGGGGCAATCCGCGCGCCTGCGGACGGGCGCATGGCGCGGCCGCTGAAAAGTTCCTGAAGCAGCGTCACGACCGACATGATCAGCAACGAGGCGACCAGCGCGGCTCCGACGATGGGCAGTATCTTCGGGAAGAAGGGTTCTGCCGGCACGGTTGCACGGGAGAAGATGCGCGCGTCGGCCGGCATGTAGCTACGTTCGCTACGCGAAGACGCCTCGCGGTAGCGTGTGAGGTAGGATTCGAGCAGTTCGCGCTGGGCAGCCGCCTCGCGCTCGAGCGCGCGCAACTCGACCTCCTGGTCCCCGGCGCGGGCCGAGGCGGCCTTTAGCCGGTTCAAGTCGGCAACGAGCTGCTGTTCGCGGAGCTGCGCGGTCCTGGCCTCGGTCTGCAGTGCCTTCAGCACATTCTGCGCCTCACTGCGGATCTGAGCCTCGAGGTCGGCCAGTTGCGAACGCATCGAACGCAGACGCGGGTGGTTGTCGAGCAGCGTCGTCGATAGATCGGCGATGTCCGCCTTGAGCTGAACCTCGCGCTCCCGCAGCCGTTGGATCAGCCCGGAGGAGAGCACTTCGGGAAGGGCATCCAGCGAAGCCCCCGCCTGCAGCGCGGCACGCACGCCCTCTGCGTTGGCCTCGGCCGCAGCGCGGCTGGCGCGCACGCGCGAGAGTTCCGTGGAGAGCTCGGAAAGCTGCTGGGTTGCGAGCACGGAATTGTTCTGGCCAATCAGGAGGTCCGACTGCGAGCGGTAGGTCGCGACCTTCGCTTCGGCCTCCTTCACGCGCCGGGTCAGATCCTCGATCTCGGGCTTCAGCCAGTCGGTGGCGTCGGCGTTAGAGAGCTGCTTGGCGTCGCGGCTCACTGCGATATACGCGTCGGCAATCGCGTTCGGCAGCTCGGCGGCGAGCTTCGGGTCCTCCGAAGAGAACTCGATGACGATGACGCGGGACTTCTCGACCCGGTAGACGCTGAGCTTCTCGCGCACGGCCTTGAGCACGCGTTCCTCAGCGGGGATCTCGCTCGGGTCGCTCTTGAAGCCGGCGAGTACCATCAGCCGGTCGAAGACCGACATGTCGACCGCTTCGTCGAACTCCTTGAGGCTGGCCAGGTCAAGCTTCCTGGCCACCTGCTTCAGGATGTCGGTCGAGCCGATCACCTCCACCTGGCTGGTGACGCCTTCCTCGTCGAGAATCGGGCGATCTGCATCGGCGCTCGTCTCCGGCCGCGTGAACACCGATTCGCGGGTCTCGATGAGAAGCCTCGTCTCGGCGCGGTAGAGCGGCATCGCCATCCATGCAAACATCAGCGCCAGCCCGGTGACGACGAAGGCAACCGCAACGATGCGCCGCCAATTCACGGCGAGGCTCGCGAACAGCCTGCCTAGATCGACGTCGACGTCGCTGGTCGTGGTGTTAACGCCGGACATGCAGCCTACTCCGCGGGTCGGATGCATGCAGCGTAAACAATCATGGTAACTCAGCAGTTAAGATCGTCGAACGCCCGGCGCCGCCCGATGACCGGCCATTTGGCCAGGTTCGGCGGCCAAAGCGGCTGCAACTTCGCGCGATCGATCGCGGCTTTACCGGCCATTAACCCTAACAGGACGATAACGGCACTGAGAGATCCCGGCCGGCTCGACCGGCGGCAAGAGGTTCGCGTCCGCCCATGAAGAGAACCCTCCCCCTCGTTCACGCGCTCCTCGCGGCGGCGCTTCTCGCCGGCTGTTCCAGCTACCGCCCGGCCCCGGCGGCGTTCCACGAGGTGCTCGACCATCCCTATCGCCTCGGCGCAGGCGACCGGGTGCGCATCACTGTGTTCGAGCAGGAAGGCCTGACCAACACCTACGCCGTCGACCAGTCCGGCTACATCGCCTTCCCTCTGATCGGCGCCGTCGCCGCGCGCGGCTACACGGCCCAGCAGGTCGAGGGCCAGATCGCCGAGAAGCTCCGCCAGGGCTACCTGCGCGACCCCGACATCACCGTCGAGATCGATCGCTACCGGCCGGTCTTCGTCATGGGCGAGGTCGGTGCCGCCGGTCAGTATTCCTACGTGCCCGGCATGACCGTGCAGAAGGCGATCGCGGCGGCGGGCGGCTTCTCGGCACGCGCCAACCAGTCGAACGTCGACGTCACCCGGGACATCAACGGAAAGGTCATGACCGGACGCGTCCTGACGTCGGACCCGCTGATGCCGGGCGACACGGTCTACGTGCGCGAACGGCTGTTCTGAGCCGAGCGCCCCGTGACGCGAAGCAAGCTGCGCATCGTACACTGCTTCCGCTCGCCCGTCGGCGGGATTTTCCGCCACGTGCGCGACCTGACCGAGGCGCAGGTCGCGGCCGGCCACGAAGTCGGCATCGTCTGCGATTCGACGACGGGCGGCGACTATGAGGAGAAGCTCTTCGAGGGCATCAAGCCTCTGCTAGCTCTGGGCGTCCACCGGACGCCGATGCAGCGCCACATTGGGCCGGGCGACGTCGCGTCGGCCTGGCGCACATTCAGGATCATCAAGGAATTGCGGCCGGACGTGTTGCATGGGCACGGCGCCAAGGGTGGCGTCTATGCCCGTCTGTTCGGCTCATTGTTGCGGGTATCAGGGTCTCGCGTAGCCCGCCTTTACTCAGCGCACGGCGGAAGCCTGCACTACGACGAGAAGACGCTGACAGGAAAGCTGTTCTTCGCGCTGGAGCGGCTCATGGAGCGTTTCACCGACCGACTGCTGTTCGTCTCGGACTATGAACGGCAGACGTTCCGCCGCAAGGTCGGAGAACCGACCGCGCCAAACAGCCTCGTCTACAACGGGCTGCACGCGGCCGAATTCGAGCCGGTGCCGGCGGCGGCGGGCTCGGCCGACTTCCTCTACATCGGCATGATGCGCGACCTGAAGGGTCCGGACCTCTTCATCGACGCGCTCGCCGCGGCGGAAATGCGCCTCGGACGGCCGCTGACGGCGGTGCTCGTCGGCGAAGGCGACGACCGGCCGCGCTACGAGGACCAGGTGCGGCGGCTCGGACTCGCCGATCGTGCCGTCTTTCGCAGACCGATGCCGGCACGCGAAGCTTTTGCGCTGGCGCATGTGGTCGTGGTGCCGTCCCGCGCCGAGGCCATGCCCTACATTGTCCTCGAAGCGCTCGGGGCGGGGAAGCCGATGATTGCCAGTGCAGTCGGCGGCATTCCGGAGATCTTCGGTCCCGGACATCCGGCGTTGGTGCGCCCCGATGCGGCCGAGATTGCCGCCAAGATGGTCGAGGCTGCCCAGGATCCGGCGGGGTATCGCGAGACGATGCCACCGCTCGACACGCTGAAGGCCCGCTTCGGCGCCGACGTGATGGCCAGCCAGATCGAGGCGGCGTACTTCAAGGCCATCGACGGCTGAGGGCCTTCCCAAGGGAGGGGAAACGGTTTCTTAGGCCTCATCTGCTAACGGTCGATGCTCGTAACCGAGTATACGGCCATGAACGAGATCGACCCTGCATCCCGCTTTACGGTCGACGCGGTGCGCAAGTTCGACGATGGCGTCGACCACCGCTCCGAGCCAACGAGCATCAACAACATCGCCCTACAGGTCGCCTCGCAGTACCGCCGGGACACGATGTCCCCGGTCATGGTCAGCGGCGTCCTGCGCATTATCGAGTTCGCGCTGCTGCTCATCTCGGGCGTAGGACTCTACACCTACTACGTAGGCTTCCACGCCACGCTATACTGGCATTATCCGGTCATCGTCGCTGGCGGCTCGCTACTGACGGTGATCCTGCTCGAGCTGACCGACATGTACCAGATTTCGGCGTTGCGCCGGCCGTTCGCCAATTTCGGCCGGTTGCTACTCGTCTGGTCGGGCACGTTCGCCCTGTTTGCGCTGGCCGGCTTCTTCATGAAGGTCTCGGCCGACTTCTCGCGCTTCTGGTTCGGCAGCTGGTTCGCGACCGGCTTCGTCCTGCTCTTCGCCCTGCGTATTGTGGTGGCACGGATGGTGCGCCGCTGGGCGCGCAACGGCGCCATGGAGCGCCGCGCCGTGATCGTCGGCGGCGGAAAGTCGGCCGAAGCGCTGATCCGCTCGATCGAACTGCATCCCGACAACGACATCCGCATCTGCGGCATCTTCGACGACCGCGACGACCGCCGCTCGCCGCCCGTGGTCGCCGGCTATCCGAAGCTTGGCAACGTTTCGGAACTGATCGAGTTCGCCCGCATCGCGCGCATTGACATGCTAATCGTGTCGCTGCCGATCACCGCCGAGGCGCGGGTTCTGTCGCTCCTCAAGAAGCTCTGGGTCCTGCCCGTCGACATCCGGCTGTCGGCGCACTCCAACCAGCTCCGCTTCCGTCCGCGCTCCTATTCCTTCATCGGCTCGGTGCCGATGCTCGACATCTTCGACAAGCCGATCAACAATTGGGACTCAGTCGCCAAGCGCGCCTTCGACATCGTCTTCTCACTGATCGGGATCGTCGTCTTCTCGCCGATCATGCTGGCGACGGCCATAGCGATCAAGCTCGATAGCAAAGGTCCGGTGATCTTCCGGCAGAAGCGCCACGGCTTCAACAACGAGATCATCGACGTCTACAAGTTCCGCTCCATGTACACGGAGATGCAGGATCCGACAGCGCGCAACGCCGTTACCAAGAACGATCCGCGCGTGACCCGGGTCGGACGCATCATCCGCAAGACCTCTATCGACGAGCTGCCGCAGTTCTTCAACGCACTGTTCGGCTCGCTGTCGCTAGTCGGACCGAGACCGCACGCGGTGGCGGCACAGTCGCACAACAAGCTCTATCACGAGGTGGTCGATGGCTACTTCGCCCGCCACCGGGTGAAGCCGGGCGTCACCGGCTGGGCGCAGATCAATGGCTGGCGCGGCGAGATCGACAACGACGAGAAGATCAAGATGCGCACCGAGTATGACCTCTACTACATCGAGAACTGGTCGCTCTGGTTCGACCTGAAGATACTGCTGTTGACGCCGATCCGCCTGCTCAATACGGAAAACGCCTATTGAGCGCGATCGCCGCAGAGCTGCCGCGGGCCGCGGTCAATGCGAAGCTGATCGCCCTTATCTCGACCGGCGCGGTATCGCTCGGCGTCTTCCTGTCGGGTTTCGTCATCCGGGAGCCCGCCCCCTACGAACTCTACATGGCCGGGCTGATCGGCGTTTGGGCATTGTCCGGTCTGCGCATCTCGCGCTCGATCGTACCGCTAGTGGTGCTGCTCGTGCTGTTCAACATCGGCGGCATGATTTCCATGACGCAGATGGCCAACCTGATGAACACGCCGCTCTATCTCGCGGTGTCGCTGTTCCTGGCCTTCACCTCGATCTTCTTCGCCGCGGTCATCGAGGCGCAGCCCGCACTATACCGGCCGATTTTCCTCGCCTGGATACTCGCCGCTGTGTCCACCGCGACGCTCGGTATCCTCGGCTACTTCGGCATCATGCCAGGCGCGGAAGTGTTCACTCGCTACGACCGCGCCGCCGGTGCCTTCGAGGACCCGAACGTCTTCGGGCCGTTCCTGACGCTGCCGGGCGTCTACCTGCTCTACCGCCTGATGACCGGCCGGCCGGCGCTGATGCCGGCCTATGCGGTGCCGTTGCTGATCATCACGGCTGGCATATTCCTGTCCTTTTCGCGCGGCGCGTGGGGCCTTTTCGGCGCCTCGTCGGTGATGCTCGTGGCGTGCCTGTTCCTGCAGAGCAACAGCGGCCTGTTCAGGCTGCGCGTCGTTGTCATGACCCTCGCGGCGTTTGTGCTGCTCATCATCGCGATCCTCGTGATCCTGCAAATCCCCGGCGTCGCCGACATGTTCTCAGCCCGCGCGCAGCTGGCCCAGGACTATGACAGCGACCGCCTCGGCCGCTTCGCCCGCTACGGCATCGGCTTCATGCTGGCGATGGAGCATCCGCTCGGCATCGGCCCGCTGGTTTTCGGCCAGATCTTTGGCGAGGACACCCACAATATCTGGCTCAAGGCCCTGCTCGACTACGGCTGGCTCGGTTTTGCCTGCTGGGCGATCATGATCGGCTGGACGGTGGCTGCCGGCTTCCGCATCCTCTTCCGCGACCGGCCATGGCAACCCTACTTCCTGTGCGTCTATGTGGTCTTGCTCGGCCACATCGCGCTCGGCTCGATCATCGATACAGATCACTGGCGGCACTTCTACCTGCTGCTCGGCCTGGTCTGGGGCGGCATTGCCCTCGAGCGGCGGCATCAGCACGCGCAAGGGCGCACTGTGGGCGCGCCTACAGCGCCTCGCGCAGCAGCGGCCAACTAAACAGAAGTCGCCACTGCGGCCCGACCTCAGCATGGGGGACCGGGACGGACGCCTTGCGGTACATCTCGAATATCTCCTTCATGCGGCGATAGAACGCCGGGTCGAGGACCGCGACACCGTTCTCGTTGTCGTGGATGAAGCTGCGGTTGTTGAGATTGACCGAGGAGGCGATGGCGAAGCGGCCGTCGATCATCAGCATCTTCGAATGGAGGAGGATTCTGGTGTCACGGTAGTCGTAGATGTCGATGCGACCGGCATGCTTGGCGACGAACAGCCGGTTCAACTGAGTCAGCATGGAACCGCCAAGGTCGCCGGAAAGATCGATGCGGCCGAGAATGGTAATCTTGACCCCGCGCGCCAAAGCCCGGTCGATGGCCGCATCGAGCGGCGGCGTCAGGTTGAGGTAGGGATTGACGATCTCGATAGTCTGGGTCGCGGCGTCGAGCAGATCGACGTAGTAGGCTTCCAAGGCGCGCCCGTCGGCATAGGGAACCGAAATGAAGTGGCGGGCGAAACCGGCCGTGCGAACCGCCCCGCCCTCCACTGCCAGCGTAAAGGGCCGCACCATGTGCGTGGCCGCGTCCTCGTGCCACAACGTCGACAGGTGCGCTGCGAGCGCCTGGGTCGCAGCATCGCCATGGAACGCGACGTCAAGGTCGCGCCAGTTTGAATAGTAGTTGAGGGTGATGCCCCGCGCCTGTCCGTATTGCTGCAGCTTGGGGTACTTCGTGAGGTCGACCGGCTTGTCGAACAAGAAGCCGTCATGGATGTTGCGCCCGCCAATGATGGCCACCGAGCGACCGGGCTCCTCCGCGATGGCTGCGAGCAGCTTCGAATGGTGGACCTTGTAGTACTGCGACATCATCTCGTCGAGCGTGCCGCCGTCCGGAGCTTTCCAGGCGAACGACTTGAACTGGACGTTGAGGTGATCGGCCGCCAACGCCTGGAGCATGGCGCGGTCCTTTTCGCGCTCAAGGACGTCGGAGGCTATGACGCGGATCGTGGTGCCGCGCCCGGCGTGATAGCGCAGCAGCCGATCGAAGACGCGGCCGGAGAAGTCGGCCTTGATGTCGAGATACGAGACATAGACGAGTGCCAGGCGCGGCGCCCGCGAGAAATCGAGAGGTGCCTCGGGATCACCGTTGCGCAGGAACGCCGCCGACAGCGGCTTACCCAACAATGCTTCGATCTTGGCGTTGAACCCTTCAACCTCGCCGGTGAGCAAGGTGGGTCGGCCGGCATCGAACGGGCATGTCTGTGACATCCAGCGGGCGCCGTAGAAGGCGCGCTCCAGGGGCGGCAGGCCGACCGGATCCGGCATGCGACAGACATCGACGCGACTGTCGAAGTCGGCAAGCCGGGGATTCTCCGTCTCCTCGCGCACGATGGCGAAGACGCGGCGCCCGCCGGAGAATTCGGCCACTGCGTCGCACCGATTGACGACGTCCGTGGGGACGAGCAGGCTCTCACCCGCACCTTCGCCGCCGGTAACCGTGAAAGGGATGCCCGCCGGATGGGAGCGGGTGCCCGACCTATCCTCGACGGTGACGACGCCGTCGCAACTGAGCGTCAGCCGGAAGGGTTGGCCGCCGATGCTGCGCAGTTCGATCTCCGTGCGGATCGCCTGGAGACCGGAAAACGCATAGGGCGCGTCGCCGGAAGCCGCCGACTGGGGAGCGAGATAAAGCGTTTGCCGGGCGGTACGCCAGCGGTCACGATAGAGCTTGCGGTCGCCGCCCGGCTCCGGCGCCGCCAAGGGCATTTCGCGGCGATAGGCCGGTTCGGCGATGGACGCAAGCGCGCGCCTCGCTTTTCCCAGTTCGCTGCTGGAGATGTCGTCCGGCGGCCGCGACGGTCCGATACCGTTCGCCTTGTCCAGCCTTTCAAGGCCGTCGCGGGCGATCAGCGCGCCGAGCCGGCGGCCATAGGCGCGCTCCTCGGCGCTCGCGGTCGCCGGGCTGGAGACATCCGCCGCCACGCTGGCCAGATAGTCCGGCGTTGCGGCGCATCCACACAGTCCGGACACCAGCACGCCGAGGGCAACCGCCCTCGTCCACACCCCAAGCACCCCACTCACTCGCCCTGCCCCTCCGGACGGTTCCGGGTTTTCAGAATATCCTTCTTCCGCGGAGGAAGCACGCCCTCCGGAAAGATCCGGCACATCGGCCAGGCTGCTGCCAGGTAGCCACGCACGAGCATCGCCTTTCGGCGCAACTCGTCCGTAGCGCTCCGATCCGCCATGACCGCCTCTGCCTCCGCGGCAAGGGTGCGATTGCATCCGCACCTGTCGCCCCCCGTCGTGAAGCAGACATCATGATCGAGGCATGCCGCGTCAAGCCTGTCGATGGGCAGTACGCTCATATCCCCGGTGCGCGTGCCAAATCCGCAATAGTTGCCCGCCACGAGGCGCGACGGCCTGTTTTCCAACCTGCCCTCGAAGGTGGCGACTGTGTCGCTACGTGGAATCCACGGATTCGAGCATCCGGCCACACAGCCCAACAATGCCACCACCCATAGCGCGGAAGTGCGGCGCATTCGCATTTTCGTTCATCCGTCGATCCGTGGAGATAAAAGCCGGAACGACGGCTTGTCGCGCTGATCGCGATCAAATGCACCAGCGGCGAGCACCGGCGTGGCGGGAAAGCCAGGCCGCGGAAGCCGGCCGCCGCGAACTTTTCCCTTGCGCCCAAACCAACGTCCCTATAGGGCTTTGCGCGGTTCGGAGCGTAGCGCAGCCCGGTAGCGCACTTGACTGGGGGTCAAGGGGTCGTGGGTTCGAATCCCGCCGCTCCGACCAACAAAAACAAGGACTTAAACCGGAAGTCCGTATTGGCTATAGATCCTTATAGCCAATATATAGCCAGGAACAGCCGCGGGCAATAGTCAGCCCGCCAGCCTTTCGACTGACGGGCCTCGCGCGGTGGACGTGGCCGCTAGGCGGGCATTTTCGCGCGCAACTCATTGAGTGTCTCGCTGGCGGCAGCGATGCCTACCCTCGCCGCATCAATTTTGGACGCCTCCACGCCTTCCGACGTAAGCGCAGCTTCGGCGCTTGCAAGCAAAGCCTTTGCGTGCCGAACAAGCGTCAGCATTTCGTTGCTGGTGTTCATTTCGATCTCCTCGGTGTCTCAGTTTCTAGTGGTGGTGGGCGACAAGGCCGCCGCCGCCTTGCGCCGAACGGCCCGCGCCTGGCGCTTTTTCAAATTGCGGATCTGGCGCGCGATGTCGGCCTTGTACGCCGCCGCGACCGCAGGTTTGACCTGCACCCGATAGTCGGCCGCGGCGACGTTGCCGGCGCGGTCCGCCCAGGCGACGCGGTACCGCCCGCTCTCCTCCTCCATGCCGGCGGCAAGTATGCTGGCGCCGCGGTAGTCGAATGTTAGCTTACCCATTTTCGATTCCCCCTTTGGTTCCCAATTGAACGCAAGGGAATCATGCCGGATTAAGCCAACAGAGTCCACACATAAGTCGTTGTTATATTTCAAACATTAGGTTATTCCGCATTTTTATATTTGCAGCGTCAGGCATATGTGCATAGTATTTTGCATGGCGAAAATGCGAAAACTCACGCCGGGTGAGAAAGGCTTCTTGGCCGGCGCCATGGTGGGCGCAATCATCGTCGTGGTGTGGTGGTGGATTGCAGCGTGAAAACCACAGGTGGAACTCGAGATTTCTCCTTGCCGGCTGCAAATCTGGCGGCGCGCGGCCTTCACGTCACGAACGATGAGTACCAGGCGCTCCTCGATTGGATTCGCGGTCAAGAATGGATCGATCGCGCGTGGGTATTTGGGAGTTGCTTTCGGGGTTACCGGCGGCTCAAGGGAGAAGTTGAGCCGCCGGACATTGACGTTGCGGTTGAACTCCGTTCGGTTCCTGCCGACGAGACGGTATGGGCGCAAGTGGAACTGAAAACCCGCGCACGCGCATTCAATAAGAACGAGGGGATGCGCGTCGACCTACAGATCGCGGGGGATCCGACGGTCGCCAGCTATTTGGCCGAAGGAGCAACTCTTGTCTTTGAACGGAGGGGCTAGAAGGGAACCTAGCCGCGGCGCGGCGATTGAATCGCGTTCGTTGCGTGAGGTTGCCTCTGTGCCTGAGTTCTCCCCTCCCGTTCGCGTTGCGCTCGGCAAGGCCGGCAACGTTACTCACGTCGTCACGAGCGCGGAAAAGGCCGCTGACGTCCTTCTCAACAGATGGCCCACAGAAGGCGGCAGGAAGCACCTAGCGGCGCGGAAGGCGGTCCTGAGAGCACTGGAGGCCGCAAGGGACGCGAAGGCCGCCAGCGACGCCAGGAAGGCGTTTGCGGCTGCGGCGAGTGAGGCAGGAATTCTTATGCCGGAACCGCCGAGGTCGGTGGCGCCGGCCGGGTTGAAATCGCCGGATTGGAATCGGCCGAAGCGAAAGCTGAAGCGGGAGAGCTAACCCGGTCGTTGGTCCGGAACTTGAGAGATTTCCTCCTCAGTTCTATCGGACTACTTTTCGCCAAAGGCCAGCTTTGCCAGCCCGATAAACGCAACTATCCCGGTGACCGCGGCGAGGAAGATTACCCAGGGATGCAGTTCACCATATCGATCACCGCTCAGGAGGACAACAGTAGGAATCTAGCCACTTATCACATACCAATACCAACCGTCTCGAGTTAGGATGGTACGTTGTCGTGGTACGAGTCTTGAAACAATGCGGTCGTGTTCATCCTCGGAAATTTCGCCCTTTGCTAGCCGTTCATCCGCTATCTCTCTAGCACTGGGCATCTAATTCCCCCTAATCGTCGTCGGGCGATAGGCACTCTAATACTTTCAGCAGGTCGCTCAAGCATCAACGACTTACTCAGACACGACCACGAGCATGTCGTCCGGCAAAGGCCGTTGTAGCGCCTTCGCTTCCTCCCACGGTGTCGTCAGCCATGTCTCGATCTCGGCGCTCGTCGTCAGAATAACCGGCATCGCCTTTTGATGGATCGGCGCGACAACGCCGTTCGGCTCTGTTGTCAGGAAGCCATAGAGGTCAAGCGTCTCCAGCCCGTCGCGCACCTTGCGGACACTCTCCCATTGCGACACCCAGATTCCGGCGAAAGCCATCAGCGGCCGGCTCTCATCGCGCGCAAACCATACGTTCGGCGTCCGCCCGCCCTCGACCTTCTTGGCCGGGTCCGGCTCGGCGAAGCTCGTCACGGGGACGATGCATCGGTTCTCGACCCCTAGCCACCGCTTCCAATGCCTCGAATTGGTGTTGCGGACGTTGGTCGTGCCGCCGTCCGGCTCCATTTTCAGGAGCCGCTTGAACTCGTCATCGTCAACCGTCTTCCCCTTGGCGCGGAGCTTTTCGACGCGCTTTGCGGTCGCCTGAAACAACGCCTGCGATGACGACGGCAGGCCCCAGCGGACGCGGACCAGCTCGCGCACCCCATCAAGCCCGTTGCGCACGATTGGGCCGAGCCGGTCGGGATAGACGTCGATGGACGGCTCCAGATTGCCCGACAGGTCACGCATGGCGCGTGACCATTCGATCATGGCCTGTTGTGTGGTGGTGATGTTGTAGAGGTTGCACATGGCCGAGAAGATGGCGCGGTCGTCCTGTGCTGGCAATCACCGTCGCCGCTGAATTAGCCGACGGAACAATTGAAGAACGCGGCGGCCCGCGTTACCTCCCCGGCATGTCCTGGACAATCAGCGACCTTCGGGCGCAAGGCTACGGCCTCTGGATCCATTGTGAAGCGACCTGCAACGGCATCCGCTGCAGTCATCGTGCCCAGGCCGATCTAGAAGTCCTAGCAGCCCGGCTAGGCCCAGATCATGGCGCGATGGCTTCCGACCTTGCCGGGCGGTTCAAGTGCGCCCGGTGCGGCTCCAGGGCGACGAGCATCACAGTTCATCCGCCGACCGTGCGGGATATTCGGACGGGCGCGCTGAGGTAGGTTCGGCCCCAACAGTGGAAGGATGAAATCACGCCTCGCCGTGACCAAAAGGCTTCTTCCCATTGGAAAATCGGGACGACAGTTTTGCGCCCTATGTCGGCTGTTCCGGCAAGTTTGCCTTTGCTTTGAAGCGGACGTTTAGCCTCGTGCAGAGGCAGTCTCGACCAAGCTCCGCCAGTTCCTCAGCCGCCAGGCGTGGCTACTGCCCCCGCCGCTTCTCCATTGCCCCGAGGATGGCCACTGCGATCCCGATCGGCAGCAGCACCCATCCCGTCCACCACGCTGGCTCGGTTATGTCGATTTGCCGCTGCCAAAGCTGATCGATAGCGATCTCGATCAATGACGGCAGTATCCCTGTAAGCGCTCCAATGGAAGCGACGATGATGAAATTTCCGATGCGGAGCAGTGTCGTGCTCCAGGCCCAGCGCAGCAGATCGATGACGTGATCCACCCACTCCTTCTTGTGGTGCCGGGCCGGCGTCTTTGTCAGGTCGATGCCGACCACATCGACGTCATCGAGCATTGGCGCATCGGCCTCACGCCCCTGCCATTGCCCCCGGGCGACCCCGACGGCATCCTCCAGCGTAGGCGATGTCGTCCATGGCCAGCGCCAGAGCTTCGAGCGAGCCATGTGCACAACTGCAAGCACGCCGCGATGCGAGCTGTTGCACTGCATGAGTGCGTCGATCCAGTCTGTCGCGGTAAGGGCCTCGGACGTCGCAAGCGCAACGGGTTGATTCGCCGCGTAGCCCACTCCCGTCAGCAGCAATGAGCCAACAGCATCGGGCGGCGAACTCACGTCAAATGCATTGCCCGCCATGGTCGTAAAACGTGTGTGAACAAGCTGGCTCACCCCGGTCAAATCCGCGATGTCGAGGACTGTGGCATCGAGCGATCGCTTGTCCTCTGCTGCTTCCTTCAGCTGATAGAGGCGCAATCGCGCCAAGTCGCCGAGCTGACGCGCACTCTGAGGGCGGCGTTCGAAGTGATCGCCCAGATAGACCACGTCGTGCGGCGCAAAAGGCTCTATATCGCCTTCACGCTCAGCTTTTCCGCGCACGATCTCGGCCAGCCATTCGCGACCCGGCTGTGCCGTGGCGATGGCGCGGAGCGCTAGCAATGCCTCCTTGCCAGACTGGTCCCGCAAATGGTTGAGGATGGAGTCACGGGCCTCCTGCGCATGGTCGCGTAGCCCCGGGCTGTAGACACCTGAACCTGCCCGTTGGATGTCCTCTGCCCTCCTTATGTACTGATGTAGAAGCTCGTATAGCAGGCGCAGTGGCCTCGGTCGGATGAAGCCTGGCCGCGCCAGCGGTCCCTCGTAGCGATCGCTGCCGAACAGGCCAACCGCCAGATGCATCGCGAGGTCGGTCGCGGCCACTGGCGGCAACCCGGCGAGCCGGTCCGACACGCTCGCAATCGCGGCGTCGGGCTCGACACCCACCCATACGGCGAACCACTGTCCCAACCGAGCGACGTCGATCACCGTGACGCATTTCGCGCGGGCGAGTTCGGCGATCGCACCGTCCGGCACATGGGCACCGCGGACGATCTTGAGCGCCTTGCTCAAGCCATGCTGGTTTACCGGCTCGAGCTCCCCCAGCAACACCAGCAGCATCGGCGCAAGATCGTTCCACGCCCACTGGCCCGACCAACTCACATCGCTGAGCACATCGGTGCCGCGGTTCTCGCCAGCGGCAGCCCTCAGCTCCCACGCAATCTGCGCAAAGAGGAAAGCGGCCACTGCCGTCCGATGGTGCTCGTACAACGTCGGGAACCATGCCGGAAAACCGTTGAGCTCGCTGATGGCGTGTCGCGACGCAATCTCGACCTCATCTCCGGTCAGTTGGGCCAGCAAGGACGGATTGTCGCGCGTCTCGATATCGAGCCCCGCCAGGCCAAGGATCGTGGCAAATGCTGTCTCGTTGGGAGGCGCCCCCTCCGAACGTAGGACCGGCCGGCCATACCGCCACGCATTACGGGCGGCGTCGCGGAACAGGTGCGCAAGATCCTCGCCAAAATCCGGAAGTAGGCGGCGCCAATCGTAGCTCGACCAATGGTTTTGGTGATCGTCCCGGATCTGGTCAAACAGATACCGGATTGCGTTCAACTGCCCGGCCCGCTCAGGGTGATGGCCCAACTCCTCCCGAATCTTCGGCAAATCCTTGGTAAGGTTGGCGCGTGAGCGCGCGAGTTCCTGCGCCTCGGAATCCTTGCGGGTTTTTGCACGCCGCGCCAACCGGCGCCCCTCGGCCCTGAGCTTCTTCATCTCAGGGTCCGCTGGGGGATGGAGCATTTCCTGGAGGCGTTCCCCGAGCTCACCCTCCGATGCCGCGGCCTCCAGTCTGACAAGCCATGGCTTCCGACGGCCATTTCGGTCATAAAGGTGAAACGCCAGCGACAGGGCGACAAGACGATCGTCCAGCAATGGCCTCGATGTGATTGCCTCCACGACATAGTCGAAGTCTTCCGAACTGAAGCTCCATGCCACACCGAAATTGGCAGGGCGCCACCAGTCGATCAGCCGTCCCTTGTCCGCTTCCGCCAATTTCGCCCGATACCGCGTCACGTCATGCCAGAATTGGGCCCGATTAAGCTCGGGCCAGGTCGGGACCTGCTCTTCGAGGTTCTCCTTTTCGAACGAGAGGACATCGCTTCGGTAGCCGCGGGCGACACTCACCCGACGAATGACCTCATGTCCGGCGGGCGTGAGTACTGCCGCGCTCCTATCGTCAATCAGTCGGCTTACCGCCCTCGAGGCCGCGCTCAACACCCACTCAAAGCGTTGCGACACCTGCTGGTACAGGTCGGCGCGCATCGGCGCTGTGCCCAGGAGCGCATCAAAACCCTCGAGCAGCGCCGGGTCTATTCTTTCGATGCGCTCAACGTAGTTGGCGACCTCATGCGACAGGTGGTCGATCTCATGCTTGCGCTTGGGTGCCACCTTCGCGATTGCCGAAAGGAGCCAGTCGGTGTCGGCGCCGGTACCTGGCAGCCCGGAAATCAACTCCGATACGACCCGCCGATCGAGGTCGCCGGCTTCGGTCACGATCTTTCGACGGACGGCGTCGATCTCCTCAGGCGTCCCGATCGCGTTCAAGGCCCTTATTGCAGTGAGCCGGCGGAAGCCGAGATTCATATCGTCCGCCGCCAGCTTGATCACCTCCGGCGCCAGCTCCCGGAGCCGTCCAAGCCAAACCATCCTGAGCAGGAACGGCGCAACCTGATCATCATCGGCATACCGATTGAGCAGCGAGCGTATCTCATCGACAATCGCCGGACTGGCGAAGCGCTGTACGGCGGCGTAGTCTTGGACTGAGCGTGCCGACATGTCGTTAGCCATCTGCTGGCAGACGTCCGAAAGGATCCGCCGCTGGTCTGCCGGAGGTAGACGACTGGGATCTCCACCTTCGAATATCACCTCGGGCGCTAGCGCCAAAATTCGCTTGCGGATGCCCTCATCCATGAGCACTAGCCAGGGTAGGACCGGTCGGATCATCGGAGACAGTACGTCCATGCCGTACTGCCGACGGAAGATGAGCTGCTCGATGCCGAGGCGGGACGAAGCGTGAGCCAATCTGTCGGCAAACCACTGCGCCGCAAGAAACTCCCGGGCCGATCGGTGATGGAATCGGACCGTTCCATAAATGGCGCTGTCGAAAACCGGCCGCTGCAGTAGAATGTTGATCTCGGCTGAGGTCCATGTCGGAAGGACATCTGCTGCCGCGAGCCCGGCGGCACTCTGATCGCCATCGGGCACTCTGATGACTGGCACGCCTATCAAAGTGACCGCTGCTGCCAGCGCGCGGGCACCAGAGAAGGCGCGATCCGGTGCCAGAGGCTGCGCATCGGCCCGCCTCTGGTCCCGCTCGGAGAGTCGCCGAGTAATGCTGGCCGTCAGTATCTCCCAGCGCGAGCCGATCCGCTGCTCCTCGCGCCAGAAGTCCACCAGTTCGTCCAGGTCCTGCGGACGACCGGCGAAGGCCATTGCATCCGCACGCTCGACCTCCTCCATGAACGCCGCTATCTCGGCCACGCCGCGAGCCGCAGCAAAACGACGGATTTGTTCGTCATTGAGGTCTTCAAGCGCAACCAGCCGATATCCGTAGGTGAAGGCGTTCGAGGCGATCTCCTCGCTCTTGCTTGTCAGCGCAGCGCCAGTACTCTCCCCCGATGTCTCCTCAACCCGGATGGTCAGCCCGTTGGGGTGCGGCAGCTGCTCGTGGCATGTGGTCAGATCCGTAGCCGGCCGCCAAGCGCCAATGCGGCCTGTCAGAACAATGTGAGCGCGGGCCCGGGCAGCGCCCAGCACCGCCGCGAACCGGCGGATCGCAATGTCGAAATCGCCTGGGTTGCGGAGCCGTGACTCGTCGACCGAGTCAAGCAGCAACCATCCTTCATCCTGGCCTGCCAGCCATGCTTCGAACTCAGCGTACCGGTTCGGCTCAAACGCTAGCTCGAAGTGCTGGGCCAGCAGCTCCAGGCGGATGAAGAACGCGATTTTGCCCTCGCCGCGAAGGTGATCGGCGAGATTGCGGATTTCCCACGTCTTTCCGGCTCCCGCCTCGGCTAGGACTACCACGCGCATTTCCGCGGAGAGGTCCCCCCACGTCCGCGACGCGGCCGAACTGATGCGGCGCTGGAGATCGAGTTCATCGGTCAGGTTCTCGCCGACCGGAATGTCGCGAAGTGTGCGATCGAGGTCGATAAAACTGGACGCGCCGGTGGTTGTCGATTTTGACGAGCTTCTCATACTTCTCGAGGTAGCATAGAGTCGCCTTTTTGACTTCGGGCACCCAGGAAATTCACAGGTATCCGCATCTTGTATTCGACTGGCCCGATTCAGCGCGATACTGACGTTGGTGGACCACTGGGCGCTCCTCTATCGGAGGGTCACGCGGGCTTAAGAACTTCCGGAACCAATGCGTGCTTGTCGCGTGCATAAAATCCGCTAGTCGGCAGGCCCGCTCCCGTAGCTGACCGTCCAATCCCGTGAAGAGTTTCGGGCGCCGTCAGGCGTACGAAAGTCCCCGAGGAAGGAACCCGTGGGGCACAGTCGATGGCTATGGGGATTTTGAACTGCGGCCGATATCGGCGATTGCGTGTCCGCCGCTGGGGAGCACGGAGGTGGATGCGGACAGGCCGCTTCGTTGCGCCTTCGCGCGGTGTTGTCGGCTCGAAACTGGTCCGGACGGAGGCATGTCGGCGTCAGCGATTGCCGTAGGCACGTGTGGATGCGTTGCCGGAGGCGGAGCGCCTGCGGCTGTAGGCTCGACCACGCCATGCCGGATCATGGTTCGGTCTCCCGGTTCGTCGCCGACGCGTGCGGCGGTCCTCGCGGCTGCCTCCAGCGCTCGAACGTCTCGATGATGATCATGCGTCCGCCGCAGCAGGGGCATGGCGGGCGGTAGTCGTCCGGTTCGACTGGTGTGTCGGCATCAGGCGGCGCGGCGACATCCAGGAGTTCGCGGGCGAGCGCGAGACTGGCCTTGCGAGCGGATCCGGCGAGCAGGCCGTAATGTCGGATGCGATGGAAGCCGCGTGGCAGGACGTGGAGCAGGAAGCGACGGATGAACTCGTCGGCTGCAAGCGTCATGACCTGCTGCCGGGCCGCGCCGTCGCGGCGGTAGTCCTTGTAGCGGAAGGTGACGCCGTGCTCGTCGAAGGCCATCAGCCGGCTGTTCGAGATCGCGACCCGGTGGGTGTAGCGCGACAGGTAGGCGAGCACCGCTTCAGGCCCGGCGAACGGCGCCTTTGCATAGACGACCCATCGCTTCCCCCGAACGGGAGCAAGGTGGCGCTGGAATGCTCGGCGGTCGGCAATGTGCACTAGCGATCCGAAGAAGCAGAGCCGCTCGGCCTCGTGCAGAGCGACCAGCCGCCTGAGGAACAGCCGTCGGAACAGCTTGCCGAGCACGCGCACCGGAAGCAGGAAGGCCGGCCGCGAGGAGATCCATCGGCTTCCGTCGGGCGCGATGCCGCCGCCTGGCACGATCATGTGCACGTGCGGATGGTGGGTCATCGCCGATCCCCAGGTGTGGAGCACGGCGGTGATGCCGATGCGGGCGCCGAGATGCTTCGGATCCGCGGCGATCGTCAGCATCGTCTCCGACGCCGCCTTGAACAAAAGGTCGTAGACGAGCGCTTTGTTCTGGAAGGCGATGTCGGCGATCTCGGCCGGCAGCGTGAACACGACGTGGAAGTAGCCGACCGGCAGCAGGTCGGCCTCGCGCTCGACAAGCCACGTCCGCGCCGCCGCGCCCTGGCACTTCGGGCAGTGCCGGTTGCGGCAGGAGTTGTAGGCGATGCGCCACTGGCCGCAGTCCTCGCAGGCCTCGACGTGTCCGCCAAGCGCCGCGGTGCGGCAATGCTCGATCGCCGACATGACCTTGAGCTGGGCGAGGCTCAGGCGCCCGGCATGGGCGGACCGGTAGCCAGGCCCTGCGGCTCGGAAGATGTCGGCGACCTCGGCCGAGGCGCGCACGGCTCAGCCGCCGGGCGAGATCTCTGTCGGCCTGAACAGGCCAAGCTTGTCGAGCGGGCTCGTGACCGTACGAACCGTCTTGGTCGCGACCTTCGCATAGAGCGCGGTGTTGTTGAGCTTGGCGTGTCCGAGCAGCACCTGGATGATCCGGATGTCGGTGCCGTCCTCCAGCAGGTGCGTCGCGAAGCTGTGGCGCAGCGTGTGCGGCCCGACCCGCTTGGCGATGTCGGCGGCCCGGGCCGCCTCGACGACGATGCGATAGAGCTGTCGCGTGCTGATCGGCTTCATCGCGTGCTGCCCAGGGAACAGCCAGCCATCGCGGTGCATCACGCCCTGCTGTCGTCCGACCTTCCACCACTCACGCAGCAGCGTCAGCAGATCCTCGGAGAGCATGGCGTTGCGATAGCGCCCGCCCTTGCCGCGTTCGACGCGCAGCAGCATGCGCTCGCTGTCGACGTCGGCGACCTTCAGCATCGACACCTCGGCGACGCGCAGGCCCGCACCATAGGCGACCGAGAGCGCGGCCTGGTGCTTGAGGCACGTGGTGGCATTGAGCAGCCGGGCTACCTCGTCGCGGCTCAGCACCACGGGCAGGTTGCGCCGATGTGCCAGCCGAACGAGCCTGCGCGCCAGGTCCGGGCGGTCTAGCGTGTGGATGTAGAGGAAGCGCAGCGCCGACACGATGCTGTTCATCGTCGGCACGGGAACGCCGTCCTCCTGCTGCTCGATCTGGAACCGGCGCAGGTCGTCGGCTGTAGCGGTATCCGGTGAACGCCCGAGGAATGCGGCCAGGCGTCCGATGTCGCGGAGATAGTTGCGCTGCGTCTCGCGGGAGAAACGCCGCAGGTTCATGTCGTCGATCAGCCGCTGGCGCAGCGGGCTGACAGGTGCGTCGAGATCAGGGAAAGACATCGTCAGGCTCCTTGTTGAAGAAGCCCGTCATGCTCTGCCGCTGCCGCGCGACCCTCAATGGAGGCCCGGCCTCCGGCCTGTGCCCTCTACCTCAACCCCAAGCGCCCTCCCGCGCGAGCGGGTTCGTTCGTCGGCCCCAAGCGCCCTCAATCCCCCAGCACGAACCCCGCCATATGTTCCGCCCACGCCCGGTAGCCGGCGGCCGAGGCGTGGAAGCCGTCGGACGAGAAGCCGGCCTGCGGGTCGAGGATCGGCAGGCGGGTGGCGGGGATGGCGCCGCGTTCGCGGCAGAGCTGGTCGCCCATGCGGTTGATCATCGCGGCGCGGATTTCGAGGAGCTGGCCGAGCGCCTTCGGCAGGGCCGGCACCAGGGTCATGTCGACGACCGGCGACCAGACGATTCGCGCCTCGGGCCACTTCGCCCTCAGCGCATAGAGCAGGCCGCCGAACTCGCGCTTGAAGCGGCGGGCGGTGTGAAAAT
>CAJPFN010000021.1 GCA_905339215.1 Rhizobiaceae bacterium
TTCATAACGGCCCTCGTGCCGGCCCGCGTGAGGCCGGTCTCCGATCTGCGCTGCTACCTAGCGACTGGAGGAGACAATTGCAAGCCGGTCGGCGCGCAAAATGCGCAGGCCCGGCGAGGCCGGCCGGGGCGCGGCGCGGCCTCAAGGATCGCGCAGGGTCACAAGGGACGCCAGGCCGCGAAGCGGTGCCCAGCTGGGCACTGCCGGAGGCGCGGGCCACCGGGCAGAACGCAATCCGCCCGCCGCGCGTCAGGCCGGCCGGCGCAGGACCGAGCGCGCCACGTCCAGGCGCACCGGCTGGTCGGGGATCGTCATGGCGAAGACGGTGCGGCCACCGACGCTCTCGACCAGCTCGAGCGTGCCACCATGGGCGCGTACGAGCTCGCTGGCGATCGCCAGACCGAGGCCCGTGCCGCCGCTGCGCGCCGAGCCGCGAAACGCCGCGAACAGGTTTTCGCGCGCCTTCTGCGGCAGTCCGGGTCCGGTGTCGGCGACCAGGATCCGGCTGATGCTCCCCGTCCGCTCGGCCGAGATCGTCAGGCGCCGGACCACGGCGCTCTCGCGGTCGCCGGCCATCGCCTCCACGGCGTTGCGCGAGAGATTGGACAGCACGCGATAGAGCTGCTCGGAATCGGCGTCGACCTCGAAGGCGGCATCGACGTCGTTGACGAAATCGACGCCGGTGCCGTCGATGCCGAGCAGGCCGTGCACCTCGTCGACCAGTTGCCGCAACCGGACGCGACGGCGCTGCGGCGGCGGCTCCTGGGTACGGCCGTAGGCGAGCACGCCCTCCGAATAGGAAACCGCGCGGTCGATGGCGCGGACGAGCTTCGGCGCGACCGCCTGGACGGCCGGGTCCTTCACCGTGACGATGCGATCCGACAGGAGCTGCGCCGAGGCGAGGATGTTGCGCATGTCGTGGTTGATCTTGGAGACGGCGAGCCCGAGGTCGGCCAGGTGCTTCTGTTCGGACAGAGTCTTCTGCAACTGCGTCTGCAGGCTCGCCAGTTCGTTTTCCGCCACGCCGAGTTCGTCGCGGCGGCCGCTCGGCCGGATGACGCGCGTCGGATCGTCCGGGGCGCGGGCGAAACGGAGCATCGACCGGCGCAGCCCGCGGATCGGTCCGATCATCAGCCGGTTGATCGCGACGAACACCAGGGCTGCGGTCGACAGCGAGATCAACAGGGAAAGCAGCGCGATGTTGCGCGCGTAGACCAGCATGGCAGAACGCAGGCCGGCATCGGTCATGACCAGTTCGAACTGCTTGTCGCTGGCGCCGACCCTGCCGTAGACGCGCAGGAGGCGCTGGCCTCCCCACAGTAGGGTGCCGGCGGCGCCAGACAGCGCGTCGGTCCATCCGACTTCGGAGACGGCGATATGCTCGTCCACCTCTGGCGGCACCTCGGTCACCACGAGGAGCCGCGAGGTGCCGCCGTCGCGGACGGCGATCGCCTGGACGCCGATCGCTTCGAGCACGTCGTCCTGGACGGCGCGCGGCAGGGGTTCGGGGCCGCCCTGGATGAGGACGGCGCCGACCGCGGCGACCGTGCCGAGCTTCTCTTCCAGCCAGCGCACCCGGTAGGCCGCCACGGAGGGAATGAAGATCAGCACCTCGGCAACCAGGACGAAGAGCACGGTGAGGAGCAGAAGCTTGGTCGACAGGCGCCTGACGAACGGCACGCGGCGCGAGCTTTCCAGCCGTTCGGCACGCATCTGCGTCTCGTGTCCCAATTCCGTCGCCTCCGCACCGGTCCGTCTGCCGCACGGCACGGTCCCGACCGACAACGCCGCCGTAGCGGACGTCATTCCGCGTCGCCTCTGACGCGCACAGGCGCAAGATATGTCAGCGCCGGCGCTTTGCCAATTTCACCCTGAGCGAAGAACGCAGCCTCCCGCCGCGCGGCGTCGGCGCCAATGGCGCCGCCCCCTGCCGGATTCGTCTCAGCGATTGCGTATCCGTGCCCTTGATGGCGTGGCGGCAAGGGAGCGCCAAGGGACGCCGCATGACAGGACATCCGCCGAAGGGTCCTGACGCCGGGTCGAGCCGGGGGAATTGACTCAGGAAAGCCGTGTTTCTATAAGCCCGCCACGCTCGGGCCTCCGGTCCGGCGCAGTTTCGATTGCGCATTGACCGGGCCGGCGACGCTCCTGCTCATGTTGAGACAGATCCAAGAAGGGCCGCACGCCGCGGTATCAAACAAATGAAGCGCACCTATCAACCGTCCAAACTCGTCCGCAAGCGCCGGCATGGCTTCCGCGCGCGCATGGCCACCAAGGGTGGTCGCGGAGTCGTCGCGGCCCGCCGCAATCGCGGTCGCAAGCGCCTTTCCGCCTGAGCCGGGGGCTCTAGCCTTGCCGGCGGCCGGCAAGTCCCCCGAGCGGCTGCGAAAGCGCGCAGAATTCCTGGCGGTCCGGCGGGGCGACAAGCGCCGCGGGCGGCTGTTCCTGCTGGAGGTCCTCGATCGCGGCGACGAAGGCGCGCCGCGCGTCGGCTTCACGGTCACGCGCAAGGTCGGCAACGCCGTCGAGCGCAACCGGATCCGCCGCAGGCTGAAGGAAGCGGTCCGCCTCGATGCCGCGGGTGACATGGCGGCAGGCAAGGACTATGTGATCGTCGGGCGCAGCGAGATCCTGTCGGTGCCCTTCGACGACTTGAAGGCCGAATTGTCACGGCGCATCCGCGGGAAGCGGTGAGATCCAGGGTCCATCGATGGAAAACAACCGCAATTTCTTCATCACCATCGCGCTTTCGGTGCTGATCCTGACGCTCTGGCAGGTGTTCTACATGAACCCGCGGATCGAGGAGCAGCGCGAGGCGGCGCGGATCGAGGCCGAGCGCGTCGAGCAGGAGAAGAAGACCGATCCCGCCGCGCCGGGCGTGGCCGGCGCCGACATCCCTCCGCAGGGCGCGGTGCCGGGAGGAACGCCCGGAAGCGTTCCCGGGGCGGACGGCGCCGCAGCAGCGGGCGGCCGCGACGCAGCGCTGGCGGCGAATGCCCGCGTCAAGATCGACACGCCGAGCATATCCGGATCGATCAACCTGACGGGCGCGCGCATCGACGACGTACGGCTGAAGGACTATCGCCTGACCATCGACAAGACCTCGCCGATCATCGAACTGCTCAATCCGGCTGCGTTGCCCAACGGGCAGTACGCCGAGGTCGGCTATGTCGGCACGGGGGAGACCGGCGCTCTTCCGGGCCCCGATACCGTCTGGACCGTCGAGGGCGAGCCGGTCCTGACGCCGGCGACCCCGGTCACGCTCACCCACGTCAACGACAAGGGCCTGACATTCCGTCGCACCATCGCGGTCGACGCGGAATACATGTTCACCGTCTCCGACACGATCGAGAACGCCGGCGGCGCGCCCGTCGCGCTGTCGAACTACGGCCGCGTCACGCGCTTCGACAAGCCGACCACCGCATCGATCTACGTGCTGCACGAGGGCCTGATCGGCGTCACCGGCGAGGAAGGCCTCCAGGAGATCAGCTATTCGACCATCGAGGACGACAAGCAGGTCGTTCCCGGCAAGTCGACCGACGGCTGGCTGGGCATCACCGACAAGTACTGGGCCGCGGCCCTGGTGCCGTCGGGCAGCCAACCGTTCCAGCCGCGCTTCGCCTATTTTGCCGACAACCGGCCGCGCTACCAGGTCGACTTCATCACCGACGCGATCAGCATTCCCGCCGGCCAGTCGGCGACGGTCGAGACGCTGATCTTCGCCGGCGCCAAGGAAGTGGCGCAGATCAACGCCTACGAGAAGGACCGCGGCATCCGCCAGTTCGAGCTGCTCATCGACTGGGGCTGGTTCTACTTCATCACCAAGCCGATGTTCTGGCTGATCGACACGCTCTACAAGATGCTCGGCAATTTCGGCCTGTCGATCCTCGCCACCACCGTCATCGTCAAGGCCATCTTCTTCCCGCTCGCCAACAAGTCGTACAAGTCGATGGCGAACATGAAGAAGGTGCAGCCGGCCATGCTCGAGATCCGCGAGAAGTATGCGGACGACAAGATGAAGCAGCAGCAGGCGATGATGGAGCTGTACAAGAAGGAGAAGATCAATCCGGTGGCCGGCTGCTGGCCGATCCTGATCCAGATCCCGGTGTTCTTCGCCCTCTACAAGGTGCTCTACATCACCATCGAGATGCGGCACGCGCCGTTCTTCGGCTGGATCCAGGATCTCGCCGCGCCGGACCCGACCTCGATCTTCAACCTGTTCGGGCTCTTGCCCTACGTCGTGCCGGAGTTCCTCCACATCGGCGTGTGGCCGCTGGTCATGGGCGTCACCATGTTCCTGCAGATGCGCATGAACCCGACGCCGCCCGATCCGACCCAGGCAATGATCTTCAACTGGATGCCGATCGTGTTCACCTTCATGCTGGCCAGCTTCCCGGCCGGCCTGGTGATCTACTGGGCGTGGAACAACTTCCTCTCCATCGTCCAGCAGGGCGTCATCATGAAGCGCCAGGGCGCCAAGATCGAGCTGTGGGACAATCTCGGCGGCCTGATCAAGAAGAAGCCGAAACCGGCCGAGTAGCCGGCTCGGACTCCTTTCGCAGCCGGGCGCGGACGCGCCCGGCGTGACCTCTACGGCAAGGCAGCGAGGCGACGGATGAGCGGACCCAATCCCGACATCAAGCATCCGATGCCGATGCATCCGCGCGTCGGCTTCCTGAAGCCCCTGCTCGAGGGACGGCCGAACATCGAGGTCGGCGAGTATACCTACTACGACGATCCGGACGGGCCGGAGCACTTCGCCGAGCGCTGCGTGCTCTACCACTACGACTTCGTCGGCGACCGGCTCGTCATCGGGCGCTTCTGCGCGCTGGCGCAGGGTGTCGTCTTCGTCATGAACGGCGCCAACCATGCCATGTCGGGCTTCTCGACCTTCCCCTTCAACATTTTCGGCCACGGCTGGGAACAGGGCTTCGACGTGAAGACCTGGGAGGCCGAGAACCGCGGCGACACGACCGTCGGGCACGACGTCTGGATCGGCATGGAAGCGATGGTCATGCCGGGCGTCACCGTCGGCCACGGCGCCATCGTTGCCGCGCGTTCGGTCGTCACCCACGACGTGCCGGCCTACGCCATCGTCGGCGGCAACCCGGCGCGGACGATGCGCATGCGCTTCGACGAGCACACCGTCGAGCGCCTGCTCGCCGTATCCTGGTGGGACTGGCCGCTGGACAGGATCAGCCGCAACCTCGACGCCATCCGCGGCGCCGACATCGCCCGGCTCGAGGCGGCAGCGTGAGCGGCGTGGCGCCGGAAGGCCTCGACCCCGGCCTCTTCGCGCGGCCCTGGGTGTTCATCCGTGGCGTCCCGGCAATGTCGTTCCTGCCGCCGGAAGGCCCGCCGGAGATCGCCTTCGCCGGCCGCTCCAACGTCGGCAAGTCGTCGCTGATCAACGCGCTGACCGGCCAGAAGGGCCTGGCGCGCACCTCGAACACGCCTGGCCGCACGCAGGAACTGAACTACTTCGTCCCCGACGGCTATTCGGGGGAAGGGGCCGACCTACCGCCGCTGGCCCTGGTCGACATGCCCGGCTATGGTTACGCACAGGCGCCGAAGGAGCAGGTCGACAAGTGGACCCGGCTGGTCTTCGACTACCTGCGCGGCCGCGCCACGCTGAAGCGCGTCTACGTACTCATCGACGCCCGCCACGGCACCAAGAAGAACGACGAGGAGGTGCTGTCGCTACTCGACAAGGCGGCGGTGTCCTACCAGATCGTCCTGACCAAGGCCGACAAGATCAAGCCGGCCGGCGTGCCGAAGCTCGTCGCCGAGACGCTGGAGCGAATCCGCAAGCGCGCGGCCGCCTTCCCCGCCGTGATCACGACCTCCTCGGAGAAGGCCGAAGGGCTCGACGAACTGCGCGCCGCGATCCTCTTGATCGCCGCCGGCGGCTGACGCGGCATACCCTATAGACGACGAAGCCGGCCGCGCTCGCGCGCGGCCGGCCACTCGCCATGGAAGGGAACCGCCCTGACGGGCGGATGGCGAACTACATCTTCGGCAGCAGGACCTTGTCGACGACGTGGATGACGCCGTTCGACTGGTCGACGTCGGCAATGGTCACGGTCGCGACGGTGCCGTTCTCGTCGGTGACGGTCACCTTGCCGTCGGCCGCCTTCAGCGTCAGCTCGCAGCCGCCGACCGTCTTGACCTTGTGCTCGCCGCCGCCGTCCATGACCATCTTGGTCACGTCGGCCGCCATCGCCTTGGCACCGATGACGTGGCAGGTCAGCACCTTGGTCAACTGGTCCTTGCTCTCCGGCTTGAGCAGCGTGTCGACCGTTCCGGCCGGAAGCGCCTCGAACGCGGCGTTGACCGGCGCGAACACGGTGAACGGGCCGGGACCCTGAAGGGTCTCGACGAGGCCGGCGGCCTGGACCGCGGCGACGAGCGTCGTGTGGTCCTTCGAGTTGACCGCGTTCTCGACGATGTTCTTGTCGGCATACATGGCCGCGCCGCCGACCATCGGGTTGTCGGCATGGGCGACGGAAGCGAGCATGACGAGTGCCGCGACGCCGCCGAACAGCGGCGCAGTGAAAGTGCGCATCTTTGGTTCTCCCTTGGTTGATTGCCCTTCATCGGGGGACGCTGGGAGATACGGGCGGGCCTCGGCGAGAGTTTCGCCGCCGGTCTTCACGTTCCGGTCACGGATGCTTGATCGGGATCGGCGCGACGGTCAGACGTTATGGAGATCGCCCGAGGCGACGACCGGTCCGGTCGGCTGGCCGGTCGGCGAGCCGCCCGGCGGCTCGAGGCTGATGGCAAAGATGGCGCCCGCGGCGATGCGGTCGCGAAGCGCCTGGGCCACGGCGAGATGGACGGACTGGCCGACGGGAATCACGCCGACGGATATGGGGTCCTTGCCCTCCTCGATCACCCACAGCTCGAAGTCGCGGCCCTCGGGCCTCGCGCCGGTCACGTGCGACAGGCCGATGTCCTGGGTCCGTGCGTCGTAGACGACGAAGTAGTGGACATCCGACTGCTGCGGCGCCAGCGAGGCGACATAGCGCTGTGCGCTCTGGTCGGACGGCGGCGCGACGAAGTAAGCCACCGCGATGGCAACGGCGATCGCGGCCGCCGCCGCGGCGAGGCCGCGCCAGAAGGCGAGGCTCGACCAGAGCGAGGCGCGCGCGGCCGACGGCGCCGGCGTCGCGAACAGGCGGCGGTCGATCGCCGCCTTGACCGCGGCCGGTACGGCGACCTCGGGATAGGCCGACCCGAGCGGCGACAGGCGGACCTCCCAACCGTCGACAAGGCGCGCGAAGGTGGGATCGCGCTCGATGCGCGCCGCGACCTCCCGGCGTTCGTCCGCCGGAAGCACGCCGACCACATACTCGGCGGCGAGGATGTCGTCGCCGCCCGTGTCGGGGCTGATGTCGTCGGCCGGGCTCATCGCTCCAGGCATTCCCTCAGTTTCATCAGGCTGCGGCGCAGCCACGTCCTCATCGTGTTCAACGGCACGCCGTGTCGCTCGGCGAGTTCGGCGTAGCTCTCACCCTTGAGATAGGCGCCACGGACGGCCGCCGCCCGGTCCTTGTCCAGTTCGTCCAGGCAGAGATGGATGCGCTCGCTTTCGCCGCTCGCCATCGCCGCCGCCTCCGGCCCCGGCGTCGGGTCCGCGACGTCCAGCGCAGCGTCCAGATCGACCGACGGCTGGCGCCGGGCCCTGATGCGGTCGATCGCATGATTGCGCGCGATCGCCGCCAGCCAGGAGATCGGGCTGAGGTCGGAAACCGCGAAGCGGTCGGCCTTCGTCCAGATCTTGACGAAGATCTCCTGCAGCGCTTCCTCGGCCTCGGCCCTGTCACCCAAGATACGCAGGCAGACGCCGAACAGTTTCGCGCTCGTCTGCCGGTAGAGCAGATCGAACGCGCCGCGGTCCCCCATCGAGGTCCGAACGATCAGCTTGGTAATGTCCTGAGCGGTCATCGGCGCCAGATTACGGCGCGATGGCCAATTTGCAACAGACCGGGCGGGGGAAATCCCCGATGCCTTTGAGTTTTGCCCATAACCGCACGTTAAGCGGGGCGCGTTATGATCGTTTCAAAACATAACGATCACAGGGAATCGCGCAATGAAGCGCTTCAGAGACTTCCTCAGCGACCGCCGCGGCAACTATGCGATGATGACCGCGGTCCTCGCCGTCCCGCTCCTGATTGCGATGGGTTACTCCGTCGACTTCGTCCGCGTCCTGGAGGCCAAGCAGCGGCTGGCGCATGCCGCAGACTCGGCAGTGCTCGGATCCCTCGCCCTGGGTTCGAAGGCGATCGACTATGCGGAGACGATGAGCGGCCCCGGACCGATCCCCGTAGGCGTCGCGGAATCCAAGGACTTCTTCAGCGCCAACGCCAGGCTCGATCCGGCCATCACGCTGGGCACCGTGACCGCCGACGTTTCCAACAGCGGCACCAAGATCGTCTCGAAGATCAGCTACACGGCGCAGATCCAGACGATCTTCGGAGGCCTGCTGACGAAGAAGGCGTGGACCGTCAACGGCGCCGCAAGCGCGTCTGTCGACATCGACAATCCGGTCGATTTCTACCTGCTTCTCGACAACTCGCCGTCAATGGGGCTCGCCGCCACCACCGCCGCCATCGACGAGATGATCGAAAAGACCCCGGACCGCTGCGCGTTCGCCTGCCATTCGCTCAACGACGCCGACAACTACTACAACCTGGCCAAGGCCAACGGCATCCCGCTGCGCATCGACATGGTGCGCGATGCCACGAAGAAGGTGCTGGATACGGCCAAGAGCATTCGCGCCTACAACAGCCAGTACCGCGTCGCCATCTACACGTTCGGCGCGACCGCGACCAACCTCGGGTTGACAACGATCTCCAGCCTCACCTCCGACCTCGGCAAGGCCGGCAAGTCCGCCGAAGCCGTCGACCTCATGTCGATCCCCTACCAGAACTACGACAACGACCAGCAGACCGATTTCGACAAGACGATCGGCCAACTGAGGACGTCGATACCCAAGCCCAAGAACGGGCCGAACGGAAAGCCGAGGCAGCAGGTCGTCTTCTTCGTTTCGGACGGGGTCAACGATTCCAGCAAGCCCAGCGGCTGCATGAAGAAGCTCCAGGGCTCCGGCCGATGCCAGCAGCCGCTGGACATCAAGGAATGCGACAAGCTCAAGAAGAAGGACGTCAAGATCGCCGTCCTCTACACGACCTACCTGCCGATCACCAACAACAGCTGGTACAACAGCTGGATCAAGCCCTTCCGCGACGAGATCCCCTCGCAGATGGAGGCCTGCGCCTCTCCAGGCCTCTATTTCGAGGTGAGCCCCAGCGAGGGCATTCCCGAGGCGATGGACGCGCTCTTCCGCAAGACGGTCCGCGTGCTGCGGCTGGACAGTTGAGCAATCCAGCCGAGCATCCCGGTTGTGCACCGTGAGCGCCGATCATATGCTCCGCCCGCACAAGGGAAGGGGCTATCGTGACAATCGAGACTCTGCTGTGGGAACGCGACGCTTGCAGTCTTGCCGAGCTGGTCGCGACCGGTGAGGTGACTCCGCTGGAACTCGTCGAGGCCGCGATCGCGCGCGCCGAGCGCGTCAATCCCGAGATCAACGCCATCGCCGAAAAGACATACGAGAGCGCCCGCGCCGCTGCGAAGGCGGTCGACCGTGGCGCACCGCTCGCCGGCGTGCCCTTCGCCATCAAGGACCTCGGCATCGCGCAGAAGGGCGTCCCCACGCACGGCGGCAGCAAGGTCCCGGCTTTCGTTCCGGATTTCGATTCGGTCCTTGTCGAACGCTACCGCGCGGCCGGTCTGATCCCCATCGTGACGAGCACCTCGCCCGAGTACGGCGTGAAGCTGATGACCGAGACCGAGGCCTTCGGCATCACGCGCAATCCGTGGAACACCGCACATACCTCGGGCGGCTCGTCGGGAGGCGCCGCAGCGCTCGTCGCCGCGGGCGTCGTGCCGGCCGCGCATGCCTCCGACGGCGGCGGCTCGATCCGGGTGCCGTCGTCGACGACCGGCCTCGTCGGCCTGAAGACCTCGCGCGGGCGCATCCCGCTGTCGCCCCTGGTCTCCGAATCCTGGTACGGCTTCGTCGTCGACCACGCCGTCACGCGCTCGGTGCGCGACAGCGCCCTGCTGCTCGACCTGACCCACGGGCCCGATCCGCTGGCGCCCTATGCGGCGCGACCGCCGAAGGGCACCTTCGCCGAGGCCGCCCGCCGCGATCCGGGCCGCCTGTCGCTCGCGGTCTACCGGAAGTCTCCGCTGGGGCTCGACATCTCGAAGGAGACGCTGGCGGCGCTCGACGCGGCCATCGCGCTCGCCCGCGAGGGCGGCCATACCGTGGAGGAAATCGACCTGCCGATGATCGGCCGCGACTTCATGGCCGACTTCTGCATCGCCGTCGCATCGGCGACCGCCGGCACGATGCGCATCGATGCGGGCCGGGTCGGCCGCCCGATCCTCGGCGACCTCGAACGGGCGACCCGCGTGCTCGCGCGTTTCGGCGACGTGATGACCGGCGGCGAGGTCTACGAGGCGCTGGAGCGACTGTCGCTGGCGACGCGGCAACTCCTCGTCGCGACCGCGCGCTTCGATGCCGTGCTGATGCCGATCATCGCACACCCGCCCCTGCCCTGCGGGTCGATGGATCCCAAGGGCGCGGACGAGTTCCTCGAGAACACGCTCGACAGGCTGCGCCTCACCCGTCTGCTGCGGGTGCGCTCGTTCCTCGGCCAGCTGATGGACAAGAGCCTGTGGTTCACACACTGGCCGGCGATCCAGAACGTCACCGGCCAGCCGTCGATCGCCCTGCCCGTCCATGTCACGGCCGCCGGCCTGCCGCTCGGCATCCAGGCCGCCGGCCGGCCCGGCGACGAGGAGACGCTGCTGTCGCTCGCCGGCCAGCTGGAGCGCATATCCGGCTGGGCCGACAGGCGCGCGCCGCTCCTGCGTCCGTAGCGGTCGTCTGGAGCAAACGCCGGAGCGCGTCTCGCGCGCGGCGGCTCAGAGCTTCATGAAGGTCCCGAAGTGGAAATGCTGCACGGCGCCCCACGGCGTGACGTGGTCGTGGCGGCAGCTGTCGACGAGACGGAACCCGCCGCCGAGCGCAGCCGAGAGCTTCTCCGCGTCATAGCGCTCGACATTGAGGCCGCTGCACTTCTGCGGTCCGTCCGGCGCGAATGTGCCGATGATGGCGTGTCCGCCGGCACGCAGCGCCTTGCGCAGGCGGTCGACATAGGCGGCGCGGTCGCCCGGATCGGTGAGAAAATGGAAGGCGGCGCGATCGTGCCAGATGTCGTAGAGCCGCGCCGGGCGCCATTTCGTCACGTCGGCCGCGATCCACGCCACGCGCGAAGCGGCACCGCCGAGCCGCGACTTCGCAGCCGCCAGCGCCGCATCCGAGAGATCGAGCACCGTCAGGTCGCGAAAGCCCTCGTCGAGGAGCCAGTCGACGAGCGTCGAGGCGCCGCCGCCGATGTCGACGATGCCGGTCTCCGGCGCCGCCCCGGCGAGCTTGAGCAGGTCGGCCGAGGGCTGCGGCACCGGCTGGTACCAGCTCACCGCATCGGCCGCCTTGGTCTCGTAGACCTGCTGCCAGTGCGCCTGCCGGTCGACCTTTTCTGTCAACGCGCGTCCTCCTGCTTGGTCAGGATAGGAGCGTCCGGCCCGCGTCGCAAGCGCGCCTGGCGAGACAGCGCTCAGTGCACCGGCACGGCCCTGCGATAGAGGTGCCAGGTGGCGTGGCCCAGCACCGGCAGCACGACGAGAAGGCCGAGGAAGAACGGAATGCAGGCCGCCATCACCGCCAGCGTGACTACGACGCCCCAGCCGAGCATGGCGACCGGGCTCGCCACGACCGCCTTCACGCTGGTGATCATCGCGGTGACGAAGTCGTAGTTGCGCTCCATCAGCAGCGGGATCGAGATGACGGTGATCGAGAAGAGGGTGAGTGCGATGACTGCGCCGACGACGTGCCCGACGGCGAGGAACAGCCAGCCCTGCGGCGTGGTGAAGACGATGCCGAGGAACTTGTCGAGCGTCGAGAACGACATGCGGCCGAGGAACAGGGCGATCAGCAGGCGGATCTGGTACATCCAGATCCAGAAGACGAACAGCATGACGAAGGCCATCCACGACAGTTCGCGCCGGCGCTGGGCCCATACCACGGTGAGAACCGGCCCCCACTCGAGCGGCTCGCCGCTCTGCAATCTCCGGCTGACCTCGTAGAGCCCGACGGCGGCGAACGGGCCGATCAGCGGAAAGCCGATGGCGAAGGGGTAGATCATCCACGACATGTCCCAACGGGTCAGCGCCAGGACGATGACGATGCCGATCAGGGCAAACGACGCCGCGAAGAAGAAGCCGAAGCGCGGCGCACGCGCGAAGTCCGACATGCCCTGGAACAGCGCTGCGCGGACATCCGCGCCGGTGACCGCGACAACGCGCGGCATTGCCGACGCCCTTGCCGCCGGCGGCGGCGTGACCGGTTGCGGTTCCTCGACCATGCGGTTCCTTCCTCCGCTTGCCGCGCGGCCGAAGCCGGCGCGATCCCCCGTGCACAGTAGCGTCTTTGCCGCGGCGTCGCGCCTTGACCGAAATCAAAGCCGCGTGCGGACCGGCGCATCGCGAAGCGATTGCCCGCCTCCGCGTTTCCCGCTAAGAGCGCGCCCACGCCTCCCGAGGAACATACCCATGACGACGGACATCGCCGCCACCGCCGAGATGCAGGCCGCCCTCCTCTCGCGCGCGCTGCCCTACATGCAGCGCTACGAGAACAAGACGGTCGTGGTGAAGTACGGCGGCCACGCCATGGGCAATCCGGAGCTCGGCCGCGCCTTCGCCCGCGACATCGCACTCCTGAAGCAGTCCGGCGTCAACCCGATCGTGGTCCACGGCGGCGGGCCGCAGATCGCGGCGATGCTTTCCAAGCTCGGCATCGAATCGAAATTCGAGGGTGGCCTGCGCGTCACCGACGCCAAGACGGTCGAGATCGTCGAGATGGTGCTTGCCGGCTCGATCAACAAGGAGATCGTCGCACTGATCAACGCCGAGGGCGAATGGGCGATCGGCCTGTGCGGCAAGGACGGCAACATGGTCTTCGCCGAGAAGGCGCACAAGACGGTGAAGGACCCGGATTCCAACATCGAGCGCGTACTCGATCTCGGCTTCGTCGGCGAGCCGGTCGAGGTCGACCGCACGCTGCTCGACCTGCTCGCCCGCTCAGAGATGATCCCGGTGCTGGCGCCGGTGGCGCCGGGCCGCGACGGCCATACCTACAACATCAACGCCGACACTTTCGCCGGCGCCATCGCCGGCGCGCTCGGCGCCTCGCGCCTGCTCTTCCTCACCGACGTGCCCGGCGTGCTCGACAAGGACAAGAACCTGATCGACGAATTGACGGTGGCCCAGGCCAAGGCGCTGATCGCCGACGGCACCATCTCCGGCGGCATGATCCCCAAGGTCGAGACCTGCATCGAGGCGATCGAGCGGGGCGTCGAGGGGGTCGTCATCCTCAACGGCAAGACGGCGCACGCCGTGCTGTTGGAGCTGTTCACCGAACACGGCGCCGGCACGCTGATCGTGCCCTGAGCCAGGCCGCGGGCCGGTCCGAAGGCCTATTCCGCCCCATCGCGCGCGGCGTCCAGGAAGGCGCGCATCTCGGCCAGCCGCGGCACCAGCGCGCCGATGTCGTCGGGCGAGAAGCGGGCCGCGAAACCTTCCATGGCCGGGATCAGCGTGGCGATGGCGTCGTCGCGGAAGCGCCGCCCCTTCGCGGTCAGCCACACCCGCTTGGAGCGCCCGTCCGCCGGATTGGGGCGCATCTCCACGAGGCCGCGGGCTTCGAGGCCGGTGAGCGTGTTGGTCATCGACGTCTTCGGCACCTGGAAGGCACGGGCGAGTTCGAGCGGCGTGCGCCCGTCGGCGACACGGATGAGATGGTTGAGGACGGAGAAGTGCGGCACCGTCAGCCCGTCGGGGAGCCGCGCCTCGAAGGCGGCGCGGCTCAGCTGCGCGATGATGCCGATCTCGTTGAAGAAGGCGAAGTAGAGGGGAATCCTATCCATTCACGATCCGCGTTTCGACCGGCCAGCGCGGCGACGGCGCCGGCTTCGGGCCGTAGCCCAGACGGCCCAGCATCTGCACGGTCTGGCCCGGCTCGGCAAGCAGATCGTGAAGCTGCCGCCTCGTCCCGTCCATCTCCGCGTATTCCTGGAGCGCCTGGCTGACGGGATGGAGCGCGAGCCCGAGGCCCGTCGTGGCGAGATTGAGCCTCAGCCAGCGTCGCCCCGCCTCGACCTGGTCGAGCCGGCCGTTCGAGGGCGACGTGAGCACGGCATAGGCCGGCGTCGCGGCCAGCATGGTCCGGTAGATCTCCACGCCCTGCCGGAACGCCATCGAGGACGGATCGAGCTGCTGCTCGCGGGTGAGCAGGCCGAAAGCCATCATGCCTTCCAGGAATGCGCCGCCGAGGTCGATCCCGTCCGGGCTGGCCTCGATCTCGGCCTTGCCGAAGCGCATCAGTTCGACGCTTTCCCTGTAGGTGCGCGGCGTCAACGCCTCGATCTCCCAGGCCCGCCAGGTCAGCTCGCGCAGTTCGGCCACCCGGGCCGCGTCGTCGACGATCCGGGCGTGGGTCGAGAGCGCGGCAACGCTCGCGGCGGCCACGGCGCGAGCCTCGAACGGCTCCTTGCAGGAGCGCCGGTCCAGGACATGCGCGAACAGCGGATCGGCCTTGCCGCCCTCGCCGAAGGTCGCGACCGCGACGGGACCGCTTTCTCCTTCCGGGAAGAACGCAAAGTCGACGGCGTATCCGTCCGCCGCCGCAGCCATGGCGAGGAGTTCGACGAAACAGCCCATGCCGATGGTCAACTGGCGATCATGGGGATCGGTCATCGGCAGGTTCCGTGCGGAATCGCGATGGATGACGATCCGGTCCGGCTGGCGCAGGTCGGCGAGCCAGGGCTGTCGGTTGTGCGGGTTGGGAGCAAGGATCGCGTAGGACAGAGCGCGGCGGCGCGGATCCGCCTCGCGCGCGGCAGGCGACCAGGGTGCGATCGCGGCGTTCGGGGTCCGGGTGGCGGCGAAGCCGGCCGCCGTGCCGGCTGCGGCAAGGACCAGCCCTCCGCCGAAAAGGGCGATGGCGCGGCGACGGGAGATTTTCATGAATGACCCCTATATGGTTCGACTACGAACTATGTAGTTCGATATCGAACCATTTACAAGCCCTCCTGCGATGCGGGAAGGTGCGTTCCCTAGCGCCTCAGGTGCGCGAGCGGCACGCGCCCCGGCCCCTTGATGTTCTGAAGCACCAGCTGGGTGCGCACGTCGCGCACGCCCTTCAGGCGCATCAACCGGTGCATGACGAAGTCGTTCAGATCGTCGACGCCGGGCACCATGACGTGCAGCAGGAAATCCTGGTCGCCGGTCAGTGTCCAGCAGGACGACACCTCGTCCATGCGCTCGACCGCGGCGGTGAAGGCTTCCGGCGAACCGTCGCTGTGGTTGGCCAGCCGCACCTGGACGAAGACCTCCACCATCAGGCCGACCGCGCGCCGGCCGACGATGGCGCGGAAGCCCTTGATGATGCCGCTCGCCTGAAGGCTCTCGAACCGCCGCGCACAGGGCGTGTTCGACAGGCCGATCGCCTCGGCGAGCTCGGACACGGGCTTGCGGCCCTCGCGCTGGAGGATGTCCAGCATGCGCACCTCGAATTCGTCGAGCTCGGGCATCTTTCCCTCCATTTCAGCCAACACTGAGAGAATATAACTCCGATTGCCCTGTCCTTGCGACTGAATTAGGGAACCATCCCTCTCCGGGACAGCTATCATTCCCTCAAGAATGAACGAGGGAGAGACACAATGCAGATCAGCGTCAGGGACTATGCGCGCGAATGCGCCGAACAGGGGCTGCGCGGCGACTATTCCGTGTGCCGGGCCGATTTCACCGTCGACCAGCCCTACGCCTATTCGGACGAGGACCAGACCGTGTGGCGCACGCTCTGCGACCGGCAGATGAAGCTGACGCGCCGGCTCGCGCACCGGTCCTATCTGGATGGCGTCGCCGCACTCGGTCTGACGGGCCGCATCCCCGATTTCGCCGAGGTCAGCGAAAGGCTGAAGGCGATGACCGGATGGACGATTGTCGCGGTGCCGGGCCTGATCCCCGCCGGCCCGTTCTTCGAGCACCTCGCCAGCCGCCGCTTCCCGGTGACCAACTGGCTGCGTTCCGAGAGCGAGCTCGACTACATCGTCGAGCCCGACATGTTCCACGACTTCTTCGGCCACGTGCCGATCCTGACCCAGCCGGCGTTCGCCGATTTCATGCAGATGTACGGCGAGAAGGCGCAAGGGCTGTTCGACCTCGGCGGCGGCGACATGATCACCCGCCTCTACTGGTATACGGCCGAGTACGGACTGATCGGCGAGCCGGGCCAACCGGTGAAGGCCTTCGGCGCCGGCCTGATGTCTTCGTTCACCGAGCTGAGCTTCGCGGTGGAAGGCGCGGGCGCCAATCACGTGCCGTTCGACCTCGAAACGGTGATGCGCACCGGCTACGAGATCGACAAGTTCCAGCGCGCCTACTTCGTCCTGCCGTCGTTCTCCGCGTTGCGCAGCGCCTTCGAGACGGCGGATCTCGCCGCGATCGTGGCACGGGCCAGGGACCTGCCGCCGCTCGATCCGGCGTCGCTCAAGGACGCATAGGCATCCTGCGCAACCAGCGCCTCAGGCGCCGGCGACGCCGCCCAGGTGCTCGCCGAGCCTGCAGGCGAGCGCGGTGATCGTCGTCGTCGGGTTGCACTGACCGGACGTCGCGAAGACGGACGAACCGCCGACATAGAGGTTGTCGACGCCGTGGACCTTGCAGTTGCGGTCGACGACGCCCTTGGCGGGATCGTCGCTCATGCGCGTGCCGCCCATGTGATGGTGGCCGGCGAGCTCCTGGTCGGTCGGGTAGTCGGCTCCGTTGACCAGCCAGTCGGCGATGCGAACGCGGCCGATATCCTTCTCGGCGAGCGTCTCGCCGAACAGCCGCAAGCCCTCGAGGATCGTGCGGCGTTCCATGTCCGATTTCTTCCAGTGCAGTTCGATGCGCGGCACGCCGGCCCTGTCGCGGTCCGTCTCCGACAGCCGGATGAAGTTCGACGCCAGCGGCGCCTGTTCCCAACCGACATAGAGCTGGGCCGCGCAGCGAAGGTCCTGGCCGAGTTGGGCCGAAGTCCATTCGGCCAGGTCGGGCGCCACGCAGGCGAGGTCTGCAATGATCTGCTTGACGCCGCCATAGGGCGTCTCGATCAAGCGGATGCCGAAATTCATGATCTGCCTTGCTTCCATGGCCGCCGGTGACGGCGAGAAGAAGGCCTCGTTCGTCGAGTCTGTGGGGAAGATGCTGTAGTCGGAAAGGATCGCGTCGCCGCCGAGGAACTGCGGGTGCTCCATCCAGTAGCGGCCGAGCGCGGCCGCGTTGGGAACGACCGCGCCGTTCGATCGCGCGTTCGACCAGAGTAGCAGGCGGGAATTCTCGAGGCCGCCGGTGCAGGGCACGTAGTAGTCGGCGACGAAGGTTCCGGCGTCGCGATCCCGCGACGAGATGCGCGCGCCCGTGATCCTGCGGCCATCGCCGGTCAGTTCGGTGACGTAGGTATTGAGCACCAGCGCGATCAGCGGGCTGCGCTCGATCTCGTCCCGGAACTTGACACCGAACTGGACGGCCGGGCTCTTGATCAGCTGGACCAGCCGGATGTCGTCCGAAATCGGCACATCGGCACGGAAAGCGTCCAGTTCCAGGATGTCATGAACCTCGCCCAAGTAGGGTTCGATGTCGACGCGGCGGATCGGCCAGCCGGTATCGGGGACCCAGGCCTTGGGCTCGAAATCGTGCTTGTCCATCACGCGGCACCAGCCCGCCCAATGGTTCGAGCAGCCGCCGAGAAAACGCAGTCTCGTCACGTCGAGATCGAAATAGGGATCGCCGACGGTCTTGCCGCGATAGAAATCCTGCGAATCCTCGCTCCATTCCTCGCCGCCGGCCTCGAAGATCACGCTCGGCACTCCAGCAGCCGCAAGCTTTCGCGCGATTGTCGTCCCCGCAGGACCGGAACCGATGACGCAGACCCTGGCCGCCGCGCCCGAAGCGCGGAACGATTCGAAATCCTCGAAGATCATCTGAGGTCTCCCCGCTTGAGGATCCAGCCGCCGACCTCGACGATCGCGTTCGGATCGGCGTCCTTCGGCAGCGCGGCAAGGAGAGGGATTGCGGTGGTCGCGAGCAACGCCTGGATGAGGCGGCGGCGGGACATGTCGGCGGCGACTGAAAGCGCCATGGTCAGGCTCCGTTCCTGTGCTTTACACGACCCGCAGTCTCGAAATGGAGCCCCGCGAGCGTTCGCGAACACTCACGCCAGAACCGTGCCAAACCCTGGTAAACCGGCCCTTCCACCGGTCAGCGGAACGCAAGGAGGGTTAAGATTCCGCAAACGATCAGGACGCATCCGGCGATCTCGAGCCAGTTGATGCGCTCCTTGAAGAAATAGACGGTCGACAGGAAGGTGAACAGCATCTCGATCTGCGCCAGCGACTTCACCACTGCGGCCTGCTGCAGCGTCATGGCGAAGAACCAGCCAAACGACGCGCTGGCGCCGACGAGGCCGACGACGAGGGACGGCCTCCAGGCCCGCGCGATCCGGCCGATCTCCGACCGGTCGCGCCAGACCATCCACGCCGACATCAGCACGGTCTGGAACAGGATGACGACCGCCAGCGTCACGGCGGCCTGCATCAGCGCGTTCGGTCCCGCGAGGGCGAGCGAGGCGGCGCGATAGGCCACCGCCGAGATGCCGAAGGCGGTGCCGGAGGCAAGGCCGATCAGGGCGTTCCTGCCGAACACCGACGTGACCAGCGTCCGCCAGGTGAACGCCACATGCGCCACCGAGATGAGCATGACGCCGAAGACCGAAATCGCGATGGCGGCAATCACCCCGGCGGAGACGGACTCGCCCAGGAAAAGAAGGCCGAACAGCGCCGCCTGCGCAGGCTCGGTGCGTGAGTAGGCCGTGCCGACTGCGAAATTGCGGTAGGAGAAGAGGTGGATCAGGAGGAACGTCGCGGTGATCTGCGACACGCCGCCCACGACGCACCACAGCGCGAATGCGAGGTTCGGTCGTGGAAAGGGAAATCCCGCGGCGAGATTGAGCACGGCGACGAAGAAAAGGGCGAAGGGCACGCCAAAGCCGAAGCGCACGAAGGTCGCGCCCGTCGTGCCCATCACGTTCTTGAGGTGCTTCTGCATCGCCGAGCGGACGTTCTGCAGGAACGCCGCGGCGAGCGTGACGGGGATCCAGAGTTCCATGCGGCCGGCGGGATCGAATTTGGTGTCGGCGGCAGGCTTAGACGGTTCGCGGCCGGATGGAAACGATCAACCGTTGCGCCAGGACAGCGCGCGACACGGACGATCTGACGGAAGCGACGTTTCGATGCCGTTGCGAAGCGAGGCCCGCGCTCAGGCCGCGGCCTGAACCGGGGCGAAGACCGTCCTGTTGCGACCGGTGCGCTTGGCTTCGTAGAGCTTCCTGTCGGCGGCGCGCATCAGTTCCGGAACGGTCGCTCCCTGCGGGCACGGCGTTCCGCCGATCGAGACGGTAAGCGGGACGGTCGCCTCGCGATCGGGCCTGAAGCGGATCATCTCCACCTCGTGGCGGATGCGTTCGGCGACCCGCCTGGCCTCGTCCGGCGTCGCGCCGACGAGGAACGCGGCGAACTCCTCGCCGCCGATGCGGCCCAGCACGTCTCCGCTACGCACGCCGCGGGCGATCGCAGCGGAAATCTCGAGCAGCGCGTCGTCCCCGGTGAGGTGGCCGTAGTTGTCGTTGATCTTCTTGAAGTGGTCGGCGTCGATGATGAGCAGCGCGCCGCGATCCGATTTGCGCCGGGTGCCTTCGATGGAGGCAAAGAAGGACTCGCGGTTCAGCATTCCGGTCATCTCGTCGAGCTTCGCCTTTTCGGCGAGCCGGCGATGCGCGGCGGCGAGTTCGGCATGGGCGCGGCTCAGCTCACGATGCGCGATACGAAGCCTGCGCCCCTGGTAGAGCGTCCAGCCGCTGGCGGGCCAGGCCACCAGCAACGGACACGCCACGCACAGGATCAGGGCGTAGCCGTCGACCGCTCCGCCGACCATGGCCATTATCCCGGTGGCGATCACAAGGGATGCGAGTGCGGAACCGACGGCAATCAGACCCGACTTGAAGAATACGCTTTTCATGCACCGCTCCCCGACGCCGCGGACCATGCCATGAAGCGTTGAAAGGCTGGTTTAGCGGTCCCGTACAATTTTACCGGTCGGGCATTTTCACGCCGCGGGACCGCGACCCGGCGGCTCTGTCCAACGGCGCGTTTCGTGCGATAAGGGCGCCATGACCAATCGCCCCGATCCCGCCCGCTTCGCCCACGTCAAGGACTGGGTCTTCGACCTCGACAACACCCTTTATCCGCACCACACGAACCTGTTCGCGCAGATCGACGTGAAGATGACTGCCTATGTCTCCGAACTCCTGCGTCTGCCGCGCGAAGAAGCTCGAGCGCTGCAGAAGGAACTCTACAAGGAGTACGGCACGACGCTGAACGGGCTGATGACGCTGCACGGCATCGACCCGGACGACTTCCTCGAGAAGGTCCATGACATCGACTATTCCTGGGTGGCGCCGGCGCCGGAGCTCGGCGAGGCGATCCGCGCCCTGCCCGGCCGCAAGTTCATCTTCACCAACGGCGACCGGGGGCATGCGGAGCGTACCGCACGGCAGCTCGGCATCCTCGACCATTTCGACGACATCTTCGACATCGTTGCCGCGGGACTGACGCCGAAGCCGGCGCGCAAGACCTACGACCGCTTCGTCGAGCTGCACGGCGTGGTCGGTCCCAATGCCGTCATGTTCGAGGACCTGGCGCGCAATCTTTCCGTACCCAAGGCGCTCGGCATGACCACGGTTCTCGTCGTGCCGAACAACTTCGAGCCAACATTCTCGGAGATATGGGAGCGCGACCCGTCGTTCGACGACGAGGTCGACTTCGTCACCGACGACCTGACGGAGTTCCTGCGCACCGTTCTGGGGACGACCATCGCTTGAAAAGATTCACCTCGGTCGAAGCGAGGATCGACGCCGCCGCGCACGCCGTCCTCGACCGGCTGCCGGCGCACGGGCTTTCCGGTGCGCTGGTGGAGTTCGTCGTCTTCGGCCTGAAGCAGGCATGGGCGTGCCTGTTCGGCGGCGCGCTGCTGGCCTTGATCATCGCCACGAAGGACCTGTGGCCTCACGATGCGGGTTTCGCCCGCTACGACTTCCTGTTCCTGGCCGCGCTGGCGCTGCAGGTCGTGCTCCTGGCGGGGCGCCTCGAAACGCTCGGGGAAGCGAAGGTGATCCTGGTCTTCCACGTGGTCGGAACGGCGATGGAGGTCTTCAAGACCGGCGCCGGATCGTGGATCTATCCGGAGGAGAGCTTCTTCCGCATCGGCGGCGTGCCGCTGTTCTCCGGCTTCATGTACGCCGCGGTCGGTTCCTACATCGCCCGCGTCACGCGCATCTTCGACATGCGCTACACGGGCTACCCGGCGCTATGGACGACCGGCCTTCTCTCCGCCGCCATCTACGTGAACTTCTTCAGCCACCATTTCGTGACGGACGTCCGCCTGTTTTTGTTTGCAGCGACGGCCCTGCTGTTCCTGCGCACGGTCGTCCACTACCGGGTCTTCCGCTTCCGCCACCGCATGCCCCTGCTGCTCGGTTTCCTGCTCGTCGCCCTGTTCATCTGGCTCGCCGAGAACATCGGCACATGGTCGCGCGCCTGGATCTATCCCGGACAGGCCAACGGCTGGACGCCGGTCTCCATCTCGAAGCTCGGCGCCTGGTACCTCTTGATGATCATCTCGTTCGTGCTGGTGACGCTGGTCCATCGTCCGCGGTCCGTCGACGAGGAGGGCGACGGGCCGGAGGGCGAATGAAGCCGCCGCGCGGAGGGCGGCGGCCTCGACGTCACGAAGGGTCAGTTCGTGGAATGGCCCGAATGGGCGTCATGTCCGCCGTTTTCGTCCATCATGACGGTGCCCTCGAAGGTCGAGAACAGCGCGACGACGGTCTGATCCATCTTCGCCTCGGCCTCGGCGAGGCGCGTGGCGAGGGTGGAGGCGACCTCGGCCGGGACGCCCATCTTCTCTAGGTTGGCGGCTTCCTTCGCGGCGTCGCCGGTGCACAGGTGCACGGCCCAGTGGCCGTGCTTGCGGGCGAGAAGGGCGCGGCCGCCGCGGCCTTCCTGCGACCAGCCGGCGATGGCGCTGTCGGCCTCTATCACCACCGGCGCGATCGTCAGCGGCGCGTCGGCGCGGTCCCATTCGGCCTTCAGCACCGCCTCGATCGCGCCGCGGTCGTCCAGCGCACCATGCTGCATGCCGCCGCCCTGGCCCTTCAGCACGGGAAGCTGGAGATCGACCTTGCCGGCCTTCTCGAACTCGAGCGTCACGGGCACGGTGGCGCCTTCCTGATAGGGATCGGCGACCTCCATGAACATGATGTGCAGGCCGCCCGGCTTCAGTTCGACGGTGGCGCCGGCGGGGATCTCCAGGCCGCCTTCGACGGGGCGCATCACCATGACATCGTTGACGATTTCCATGGTGTGGATCTCGACGCGTCCGGCCGTTTGCGTGGATCCGGAGATGAGGCGGTCGGCGGAAGCGCCCTTGTTGGTGACGATGAAGAAGCCGCCGCCGGCAGGTTGCCCGGGCAGCATTGCCCTGACCCAGCCGGAGGTGATCTCGAGGTCGCCGGCGGTGACCGGCTGGCTCTTCATTTCCTCGGAGCGGGCGAGGCCGGTGACGAGCGAAAAGGCGGTCAGCACGAAGGCCGCCGCGAATTGCAGGATATGTCGACGCATGATTGTTCCTTTCCTGTGCGTGAAACGTCGTGGCGCCGCGAAGGGCGCAGCCGTTCAGACAGGACGAGGTGGAGCCCGGATACCGTGCGTTCCCGGACGCGGCTCCGGCGGGAGCGTTCCACCCGCGGCGGACCGTGGCGCGACATCGGCGTGCGGAAGCGCGAGGTGGCCGGTATCGGCAGTGTCGGCGATCGCCTTGAAGGGCGGCGTCGGCTGGCATGTGCCGGCCACGCATTTCGGGCAGTCGTCCGCTCCGGGCAGGACGCCGCCTGCGGGATCCGCGGGGCCCGACCTGACGGCGCCGAACTCCGTGCAGATGATCCAGGCATGCCCGGTGCCCGCGGCATTGGCCTCGGCGAGCGGCTGGAGGTAGGAGGCGATCAGGATCAGCGCGCCGGTGACGGCGAACAGGAAGCGGTCCCGCCTGAGGGCGGCCAGCCATCCGAGCCTTGGTTCACGCATGCGCATGGCGCGCTTCTAGCGCAGACGATCCACCGACGCTACCCGACCGCCCTGTGGCACCGTATCGCGGCTCCAATCGTCAGACGTGATCCTCGATGCGGTAGAAGCGGCTGATGATGCCCCAGGCCTCCTCGGCGGTCTCGACGACGTCGATGATGTCCTGGTCGCCCGGCGAGATCGTGCCCTGCTCGGCGAGGAAGTCGAGGTCGATGGCGCGGCGCCAGAACTGCTCGCCGAAGAGGATCACCGGGACGCGTTCCATGCGCCCGGTCTGGATGAGCGTCAGCGTCTCGAAGAACTCGTCCATCGTGCCGAAGCCGCCGGGAAACACGGCGACCGCCTTGGCGCGCATGACGAAATGCATCTTGCGGATCGCAAAGTAGTGGAAGTTGAAGCAGAGCTCCGGCGTCACGTAGGCGTTGGGCGCCTGCTCGTGGGGGAGCACGATGTTCAGGCCGATCGACGGGGCGCCGACGTCGTCGGCGCCGCGGTTGCCGGCTTCCATGACGCCCGGTCCGCCGCCCGTCACCACGACATATTCGCGGAAGTAGGAGGCGGCCGAGTGCTGCGAGCACAGGCGGGCGAACCTGCGCGCCTCGGCGTAGTACTTGCTGTTTTCCTCGAGATTGCGCTTCTGCCGTTCGTCCTTCGCCGCCCAGGCCTCGCCGCCGGGCTCGGGCAGGCGCGCGCCGCCGAACATGACGACGGTCGAGCGGATGCCGCGTTCGGCGAGGATCATCTCCGGCTTCAAGAGTTCGAGCTGGAGCCTGACCGCGCGCAGTTCGCGGCGGGTCATGAAATCCGTGTCGTTCCAGGCAAGCCGGTAGGTCGAGGCGCGCGTCTGCGGCGTGTCGGGCGCTTTCCTGGCGCGCTCTAGGTCCTCGTCTGAGTGTGGCAGCGGGGTCCATCCCGCCCGTTCCATCGGATTCATCCGGTCCCCGATCCCGATCAGTCTGCCCGCGCCGTCCCATGGCGCAGCCGCGATTGACCCCCCGCCGACCTTCGCTTAGGTTCCGCGCCGGCTCGGGGTACCGCGTATCGAAAGAGCCTAGGTCCCACCCCTTAACAGCGCGTGTAACGGAGCAGTTCCATGTCGAAACCCGACCTCGCGAGCCTCGAAAAGACCATCGAGACGGCCTTCGACGCTCGCGACGCCGTCACGACGACGACCCGCGGCGAAGTGCGCGAGGCGGTCGAGGCAGCGCTGGACCTGCTCGACCGGGGCGCCGTGCGCGTCGCCGAGCGCCAGGCGGACGGCCAGTGGACCGTCAACCAGTGGCTGAAGAAGGCCGTGCTGCTGTCCTTCCGGCTCAATCCGATGGACGTCATTCCCGGCGGACCCGGCCAGTCGTCGTGGTGGGACAAGGTTCCGTCGAAATTCGAGGGCTGGGGCGCCGTCGCCTTCGAGAAGGCCGGCTTCCGCGCCGTGCCGAACTGCGTCGTGCGCCGCTCGGCCTACATCGCGCCCGGCGCCGTCCTGATGCCGTCCTTCGTCAACCTCGGCGCCTATGTCGACAGCGGCACGATGGTCGACACCTGGGTGACCGTCGGTTCCTGCGCGCAGATCGGCAAGAACGTCCATCTTTCCGGCGGCGTCGGCATCGGCGGCGTGCTCGAGCCGATGCAGGCGGGGCCCACCATCATCGAGGACAACTGCTTCATCGGCGCCCGATCCGAAGTGGTCGAAGGCTGCATCGTCCGCGAGGGCTCCGTGCTCGGCATGGGGGTGTTCATCGGCAAGTCGACGAAGATCGTCGACCGGGCCACGGGCGAGGTCTTCTACGGCGAGGTGCCGGCCGGCTCTGTCGTCGTGGCGGGCGCGATGCCGGGCAAGCCGCTGCCCAACGGTGAGCCGGGGCCCAGCCTCTACTGCGCCGTCATCGTCAAGCGCGTCGACGAGAAGACGCGATCGAAAACCTCCATCAACGAGCTTCTCAGAGATTGATCTTTGCGGCGATCGGACGCACCTTCGGGCCGCCGGCGCGATCGGCGCGCGGTCCTACGACAGGAGGGGTGACATGGACTGGAAGTATCTTCTGACGAGCTTTGACGGCAGGATCAACCGGGCGAAGTTCTGGGCCGGGATCGGCATCTTCATCGCCATCGGCATCGTCGCGGTGATCATCGACATGCTGATCGGCACGACGATCGACCTGGGCGAAGGCGGCCAACTCGGCATCATCAGCACGATCGTCTCACTCGCCACGATCTACTTCGCCCTCGCAGTCTATGCAAAGCGCTGGCACGACCGGGACAAGTCAGGCTGGTGGACGCTGATCGCCCTCGTGCCGATCATCGGCGGCATCTGGCTTCTCGTCGAACTCGGCATCCTGGAAGGCACGCGCGGCGCCAACCGTTACGGACCGGACCCGCTTGCCTGACAGTGCGCAACTCATCTGGCTGTTCTTCAGTTTCTCGGGCCGCGTGAACCGCGCGGCCTATTTCCTTGGCGGGCTGTTCCTGCTGATCGTGCAGTTCTTCGCGCTCTACCGCTTCATGCAGTACGAGGAAGGAACGGCCGGAAGCCAGACCTGGGCGTTCGTCTTCTTCGTCGTCGTGATCGTCGCGCTTTTCTCCAACATCGCGCTGGCCGCCAAGCGGCTGCACGATTTCGGCAAACCGGCGCCGTTCGCGCTCTTGTTCGTCGTCGCCGGCATCGTCATGTACATCGCGCTGTGCTTCATCCCGGGCGATCCCGGGCCGAACCGCTACGGCGAACAGACCAACGCACCGGCCTGAGCCATGGCCGACACGCCGGCGTCCGAGCCGAAGTACCGCTCGCTCGATCCGGCGCTGATCATCGCCACCGGCGAGCGGCTGGAGCAGCGGATCGCCGACCGGTTCCCCGATTCCGGCCTGCGCCGCGTGGCCGCCGAACTCGTCCTGCTGTCGCGCGACCTGGCCGATGCCGCCAAGGCGCTGGAGGCACCGATCTGGTGGGTGCGCGCGGTCGTCGCCGCCGCCTTCGTGGCGGGCGCCGCGATCTTCCTGTTCGTCGGCACGGTGCTGCCGCTGGACCGGTTGGGAAACGAGGGCGGCGTGGCGGAATCGGTCCAGGGGATCGAGGCGTCGCTGAACACGATCCTGCTCGCGGGCCTCGGCTTCCTCGCCCTGATCCGCGCCGAGGAGCGGATCAAGCGCAAGAGGGTTTTCACGCAGCTGCACGTGCTGCGTACGCTGATCCATGTCGTCGACATGCACCAGCTGACCAAGGATCCGGCGGCGCTCTCCGACACGTTCCGCCCGACGGCCAACTCGCCGGCGCGCATCACCGACCCCGCCGATCTGGCGCGCTATCTAGACTACTGCTCGGAGATGCTGTCGATCTCGGGCAAGCTCGCCGCTCTCTTCGCCCAGTCGGTCAACGACGAGGTGGTGATCGAGGCGGTCAACGACATCGAGGAGCTCGGCTCCAACCTGTCGCGCAAGATCTGGCAGAAGATCACCATGATCGAAGGCCGCGGCCGGAGCTGAGGCGGGGCGGCGGCGCGCCTACCGCGGAGCTGCTGATCTCCCCCCTCGTGGGGGAGATGGCCGGTAGACCAGAGGGGGCAACGTGGAGCGCCGTTCTTGACGACCGGAGATGCCGGCGGGACAGCGCCCCCCCTCTATCGGCTTCGCCGACATCTCCCCCACGAGGGGGGAGATCAGCCGCCGCGCACTTCCCCACCGTCCCGGCATGGAACCTAGGGTCGCGCTCGCTTCGCGTCGCTTGTCCGTAGACGACGAAGCGGAAGGGCGTGTGGGGATAAAATCCGCCGGAAACGGTCGCGCTCAACCAAATTCCCCCGCAGAATCAATCGCCGAACGTTTTTCGCCGCGCCATTTTACCCCCCTCCCCAAAAGCCCGCCGTAGAATCCCAGCGGCCAAAGGAGGGCCCGTTGATGGAAGGCGCTTTGCAGGACAGGGGGACATTCCGGGGCATCGCTCGGACGCTTGTCGCCCTGGCGCTCCTCGCCGAACGCGCCGCCGGCCGTTCCTTCCCCGTCCGCTTCCTCGTGCTCGCCATCCTTTACCGCGCCGAGGCGATCGCGCGCACCTTCGTCGCCCGTTCGATGGCGACGCTGATCGCCGGGGCGCTCGAGTCCGGCTGCCCCCACCCGAACGTTCCCTTCCCCGACCTCGCCTGCCTCGTCGAACCGGCCGGCCTGCACTACGGCGCCGCCGATGCCGTGTTCCTGGCGCTGCGCCTGCGCATTCTCGCCGCGGTTCTCGGCATGTTTTCCGACGCGGACGACATCGGCGACAACGGTCCCGCCGTCTTCTCCGACGGCTGTTTCACCGGCTGGCCCGCCGCCCCGGCACCCCGCCCCGACGCCACGCCGCTTCTACCGCTGCTCCTCGTCGTCCGCCTTCCCGCCGCGCGCCGCCGGTTCCGGCCGCCCTGACGCCCCGCCGCAGGCAAGAAAGACCTCGAATCTCCGAATCCGCCATGCCCTCCCGGGCACGAGCCTGCTTGTCGGCGAAGATGGGCGCCGCCGCCCACGGCCCTCATCCTGAAGTGCGAGCGAAGCGGGCCTCGAAGGACGAGGGCGGGCGCCGCGGGCGCGCCGGGATGCTCGATTCTGGGGAGAGGTGGCGATCCAGGCAGACCGGTGGAGAGGTTGATCCCGGGAACCTACAAAGTAGGTGGGCGCCATATGAAAGGACCCACGGGCCCAATCAGGGACAGCTCCCTTCGAGATCAATAAGGCCCCGGGGAAATGTTACTCCTGCCGAGAAGCCCAGAACGCCGGAAACGAATATAGGCCAGCGGCGCGGTTTCCGCCAGTTGCCGAGGTCGCGCAAATCGATTCCGCGGACGGACGCCCGCGGCCGCGTGCGGCGGACGGTTTCCTTCGCCGGCGACATGCAATAGGGTCCGCGCGACGAAACCCGGCAGGATTTATCGCATGCGCTTCGAAGGTACGGCGGCCTATGTCGCCGACAAGGATCTGATGGTCGCGGTGAACGCGGCGATCGCGCTGGAAAGGCCGCTCCTGGTCAAGGGCGAGCCCGGCACCGGCAAGACCGAGCTGGCCCGCCAGGTCGCGGCGGCGCTCGGCCTCGACCTGATCGAATGGCACGTGAAGTCGACGACCAAGGCGCAGCAGGGCCTCTACGAATACGATGCCGTGTCGCGCCTGCGCGACAGCCAGATCGGCGACGAGCGCTTCAACGAAATCCGCAACTACATCAAGCGCGGCAAGCTTTGGGAGGCATTCGCCGCCGACCGCAAGGTCGTGCTCCTGATCGACGAGATCGACAAGGCCGACATCGAGTTCCCCAACGATCTGCTGCAGGAACTCGACCGCATGGAATTCTTCGTCTACGAGACCGGCGAGACGATCAGGGCGCGCCAGCGGCCGATCGTCATCATCACCTCGAACAACGAGAAGGAGCTGCCCGACGCCTTCCTGCGCCGCTGCTTCTTCCACTACATCCGCTTCCCCGACGCCGAGACGCTTCATCGAATCGTCGACGTCCACTATCCGGGCATCAAGCAGAACCTCGTGCGCGCCGCGCTGACCCAGTTCTACGAACTGCGCGAGGTGCCGGGCCTGAAGAAGAAACCGTCGACATCGGAAGCGCTCGACTGGATCCGCCTGCTCGTCGCCGACGACGTGGCGCCCGAGGACCTGCGCGCCGACCCGAAGAACGCCCTGCCCAAGCTGCACGGCGCGCTTTTGAAGAACGAGCAGGACGTCCACCTGTTCGAGCGGCTGGCCTTCATGGCGAGACGGCAGAACGGGTAGGGGATCCTTCCGGCCGGATATCAGCGCGCCAGGATCACGCGCATCAGGTCGGCGCGCGGGTTGTCAAAGGCGAGTTCGCCGCGGCCGAGCATGTAGTTCACATGCGCGTGCACTTCCGAGAAGGCGAAGGAGAGCTGGTGCGGGTCGAGCGGCCGGTGGAAGATCACCGGCACCAGTTCGGCGACCGATTTCGGCCCCTCCGCGCAGGCTGCCGCGATCATCCGGCATCGGCTTTCGTGATGCTCGGCCAACTCCGCGCAACGCCTGTGCAGGCCGTAGAACGGCAGCTGATGGCCCGGCAGGACCAGCGCGTCGGCGGGAATGCGCGCGGCGACGGCGCGCAGCGAACGCAGGTAGAGCCCGAGCGGATCGCCATCCGGCTCGACCGCCCAGACGCTGACGTTGGGTGTGATCTTCGCCAATACCTGGTCGGCGGCGAGAAAGACGTTCTCGTCGGGCAGGTAGAGCATCACCTGCTCCGGCGCATGGCCGTCGCCGGTCAGCACCTCGAAGCGGCGCCCGCCGATCATGAGTTCGTCGCCGGCGACGAGGCGGCGGAAGGTCGGCGGCAGCTGCGTGACCATCAGGAGGTAGCCGTGGCCGTGGGTGCTGACGGTATCGGCCGTGTTTCCGTCCATGCCGTGGCGCAGGTAGAAGTCGCGGTAGTGCTGGGCTTCCATCGCGCCGGGGCTGAGCGAGATGTTGAGACAGCCGAGGTAGCTTGTCTGGCTGGTCAGGAGCGGCATCGAGAAGCGCTCGCACAGCCAGCCGGCGAGGCCGATGTGGTCGGGGTGGAAATGGGTGACGATCAGCCGCGTCAGCCGCCGTCCGGCAAGCGGCCCGGAGACGAGCGCCTCCCACACCTGACGCGTCGGCGTGTTGGCGATGCCGGTGTCGAGCACCGCCCAGCCGTCGCCGTCCTCGATCAGGTAGATGTTGACGTGGTTGAGCCGGAAGGGAAGCGGGATGCGCGTCCACAGGATCCCCGGAGCGACCTCGCGCAGTTCACCCGTCGGCGGCGCTTCGGCGAAGGGAAACGTCAGTTCTTCGGCCGCATCCCGGCCAAGGCCCGAAGTCGTCAGCAATGCGGCCGGTCTCCCCTGTCGCCGAACGTCGGCGCTTTGATGAGTGCCATTCACCGAGTAGCGGCGGCGCCGCGTCGTGGCAAGCGCAAACGGGGCTTGCCGGCCGGCCGCGCCTGGGGTTCGACGACGTCGGCAAGCCTCGCATCGCCCTGGCCCGACGGTTCGGGCCGGCTGGCGCAGTCCTACGGGCCTTGACGATGTGCTGCGGCCATGAAGTGATCGCCGGACGAAGAGGGCTCGCGGCGCGCGGACCCGTTGAGGAGAGCATCATGTCCGAACTCGTCGTCCGCCCCCTCGAACAGTCCGACCATGACGCCTGGCGGCGGCTCTGGACCGACTACCTCATTTTCTACAAGGCGAGCGTGCCGGAAACCGTCTACGCGCTGACCTGGAAGCGGCTGTTCACCGAGGGCGAGTTCGAGCCGCGCGGCTTCATCGCGCTGCTGGACGGCAAGCCGGTCGGCCTCGTCCACTACCTTTACCACCGCACCTGCTGGTCGGAATTCGACAACTGCTACCTCCAGGACCTGTTCTCCGACCCTGAAGCCCGCGGCAAGGGCGTCGGCACCGCCCTCATCGACGCGGTGCGCAAGACCGCGGCGACGAAGGGCGTCACCAATGTCTACTGGATGACGCATGAGACCAACGACACCGCGCGCAGCCTCTACGACAAGGTGGCGCGGCGGACGGGGTTCATTGAGTACGATCTGTTGTAGGGGAGTGTCTACTTCTCGATCACTCCCGAAATTGCGAAGACCGAGCCGCGCCTCCGGTGAAGTTCGGTCGGCCGGATGTTCCGGAGAAACCGGCCCGCTCCGCTCTGCGGCTCGGAAGTAGACCCTTGTGCGGCCCTCGAATACTCGGCAGAAAGGGCCATGTTCATTCCCTTCTTCCTCGAGCTGAAAGCAGCGCGCGTCCCGGTGTCGCTGCGCGAGTACCTGACCCTGCTGGAAGGCATGGAGGCCGGGCTCGCCACCTATGACGTGGAGGCCTTCTACTACCTAGCGCGGTCGACGCTGGTGAAGGACGAGCGGCACATCGACCGCTTCGACCAGGTTTTTTCCCATGTCTTCAAGGGCGTCGAGGCGCTGTCCGGCGAGGGCGGCATCGACCCGACGAACCTGCCCGAGGAGTGGCTGCGGCGGCTGGCCGAGAAGCACCTGACCGAGGAGGAGAAGAAGCTGGTCGAGGCGCTCGGCGGCTTCGAGAAACTGATGGAGACGCTGAAGAAGCGGCTCGAGGAGCAGAAGGGCCACCACCAGGGCGGCTCGAAATGGATCGGCACGGCCGGCACGTCGCCCTTCGGCGCCTACGGCCACAATCCCGAGGGCGTGCGCATCGGCCAGCACGAGAGCCGCAACCGGCGCGCAGTGAAGGTCTGGGACAAGCGCGAGTTCAGAAACTTCGACGACAGCGTCGAGCTCGGCACGCGCAACATCAAGGTGGCGCTGAAGCGGCTGCGCCGCTGGGTGCGCGAAGGCGCCGACGAGGAGCTGGACCTGCCGGGTACCATCCACGCCACTGCCGAGCACGGCTATCTCGACGTGCAGACGCGGCCCGAGCGGCGCAACGCCGTCAAACTCCTGATGTTCTTCGACGTCGGCGGCTCGATGGACGACCATATCCGCGTCGTCGAGGAACTGTTCTCAGCCGTGCGCACCGAATTCCGCCACATGGAGTATTTCTACTTCCACAACTGCCTCTACGAGCGGGTGTGGAAGGACAACCGCCGCCGGCATGCGGAAACGATCCCGACCTGGGACGTGCTGCACAAGTACGGCCACGACTACAAGGTGATCTTCGTCGGCGACGCCTCGATGAGCCCCTACGAGGTCGCCCAGCCGGGCGGCTCGGTCGAGCACTGGAATCCGGAGGCCGGCGCTCTGTGGTTGAACCGCGTGCGCGCGCAGTGGCCGAACAGCGCCTGGCTGAATCCTATCCAGCAGAAGCACTGGGGCTATACGCACTCCATCCAGATGATCCGCGACCTGTTCGGCGAGCGCATGTATCCGCTCACTCTTGCCGGGCTGGAGACGATGACGCGCGAACTGTCGCGCAAGCACTGAGGCCGGGGCGGCCCGCGGCGTTATCCGCCGCTGATCGCGGTCAGCACGAACACCTCCGACCGCGCCGGGATCGGCGTTTCCAGCATGGCGCGCTCGCCGTCGACGAAGACGTTCATGTGCCGGCGGATCGCCGGCCGCGTGTCGCAGATGCGGTCGCGCATGCCGGGCCACAGCGCGTCGAGCGCGTCGACCATCTCGGCGACCGTCCGTGCGTCCATCTCGACCCTCCGCCGCGCCCCCGGAAAGAGGTCGACGAGGACGCCGGGCAGGCGCACGACGATCGGATTACCGCGCGTCGCGGCCGGTTCCATCCGCGCTCCCGGATCGTCAGCCATCGACGACCAGCGTCTCGACCGAGAGGACCGTCGGCAAATGTTCGGCGATGCACGACCAGCTGTCGCCCTCGTCGCTGCTGGCGAAGAGAGCCCCGCTGCTCGTGCCGAAATAGACGCCGGCAGGGTCCATGCGGTCGGTTGCCATCGCCTGACGCAGCACGCCGAAATAGGCGCCCTCCTGCGGCAGGCCGGCGCGCAGGTCCTGCCAGGTCCGGCCGCCGTCGCGGGTGCGCCAGACGGCCGCCTTTGCGTCGGGGACGAACCGGCCTTCCGTCGCTCCGTTGAGCGGCAGCAGGTAGAGCGTGTCCGGATCGCTCGGATGCGCCGCGGCGGGGAAGCCGAAGTCGGACGGCAGGCCGTCCTCGATGCTGCGCCATTCGACGCCGCCGTCGTCGCTCCTGTACATGCCGCAATGGTTCTGCTGGTAGAGCCGGTCGGGTATGCCAGCCGCCATGACGACATTGTGCACGCACTGGCCGAACTCGGGATAGTTCTGCCCCTCGGGCATGAAGTCGGCGCGCGTGCCGCGGTTGCGCGGCTCCCAGGTCTCGCCGCCATCGGCGGTGTGGAACACGCCGGCCGCCGAGATGCCGATCCAGACCTGGTCCGGATCCTCCGGATGGAGCACGATCGAATGCAGGATGAGCCCGGCGCCGCCGGGATTCCAGTGTTCGCGCGAAGGGTGCTTCTGCAGCCCGTCGAGGTGAGTCCAACTGGCGCCGCCATCGTCGCTGCGGAACAGCCCCGCCGGCTGCACGCCGACATAGACTGCGCCGTCGCCGACGGCCACGCTCCAGCCCGACTTGACCGGCTCCTCGCCGGCCGCATAGGCGAGGCCTGCGCTCGAATGTGTCCAGGTTTCGCCGAGGTCCGTCGACTTCCAGATCGCCGGGCCAAACCACTCGTTGCCGCCGGCGCCGTAGATCGCGCCGGTCGCCGGGTCGCCGATGACATGGTTCATCGGCCACATCTCGCAGAACGGACCGCGCAGCGTCCATGTGCGGCGGCCGTCGCTGCTTTCGGCGATGAATGCGCCCTTCTTGGTGCCGAGCAGAACGAGGACCTTGGCGGCCATCTGCTTCCTCCCTCTTCTGCCGGATCGTAACCGGCTTATCACCGCCCGCGACATCTTGGCGCTGGACAATTCCGTTGATATCAACACTATCCGACCATGTCAAAAGCCGAGTCGCTCTCCTTTGCCACGACGATCGAGGTCCGGGACAGCTGCCTATGCCTCCACGTCCAGCGGGCCGCGCGGGCGCTAGCGCGACGTTTCGACGAGGCCTTCCGCCCCATCGGTATCACCCACGGGCAGTTTTCGCTGCTGATGTCGCTCAATCGTCCCCAGCCCGCGCGCATGCGTGAGGTGTCCAGCCTGCTGGCGATGGACCGCACCACTCTGACCGCCAACCTCAAGCCGCTGGAGCGGCGCGGCCTCGTCGCGGTTTCGGCCGATCCCGCGGACAAGCGCGGCAGGCTGCTCGTGCTGACCGATACCGGTCGCGACCTGCTTGCCGCGGCGATGCCGCTCTGGCGGCGCACGCAGGAGAGCGCCGGGGCCCTGATCACTCTGGGCGGGCGCGACGTCCTCCTCGCCGACCTCCGAGCGCTGTCCTAGAGTATTTCTGGCGAACGTCGAATTGCTCTGCCGTGTAGCCGGCCCGCCTGCCTGCTCTTCCCGGGTATTGCCGGAACGATTTCCGGGAGAGGACGTTCTTTCGTCTGCGGATACTATGGGCGGATGCAACTCCTTCACTGCGCCGTTCGTATCTCGTGACATCGATCACGAGCGGAGCCGGAGGCCGAGGGTGGGTAGGGTCATGTCGAACGATGCGTCGGGACGCAGGATGATCAGGGCGGCGATGAAGGCGCCCTATCTCGCACGCGACGAGGAACTGCACCTCGCGACGCGCTGGAAGGAGGATCGCGATCAGGCGGCATTGCATGCCATCGCTACCGCGCACATGCGCCTCGTCATCTCCATGGCCGCCCGGTTCCGCCATTTCGGCCTGTCGATGAGCGACCTCGTCCAGGAAGGCCATGTCGGCCTGCTCGAGGCCGCCGCCCGCTTCGAGCCGGACCGGGACGTCCGCTTCTCCACCTACGCCACATGGTGGATCCGCGCCTCGATCCAGGACTACATCCTGCGCAACTGGTCGATCGTGCGCGGCGGCACCAGCTCGGCGCAGAAGGCGCTGTTCTTCAACCTCCGCCGCCTGCGCGCCCGGCTTGGACAAGGCGGCGACCGGACCGGAGCGGACGTGCATCGCGAGATCGCCTTGACGCTGGGCGTGACCGAAGCCGACGTTGCGCTCATGGACGCGCGCCTGTCCGGCTCGGACACCTCCCTGAACGCGCCGATCTTCGACGACGAATCCGGCGGCTCAGACCGAATGGATTTTCTCGTTTCAGACGATCCGCTGCCCGACGAGGTGGTGGGCGAGGCGATCGACGACCAGCGCCGGGCGGCCTGGCTGCGGACCGCGCTCGGCGCACTGAACCAGCGCGAACTGAAGATCATCCGCGAGCGCCGGCTGACCGAGGAAGGCGCCACGCTGGAATCGCTCGGCGAAACCCTCGGCATATCCAAGGAGCGCGTCCGCCAGATCGAGAATCGCGCCATGGAGAAGCTGCGCTCGGCGCTGCTCAAGGCCGATCGCTCGTTCGAAAGCCGCGCCGCCTGACGCTCCCGGCGCCTCAGTGGTCGCGGGGCCGTTTCGTTTCGAACTCGGCCTTCTTCGCCTCGGATGCCTCGACCTGGTGGCGGAGCTGCCATTCTGCGTAGGACATCCCGTAGACGACCTCGCGCGCCTCGTCCTTGGACATCTCGACCCCCGCCGCACCGGCGGCGTCGCGGTACCAGTTGGCGAGGCAGTTGCGGCAGAAGCCGGCGAGATTCATCAGGTCGATGTTTTGCACGTCGGAGCGCGCGCGAAGATGCGCGAGAAGCGCGCGGAAGGCGGCCGCCTCGAAATCGCGCTGCTGGTCGGGATCGAGATCGGGCATGTCGGCCTCCTTCAAACGGCACCGGTTCGCGAGCCGTAACGCTCGACGCGATGGATATCGGGCCGCGCGTTGATGGCGTCAACGATCGGCGCCAGGCGTATGGCCCAGGAACGCGCGCCGGCTTCGTTTGCGATCAGGTCCTGGCGGATCTCGACGAGCACATGCGCGTAGCCGTTCACGATTGCATGGCGGAACATCGTGTCGCCGCGCAGCGCGCCGTCATAAGGCTCGTTGTCACCGACGACGATGTCGCCCGCCTTGCGCAGCATCTCGATCATCGGCAGGGGCGCCCTCGGGTCGAGGTCCCACAGCACGCCGGCATGCCACGGTCTGGCGACACCCTTCATGACCGGCGTGAAGGAATGGATCGAGACGATGAACGGCGCCTGACCGGATTCACGGGCGACAGAGGCGGTCAGCGCCGAGACCGCGTCGTGGTAGGGCCGGTAGTAGCGTTCCAGCCGGCGTTCACGCTCCTCGGCCGGCATCGGGTAGTTTCCGGGGATCACGGTACCGTCATAGAGCTGGCGTATCAGGGTCGGATCTTCTTCGCCCCGGTTCGGGTCGACCAGAAGCCGCGAGAAGCCGGCGAGCACGGCCGGCGCGTCGAGTTCGGCGGCGAGCGCACGCGTCACCCTCTCGACGCCGATGTCATAGGCGATATGGCGTTCGAATTCGGCCGGCGGCAGGCCGAGATTGCCGTATTCCTCGGGAAGGTTCCGATGGGCGTGGTCGGCAACGAGAACGATGCCGCGCAGGCGCGAACCCTCGACGATCTCGAACGGAGCGAAGGCTGCGGACCGGGTCATGTGAACGGGAACTCTCGGCGATGGCTCAATGTGGACGCATTTCGGTCTTTCCACGAAGACCGGCGGGGTGCAATGCCGTCGTTTGGACATTGTTTTCCCCGAAACGCGGATGATGGGCCGGGACCAGCGCCGTCGGACCGATCTAAATCGATTGGGATCGCGTCCCTCGCCGCGTTGACACGCGCCCGTTCTTTGCCGAAAAGGGTCGTCGAACGATGCTGATTTGTCTTACGAGGGGCTTCAGGATGGGTCTGCCGGGCGGCTGGCGCTTTCCCCGGGTGCCGATTGCGCTTGCGATCGTGCTCGGCGCGCCGCTCCTTGCGGCACTCGCCTCAACGCAGGCCCTCGCCGATTTCCGTGTCTGCAACGCCACGCAGAACCTCGTCGGCGTGTCGATCGGCTACCGCGCCAAGGCCGGCTGGGTCACCGAGGGCTGGTGGCACATCGAGGCGTCGACCTGCAAGACGCTCATCGAGGGCGGGCTGTCGTCGCGCTACTACTACCTCTACGCGGAGGACGCCGAGCGCGGCGGACGTTGGGACGGCCCGATCAACATGTGCGTGGCCGAAAAAGAGTTCAAGATCGCCGGGGTCACCGACTGCGTCGCGCGCGGTTTCCAGCGCGCCGGCTTCCAGGAATACGACACCGGCGAGCAGGCGAACTGGATGGTCCAGTTGACCGACACGCCGGTGGCCGGCGGCCCGGCCGCCGTCACCGGGACAGGGACACAATGAGGCGCAGCCGGAAGGTCAAGATCCTCGCGACGCTCGGACCCGCCTCATCTGACGAGGCGACGATCCGCAAGCTCTTCGAGGCGGGGGCGGACGTCTTCCGCATCAACATGAGCCACACCGACCACGATCTCATGCGGACGCTCGTCGGCCGCATCCGCGCGGTCGAAGCTGCAATCGGCCGCCCGATCGGCATCCTCGCCGACCTGCAGGGCCCGAAGCTCAGGGTCGGCAAGTTCGCTGCCGGCAAGGTCGAGCTTTCCGTCGGCCAGACCTTCGTCCTTGACGACGACCCGGCGCTGGGCGACGAAAAGCGGGTTCACCTGCCGCATCCGGAAATCTTGCGATCCGTGGAGCCCGGCCATCGCCTGCTCATCGACGACGGCCGCCTCGAACTTGTCGCCATCGAAACGAATGGCCGGTCGCTCGTCTGCACCGTCATTTCCGGCACGAAGATCTCCGACAAGAAGGGCGTCAGCCTGCCGGATACGGACTTGCCGGTCGGCGCGCTGACCGAGAAGGACCGCCGCGACCTCGACGCGGTCCTGGCAACTGGCGTCGACTGGATCGCGCTGTCCTTCATCCAGAGGCCCGAGGACCTTGCCGAGGCGCGAAAGATCTCGCGCGGCCGGGCGGCGATCATGTCGAAGATCGAGAAGCCGCAGGCCGTCGCCCGGCTCGCCGAGATCATCGAGCTGTCCGACGCGTTGATGGTGGCGCGCGGCGACCTTGGCGTCGAGATGCCGCTCGAAGCCGTGCCCGGTATCCAGAAGCAGATCACGCGCGCCGCGCGCCGTGCCGGCAAGCCTGTTGTCGTCGCCACCCAGATGCTGGAATCGATGATCACCGCGCCGGTGCCGACCCGCGCCGAGGTTTCGGACGTGTCGATCGCCGTGTTCGAAGGAGCCGACGCGATCATGCTCTCGGCGGAATCCGCCGCCGGCGAGTACCCGGTCGAGTCGGTCGCCATGATGAACCGCATCGCCGAACGGGTCGAGAAGGACCCAACCTATCCGGGCATCATCAACGCCCAGCGCTCAGAGCCGGAGGCAACCGGCGCCGATGCCATCTCGCTCGCGGCGCGGCAGATCGCCGAGACGCTGCGCCTGTCGGCAATCGTCTCGTATACGGCTTCGGGGACGACCGGCATCAGGGCGGCGCGCGAGCGTCCGCAGGTACCGATCATCGCACTCTCGCCGATCGTCGCCACCGCACGACGCCTGTCGCTGTTGTGGGGCACGCATTGCGTCGTCACCGACGACGCCTCCGATCTCGACGACATGGTCGACCGCGCCTGCCGCATCACCTTCGACGAGGGCTTCGGCAAGGCGGGAGACCGGATCATCATCACCGCCGGCGTGCCGCTGGGGACGCCCGGGTCGACCAACATGCTGCGCATCGCCTATATCGGCACCGACGGCATGAGCGGCCACTGAGGCACGGCCGCATCCAGAGCTCGTGATGTTGGGCCGCCGGATCGGCTAGCAGGCTGCTGAAGAGCACGGTCGAGAGGCGCGCCGTTTCAGGGCCGGATGGCCCGTTCGATGGCGCGGACCAGGCAGCGCACGGCCTCTCGCTGCTCGTCGGGTGCCGAGATCCGCGACTTGATACCTTCGAGCCCGTCGAGCAGGAGGTTGGCAACGCCTTCCGCAGAAAGCCCCTGCGCGGGCAGATCCACGCCGACGCGCCGCGCTTCACGCTCGATTGCGCGGGCAATGCTGGTACGCATGTCCGCACGCCAGGAGGCTGCGATATCGCAGGCGAGGCTGTTCTTGATGTCCAGAAGTTCGGCGCCGTGCGCAGACCCGGAGACGAGCCTCATCATTGCGATGAAGGACTTGTCGATCGCGGCCATCATGCGCTCGGCGAACGGCCGGTCGGCAGCGAGTTCGACACGCGTCGTCTCGGTCGACTGCTCGAGCATCGACGTCGCGATGGCGCGGAAGATGTCGGTCTTGTTGCGGAACAGCAGGTAGAGAGCCGGGCGCGACATATCGGCGGCGCGCGCGATATCGTCCATCGTCGTGCGCGCGAAGCCGTAGTTGAGAAACACGCGCATCGCACCGTCGAGGACGCGCGCGCGTTTCGGATCGGTCTCTGCGGTTGCCGTTTGGTTCAATCCCGGTCTCCTTCACCCCCTATTGACAAAATGACGAATTTTGTCAAGTTGTCAGTAAGCAACGAGACAAGACGCCTGCCGGCATGCGCCGCGACGTCCGGATTTCGAGGGAACCTGCGATGCGCCTCACAGTCAACGGCACGGTGATCGAAATCGACGCCGATCCGGACATGCCCCTTCTCTGGGCGCTGCGCGACCTCGCCGGCATCAAGGGTCCGAAGTTCGGCTGTGGAATAGCCGCATGCGGCGCCTGCACGGTGCTGATCGACGGCCAACCCGCGCGCTCCTGTTCGCTCCCGGTCGGAGGCGTCGAGGGAGAGGTGACGACCATCGAGGGCATTTCCAGCGATGGCGTTCTCCACCCGGTGCAGCAAGCCTGGCTCGATGAACAGGTCGCCCAGTGCGGCTATTGCCAGACCGGCCAGATCATGAGCGCCGTCGCGCTGCTCGACGAGATAGCCGAACCGACCGATGCGCAGATCGACGACGCCATGGGTGGCAACCTCTGCCGCTGCGGGACCTATCCGAGGATTCGCGCCGCCATCAAGAAAGCCGCGGCGCTGAAACTGGCGAGGGCCTGAGCATGGCGAGCATCGGCAAGATCGCACGCAGGACCTTCCTGATCGGCGCAGCGGCGATCGCGGGCGGCATCGCCGTCGGTTATTACTACTACCGAAGGCCCTATCCCAACCCGCTGGAGGGCGAACTCGCCGAAGGCGAGGCGACCTTCAATCCCTTCGTCAAGATCGCCGCCGACAACACGATCACCGTGATCGCGCCGCGCGCTGAGATGGGTCAGGGCATCGCTACCTCGCTCGCCGCGCTGGTCGCGGAAGAACTCGACGTGCCGCTCGAGGCGGTGACGGTCGAGCACGGGCCGGCCTCGTGGGCCTACTTCAATACCGCGATGTTCGCCGAGGGCGGACCCTTCGCCTTCTACGACGAGGGCATGATGGCCGAGATGGCGCGCGGCGCCATGGGCGGACTTGGCAAGCTCCTCGGCCTGCAGGGAACGGGCGGTTCCTCCTCGATCCGCGACGGTTTCGACAAGATGCGCGAAGCCGGCGCGGCAACGCGCGCCATGCTGCTCGCCGCAGCCGCTGCACGGCTGAGCGCGCCGGTCGCGGAACTGACGACGCGCGACGCCACGATCCGCCACGATCCTTCGGGCCGCTCGGTGACCTATGGCGACGTCGCCGCGGCGGCCGCCACGATGGACGCTCCCGCGTCAGTCACGCTCAAGGACCGGAAGGACTGGAAGATCCTGGGCAAGGCGCAGAAACGCGTCGACATGTACGCCAAGGTAACCGGCGCGCCGATCTTCGGCATCGACGTCGACCTGCCCGACATGCTCTACGGCACGGTCCGCATGAGCCCGCGTTTCGGCGCCAAGGCGATACGCTCCGACGCCACGAAGGCGGAAAAAATGCCGGGCGTCGTCAAGGTCGTTCCGATCGACACGACCTACGGCGCCGGATTCGGCGTGATCGCCACCAACACCTGGGCGGCGTTCCGCGCCGCCGAGGCTATCGACGTCGAGTGGGGGCCCGCCGGGTATCCTGCCGACAGCGCGGCCATTGCGTCGGCCCTTCGTGACGCGCTTGCCAGCGGATCCGGATCGGCGCTGCGTGATGACGGCGACGTCGACACCGCTTTCGCCGACGGGCCGCGAGAGCGGATCATCGAGGCCGACTACGAGGTCCCCTATCTCGCCCATGCCTGCATGGAACCGATGAACGCGACGGCGCGGCTCAAGGATGGAATCCTCGATGTCTGGTCGCCGAACCAGATGCCGACGCTCACGCGCCAGCTCTGCGCAGGCCTGGCGGGTTTGGAGCAGGATCAGGTCAAGGTTCACACGACCTACATGGGCGGCGGTTTCGGCCGCCGCGGCGAGATGGACTTCTCCATGTACGCCACGCTGCTGGCGCGCGAGACCGACGGCCGCCCGGTGAAGGTGACGTGGACCCGCGAGGAAGATACGACTCACGACGTCTATCGGCCCGCAGCCGCGGGCCGTTTCAGCGCCCGCCTCGGCGACGACGGAATGCCGCTCGCCATCGACATGCGCATCGCCGCACCATCGATCGTCGCGAGCGTCCTGAGGCGCACCTTTCCGTCGCTCACTCCCGTCGGCCCCGACAAGACGATCAGCGAGGGCTCACACGACCAGCCCTATTCGGTTCCGAACTACCGGGTTTCGGCCATCCCGGCCGACATCTCGATCCCGGTCGGCTTCTGGAGGTCTGTTGGCAACTCCTACAACGGCTTCTTCCACGAGTGTTTCCTCGACGAGATCGCGGCGGCGGGGAAGGTCGATCCGGTCGACATGCGCCGCAAGCTGATGGCCGGCTACCCTGCCGCAGTGGCGGTCGTCGACAAGGTCGCGGCGATGGCGCGCTGGGGGGAACCGCTCGCTCCGGGTCGGGCGAAAGGTTTTGCGTTCACGCTATCCTTCGGCGCATGGGTCGGCGAAGTCGTGCAGGTCGCCGATACGCCGTCGGGCATCCGCATCGAGAAGATGTGGATCGCGGCCGACGTCGGCACAGCGATCGATCCGGGCATCATCGAGGCGCAGCTCATCTCGGGCGCGGTCTACGGTCTCTCGTCGGCGCTCGGCCAGGAAATCACCTTCGCCGACGGTGTCGTCGAGCAGTCCAACTTCCACGACTACGACGCGTTGCGCATCGCCCAATGTCCTGAATTCGAGGTTGCCATCCTGGAGAACTTCCACCGGATGGGGGGCGTCGGCGAAATCGCGACGCCTCCGGCGCCCCCCGCGCTTGCGAATGCCGTCTTCGCGCTAACGGGAAAACGTGCGCGCCGCCTGCCGCTGGCCCGCGATTTTGCCTTCGCATGAACTGTCGGACGACATTGCTGACGGCTGCTGACATAAGCGCAAAGGAGCGCCCCCGGCAGGCAGATAGGCGTCTTCGATGCCAGATAGGGCCCGGTTTCACCACCAATATTGATAACCGTTTCACCGTTTCTGACTATATTGCACTGCAGCGATAGGATAAAAGGCGCGCTTTCTGTCTCGCCGCAGTTGAGGGCGGATTGAAGGCTGAAGAGTACGAACCCATATCGAAGCCCGTGTCCGTCGAGGACGGCCGGGGCGAGCGGGGCGTCGGAAGGGACAAATGAGCAAATTCAAGTTCCACAAGCTCGCGGCCGTCGCCGTCACGATCGGCTTTGCTGCGTGGATCGCGACGGGCGAGTTCTCGTCCGTTGGCAGTGCGCAGACGGAGGCCGGCACCCCCCCGGCCGAGCCGAAGAAGGCCGACGCGATCGTTCGCACGGTCGCGGTCGTCGCGCCGCCGCGCGTCAACCACGCTCGCGCGATCCGGATTTCCGGCCAGACCCAGGCCGACAAGCGCGCCGTAATGACGGTCCGCGCGGCAGGCATCGTCGCCGAATTACCTTTCAAGAAGGGCGACCACGTCAAGGCCGGCGACCTTCTCCTGAGGCTTGCCGCCGAGGAGAAGGAGGCCGCCGTCGAGACGGCCAAGGCCCTCCTTGCCCAGCGGCAGGCCGAATGGGAGGCCGCCGAACGCCTTTCCAAGGGCGGAAGCCTGCCGAAGCTGCAGCTCGACAGCGCGCGCTCCGCGCTTGCTGCCGCCAAGTCGCAGCTGCAGGCGGCGATCGCGGAACTTGAGCGCAACGAGGTGCGCGCGCCGTTCGACGGGCTGGTCGACAAGGTCGGCGTCGAACTGGGCAGTTCCGTCGCCCAGGGCGGGCAGGTCGCGACGATCCTCGACCTCGATCCCGCCATCGGCATCGGCGAGGTCAGCGAGCGGGACCTGCGGTACCTGAAGATCGGCGACGCCGCCGACATTCGTCTCGTCAACGGCGAGACCCATCGCGGGACGCTGCGCTACATCAGCCGCGACGCCTCCGCCGCGACCCGGACCTTCCCCATCGAGGTCGAGATTCCCAACGCCGACGGCAGCATACCGGCGGGCATGACCGCCGAGGGACGGTGCGCGCGGAGCCCGCCGACGCCGTCGTTTTGCCGCGCTCCGTGGTGACGCTGAGCGCCAGCGGCGACCTCGGCATCCGTGCGGTCGATGCCGAAAGCAAGGTTACCTTCCATCCAATCGACCTGATCGACGACTCGCCGACCGGCCTCGTGCTCGGCGGCATCCCGGCCGGCGCCCGGGTCATCGTCGCCGGGCAGGACCTCGTTGTCGAGGGCGAGACGGTAAACGCCGTCGAGGCCGACCAGGAGACCATTAGGAAGCTGATCGGCGAAGTCACCGGCGGGACGCAGTAGCCCATGGACATCGTCAAGCTCGCGATCCGCAACGCCCGACTCACCCTATCCATTCTCGTTTTCCTCATCCTGGCAGGCGCCGTCGCCTACCAGTCCGTGCCGAAGGAAGCCGAGCCGGACGTCGCGATCCCCATCATCTATGTCAGCCTCGGCTACCAGGGCATTTCGCCCGAGGATTCCGAGCGCCTGCTGCTGAGACCCGTCGAGACGCGTCTGAAGTCGCTGAAGGGCGTCAAGGAGATGCGTTCGACCGCCTACCAGGGCGGCGGCTACGTCCTGCTTGAGTTCGATCCGTCGACCGACCTGGAGACCGCGCTCCAGGAGACCCGCAACAAGGTCTCCGACGCCAAGCGGGATCTGCCGCAGAATGCCGACGAACCGACGGTCAACGAGGTCAACGTCTCCGAGTTCCCGGTCCTCGTCGTCACGCTGTCCGGCCACGTGCCGGAGCGCGTCCTGACCGCCGCCGCGCGCGAGCTGCGCGATCGAATCGAAGAAGTGCCGGGCGTCCTTGAGGGGACTCTGCAGGGCGCCCGCGACGATCTGGTCGAAGCCATCATCGACCCGGTGAAGCTGTCGTCCTACGGCCTCAGGCTCGACCAGCTCATCCAGGCGATCGGCGCCGGCAACAGCCTGGTCGCCGCCGGAAACATCGAGGGCGAGGAAGGCCGCTATGCGGTCAAGGTTCCGTCCCTGATCGAAACGGTGGAGGACGTCGCCAACCTGCCCATCGCCGCCGGCCCCAATGCCGTCGTGCGCGCCCAGGACCTCGCGACCATCCGCTCGTCCTTCAAGGACGCCCAGTCGATCACCCGGCTGGACGGCGAGCCGGCGATCGCCATCGAGGTGAAGAAACGCGTCGGCGCCAACATCGTCGACATGCTGGACCAGGTGAAGGCGGTTGCCGACGAATTCCAGAAGCAGCTTCCCGAAGGGATGAGCGTCACCTACACGCAGGACAAGTCGGTCTTCGTGCTGCAGCTCCTCAACGACCTGCAGAACCACGTGATGATCGCCGTCATCCTGGTGTTCATCGTCATCCTCTATTCGCTGTCCGGCCGGGCGTCGCTGCTGATCGGCCTTGCCATCCCCTCGTCCTTCCTGATCGGCATCCTGCTGCTCGCCCTGATGGGCTACACGATCAACATGATCGTGCTGTTCAGCCTGATCCTGGCGGTGGGCATGTTGGTCGACGACGCGATCATCGTCACCGAGTTCGCCGAGAGGCGCATGTCGGAAGGCATGCCGAGGGAGCAGGCCTTCGAACTCGCCGCCAAGCGCATGGCAGGGCCGGTGATCGCGGCGACGATGACCCGTGTCGCCGCCTTTTCTCCGCTGCTGTTCTGGCCGGGCATCATCGGCGACTTCATGAAGTACATGCCGATCACGCTGATCGTGACGCTTTCGGCCTCGATGCTCTACGCCCTGGTCTTCACGCCGACGATCGGCGCGCTCGTCGCCAAGGCGCACGTCCATGAGGAGGAGGGCAACCGTGACGGCTGGTACATGGCCGTGGTCAAGAAGGCCGTGCGCTTCCCGAAGACGGTCCTCCTGCTGACCGTCGGCCTCCTGGTCGGCGTCCAGGTCGCCTATTCGAACTACGGCGCCGGCGTTGAGTTTTTCCCGAGCGTCGAACCGGACTACGGCCTGCTCTACGTCCATGCGCGCGGCAACCTGTCGCTTGCCGAAATGGACGCGGCGACACGCCATGCGGAAGAGAAGCTGCTCGGCTGGCCGGGCGTCAAGTCGGTCTACACCCGCGTCGGCAAGAGCCAGGGCGGCGGTGCCGACATTCCCGAGGATGTCGTCGGCGTCATCCAGTACGAGTTCATCGACTGGCGCGAGCGCAAGCCGGCTAACGACATTCTCGACGACCTGCGCGGCGTCATGGCGGGCATCCCCGGCGTCGACGTCGAGGTGCGCGTTCCCGAGGCCGGCCCGCCGACGGGCAAGCCGATCCAGATCCGCCTCTCGGCGACCGATCCCAAGGGTCTCGACGAGATCGCCCGCAAGGTGGCGGCGAAGATCGACGGCATCGACGGCGTCATCGACATTTCTGACGGCCTGCCGCCGCCGGGCGTCGACTGGGCACTCGAGGTCGACCGGACGAAGGCGGCGCAGTACGGCATCAGCCCGGCTTCCGTCGGCACGGTGGTGCAGTTGGTCACGACGGGCCTCAAGCTCACCGACTACCGTCCAGCCGGTGCCGACGACGCGGTCGACATCCGCCTGCGCGTGCCGGAGGATCGGCGCACGCTGGCGACCCTCGACCAGCTTCGCGTCGAGACTTCGCAGGGCGCGGTGCCGATCTCCAACTTCGTCATCCGCAAGGCCGAGCCGAAGGTCGGCAACCTGAATCGCATCGACGCCCAGCGCACCGTCGTCGTCCAGGCGAACGTCGCCTCCGGCTACCAGGTGGCGGTTGTCCAGGCAGCGGTCAGCCAGGCGGTGGCGGAGATGGATCTCGGCGACGTCCGCTGGAAGCTCGCCGGCTCCAACCAGGACAGCGAAGAGGCCAGCGCCTTCCTCAGCAAGGCTTTCGGCGCCGCGATCTTCCTCATCTTCGTCGTGCTGCTGGCGCAGTTCAACAAGTTCACCAGCGTCTGGCTGGTGCTCTCCTGCGTTGTCATGGCGACGATCGGCGTATTCCTCGGCCTGCTGCTCACCGGCCAGACCTTCGGCATCGTCATGTCGGGAATCGGCGTCATCGCGCTCGCCGGCGTGGTCGTGAACAACAACATCGTGCTGATCGACACCTATGACAGGCTGCGCGAGGAGGGCTGGAACAAGATCGACGCCGTGCTGCAAACCTGCCGCGAGCGTGCCCGCCCGGTCGTGCTCACGGCGATGTCGGCAATCCTCGGCGTGCTGCCGATCGCCTTCGGCCTCGGCCTCGAGATCTTCCACCACGAGACGACGATCAACGCGCCGTCGACGCAATGGTGGATCGCGCTGTCGAGCGCCATCGTCTTCGGCCTGTCCTTCGCCACACTGCTGACGCTGGTTGTGACGCCATCGATGCTGATGGTGTTCACGCGCGACAAGCGCGTCGCCGCCCGGCGCTCCCTGGTCGACCGCCTGCTGCGCCGCAAGCGCCCGGATGCGACTGCGCCGACCTCCGACGCCGTGGCCGAGATCAAGCCGGAAGAATTGCCGATGGCCTATCCCAAGGCAGCTGAATAGCGGCGCGGCGCTCGGCCATTCCTATCGGGCCCCTTCGAGCGCGCCGCGGAACCGCGGCGCGCGTCGCGCATTGAGTGTCGTTGCTAAACCTGCGGGAGTTTTCGATGACGCTCGGTACGATCCTCATCATCATCCTCGTCCTGATCCTGCTCGGCGCCGTGCCGGCCTGGCCGTATTCGCGCGGCTGGGGCTACGGCCCGTCGGGTATCGTCGGCATCATCCTGGTGATCTTGCTGATCCTCGTCCTGATGGGACGGGTGTGATCCAGGCGAAAACGTCTTGCGCCCTGCCCTCAGGCTGCAGCGAGACGTCGGCCATCGAGGTCGAGATCGTCGATCGCCTGGCGAATCGCTTCGACCGGCTGTGTCGCGGCGAGGGGACCGATCGCGGCGCGTAGCCGGTCACCGTCGAGCGAGTGGGGTGTCCGCCATAGATAGGACATCACTGCGACCTCGCGCATCATCGGCATGACGAGGCCGGCGATGCGCAGCAGCGGCCATGGCATCCCGCGGGAGGTCAGGGGCCTGCCCACGGCCGCTTCCGTCGCCGCCTTCATCTGCATGCCCGTCAGCGTATGGCCCGCGAAATGGAATCGTTCGAACGCGCCGAACGCCTCGCGCCGCTCCGCCAGGGCGACGAACGCGCGGGCCAGGTCGGGCAGGTAGGCGAAGGCGTGCGGGACATCCATCGGCCCGCCCCAGGTGAACACGTTCTTCTGCAGCTTTGCCAGGATGATCAGGTCGAGCCAGCTTTCGGGCTTGACGCCGCCGTAGAAGTCCCCGGCCCTGAGAACGATCGTGCGCACGCCGGTCTCCTCCGCCCTCTCGCGGAACAGCCCCTCCATGGCGATGCGGATGGCCGCTTTCGGCGTCGAAGCGACCTCGGGTGCGTCCTCCTTCATGTCCATGCCGATCGCGTGGCCGAAATTGTAAACGTTGCCGGGAAGCATATGGGTCGCGCCGACTGCCTCCGCCGCCGCGATCACGTTACGCGCCATCGGCAGGACCTTCTCGTTCCATTCCGTGTATTTCGGATTGACCGCATTGAGGATGACGTCGGCGCCTTTGCAGGCGGCGATCAGCGCTGCCTGGTCGAAGACGTCCACCTTCATGGGAACGACACCGGGCGCGAGCGCGCCGGCCTTGGGGTTGCGCGCCACACCCGCGACCGTCCAGCCGGACTGAAGGAACGCGCGCGCTGCGGCGTCGCCGACCCTGCCCGCCGCACCGAGAATGACGATTCTTGCCATGGCGATACCTCCATTCGTTTTACGCGCTCATCCTGCATCGTCTCCGGTCGAATATTAATCCGTGACAAGTGATCGTCGATCATTCATTCATGAATATATGATCGCACCGGATATCGATTGGAACCTGATCCGAAGTTTCGTCGCCGTTGCCGAGGCGGGCAGCCTGTCTGCTGCCGCGCGTCGCCTGTCGGCCAGCCAGCCGACGCTCGGCCGTCATGTCGCAGAACTCGAACAGGCGCTCGGCGTCATCCTGTTCAGGCGTGGCCGGAGGGGCTACGAGATGACCGACGCCGGCCAGACCCTACTCGATCGCGGTCGGCGCATGGCCGAGGACGCGGCGGCGTTCTCGAGGCTGGCGTTGGGTACGACGGAAAAGATTGCGGGAACGGTGCGGATCACCGCGAGCGAGATCGTCGCGGCTTACGTCCTGCCATCCCTGCTCGCCGAACTCACCGTAGCGGAACCGGATATCGAGGTCGAGGTCGTCGCCTCCAACCTCGTCGACAACCTCCTTCGTCGGGATGCCGACATCGCCGTGCGCATGGTCAGGCCGAACCAGGCCGATCTGGTGGCGCGCAAGATCGCCGAACTGCCGCTGTGCGCCTGCGCGGCACGGAGCTACCTGGACCGTCGCGGACGCCCCGCGCGGGCCGCAGATCTGCTCGATCACGATCTCGTCGGCTTCGACCGCGGCGACGACATCATCCGCGGATTTGCCGCACTCGGCGTCGACACGGACCGTCACGCCTTCCGCTTCCGCTCCGACAACCAGATCGTGCTTTGGCAGGCGATCCGCGCCGGCAACGGCATCGGCTTCGCCCAGAGAGGCCTCGCCCGTTCCGACCCGGACATCGAGACCTTACTGCCCGACCTGACAGTGCCCGCGTTGCCGATGTGGCTGGCCATGCACGAGGACGTGCGCACGAGCCCGCGCATCCGCCGCGTTGCCGATCATCTCTACGACGGCTTGCGGCGCTACGCGGCTCTATCGTGATCTGTGCGGAAGTCGGCGTGCCGGATCAGGCCGGCGCTGAGGAAGACGACGAGGAGTATCGCAGACAGAGCCACGAAAATGGGGGCCAGTCCGACCTTCTGGGCGATGAAGCCGATTGCCGAGGGGGCCAGCAGGATTCCCGAATAGCCCATCGTCGTGACGACGCTCATGCCTGTCCCCGAGGACAGGCCGGGATGGTTTCCGGCCGCCGAAAAGGCGATCGGGACGATGTTGGCGATGCCGAGGCCGGCGAAACCGAAGGCGGCGATGGCGAGCCAAGGCCAGGGGGAGAGGCCGGCCGCAGCCATCCCCGTGGCGGCAACGAGGCATGAGACGCGCATCGTGGCGACGGCGCCCCAGCGATGGCGGATGCGGTCGCCGACGAAACGCATCAGCGCCATCGTCGCCGAGAACAGGGCGAAGGCGAAGCCAGCCGTCGCAAGCCCGGCACCGCGCTCGTTCTGCAGATAGAGCGCTGCCCAGTCGAGCACGGCTCCCTCGGGGATCATGCAGAGCAGCGCGACGAGGCCGACCAGATAGATCATCGGATCCCGTGGCAGCGAGAGCCTCTGTCTGGCGCCCGTCGCGATAGGCCGGTCGCCGCCGACAAGATGGGAGGCGCCGACAATCAGGATCGTCAGCGTGACGGCCGCGACGATCGCCGCGTGCGCCAGAGAGCCGATTTCCTCGATGGCGATGCCGCCGATTCCGCCGCCGGCGAAACCGCCGAGGCTCCAGAAACCGTGCGACGACGACATGATCGGCCGGCCGAGGCGCCGCTCGACCGTAACGGCGTTCGCATTCATGGCGACGTCCATTCCGCCGACGACGCCGCCGAACAAGAACATGAACACCGCCGCGACCGCCAGATGTGGAGCGGCAGCAACGGCAAGCAGGCTGAACACGACGACGGACGCGAAGCCGACGACAACGGCCCGCGACTCGCGTCGGGCGAGCAGAATGCCTGCGATGGGCATCAATGTCAGGGCGCCGAAGCCGAACCCGAGGATCAGCAGGCCCAGCGTTAACTTGTCGATGGATAGCCGATCGACAAGTGCGGGGATCTGCGGCGCCCAGCTTCCGACGACGAATCCGTTGAGGAAGAACATGGCAACCACGGCCCAGCGCGCGCGGGTCGTAAGATGGGGGGATGTGGTGTGCAAGGAGAAGGCTTCCCTGTGGGACGCCGGCAACCTAAATCGGTTTAGGCAGGTGTCAAGCGATTGCGCCCGGTCGGACCGTACCGACGCGGCATCGATCAAGCGTCCGGCCAAGGGCTGTGCCGGCGAATATGACGTTCGGGCTTGCTACGTCGACCTTTTCGCCAGTCCTAGAGACGGTCCCGGAAACGGTTTCTTCGAGCTCAATGTGGAGAGCTGTCACGATCGCATCGTTCGACTTCGGCTCGTCGCCGTCCTGTCCTTTTGCCCCCTTGCCTTGTCGCGACACGGACTGCCCCGTAATGTGGCTTCCATCGCGCCGAGGAACGAAGGTCCTCCACGCGGCCGCCGACGCTGTACCGCCCTCCGCTCTAGAGGATTCGCCGACGCAGCATGCAGTACAGACGAGAAATCGACGGGCTCAGGGCGCTCGCGGTCGTTCCCGTCGTCTTGTTCCATGCCGGCTACCAGCCATTTCGGGGCGGCTTTGTCGGTGTCGACGTCTTTTTCGTCATCAGCGGCTATCTGATCACGTCGCTCATCGTCTCGGAAATGGAAAAGGGATCCTTTTCCGTCGTCCAGTTCTACGAGCGGCGCGCGCGCAGAATCCTGCCGGCACTGGTGGTCGTTTGCTCCAGCTGCGTACCGTTCGCCTGGCAACTGATGGACGCCGAGGAATACCTCGATTTCTCGCGCAGCCTCGTTTCAGTGGCGTCGTTCTCGGCGAACTTCTACTACTGGGACCAGGGTGGATATTTCACCGCACCGGGCGAACGGCCGCTCCTCCACACCTGGAGCCTGGCGGTCGAGGAACAATTCTATCTCGTCTATCCCCTGTTCCTGATCCTGACGTGGAGGCTCGGTCGACGCTGGCTTGTCGCGTTGGTCGCCGCCTTCGCAATCGGGAGCCTGTCGCTCGCACAATTTGGCGCAAGCCGCTTTCCCGATGCGACCTTCTATCTGCTGCCCACGCGTGTCTGGGAGCTCGATATCGGCGCACTCTGCGCCCTCGTCAGTGTGCCTCGATGGATCCGGCAAAACCCCTGGCTGACCTTGGCCGGTGTAGCGCTCATCGCGGCGGGCGTATTCGGTTTCGACGACGCGACGCCATTCCCGTCGGTCTACACGCTGGTTCCGGTGCTTGGCACAACGCTTGTCATCCTGGCAGGCGGAGGCGCTAACCTGCCGAGCCGGCTGCTATCCTCCGCTCCGCTGGTGGCTGTCGGCCTGATCAGTTACAGCGCCTACCTATGGCACCAACCGCTCTTCGCTTTCGCCCGCATCGGCGGTTTCGCCTTCGATGGAACGTGGGAAATGGGTTTGCTCGCGGTATTGTCGCTGGTCATGGCGGGTGCAACCTGGAAGCTTGTCGAGCAGCCTTTCCGGCGGCCCGGCGCGCTTCGGCCGATCACGCGGCCCGTACTTTTCGCGTTCACCGGGAGCTGCCTGATTGCGCTAGCGGGGATTGGCATCCAGGGTATCGCCACGCAAGGGGTGCACGCCGGAAACCAGGGAATGGACGCCGCGCTGGGCGAGGTCCTGGGCCGGCCCGAGAAGCCAAGCGGATGCAAGAACGCCACGGAAAAGTTCCATCGGCATTTCCGCGAATGCACGGTAACCTACGCGCCGCACAAAAGGAGGGTCGCCGTGATCGGCGACAGCCATGCCGGCGCCATACATCTGGCGCTCCAACGCGTTGGCGCCGAGCGGGGCATCGATCTAACGCTGATCATGCTCGGCGGCTGCCCGCCGCTCCAGGGCGCCTACGTGCATAGCGGCAACTTCGGCGCCGAACTCTGCCGCGACGTCGCAGCCCACGCGCTGAAACGCGCCGTGGAACAGCAGTGGGACGCGGTAATTCTCGTGGCACGCTGGAGCCTCTACGATGGGAGCAAGCCCGTGTACCGGGTTTCCTCCGAAGCGGCGGGAGCGAGCACCGATCTGAATGCCTACCGATCAGAATTGAGCACGCTGCTGAAGTCGACCGTCGCCGCCTTTCGCGAACACGGCATCGACGTCCACATAGTCAAGCAGGTCCCGGAGCAACCGGTATCGGCGAAGACCGTCTATCGCAAGCTGATCTTCCGGCAGCCAGGTCCGGACTACACGATGGAGGCGATCCGCCGCTCCTCGACCACGAGGGCCCAGCACGTGGCACTGCAGGCGCCGATTGACGCAATCCTGGCGGAATCCGGAGTGCCTGCCGACCACCTGATCGACCTGACCGACACTTTCTGCGGACCTGAGTTCTGCCTTCTCGGCGAGCCCGGCAAGTCCTATTACGGCGACCAGGACCACCTCTCTTACTACGGCTCCCAGATGGCCTACGAAGCGCTCAAGTATGCCGTCCGCTGATGTCTGCCCGCACCAGTGATCAAGCGTAGACGACCAGCAGATCCTTGGCGTCGATCTGGTCGCCGGTCCTGACGAGAACTTCGGCGATCGTTCCGTCACGCTCGGCGTGGAGTGCGGTCTCCATCTTCATGGCCTCGATCGACAAGAGCACGTCGCCGGCTTTGACCGGCTGTCCGGCGTTCACCGCAAGCGTCGACACCACGCCCGGCATCGGCGCGCCGACATGCGCCTCGTTGCCGGCTTCGGCCTTGCGGCGTGCCTTGGCGGCCGTCCCGCCATGGGCGCGATCCGGCACTTTGACGCGGCGCGGCTGGCCGTTGAGTTCGAAGAACACCGTCACCATGCCCTTGTCGTCGGCCTCGCCGACGGCGAGGCAGCGAACCACCAGCGTCTTGCCCTTCTCGATGTCGACGAAGATCTCGTCCTCCGGCTCCATGCCGTAGAAGTAGACGGGCGTCGGCAGCACGCTGACCGGGCCGTAGGTCTCCTGCGCCGAGGCGAAGTCGGCGAAGACCTTCGGATACATCAGCCACGAGGCGAACTCGAACTCCGACAGCCTGCGCCCCAGCTTCTCCTCGATCTCCTTGCGGTTCGCCGAAAGGTCGGCAGGCTTGAGCAGCGAGCCGGGCCTCACCGTGATCGGCTTGTCGCCCTTCAGCACCTTCTTCTGGATCGCTTCCGGCCAGCCGCCAGGCGACTGTCCGAGGTCGCCGCGTAGCATGGACACGACCGAGTCCGGGAAGGCGATGTCGCGCGCCGGGTTCTCGACGTCTGCGACGGTGAGGTCCTGGCTGACCATCATCAGCGCCATGTCGCCCACCACCTTGGACGACGGCGTCACCTTGACGATGTCGCCGAACATCAGGTTGACGTCGTGATAGGCCTGCGCCACCTCGTGCCAGCGCGTCTCCAGGCCGAGCGATCGCGCCTGCTCCTTCAGATTGGTGAACTGGCCTCCCGGCATCTCGTGGAGGTAGACCTCGGAAGCCGGCCCCTTCAGATCGCTCTCGAAGGCCGTATACTGGTTGCGCACGGCCTCCCAGTAGAAGGAGATTTTCCTGATCCACGCCGGGTCGAGGCCGGGATCGCGCTCGGTGCCTTTCAGGGCTTCGACGATCGAACCGAGGCAGGGTTGCGATGTGTTGCCGGAAAGGGAGTCCATCGCCGCGTCGACCGCATCGACCCCTGCCTCTACCGCCGCCAGCACGGTCGCCGCCGCGATGCCGGAGGTGTCGTGCGTATGGAAATGGATCGGCAGGCCGCTCGCCTCGCGCATTGCCTTGAACAGCACGCGCGCCGCCGCCGGCTTCAACAGGCCGGCCATGTCCTTGACCGCGATGATGTTGGCGCCGGCCGCCTCGAGTGCCTTCGCCAGCGCGACGTAGTACTTCAGGTCGTACTTCGCCCGCGCCGGGTCGAGGATGTCGCCGGTGTAGCAGATCGCCGCCTCGCAGAGCTTGTTCTCGGCGCGCACGGCGTCCATGGCGACGCGCATGTTGTCGACCCAGTTCAAGCAGTCGAAGACGCGGAACAGGTCGATGCCGCCGGCCGCGGCCTGGCGCACGAAGTGCTGCACCACGTTGTCGGGATAGTTGGTGTAGCCGACACCGTTGGCGCCGCGCAGCAGCATCTGCAGCAAGAGGTTCGGCGCCGCCTCGCGCACCAGCGAAAGCCGCTCCCAGGGATCCTCGGTCAGGAAGCGCATGGCGACGTCGAAGGTCGCCCCACCCCAGCATTCGAGCGAAAGCAGCTGCGGCAGCGCTCGCGCATAGGTGCCGGCGATGCGGGCGATGTCGTGGGTACGCATGCGCGTCGCCAGCAGCGACTGGTGGCCATCGCGCATGGTCGTGTCGGTAACCAGCACCCTGGTCTGCTCGCGCATCCAGGCCGCGAACTTGTCCGGCCCGAGTGCGTCCAGCCGCTGGCGCGATCCGTCCGGCACCGTGCCGCCGTGGAACGGCACCACGGGTGCCGCGGCGTCAGCCTTCGGCATGGGCCGCCCGCGCGTTTCGGGATGGCCGTTGACGGTCACGTCGGCCAGGTAGTTGAGCAGCTTGGTGGCCCGATCCTGGCGCTTGACGCTGGCGAACAGCTCCGGCGTCGTATCGATGAAGCGGGTGGTGTAGGAACTGTCCTTGAATTTCGGGTGGCCGATGATCGCCTCGAGGAAAGTCAGGTTCGTCGCCACGCCGCGGATGCGGAACTCGCGCAACGCGCGGTCCATGCGGGCGATTGCCTCCTGTGGCGTCGGCGCCCAGGCGGTCACCTTCTCCAAGAGCGGATCGTAGAAGCGGGTGATGACGGCTCCGGAATAGGCCGTGCCGCCGTCGAGGCGGATACCGAAGCCGGTGGCGCCGCGATAGGCGGTGATGCGGCCGTAGTCCGGGATGAAGTTCTGCTCGGGATCCTCGGTGGTGATGCGGCACTGTAGCGCGTGGCCGTTGAGGCGGATTTCCTCTTGAGCCGGCACGCCCGATTCCGGCGCGCCGATTGCCGCGCCGTCGAGGATGTGGATCTGCGCCTTGACGATATCGATGCCGGTGACCTGCTCGGTGACGGTGTGCTCGACCTGGATGCGCGGATTGACTTCGATGAAGTAGAATTTGCCGGTGTCGGCGTCCATCAGGAACTCGACGGTGCCGGCGCCGACGTAAGAAGTGGCGCGGGCGATCTTCAACGCATGGCCGCACAGTTCGGCCCGCTGCCCGTCGTCGAGATAAGGAGCCGGCGCCCGCTCGACGACCTTCTGGTTGCGCCGCTGGATCGAGCAGTCGCGCTCGAAGAGGTGCACGGCGTTGCCGTGGGTGTCGCCGAGCACCTGGACCTCGACGTGGCGCGCCCGCTCGACGAGCTTCTCCAGATAGACCTCGTCCTTGCCGAACGCGGCCTTCGCCTCGCGTCTGGCCTCCATAACCTCGCGCCCCAGGTCCGCTTCCGCGCGGATGGCGCGCATGCCGCGGCCGCCGCCGCCCCAGGACGCCTTCAGCATCACCGGATAGCCGATTTCGGCAGCCATTCTGGCGACCGCCGCCGGATCGTCGGGCAGGGGATCGGTCGCCGGCACGACGGGCACGCCGACCTCGATGGCGAGATTGCGCGCCGCGACCTTGTTGCCGAGACGCCGCATCGTCTCCGGCGATGGCCCGATGAAGACGATGCCGTTCTCGGCGCAGGCTTCGGCGAACTCGGGGCTTTCCGAGAGCAGACCATAGCCGGGATGGATGGCGTCGGCGCCGGACAGCTTCGCCACCCGGATCACCTCGGGGATCGACAGATAGCTTTCGATGGGGCCGAGATCGCGCTCGAGATGCGGGCCGCGACCGACCTGATAGCTCTCGTCCGCCTTGAAGCGGTGCAGCGAATACTTGTCCTCTTCCGCCCAGATCGCGACCGTCCTGATGCCCAGCTCGTTCGCCGCGCGGAAGACGCGGATGGCGATCTCGGAGCGGTTGGCGACGAGGATCTTGGAGATCGGCAAGGGCGGCTCCGGGCTCTGGAGGGAGGATGTCACAATTGCATAGCGCGAAAATGCTGCACTGCAAACAGAATAACGCTGCGGCAGCTCAATCGATTAGAGCAGTCGTCCCAGGCGACCCGCCCGTGCCGCGACATGGAGTTTCCCACCTGCGAAAAAAAAGACGCCCGGCGCGAGCGCCGGGCGTCCGATCGAGGCGTCTTCGCCAGGATTACTTGTCTTCGAAGTAGCTGTACTTGCCGTCGTCGCCCTTCCGCCACGTGTACATCACGTAGTCCGGACGGGTGATGTCGCCCTTCGAGTCGAAGCCCAGTTCGCCGATCGCGGTCGTGAACGGACCCTTCGCCTTGGCAGCTTCCGCGACCTTCTGCGGGTCGAGGTCGCCGGCAGCGGCAGCAGCGGCGGCAATGACCTGCACGGCGGCGTAGGAGTAGAGCGTGTAGGCTTCCGGCTCGAAACCGGCGGCGCGGAACTTCTCGACGATGTCCTTGGCGTTCGGGTTGTTGCGCGGATCCGGAGCGAACGTCATCAGCGTGCCGTCGACGGCGTCGCCGGCGATCGAGGCGAGCTCGTTGGACACGATGCCGTCGCCCGACATGAAGGTCGCCTTCAGGCCCTGGTCGGCGAGCTGGCGCATCATCAGGCCGGCCTCGGTGTGCAGGCCGCCGTAGTAGACGACGGAAACGCCGGCGTCCTTCATCTTGGCGATGAGGGCCGAGAAGTCCTTGTCGCCGATGTTGATGCCTTCGTACATCGCCTCGGTCACGCCGGCCGCGTTAGCCGCCTTCTTGGTCTCGTCGGCGAGGCCCTGGCCGTAAGGCGTCTTGTCGTGGATGATGGCGACCTTGGCGTCCTTGAAGTTGGCGGCGAGGTAGGCGCCCGCGACTTCACCCTGCTGATCGTCGCGACCGCAGGTGCGGAAGGTGTTCCACAGGCCGCGCTCGGTGAAGTTCGGATTGGTCGAAGCCGGAGTGATCTGGAAGATGCCGTTTTCGGCATAGACTTCCGAAGCCGGGATCGACACGCCCGAGTTGAAGTGGCCAACCACGAACTTGACGCCGTCGGCAACGAACTTGTTGGCAACCGAGATGCCCTGCTTTGGATCGGAGACGTCGTCGCCGATCAGGATCTTGACCTGCTCGCCGTTGATGCCGCCCGCAGCGTTGATGTCAGCAGCAGCCTGTTCCGCACCCTTCTGGAGCTGTGCGCCGAACGCAGCATTCGGGCCGGTGATCGGGCCGGCGACGCCGATCAGGATGTCCGCCCAGGCGCTGCCGCCGAACGCGACCAGCGCGGTGAGGGCGACCGCGGACATGAGTGATTTTTTCATAGAAACGCTCCCATTAAACGAGTGGGCGTGAATGACACTTTCATGCGATGCCCACCCTATCGCAGAAGTGGTAGTTTGCCGATTTCGCGGCAGTTGTCACGTCGATTCCCGGCGGAATCGGCGCAAATGGTGAACCTCAGTTCCGGGATCTCCAGGACAGGAGCGACGCCCGTTCGTAGAGCCAATGGTACTGCGTCACCATCTGGTTGGTACGCGTGTAGCGGAAGCCGAGCGTGCCGAGAACCATCAGGATGATCGTGTCGACGACGTAGTACTGCAGCGTCAGCATCGTTCCGTCGAAAAGCGCGTGGTGGATGAAGCGCACCGCGATGCCGAGGACCAGGAGGTAGACGACAAGGCTCGAATAAGGCCTCCACGTCATCGCGCAGGCCCGTCCGGTCATCCACGCCGCCCAGCCGCCTAGCAGGCAGGTGACGAAGAAGAACTGCCATACCGACGTTTCTTCATAGAGTATGCCGCTCATTCCCGGTCCCCCTGTCGGTTCAATGCCGGCCGCCTTCGAGATAGGCCGCGCGGACTTCCGGATCGGCGAGCAGTTGCGCGCCGCTGCCGCTCATCGTCACCCGGCCGTTGACCATCACGTAGCCGCGATTGGCGAGCTTGAGGGCGCCGAACGCGTTCTGCTCGACGAGGAAGACGGTGAGCCCCTGCGTCCGGTTCAGCTCGCGGATCGCGTCGAAGATCTGCTTGACGATTAGCGGCGCAAGACCGAGCGACGGCTCGTCGAGAAGCAGCAGCCGCGGCCGCGCCATCAAGGCGCGGCCGATGGACAGCATCTGCTGTTCGCCGCCCGACAGCGTGCCGCCGCGCTGCGCGATGCGTTCCTTCAGGCGCGGAAACAGCGTGAAGACCTTTTCCGCGTCCTCGTCGAAATACTTCAGATTGTCGAGACTCGCGCCCATCTGCAGGTTTTCCAGCACCGTCATGCGCGGGAAGATGCGCCGGCCTTCCGGTGACTGGGCGATGCGCATCCGCGCGATCTCGTGGGTCGGCATTTGCGTGATGTCGGTCCCGTCGAAGGTGATGCTGCCGGCGCGGGCGCGCGGATTGCCGAAGATCGTCATCATCAGCGTCGACTTGCCGGCGCCGTTCGCACCGATCAGGGCGACGATCTCGCCCTGGCTTACTTCGACGTCGACACGGTCCAGCGCCCGGATGTTGCCGTAGAACGTCTCGACGCCCTGGACACGGAGAAGCGGAGTACCGGCCATCACTTGCGCCCTCCGCGCTTGTCTGCTCCACCCTTGGCGAGCGATTTTGCCTGGCCGACCCAATCCTCGCGGGCAATCCGGCCGTCGAAGGCCAAATATTCCTCGGCCGCCTTGATGTCGGACTTCTTCCATGCCGCGATCTGGTCGAAATGGAAAATCCCGTGTTCGTTGAGCTTGCGCTCGTTGACGGGGCCGATGCCCTTGATCAGCGTCAGCCTGTCCGGAGTCCCGCCGCGCGGTGCGGGCAGCGCGTTGGAGAGGGCGGACTTTGCCTTCTCGCGCTCCTCGACGATGCGGGCCCGCGAGGCCCCGGGGGACACCTTCACCAGTTCCGACCGATCGGCACCGTCACCGCTCTGCTCGATCGTGTCGGAGATCGGCCCCGCCATCATCGATGACGAGGGCGACGGTCCGTGGTCCGGATCGGGCTCGCCTTCGAGTTCGTGGATGACGTGCTCGTCGCCGACCGCGGTCAGCACCTCTCCCACCTCCTCGTCATCGACGCCGAGATAGGCGGCGACGACGCGGGGATCGTTCTTCACGAACGTCGGGTCGCCGTCGGAGATCTTCCGGCCGTATTCGAGCACGACCACGTGGTCGGAGATCTGCATGACAACCGACATGTCGTGCTCGATGAGCAGGATCGAGGTGCCGGTGGTGTCCTTGATGTCGTTGAGCAGCGCGTTGAGCGCCAGCGACTCGCGCGGGTTGAGGCCCGCGGCGGGCTCGTCGAGGCAGAGCAGTTCGGGGCCGGTGCACATGGCGCGCGCGATTTCCAGCCGGCGCTGCGCGCCGTAAGGAAGGTCGCCCGCCGGATCGTCGGCGCGGTCGACGAGGTTCGCCTTCTCCAGCCAGTGCTCGGCCAGTTCGACCGATTCCCGCGACGCCCTTGCGTAGCCGCCGATGCCTACCAGGCCGAGTACGGTGAAGCCGGAGGCCTTCATGAGTCTATTGTGCTGGGCGACAAGAAGGTTTTCCAGGACCGTCATGCCGGAGAACAGACGGATGTTCTGGAATGTCCGCGCCACTTTCGCCTTGGCGGTGATCTGGAAGTCGGGCATCCGCTCCAGCAGGAACTGGGAGCCGTCGCGGCCGGTTAGCGTGATCATGCCTTCGCTCGGCTTGTAGAAACCGGTGATGCAGTTGAACACGGTGGTCTTGCCGGCGCCGTTCGGGCCGATCAGCGCGGTGATCTCGCCCCGCCGGGCCTCGAAGCTCAGGTCGCCGATGGCGATCAGCCCGCCGAACTTCATCGACAGGTGTTCGACCTTGAGGATGGGAGTGCTCATGTCAGTCGCCGCGCTCATCAGCCGTGACCTTCCTTGGTGAAGGAACCAGAGACAGCTTTCCGCTCGCGCAGGAACGCAGTGGGTTCGCGGCTGCCGACGAAACCGCGCGGCTTCCACAGCATCACGACCACCATGGCCATGCCGAACAGGAGCATGCGATAGAGCTCAGGCGTGAAGTCCGCCCCGAAGATCTTCTTGAGGAACTCCATCTCGCGCAGGATCTCGGTGCCGCCGATCATCACCAGAGCGGCGATCGCGATCCCGGGCAGGGAGCCCATGCCGCCGAGCACGACGATCGCCAGGATGATGGCCGACTCGAGGAAGACGAAGGATTCCGGGCTGACGAAGCCCTGACGGGCTGCGAAGAAGGCACCGGCGAAGCCGCCGAACATCGCGCCGATGGCGAAGGCCGTGAGCTTCGTGTTGGTGGTGTTGATACCGAGCGAGCGGCAGGCGATTTCGTCCTCGCGCAGAGCCTCCCAGGCACGACCGACCGGCATGCGGCGCAGGCGCACCGTGACGAAGGCCGTCAGCAGCGCCAAGGCGAGGATCAGGTAGTAGAGGAAGATCTTGTAGTAGGCGCCCGACTGGGCGATGCCGAAGACCTTGGCGATGTAGTTCGGATCGGACACGTTGAACGTGAAGAAGCCGAAGAAAGAGACCTTCGGGATGCCGGAGATGCCCGCCGAGCCGTTGGTCACTTCGCGCCAGTTGATCAGCACCAGGCGAATGATCTCGCCGAAGGCGAGCGTAACGATGGCGAGATAGTCGCCGCGCAGGCGCAGGACCGGGAAGCCGAGGATGACGCCCCAGAAGGCCGCCATGATGCCGGCCGCAGGAAGCAGGATCCAGAACGACCAACCGTAGGTCGTTCCGAGCAGCGCGTAGGAGTATGCGCCGACCGCATAGAAGGCGACGTAGCCGAGGTCGAGCAGACCGGCCAGCCCGACCACGATATTCAAGCCCCAAGCGAGCATCACGTAGATCAGGATCTGAATGCCGAAATTATCGACCCACTTCAGCGATCCCTGGAAGCCGAACACCGCAACGATCACAATAGGATACAGGATCAACACCGTAATCGCGATGACCGCGAGGTTGGTGCGGATGAAGGCGCGGAAGGTGAAGAACAGCCAGGCCAGCGCGTAGATGATCGCCAGCGAGCGCGCCAGGCCGACATAGACCGACAGGTGCTCGCCGACGGCCACCTCGAACGCCGAACCGAACAGGAACAGGATTGCGGCGATGGCGATGGCGGCGACGAAGTAGGGAGCGCGGAAGAAGCGGATCGCGAAGCTGTCCGGGAGCAGGCCCGTCGCCTTGTCGACGATCTTCTGCCGCTCCATGAACGGCCGGATGTAGGCCACCATGGCGAAGCGGACCACCATGACGAGGCCGACGACGATGGCGAGCAGGCCCCATCGCTGGACGAGGATGAGCTCGTTGCGGATGTTCTGGTCGGTCTTCAATCCGATCAGAAGGACGAACAGCCCGAATGCGATGATGCCGGCGTAGAAAGCTTCGCGCAGTGCGCGGGACGTCAGGTCGCCGTTTCCGGCGGCGGGTGCGGGTGTGGTGGCCATGGCGTCAGACCTTTTCGACTTCGGGTCGGCCGAGGATGCCCGACGGCAGGAAGATCAGCACGATGGCGAGGATCGAGAACGCGGCGACGTCCTTGTAGTCGATCGAGAAATAAGCCGACCACATGCTCTCGATGAAGCCGATCATCAGGCCGCCGAGGACGGCGCCCGGGATCGAGCCGATACCCCCCAGCACGGCGGCAGTGAAAGCCTTAACGCCCGGTACGAAGCCGTCCGAGAAAACCACAACGCCGTAATACATCAGGAACAGCGTCCCGGCGACGGCGGCGAGCGAAGCGCCCATGATGAAGGTGATCGAGATGGTCCTGTCGACGTCGACGCCGAGGAGGGCGGCCATCTTGCGATCCTGCTCGCATGCGCGTTGGGCGCGGCCGAGGGAGGTTCTGTTGACGAGATACCAGAAGATCGCCAGCAGGCTTGCCGTGACGACGACGATGATGATCTGCTTCAGCGAGATCGAGATGCCGGCGACGTTGTAGACCTGGCTGACCATCGGCGGGATCGGCTTGTTGCGCGGCCCCTGGGTGACCTGGACGAAGTTCGACAGCGCGATCGACATGCCGATCGCCGTGATCAGCGGCGCCAGGCGAAACGAGCCTCGCAAAGGCCGGTAGGCCAACTTCTCGATCGTCCAGTTGTACAGGCTCGTCAGCAGCATCGCCACGATCATCATGATCAGTAGCGCGACCGCGACCGGCACCGAATAGAACAGGCTGATGAGAAGGAGGAAGACGATGAGGGCGATGAAGGCGCCGACCATGAAGACGTCGCCATGGGCGAAGTTGATCATGCCGATGATGCCGTAGACCATCGTGTAGCCGATCGCGATCAGCCCATAGATCGATCCCAGCGTCAGCCCGTTGACAAGCTGCTGGACGAAATATTCCATGTGTAGACGGCTCCCCTGGGAATGTCGCCTTTCGGTCGCATTCCTTCGCTAAATTCCCCTAGTCCTAAAGTTTCGGGCCCGGATTGCAACGGCCTTTTTCCGCCGCCGCACGTCGCAGCAAAACCCCGCCGGCTCCCCTTTCGCCGTGTCGCGTTTCCGCTGGACTAGGGCGGAAACTATCATTGGCCCAACGCAATGTCTTTGCCTTGCGCGCGCTATTTTCGATCCCTTTTCGAAGGGTTCGCCGCCACATTTGCATTACGCGGGGATTCCTTGCGTCGTCTCCATACCTGCGGCGAAATAATGTCTAGACATAAACGTCGCACTTTCACGCCACGACGAAGCCGTGGGCGAAGGGATCGCGCCCGTCGATGAAGATCGTATTCAGGCCCGTCATGCGCGCCCAGCCACCGATTGAAGGCACGATCGCCGGCTTGCCGCCGACCGTGGTTTCGCCCTCCACGCGGCCACGGAAGAGCGAGCCGATAATCGATTCGTGGACGAAGCCGTCGCCGGCCTTCAACTGCCCCTTGGCGTGAAGCTGCGCCATGCGCGCCGAGGTACCCGTACCGCAGGGCGAGCGGTCGATCGCCTTGTCACCGTAGAAGACGGCGTTGCGCGCGTCGGCTTCGGCGTGGCGCGGCGCCCCGGTCCACAGCATGTGGGTCAGGCGATTGATCGACGGGTTTTCGGGATGGACGAAGCTGTACTTCTCGTTCAGCCGCCGCCGCACAACGGGGCTCCAGGCGATGAGGTCGCCGGCCGAATGGTCGGCGATGTCGCGAAAATTCTTCTGCGGATCGACGATGGCGTAGAAATTGCCGCCATAGGCGACGTCGACGGTGATCTCGCCGAGCGTCGGGCATTCCACGGTCAGCCCTTCGGCGTACAGGAACGACGGCACATTGGTGATGCGCACCTCCTCGACATGGTCGCCTTCCTGCCGGTACTCGGCGACGACCAGGCCCGCCGGCGTGTCGAGCCTGAGCATGCCGGGCGTCTTCGGCCGCACCAGACCATGCTCGATCGCCATGGTCACCGTGCCGATCGTGCCGTGGCCGCACATCGGCAGGCAGCCGGACGTCTCGATGAACAGGATGGCGACGTCGCAGTCCGGCCGCGTCGGCGGGTAGAGGATCGATCCGGACATGACGTCATGGCCGCGCGGCTCGAACATGAGGCCGGTGCGGATCCAGTCGAACTCGGCGAGAAAGTGGGCGCGGCGCTCCATCATGGTGGCGCCCTCGAGCAGCGGGCCACCGCCGGCGACGAGGCGAACCGGATTGCCGCAGGTGTGACCGTCGATGCAGAAGAACGAATGACGGGCCATGACGGTGACCTCCGGTCAGAAGCGTTGCGGAGAAAAAGGAACGAGCGGGACTGCCGCCGGCCGGTTGAGCAGGAGGTCGCGCACCAGTCGCCCGGTGGCAGCCGCCTGGGTCAGGCCGAGGTGGCCGTGGCCAAAGGCGTAGACGACGTTTCCGCTCGCGCGGGAGCGGCCGATCACCGGCAGAGAGTCGGGCAGCGAGGGCCGATAGCCCATCCATTCGCGCCCGCCCGCCGGTTCGAGTCCAGGCAGAAATCGCTTCGCCTTCTCCAGCATGGCGCGCGAACGGGCGTAGTTGGGCGGGCGGTCGAGCCCGCCGAGCTCGACGGCGCCGCCGATGCGCAGCCCCGTCGCCAGCGGCGTGATGACGAAGCCGTGGTTCGGGAAGACGAGCTGGCGGCGGACGTCGAAGGCGCTCGATGGCAACGTCGTGTTGTAGCCGCGCTCGGTCTCGAGCGGGATGCGGTCGCCAAGGCCACGCGCCAGGAAATGCGACCACGCGCCGGCGGCGACGACCGCGCGGCCGGCCTCCAGCTTTATACCCCCTTCGAGCATTGCCGCGACGCCAGCCAACGACGGCTGGACAGCGGCGACGCGCCCGTGGACGAAGCGCGCGCCCATGGTCTCGGCATAGGCCCACAGTGCCTTGCCGAGCAGCATCGGATCGGCGACGTTCTTCCATTCGGGCACGAAGGTGCCGCGGACGAAGGCCGGCGAAAGGCCCGGCTGGTAGTCCGCCAGTTCGTCGCGATCGAGGTGCCGGAAGGCGACGCCGAAGCGTTCGCGCGCCGCCCAGCCGGGCAGCGACGCCGTGAACTCCGCCTCGCTCTCGTAAAGTTCGAGCGAGCCGTACTCGCGCAGCATTGCGCGGCTCCCGGAACGATCGAAGAGCCCGTTCCATTCCCGCTCGGCAAGCTTCATCATCGAAGCCTGCGCGGTGAGGCTTGCCTCGTAGCGGCCCGGCCGACCGGCCATCACGAAGCGGATCAGCCAGGGCGTCAGCTTCGGCAGGTAGGCAGGCGGGATCGCCAGCGGCCCGAGCGGATCGGCGAGCCATTTCGGCACCTGCCGGCCCATGCCCTTGTGCGCCATCGGCAGTATGTCGGTGAAGGCGAGTGCGGCAGCGTTGCCCGAACTCGTCTCCTCGCAGATGCCCGTTCGGTCGACGACGACGACCTTTCGTCCCGCCTCGGCGAGGGAGACTGCCGCGCAAATCCCGACGATGCCCGCGCCGACGACCACGACGTCGGCCCTCTCCTTGCCTTTCTTCACTCTGTCACCCGCGACATGCTGTCATTCCGCCACTGTCCCTGTTGGTCAGCCCCTATCAGAATGCGGGAAGCGAGGGCCGGACGGCAAGCGCATCGCGGATGACCTTCTCCACCGCCGCGCGGCGCTCGCCGGAAAGCGGCTGTCGCGGCATGCGCACGCGGTCGTTGCTGCCGATCGCATGGACCTCGGCGAGCTTGATGTTCTGCACCAGGTAGGTCGAAACATCGAGGTCGAGCAGCGGCCGGAACCAGCGGTAGATCGCCAGCGCCTCGTCGAGGCGGCCCTGCTTCATCAACTGGTAGATCGCCACGGTCTCCCTCGGAAAGGCGGTAACCAGGCCGGCGACCCAGCCGATGGCGCCGACGCAGAGCGCCTCGTAGGCGAGATTGTCGACGCCGGTGAAGAGGTCGTAGCGGCTGCCCAGCCGGTTGATGATCTCGGTCGAGCGGCGGATGTCGTCGGAGGATTCCTTGACCGCGACGAAGCGGCCGTCGCTCGCCAGTTCCTCCATGATGTCGACGGTCACATCGACGCGATAGGCCAGGCGATTGGAATAGATCATCACAGGCAGGTCACCCGCCGCGGCGACGGCGCGCAGGGCGTCGGCCGTCTCCTGCGGGTTGGTGTGGTAGATCGGGCTCGGCACGACCATCAGCCCGTCGGCGCCGGCCTTGGCCGCGCGCCTGGCGAGCGACGTCGCGTCCCGAGTCGCAGCCTCGTTGACGGTCAGCAGCACCGGCTTGCCGCCGGCGACTTTGCGCGCCGTGGCGAAGACTTCGAGCTTCTCGTCATGGCTGAGCATGGGTCCTTCGCCCAGCGACCCGCAGACGATGAGGCCGTCGCATCCCGCGTCCATCTGCAGGGCGAAACAGCGCTCCATCTCGGCATGGTCGAGCCGGTCGTCGGGGGTGAACTTGGTGGTGACCGCGGGAATGACGCCAGACCACATGTGAGTTTCTCCTTGTGATATATCACCTGTATATCTATATTCCGTTCAGGCGTCAATCCGAAAAACGCATCTGATATATCAACGTGGGCTCCGGACGATATGGACCAGATTTCGAGCGAAAGGGAGGCCGGCGAACCGGCGGCAGTCCGCGCCTATCGGGCGCTTGAGCGCATGATCGTTACCCTGGACCTCGCCCCTGGCAGCGTTACGACCGAGGGTGCGTTGATCGACCGCGTCGGCCTCGGCCGCACGCCGGTGCGCGAGGCGATCCAGCGACTGTCGTGGGAAGGGTTGATGTCGGTTCGGCCGCGCGCCGGCCTGGCGATCGCACCGCTGGAGAGCGGCGACTGGGCGAAGATCATCGACGCAAGGCGCGGCGTCGAGGTGCTTCTGGCACGCTCGGCGGCGCGCTGGCTCACGGCGGAAGCGGTCGTAGCGCTGGAGAGCGCGGCGCGCGCTATGCACGACGCGGTCGTCGCGGGCGACGTCGGCAGTTTTCTCGAAGCCGACAAGTCGCTGGACGAGGCGGTCGCGCTGGCCGCGGACAACCGCTTTGCCGCGCAACTCGCCGCGCCGCTGCAGACCCACAGCCGGCGCTTCTGGTATCGCTATCGCGGCCGCGACGGCCTCGCGGAAGCCGCCGGCCACCACGTCGCCCTGATCCAGGCGATCCTGGCACGCGACGAGGACGCAGCCGGCGCCGAGGCCGACCGTCTGATGACCCTTTTGCGCTCTCACGCGCGCACCGCCGCCGGCTGGTGAAACAAGCGGAGCGCGGCGGCAGCCCCGCCGCCCGTGGCTCGGGAAACCAGCTGGGCACCGGCATCTGGTTCGCCGCAAGGCAGTGACAGCCTTGGATCGGTCCGCCATCGCGTCTCCAGCGGCGCCATCGAACGGTTTCATCTGTCTGCGCCTTCGCAGGGCGGCAGTTTCGCGAGCGCGTCCTCCGGCAGGAGCTTCCTCAGATTCATCGACGACACGCGGAAATACTCCTCATCCGGCTTGGTGCGCATGTAGATGTCGACGACGAGAGCGCCGGGATTGATGACGCCGTCGCGGCAGCCGCCGCCGATCGTCACCGTCAGGCTGCCGCCACCCGCGTTCCTGCTGGTTGCTGCGACGGTGCGGGCCTTTGCCTGCGCCGCGACGAGCCGAGGTACGTCGGCCTTGGCGACGCGGGCTATCTGGATCCGTTCGAAGGAAGGGCTGGCCGGTACGCCGGCGGCGTTCTCGCCGGTGACGATTTCGAGCGGCAGCTTCTCGTCGATCGGGTCATGGGGGGCGGATGCATCCATGGTGAAATGCAGCATCACGTCGCCGGTTCGGAGCTTGAGCGGAACCGGCATGACCGCCGCGACGCTCACCTGATCCGCGGCGACTTCCAGCGGGTCGAGGCCGGCCAGCTTGTTGACCGCAGTCGGACTGAGCGAGGCGCAGGCGGATAGGGACAGAAGCCCGGACAACGCGGCAGTGAAATGTAGGTGAAGGGACACGATATCCTCATATGATCGTTTGACATATTGAAATTATCGTTTTACATTAATTCCGCAAGCAAATATTGAGGAGCCCGCGTATGATCGACGCACGCCAGCGCGCCCGGTTACTGAGCCGCCGGATGGAGTTGCTGATCCATGTGCTGATGGGCGCCGTGCTCCTGTTCACCGCATACGGCCTCTGGGTGGCCTGGTCCGATCCGGAATGGGCGGGACTGTTCATTCTCGACAGGCTCGCGCTGCCGAAAACGGCTCAGCCGTCGGAAACCACCGTCCAGTTGTTGATCGTGGCATTCCTTACCCAGGCTGGTCTCATGCTCTGGGCGCTGCACGTCTTGAGACGGGCATTCCGTGAAATATCCCTGCACGATATCGTCAGTACCGAGAGTGCGCGGCTCATGCGGCTGTCAGGCACGGCGTTCCTTCTGAACGCGACCGCGATGGTACTGGCGCCGCCCCTGGTGTCGCTGATCGTCAGCCTCGACCTGCCCGCCGCGAATCGTTTCCTGACGATTTCGTTCAGCACGGCCGAGCTTCTCGCCCTGATCGTGTCCGGGACGCTTATCGTCTTCGGCCATCTGCTCGCGGTGGCTGCCGAGGTGGACGACGACAATAGGCACATCATCTGACATGCCGATCATGGTCAATCTCGATGTGATGCTGGCACGCCGGAAGATGCGTTCCAAGGAACTGGCGGCGAAGGTCGGGATCACCGAGCAGAACCTGTCGCTGCTCAAATCAGGTAAGGTTCGCGGCGTGCGCTTCTCGACCCTGGCCCGTATCTGCGCCGAACTCGATTGCCAACCCGGCGACCTGCTCGAGTATCGGCCCGGCCCGGAAGAAGACGAAACGTAGAGCGGGCGCCCGGTAGGCGCCCGCTCCGTCTCGTCGGCCTCGATACCGCAACTACTTCATCGTCGGGATGACGAACTCGGCGCCGTCCTTGACCCCGCTCGGCCAGCGCGAGGTGACCGTCTTGGTCTTGGTGTAGAAGCGGAAGGCGTCCGGGCCGTGCTGGTTGAGGTCGCCGAAGGACGAGGCCTTCCAGCCGCCGAACGTGTAGTAGGCGATCGGCACGGGGATCGGCACGTTGACGCCGACCATGCCGACCTGAACGCGGGAGGCGAAGTCGCGGGCCGCATCGCCGTCGCGGGTGAAGATGGCGACGCCGTTGCCGTATTCGTGGTCGTTGGCGAGCTTGATCGCGTTCTCGTAGGTGTTGGCGCGCACGACCGACAGCACTGGGCCGAAGATCTCTTCCTTGTAGATCTTCATCTCGGGCGTGACGTGGTCGAACAGGCAGCCGCCCATGTAGTAGCCGTTCTCGTAGCCCTGCATGGTGAAGCCGCGGCCGTCGACGAGCAGCTTTGCGCCTTCCTTGACGCCGGCGTCGACATAGCCCTTGACGCGGTCGAGCGCCTGCTGGGTGACCAGCGGGCCGAAGTCGGCCGAGTTGTCGGTCGAAGGGCCGACCTTCAGGCTCTCGACGCGCGGGATCAGCTTCTCGACGAGCCGGTTGGCGGTCTCCTCGCCGACCGGGACGGCGACCGAGATCGCCATGCAGCGCTCGCCGGCCGAGCCGTAGCCGGCGCCGATCAGGGCGTCGACCGTCTGGTCCATGTCGGCGTCGGGCATGATGATCATGTGGTTCTTGGCGCCGCCGAAGCACTGCGCGCGCTTGCCCGCAGCCGTGGCGCGGGAATAGATGTAGTGCGCGATCGGTGTCGAGCCGACGAAGCCGATGGCCTTGATGTGCGGATCGTCGAGGATCGCGTCGACGGCTACCTTGTCGCCGTTGACCACGTTGAGTACGCCGGCCGGCAGGCCGGCCTCCAGGAACAATTCGGCGATGCGCAAGGGTACACCCGGGTCGCGCTCGGACGGCTTCAGGATGAAGGCGTTGCCGCAGGCGATCGCCGGCGCGATCTTCCACAGCGGGATCATGGCGGGGAAGTTGAACGGCGTGATGCCGGCGACCACGCCGAGCGGCTGGCGCATCGAGTAGACGTCGATGCCGGGTCCGGCACCGTCGGTGAACTCGCCCTTCATCATGTGCGGCGCGCCGATGCACACCTCGACCACTTCGAGGCCGCGCTGGATGTCGCCCTTGGCGTCGGCGATCGTCTTGCCATGCTCGCGGGCCAGCAATTCGGCAAGCGAGTCGTACTCTTGCGCGACCAGTTCAAGGAACTTCATCAGCACGCGCACGCGCCGCTGCGGATTGGTCGCCGCCCATCCGATCTGCGCCGCCTTGGCGTTCTCCACGGCCGCGCGCAGTTCGGCGGCCGATGCTAGCGCCACCGTGCCGCGGACGGAACCGTCCATCGGCTGCATGACGTCCTGCTTGCGCCCGCTCGTTCCGGCGACGCGCTTGCCGCCGATGAAATGCCCATATTCGATCATGGTCGTTCTCCCAGTATGGTTGAGAGCATTTTCCCGCTTCCCGCCCAGCATTGCAACGCGAGCGGAATCGCATCCGTTGTGCGCAGATTGATGTGCAGCTGGCGGCGGTTTATCATTTCGCGCAAACTTGAAGCCTTGCCGGGGCCGCCGTGAACTGGGACGACGCTCGCATCTTTCTCGCCGTCGCCCGCGCCGGCCAGATCCTCGGCGCCGCGCGACGGCTGGAGCTCAACCATGCCACCGTGTCGCGCCGTATCGCTGCGCTCGAGGAGGCGCTAGGGGCGAAGCTGTTTCGGCGGATGACCACGGGGAGCGAACTGACTCCGGCAGGTCAGCGCTTCCTCGCCGTCGCCGAGCGTATGGAAGCCGACATGATCGCCGCCCGTGCGGAACTTGCCAGCGAGGGCGGCGACGTCACCGGCGCGGTCAGGATCGGCGCGCCGGACGGATTCGGCGTCGCCTTTCTGGCACCGCGCCTCGGCGTATTGACGGCAATGCACCGCGGCTTGTCGATTCAGCTCGTGCCAGTGCCCCGCTCTTTCTCCCTTTCGCGCCGCGAGGCCGACATCGCGATCACCGTCGAGCGCCCGACGGAAGGGCGGTTGGTGGCGGCGAAGCTCGTCGACTATTCGCTCGGTCTCTACGCCTCGAAGGCCTATGCCCAGGCCAACGGCCTGCCGGCCTGGCCGTCCGACCTCTCGGCCCACCGGCTTGTCGGTTATGTCCCCGACCTCGTGATCAATCCGTCGCTCGACTACGCCGCCGAATTCTCGCCGTCGTGGAATGCCGGCTTCGCCGTCTCGTCGGCACTCGGCCAGGTCGAGGCGGTGCGGGCGGGCGCTGGTATCGGCATCCTCCACGCCTTCATCGCCCGCGCCATGCCCGACCTGGTTCCGGTGCCGGCGGTGCCGCCGATCCGCCGCGCCTACTGGCTCGTCTACCACGAGAGCGTGCGGCCGATGCGCCGCATCCAGACGGTTGCGGCGTTCATCGCCTCGATCGTCGAGCGCGAGCGCGGCCTGTTTGCCTGACTGTCGGCTGCGCCGTCACGCTGCCAAGGCTGCCCTGCCGCGATCGGCAGGCCCCCGCGCAGCGGCGGACGAGCCCGGTTCGCGGATCGCGCGGCGGCGATTGAGCTTGAAGCGCGACACCAGCTGGGCGAGCGCCGTCGAACGCTCGGCCAACGCGTGGCCCATCTTCGTCGTCTCCTGCACCATCGCCGCGTTGCGCTGCGTCATCTGGTCGATGTGGTTCACCGACGTGTTGATCTGGTCGAGGCTGATCGCCTGCTCGCCGGCAGCCTGGGCGATGGCGTCGACATTGGCGTCGATGGTCGAGACGAACTCGTCGATGCGCGTCAGCGCGGTGCCGGCTTCGCCGACGAGTTCGACGCCCGACGAGATCTCGCGGGTCGAGTCCGTGATGATCGTAGCGATCTCCTTGGCCGCGACGGCCGAGCGGCGCGCCAGTTCGCGCACTTCCTGGGCGACGACAGCGAAGCCGCGGCCCGCCTCGCCTGCGCGGGCCGCCTCGACGCCTGCGTTCAGCGCAAGCAGGTTCGTCTGGAAGGCAATTTCATCAATGACGCTGACGATGGTGCCGATCTTGCCCGATGCGCCTTCGATACGGTGCATGCTGTCGATGGCATCACGCACCACGCCGCGCGATTCGGTAGCGGCGTGCTTTGCGTCGCGGACGAGATCGCGGGTCTCGCGCATCTTCTCCGACGAATCGCGAACAGTGACGGTGACCTGCTCGAGCGCCGCGGAGGCTTCCTCCAGCGCCGCCGCCTGCTGTTCGGTGCGCAGCGCCAGATCATCGGCGGCTGCCCTCATATCCCCACCGCTGGCCTGGATCTGCGCCGTCGTTTCGAGGACCCGCTCGAGTGTCTCCTGGAACGCCGCGATCGATTCGTTGAAGTCGCGGCGAAGCGACTCGAACTGCTCGGCGAAGGGATTGTCGATGGTCGTGCGAATGTTGCAGTCCGCGAGCCGCGACAGGCCGGCGCCGAGCTGCTCGACGACGATCGCCAGGCGGTGGGCCTCCTCCTGCTGTTCGGCCAGGCGGGCAGCCCGTTCGGCGTCGGTCCACGACCGTGTCTCGTCCGCTTCGGCCTGCAGGCGGAGATTCTCCAGCGCCGCGTTGCGGAACACGACCAGCGTGCGAGCCATGTCGCCGATCTCGTCGCTGCGGTGGCCGTCCGGCGGCTCCTTCGACAGATCGCCGGCGGCGAGACGACCCATATAGGCCGTCATCTTCGTCAGCGGATTGACCGCGCGCAGGCGCAAGGCGAGCACGCCGCCGAAGAAGACCAGGAGCGAGACCACCGAAGAAATGAAGGCAATCCGTTCCAATAGGGCGCTGCGTTCGGCGGCGGACTGTTCCTGCGCGGTAAGGTGGGCATTGGAGCTTTCGACGAGAGATACGACGGCGTCGCGGTGCGCCTCGTAGGCTTCCTGCAGCTTGTCCATCGTCGCGTGCATGCTAGCCTCGTCGCCGACCCTGGCGGCATCGGCGAACTTGCCGAGGATCATTCGCCAAACGAGATCCGCGGTCGGCAGAACCTCCATCTCCAGCTTCTCGCGAAGCTCTTCCTTGAGCGGAAAGTCTTTCCAATAGTCCCGGCGCGCGTCGTACTCCGTCTTGAGCGACGCGATCCGCGAGAGGTTGCGCTCGATCAGATCCGGATGGATCGCGGCTTCGTTGGCGAGCAGGTAGGATTCGACCAGGAACATCGGCGGTGGCAGGATGTCGGCGATGAGGTCCTTTCCGCCGACGATGTCCTTGTAGAGCGGCCCGTTCACCTTGAGCTCGGAGAGCGCGTAGCCTTGCGAGCCGATGACTGCCGCCGCTCCCGCGCCGACGATGATGGCGAAGAGGGTAAGAAGCCGTGCGATCGTAATCTTCACTTTGGTTGCCCCTGGGCGAATGCTGTCACGGCTGCTGAGCCGCAACGGAAGAAGACGGAAATGGGTTCAGGCTGTCCGTGGGGGGTACCGGACAACGAAGACGGGCCGGACGGCGCCCTACTGAACCCACCGCGTGGCCGCGCGGAGGGCTTGTCGCCGTCGATACGGTTTTATGCATGTTTTGCTAATGTTTGGTGAATATTGGCGGCAAGTGCTCCCCGCACCGCAGGTCTTGGGACGTTCGGCACGACACCGTATGGAGCAGCCTTGACTATGTTTGTATATGATCATATATGGAATTTCGACAAGACGGAGACCCGCCAATGCGTGAGCCCCTGCCCTTTGCAACCAACCTCGGCGTCAAGCCCGAGGTCGTGCCTTTCTTCGACGCACCGACCAACACGATCAGCTACATCGTGCGCGATCCGTCGTCCGACGCCTGCGCGGTCGTCGATTCGGTGATGGACATTGACTATGCGGCGGGCCGGATCACCCATGACGGCGCCGACCGCATCATCGAACACATCCGCCGCAACGGCTGGCGGCTTGAATGGCTGATCGAGACCCACGTCCACGCCGACCACCTCTCGGCCGCGCCCTATATCCAGCGCGAGTTGGGCGGCAAGCTCGGCATCGGCGAGAACATCACCGTCGTCCAGGAGACGTTCGGCAAGATCTTCAACGAAGGCACCGAGTTCCAGCGCGACGGAAGCCAGTTCGACCGCCTGTTCAAGGACGGCGACAGCTACCGGATCGGCTCCATGACGGCCTTCGTCATGCACACGCCCGGCCACACGCCAGCCTGCATGACCCACGTCATCGGCGATTCCGCCTTCGTCGGCGACACGTTGTTCATGCCCGACGGCGGCTCGGCGCGCGCGGACTTCCCCGGCGGAGACGCGCGGACGCTCTACCGGTCGATCCAGCGGGTTCTTTCCCTGCCTGACGAGACGCGCCTGTTCATGTGTCACGACTACGGGCCGAACGGCCGCGACATCCGTTGGGAGACTACCGTCGCCGAGGAACGCGCGCACAACATCCATGTCGGCGACGGCATCGACGAGGACAGTTTCGTCGCCATGCGGGAAGCGCGCGACGCCACGCTGTCGATGCCGCGCCTGATCGTCCCTTCGCTCCAGGTCAACATGCGCGCCGGCAATCTCCCCCCGGCCGACGCTTCCGGCCGCGCCTTCCTCAAAGTCCCCGTCAACACGCTCTGAAGGACCCTTCGATGTTTTTCTTCCGTGGCAACAAGCCCAGTATCCGCAAGATCGACGATCGCTGCTCGATTTCCGGCCAGATCGGCGTCGACGACGTCAAGGCGATCGCCGAAGCCGGTTTCAAGGCAATCGTCTGTTCGCGGCCCGACAACGAGCAGTCGGGCCAGCCGGCCTTCGCCGACATCGCCCGCGAAGCCAAGAAGCATGGGGTGGCGACCGCTCACATTCCCGTCTCGGGCTTCCTCTCCCAGAGCCAGGCCATGCGCTTTCGCGAGGTGATGGACTCAGTAAAGGGCCCCGTCCTCGTCTACTGCCTCTCGGGCGGTCGGGCGGCGAGCCTCTACTCCACCTACCGGTGACAGGACCATGCGCTGGGCGGACGGACTGCCGATCCTGAAATGGGGTCGCGCCTACGACCGGACGCTCTTCGCCAGCGACGCCGCGGCGGCGGTCATCGTGACCGTCATGCTGATCCCGCAGTCGCTCGCCTATGCGCTGCTGGCTGGCATGCCGCCGCAGGCCGGCCTCTATGCCTCGATCCTGCCCCTGATCGCCTATGCGATCCTGGGCACGTCGACGTCGCTGGCGGTCGGACCGGTCGCGGTCGTCTCCCTGATGACGGCCGCGGCCATCGGAAGCGTCGCGACGCCCGGCACGACCGACTATGCCGCAGCCGCGGCGGCCCTCGCGTTGATGTCGGGCGGGCTCCTCGTCCTGATGGGCCTGCTGCGGCTCGGCTTCGTCGCCAATTTCCTGTCGCATCCGGTCGTTTCCGGCTTCGTCACCGCGTCGGCGCTGATCATCGCCGCCGGTCAGTTGGGACCCCTTCTTGGCATTGCCGTCGGCGGCCATGCGATGCCTGAGATCGCTGCCACGCTCGCTGAGGGCATCGGCGGGCTGAACCCCTACACCGCCGCCCTCGGCCTGACCTCGCTTGCCGCGCTGCTGGGGCTTCGGCGCTATGCAAGGCGCGGTCTCGCGCGCCTGGGATTGACCGGAAGAGCCGCCGACCTTGGCGCCCGTATGGGACCGGTCGCGGTCGTCATCGCCACCACGCTCGTCACCTGGGCTTCCGACCTCGCAGCCGAGGGCGTCGCCGTCGTCGGCGCCATCCCGCAGGGCATGCCGCGGCCTTCCCTGCCGCTGCCCGATCTCGACATGGTGCGGGCGCTGGCCATCCCGGCCGTGGCGATCTCGCTCGTCGGCTTCGTCGAATCGGTGTCCGTTGCCCAGACGCTCGCGGCCAAGCGCCGGGAGCGGATCGAACCGGACCGCGAACTGGTCGGGCTCGGCGCGGCAAATATCGCCTCCGCGGTCGGCGGCGGCTTCCCGGTGACCGGCGGTTTCGCGCGTTCGGTCGTCAATTTCGACGCCGGCGCCGCAACAACCGCCGCAGGCGCCCTGACGGCGGTAGGCATCACGCTGGCCGCGCTGTTCCTGACCCCGCTTCTCGCACACCTTCCCAAAGCCGCACTCGCGGCAACGATCATCGTCGCAGTCCTGTCGCTCGTCGATCTGTCGGTCCTTCGCCGGGCCTGGGCCTATTCGCCCGGGGATTTCGCGGCGGTGGCAACGACACTCGGCGGGACGCTTTTCCTCGGCGTCGAGGTCGGGATCGGGCTGGGAGTCGGCGTCTCCGTGCTTCTGCTGCTCTATCGCGCCTCCCGTCCACACGCCGCCATCGTCGGCCGCGTTCCCGGCACCGAACACTATCGCAACATCCGCCGGCACGCCGTCGAGACGACGCCGGGGATCCTGTCGATCCGCGTCGACGAGAGCCTACAGTTCGCCAATGCGCGTTTCCTGGAAGACCTGGTCTATGGAGAAGTCGCCAACCGCCCAGATACGACGCACGTGATCCTGATGTGCTCGGCGGTGAACGACATCGACCTTTCCGCCCTGGAGAGCCTGGAGGCCATCAACGAGCGGCTTCGCGACGCCGGTGTCGCCTTGAGCCTGTCGGAAGTCAAAGGTCCGGTCAGCGACAAGCTGGCCGGCAGCGAGTTCCTCCAGCATCTCACCGGCAGGGTCTATCTGACCCAGCATCGGGCCGTGAGCGACATCGCGCGTGCCGGGGGCCTGACCGCAAGGCCCGTCGCGCACGCACAACAATAAAAAACGGCCGTCGACGCGCGACAGCCGTTTTTCGATTCTGTCCCGGCGGCGAACCGCCCGGGGCCGCCGGTCAGGCGAAGGTCTTGGCGAAGGCGACTGCCGTGTCGGCCATGCGGTTCGAGAAGCCCCACTCGTTGTCGTACCACGCCAGAACCGACACATAGGTGCCGTTCATGACCTTGGTCTGGTCGAGCGCCATGGTCGAGGAATGCGGATCGTGGTTGAAGTCGATCGAGACGTTCGGGTGACGGGTGACGCCGAGGATTCCCTTCAGCTTGCCCTCGGAAGCCTTGACGATCGCATCGTTCACCTCCTGCACGGTAGTGGCGCGCTTGGCAATGAACTTGAAGTCCACGCAAGAGACGTTCGGCGTCGGCACGCGGATCGAGATGCCGTCGAGCTTGCCCTTGAGCTCGGGGATCACCAGGCCGATCGCCTTGGCGGCGCCGGTCGAGGTGGGGATCTGCGAAAGCGCGGCGGCGCGGGCGCGATAGAGGTCCTTGTGCATGGTGTCCAGCGTCGGCTGGTCGCCGGTGTAGGAGTGGATCGTCGTCATCATGCCGTGGTCGATGCCGATCGCGTCGTGCAGCACCGAGACCAGCGGCGCCAAGCAGTTGGTCGTGCACGAGGCGTTGGAGATGACGATGTGGTCCTTCGACAGCTTATCGTGGTTGACGCCGTAGACCACGGTCAGGTCGGCGCCGTCCGACGGCGCCGAGACGAGGACGCGCTTGGCGCCGGCATCGAGGTGGGCGGCGGCCTTGTCGCGGGCGGTGAAGATGCCGGTGCACTCCATCGCGATGTCGACGTCGAGCTCCTTCCACGGCAGCTGCGAGGGATCCTTGATCGCCGTCACCTTGAACTTGTCGGTGCCGATGTTGATCTGGTCGCCCTCGACGACGACCTCGCGCGGGAACCTGCCGTGCACGCTGTCGTAGCGCAGCAGGTGGGCGTTGGTCTCGACCGGACCAAGATCGTTGACGGCGACCACGTCGATGTCCTTCCGGCCGGACTCATAGATGGCGCGGACGATGTTGCGGCCGATGCGGCCAAATCCGTTGATGGCGACTCTCACGGTCATGTCTGTCTCCTGGGGCTTGCGCGGGCGGGGTTCCGGTCCGCCGCTTCTTAGCGACGCACCGCCGAAGAATCCAGCGGCCGCCGACTGTCAAGAAGCCGCATCTCCGGCCCTCGATCGGGGTTTCGGCTCAGCGCCGGGAAAGCCGAGCCGTGGCGGCGGCAACGGTCGCATCCGCGGTGATGCCGAAGTGCTTGTAGAGCTCCTCGTAGGGTCCGCTCGCGCCGAAGCCGGTCATGCCGACGAAAACGCCGTCCGGGCCGATGAAGCGGTCCCAGCCCTGGCGAATGCCTGCCTCGATGGCGATCTTGACTGTAGAACTGCCGATCATCGCCGCCTTGTAGCCGGCGCTCTGGCGCTCGAAGAGCTCGAAGGACGGCACCGAGACCACCCGCGTGCCGTGGCCGAGCGCCTGCAGGGCGTCGCGAGCCTTGAGCGCGATTTCGATCTCCGAGCCGGTGGCAAAGATCGTCACGACGGCATCGCCCTTGGCCGTGGCGAGTTCATAGGCGCCGTATCCGCACAGATTTTCTTCGGAGAATTCGGTACGAACCGCCGGCAGGTTCTGCCGGGTCAGTGCGATCGTCGACGGGGTGGTGGCGGATTCCAGCGCAAGCTGCCAGCATTCGGCCGCCTCGGTGGCGTCCGCGGGGCGGAAGACGAGATGGTTCGGGATGGCGCGGAGCGCCGCGAGATGCTCGACCGGCTGGTGCGTCGGGCCGTCCTCGCCGAGACCGATCGAATCGTGTGTCATGACGAAGATCGAGCGGATGCCCATCAGCGACGCCAGCCGCATGGCCGGGCGGGCGTAGTCCGAGAACACGAGGAACGTCCCCGAATACGGGATCACGCCGCCGTGCAGCGCCATGCCGTTCATCGCCGCCGCCATGCCGTGCTCGCGGATGCCGTAGTGCACATAGCGTCCACCGAATGCGCCGGGCGCGATCGGCTTGGTCTGGCTGGTCTTGGTATTGTTCGAGCCGGACAGGTCGGCCGAGCCGCCGATCGTCTCGGGAACGACGCCGTTGATCACTTCCAGCGCCATCTCCGACGACTTGCGCGTGGCAACCTTCGGCTTGTCGGCGGCGAGTTTCTTCTTGTAGTCGGCGACGGCCTGCTCAAGCCCGCCGGGAAGCTCGCCGCGCATGCGCCGCTCGAACTCGCCGCGGCGTTCCGCGTCGGCTGATGCCAGGCGCTTCTCCCAGTCCTTGCGCTTGCGCCCGGCATTGAGGCCCGCGACCCGCCAGGCGTCGAGCACTTCCGAGGGCACGTCGAAGGGCTTGTACTCCCAGCCGAGCGCCTTGCGCGTGGCAGCGATCTCGTCCTCGCCGAGCGGCGAGCCGTGCACCTTCGACGAGCCGGCCTTGTTCGGCGAGCCGAAGCCGATCTTGGTCTTGGCGGCGATCAGGGTCGGACGGTCGGAGCGGCGTGCCACCTCGATCGCGCCGGCGATCGAGTCGGGGTCGTGGCCGTCGCAGGCGACGGTGTTCCATCCCGAAGCAGCGAAACGGGCGAGCTGGTCGGTCGAATCGGCGAGCGAGACCGGCCCGTCGATCGAAATGTTGTTGTCGTCCCAGATCACGATCAGCTTGTTCAGCCGCAGATGCCCTGCCAGCGAAAGCGCCTCCTGGCTGATGCCTTCCATCAGGCAGCCGTCACCGGCGAGCACGTAGGTATGGTGGTCGACCAGTTCGTCGCCGAAGGTCGCGTTGAGGATCCGCTCGGCGAGCGCCATGCCGACGGCATTGGCGAGGCCCTGCCCGAGCGGGCCGGTCGTGGTCTCGATGCCGGCGGCGTGGCCGTATTCCGGATGGCCGGCTGTCTTCGAGCCGATCTGGCGGAAGTTCTTGATCTCGTCGAGCGAGATGTCCTCGTAGCCGGTCAGGTAGAGCACCGAGTAGAGCAGCATCGACCCGTGGCCGGCCGACAGCACGAAGCGGTCGCGGTCGGGCCAGTTCGGGTTCTTCGGGTCGTACTTGAGGAAGCGGGTGAACAGCACGGTGGCAATATCGGCAGCGCCCATCGGCAGGCCCGGATGGCCCGACTTGGCCTTCTCGACGGCGTCCATCGACAGGAAACGGATCGCATTGGCCATGCGGTCGTGCTTTTCGCGATTGCTCATCGTTGCTCGCAGGTTTGCTAAGGGTCCGCGGGGCGTTCAGCCCCGAAAAAAGCAGGGGACACATAGCAGGTGGCGGCCCGCTGTCAACAAAACGGCGGGTTGGTGGTGCCCGCGGAAGGGTTGTTTGCACCACTCTTGCCGCCGATGCCGCGCAACCGCCGGGGGATAGGCGCAAACCCTTTGTTGACGGGCCTTTCGCGTCCCGCCTAAGGTTCCGCTGGTAACGCATTCGGAAGATGGACGATTCGATGCGGCGGGGCAGAAACGGGGTCAATGACAGGGGAAGCGACGCTCAAGGAAGTGATCGGGCGGCTCGTCAAGGCGATCGAGTCGCTCGAGAATGCCGTGGCGCTGCGGCTCGATCAGGAACAGGACTACGTCGAAGCCGAAGCCGAGGTACAGCGCATGAACGCCGATCGTGCCCGGCTGGCGCAGGAGCTGGACGGCTCCGAGGCGCGCGCCGAAAGGCTCGAAGAGGCGAACAAGGAGGTTTCCCGCCGGCTCGTGACCGCCATGGAAACCATCCGCGCCGTGCTCGACAGGTGATGCGATGCCGCAAGTAACCGTGACCATCGACGGCAAGCAGTACCGGATGGCCTGCGACGAGGGCCAGGAAGAGCATCTCGTCGGCCTCGCCGAACGCTTTGACCGCTATGTCATGCACCTCAAGGATTCCTTCGGCGAGATCGGCGACCAGCGCCTGACCGTGATGGCCGGCATCATGGTCATGGACGAGTTGGCCGAACTGCAGAAGCGCATGAAGGGCATGGAGAGCGAGGTCGCAACCCTGCGCAAGACCCGCGACGATGCATTGGTCAAGGCCGACAAGAACGACGCGGCTCTGACCGGCGCCCTCGGCGTGCTCGCCGAACGCATGGAGCAATTGGCCGTCAAACTCGCGGCAGGCCGGCCGCGGGCCTGACCGGCGGGGCTTCGGGCGAGGCGCTGCGCAATACGATCGGTTCGCCGTATGCGGCCCTGAGATGCATACCGCTATTGTGATGACTGCGATGGGTTCGGTGCCGCGGCGACGCCGGACGGCAACAGAGTCGGAACGGCCATGCACCTCCTCCTGATCCTCAGCCTGGCGGTAGTTCTGTTCGCGGCGGCCTCGTTCCTTGCTGTTTATTCCTGGGGCCGTTTCGCCCGCCGCGCCCGCGGCGAACCATCCAAGGCGCTGCCTCCGGCGGACGCCGAAACGCAGCTCGACCGCGCCGTCTCGGCGCTGGAACGTGGCGCGGGCGGCGCCAACGGCCTGGCACTGCTCCGGGAGAACCTCGACGCCTTCGCCGCCCGTGCGCTCGCGGCGCGCAGCGCTGGTCGTAGCCTCGACCTGATGTACTATATCTGGCATCACGATCTGACCGGCCAGCTGCTGGCCCACGAGATGATCGCCGCCGCCGATCGCGGCGTTCGCGTCCGCCTCCTGCTCGACGACATCAACACGCGGGGCCGCGATCCGCTCTATCTCGCGCTGGACACCCATCCCCACATCGAGGTCCGCATGTTCAATCCGAGCCTCGCGCGGCAAGGCGCGCTGCGCCGCGGACTGGAGATGGCTTTGCGTGCGTTCAGCATCACGCGACGCATGCACAACAAGGCCTGGATCGCCGACGGCAGGCTCGCCATCGTCGGCGGCCGCAACATCGGCGACGAATACTTCGATGCCGCCGAGGCACCCTCCTTCCGCGATCTCGACGTGGTCCTGCTCGGACCGGCGGTCGCAGACACGGCGGCGGTCTTCGACGCCTTCTGGAACGGCGCCCAGACCATCCCCGTGCGGGCGCTGGCGCGCCGCAGTCGGCGGCGTAGGGCCACCCTGGAAGCGCTGCGGGCCAGGCTCGGCGCGCTGGCGGCAGGCGAGACCGCGCGCCCCTATCTCGACCGCCTCCGCGAGCGCCTGACGGCCGTCGCCATGTTTGCCGACGGCATCGCCATCCACTGGACGAACGAGGCGCACGTCGTCTCTGACCCTCCGGAAAAGGCGCTGGCGCGTGGAAACGACAACTGGCTGATGCGGCGCCTGTTCCCGGTCATCTCCGGCGCCCGCAGCTCCGTGGAGATCACGTCGCCCTATTTCATCCCCGGCGCGGAAGGCACCAAGGCCCTTGTCTCGCTCGTCGCGGCCGGCATCGACGTCGCCGTGCTCACCAACTCGCTTGCCGCGACCGACGTCGCCGCCGTCCATGGCGGCTACGCACCGTGGCGCCGGCCATTGCTCGCGGGCGGCGTCCGCTTGTACGAACTGCGCCCCGACGCCGACCGCAAGCGCATATCCCTGTTCGGCTCGCGCGGCGCCAGCCTGCACACCAAGGCGTTCACCGCCGACGGGCGCGCCGGCTTCATCGGCTCGTTCAACTTCGATCCGCGCTCGGCATCGCTCAACACCGAGATGGGCCTGCTCTTCGAGCATGAAGGCCTGGCTAGCGAGATGCGCGCGCTTTTTGCCCGCGAGACGAAAACCGACATGAGTTACCGTCTGCGCATCGAAGACGGCGCCCTGCTCTGGGACGGCGAGATGGACGGCGAGGTCGGGACATCCATCCGTGAACCGGAGGCGACCGCCTCGCGCCGGCTCGTCGCCACCGTGGTCGGCTGGTTGCCGGTTCATTCGCAACTCTGAGCCCGAAGGCTCGATGCGAGAGGAATCACACGCGTCGGGCGGGCAAGATCAGCCCTCGATTTCCTCGCGCAGCATCTCCAGTTCCAGCCACTCCTCCTCCATCGCGGCAAGCGCGGCGCGCTCCTTGTCGAGCGTGGCGGCGGTGGCGTTGAAGGCGGCGGGGTCGCGGGAGAACAGCGCCGGGTCAGCGAGCTTCGCCTCAAGCCGGGCGATCTCTTCCGACGCCTTCTCTATCCTGCCAGGCAGCGCCTCCAGCGCGAACTTCTGCTTGTAGGAGAGCTTTTTCGCCGGCCCCTTGGCCGTCTCCGCTTCGCGCGCCTGGGCTTCCGTCGGCGCCTTCGCCTTGGCCTGCTTGCGATCGTCGAGGCGCGTGCCGCCGCGCTGCGCCAGCATGTCGGAATAGCCGCCGGCATATTCCACCCAGCGACCGTTCCCCTCCGGCGCGATCGTGCTCGTCACCGTGCGGTCGAGGAAGTCGCGGTCGTGGCTGACCAGGATCACCGTGCCGGGATAGAAGGCGACCAGTTCCTGCAACAGATCCAGCGTCTCCATGTCGAGGTCGTTGGTCGGCTCGTCGAGCACGAGCACGTTCGACGGACGAAACAGGACGCGGGCGAGGATGAGCCGGGCACGCTCGCCGCCCGACAGCTCGCGCACCGGCGTGCGCGCCTGCTCCGGCTTAAACAGGAAGTCCTTCATCCAAGAGACGACGTGGCGTTCCTCGCCGTTGACGACGACCGTCTCGCCGCGTCCGTCGGTCAAGTAGTGCGCCAGCGTCTCCTGGGGATCGACCGCCTCGCGCTTCTGGTCGAGCGTAGCGATCTCGAGATTGACGCCAAGCCTGACCGAGCCGCTGTCGGGGGCGAGTTCGCCGGTCAGCATCTTCAGCAGCGTCGTCTTGCCGGCGCCGTTGGGACCGACCAGGCCGATCCGGTCGCCGCGCTGGATGCGTGTCGAGAAATCCCTGACCACCGTCAGGTTGCCGAAGCTCTTGGCGATTCCCTTCGCCTCGATGACCAGCTTGCCGGATTCGGCAGCCTCGCTTGCCGCCATGTTCGCCAGCCCCTCCGGGCCGCGATGAGAGCGGAAACGCTGGCGCATGGCCTGTAATTCGCCAAGCCGGCGCATGTTGCGCTTGCGCCGGGCAGTCACGCCGTAGCGCAGCCAGTGCTCCTCGCGGACGATCTGCCGGCCGAGCTTGTGCTGCTCGCGCTCCTCTTCCTCGAGGAGGCGATCGCGCCACTCCTCGAAATGGGCGAATCCCTTCTCCAGCCGGCGCGTCTGGCCACGGTCGAGCCAGACCGTCGCCCGTGAGATGCGTTCGAGAAAGCGGCGGTCATGTGAGATGACCACCAGAGCCGACGGCGTGCGGATCAGCTCCTCCTCCAGCCACTCGATCACCTGCAGGTCGAGATGGTTGGTCGGCTCGTCGAGCAGCAGGATGTCGGGCTCCGGCGCCATGACCTTGGCCAGCGCTGCCCGCCTCGCCTCGCCGCCCGACAGCGTCTCAGGTTTCTCGTCGCCGGTCAGACCCAGATGCTCGAGCAGATAGGTAACCCGGTGCGGGTCGTCGGCCGGTCCCTGCCCCGCCTCGACATATGCGCGCACCGTAGCGAAGCCGTCGAAGTCCGGTGCCTGCGGCAGGTAGCGCACCGTCGCCGAAGGCTGGCGGAACAACTCGCCGTCCTGCGCCTCGACCAGCCCGGCAGCAATCTTGAGAAGCGTCGATTTGCCCGAGCCGTTGCGCCCGACCAGCGCGATCTTGTCGCCGGCCGAAGCGGACAGCGCGGCGCCGTCGAGCAGCGGCGTGCCGCCGAAGGAAAGGACGATACCGTCGAGGCGAAGAAGCGGCGGGGCCATGTCAGAATGCGTTCGGATCGGGATAGGGATGGGCGAGGAGCAGGGCGCGGCCCGTGCCGAGCTCGACCCCCAGTTCGCTCGCGACCTCGTTCGAGATCGTCAGCGATGAGCCGAACGGCACCGCCACGTTGTCGAGCGGCCATGTGGCGCCGGCAATCGACAGGCCGGAAAGCTCGCTGAAGCCGAGCACGCTGAACAGCGTCCCGGGCGCGTAGTCGAACAGGCTTCTACCCGGCAACAGCGGCACGCCTTCCTGCGCCCCGCTGGTGAGCAGCACGGAAAGGCCACGCTCCGCCAGGCGCAGCGCGAGCGCGAGATTCAGGTGCCCGTGGTCGGCCCGCGGCCCGCCGAAGGCGCCGGCGAGCACGAGGTCGGTGGCGCCGCGTGACAGGGCCGCGTCGACGGCGAGTTCGCCGTCGGTCTTGTCCTTGCCCGCAGGGAAGACTTCGCGCGGCACGCCGGCAAAAGCCCTTTCCAGCGAGGATCCGGCTGAATCGAAGTCGCCGACCCACAGCTCCGGTTCGACGCCCAGCGCATGCGCATGGCGGATGCCCGAATCGGCGGCGATGACGCGAGCGCCGGCGGCCTGCGCGTCGAGGCGCGGGGTTCGCACGAGGTCTCCGCCGAGCAGGATGAGGAAGCGGCTCATGGGCCGCCTCTATCAGGGCAGCGCGGCAAGCGGAAGGCGCGACGCGCGACGCGCAGCAAACAATCGCCTGCCGCGGCCTTGCCCCGGCCGGGCGCCGGCTATAGATTCCAAATTGCTCTAACGGGGTGCCGGGCGCTTTCGCGTACCGGCTGAGAGGCAGAACGGGGCAACCCGGCCAACCCGCTGAACCTGATCCGGCTCGTACCGGCGGAGGGATTAGACGCTTCGGCAGAACGCGCCTCAATTCCCTTTCAACGTTTGAAACATGGAGGCGCTGATGCGCGCGAGACTTGCACTATTGTCTTCCCTGCTGCTCTTGTCCGCCCTGCCGGCGGCGGCCGGGCAGAAGCTCACCGTCTACACCTACGAGAGCTTCACCGCCGAGTGGGGGCCCGGGCCGCAGGTCGAGAAGGCCTTCGAGGCGAAATGCGGCTGCGACCTCGAATTCATCTCCGTCGCCGACGGCGTGGCGCTGCTCAACCGCGTGCGCCTGGAAGGCAAGGACACCAAGGCCGACATCGTGCTCGGCCTCGATACCAATCTGACTGCAGAGGCGGCGGCAACCGGACTGTTCGTGCCGCACGGCGTCGATCCCGCGGGCCTCGTCGTCCCCGGCGGCTGGACCGATCCGGTCTTCCTTCCCTACGACTACGGCTATTTCGCCGTCGTCTACGATACGGAGAAGCTTCCCACCCCGCCGTCGAGCCTGAAGGAGCTGGTCGAGGGCGATGCCCGGCACAAGATCGTCATCCAGGATCCGCGCAGCTCGACGCCGGGGCTCGGCCTGTTGCTCTGGGTGAAGGCCGTCTACGGCGACGAGGCGGGCAACGCCTGGGCGAAGCTGAAGGACCGCGTGCTCACGGTCACCCCCGGCTGGAGCGAAGCCTATGGCTTGTTCACCAGCGGCGAGGCGCCGATGGTGCTCTCTTACACGACCTCGCCCGCCTACCACATGATCGCCGAGAGCACCGAGCGCTATCAGGCGGCCGCGTTCGCCGAGGGTCACTATCTGCAGATCGAGGTGGCGGCGGCGACGACCGTCGGCGCCGGAAATCCGCTGACGCGCGACTTCCTCGCCTTCATGACCGGACCGGAGTTTCAGGACGTCATTCCCGAGACCAACTGGATGTTCCCGGCCGGCAGGACGGACAAGCCGCTCAACCCCGCCTTCGACCGCCTGGTCAAACCGGCGAAATCGCTCCTCCTGCCGGCCGATGAGGTGGCGACGAACCGCAAGGCCTGGGTCGACGAGTGGCTTTCGGCGATGAGCAAGTAGGCGACCGGCGGAGGCAGGGCGCCTGCGGGCGCCTTGCTTCGGCGGCGAAGCCTGCGAAGAATGCCGCATGACGCATCGGCAGCCGATCGGCGACAGACTGACCGGGAGGAGGTGGCGGTGACGGCCGCGTCTTCCGCGCGATCGCGCGACTGGCGAGCGATCGCCGGCGCCGCCGCGCTCGCGGCCGTCGCGTTCCTCGTCGGCGGCGCGTTCTTCGGCCTGCTGCACGAGGGTGCACCATCCGACCTCGCCGCTGCCTTCGACGACTACATGCTGCGCGTCGCCCGCTTCACGCTCTGGCAGGCAGGGCTTTCCACGCTTCTTTCCATCCTGCCCGCCATCGCCGTCGCCCGCGCCCTGTCGCGGCATCCATCCTTTCCCGGTCGCGCCTGGCTGCTGCGCCTGTTCGCCGTGCCGCTCGGCCTGCCGGCGATCGTGGCCGCGCTCGGCCTGCTTGCGTTCTATGGCCGTGCCGGCTTCGCCGCGGACGTCATCGACGCGGCCGGCGGCGGAACCTGGCCCGGCATCTACGGGCTGACGGGCATCCTCGTCGCCCATGCGTTCTTCAACCTGCCGCTGGCGACGCGCCTCTTCCTCGAGGCGCTGGACACGGTGCCGGCCGACCATTGGCGGCTGGCGAGCCAGCTCGGCATGCGCCCGGCGGCGACCTTCCGCCTTGTCGAATGGCCGGTGCTGCGCGCGGCACTGCCCGGCACTGCCGGTCTGGTCTTCATGCTCTGCGTCACCTCCTTCACGCTGGTGCTGACGCTCGGCGGCGGGCCCGGCGCCACGACGCTCGAGGTGGCGATCTACCAGGCGTTGCGCTTCGACTTCGACCCGCCGCGCGCGGTCGTGCTGACGCTCCTGCAGGTGGCGCTGACCGCGGCTGTCGTCGTCGCGCTGTCGCGCTTCGGCATGGCGGTGACCGGGGAGGCCGCCATCGCCGTCTCGCGCCGCCGCTATCTCGGCGTCGGCCGGGCCGAGGCCTTCGCCAACGGCCTGATCATCCTCCTCGCCGCCGTCTTCGTCCTGGCACCGATGGCGGCGACCGTCGTTTCCGGCCTCGCCGCCGACCTCGGGCGGCTTGCCGGGGAGGCGTCGGTGCGCCGCGCGGTGGCGACCAGCCTCGTCCTCTCCGGCCTGTCGGCGTTTGTTGCCGTGCCGCTGTCGCTTTCGCTGGTGGCGGCGCGGCGCGGCATCCAGCTCCGCCGGCGCGCCGTCCGCCCGGGCCCCTACGAACGTCTGCTCGATGCCGGCCCGAGCCTCGTCCTCGTCGTGCCGCCGATCGTCATCGGCGCCGGCTGGTTCCTGCTCCTGCGCCGCGGTATCGACGTTTTCGCCGCCGCGCCCGTCATGGTCGTCGCCGTCAACGCCGTCATGGCGATGCCTTTCGCCGTCCGCGCCATCCGGCCGGCCTATGACGCGGCAAGCGAGCGCCATGAACGGCTCTGCGCCGGGCTCGGCATACACGGCTGGAACCGTTTCCGCCTGGTCGACTGGCCTGTGCTGCGCCGCCCGCTGGCAACGGGTCTTGCCTTCGCCATGGCGTTGTCGCTGGGCGACCTCGGCGTCATCGCGCTGTTCGGCTCCGACGCCGTACAGACTCTTCCCTATCTCGTCTACCAGCGCATGGGCAGCTACCGCACCGCCGACGCCGCCGGCCTGGCGCTGCTGCTGGGCGCCCTTTGCCTGTCGCTGATGCTGGCGGCCGACCGGCTCGGAAGGACACCGGAATGAACGTCACCACGAGAGGCGAAGCCGGAGGGGACGATGCCGGCGTCAGGCTCGATCGTGTCACCTTTTCCTACGGTCCGGACATGTCGATGCAGTTCGACTGTTCGGCCCGCGCCGGCGCCATCACCGCGGTCATGGGGCCGAGCGGCTCGGGGAAATCGACTCTTCTCAACCTCGTTGCCGGCTTCGAGACGCCCTCCACCGGCCGCATTCTCGTCGGCGGCCGCGACGTGACCGCGCTGGCGCCCGCCGAACGACCGGTGTCGATGGTCTTCCAGGAAAACAACCTCTTTGCCCACCTGACCGTCGCCGACAATGTGGGGCTGGGCATCTCGCCGGGGCTGAAGCTCTCGGCCGCGGACCGCGAATCGGTCGCTCTGTCGCTCGCCCGCACCGGCCTCGCCGGCAAGGAGAGCCGCCTTCCGCGTGAACTCTCCGGCGGCGAGCGCCAGCGCGTGGCTCTGGCGCGCGTCCTCGTCCGCAACCGCCCGGTGCTGCTCCTCGACGAGCCGTTCGCCTCGCTCGGACCGGCGCTCCGCGACGAGATGCTCGATCTCGTCGCCGGCCTCGAGGCCGAGCGGGGCCTGACCGTCCTCATGGTCACGCATCAGCCGGAAGACGCAAGGCGCATCGCCGGAGACGTCCTCTTTCTCGAGGACGGGCGGGTCACCGCCCGCGGCACGGCGGCTGATTTCTTTGGCGGCGCTGGTCCGGAAGCCTTCCTGCGCTATATGGGGGAAGCGTACGAGACGGACCGGTCACGCGGAATTGCCCGGAAGCCGACATAATTCAGCGTCATTGTCCTTGCCGTGGCCGGCGTGAAATGCTGGGAATTGTCCGCTGGGTTTGTTCTTGCGTCGTCGGCCCATAGGTTCCCGCCCGCGAGCGAGCAGCGAAAGGATCTTCTTCTGCGTTCCAGCCTGACCAGCGCCGTCGTGTCGCCTCCCGGCATGCGAGAACTTCGCATTGCCGCATCGCTGGCGCTCACCGTCATGCTGGCCGGCTGCACGATGATCGGCTCCGGCCCGCTCAGCGAAAACGCATTCCAGCCGTCCGACAATCCGGTCACCGTCGATTCGGTCAGTCGCAACGACCGCCTTGCCGAGCTCGCCAAGGGTCAGCATCCGCGCATCCTCGCCACCTATGGCGGCGAGTACTCGGACCCCAAGCTCGAGCGCATGGTAGCGAAGGTCGTCGGCAACCTCACGATCGAATCCGACAATCCCGCGCAGACCTACCGCATCACCATCCTGAATTCGCCCAACGTCAACGCCTTCGCCCTGCCGGGCGGCTATCTCTATGTGACCCGCGGCCTGCTCGCACTCGCCAATGATTCGGCCGAACTCGCCGCCGTGATCGCCCACGAGATGGGCCACGTGACAGCCAATCACGGCCTCCAGCGCCAGCAGAAGGAAGCCGAGGAGGTGCTGGCCACCAAGGTCGTCTCCGACGTACTCGGCGACAACCAGGCAGCCAAGGCGGCTCTGGTCCGCGGCAAGCTGCGCCTGGCGCAGTTCTCGCGCAATCAGGAGCTCGAGGCGGATGCGATCGGCATCAGGCACAGCGCGCGTTCCGGTTACGATTCGTTTGCCGCGGCGCGCTTCCTGCAGTCGATGGCCTCCTATAGCGACCTGCGCAGCGTCACCGGCGCCTCGGACGCCAGCCTCGACTTCCTCGCCAGCCATCCCAACGCCCCTCAACGAATCGAGCTCGCCCAACGCCATGCACGCGCACTCGGCACGCCGGGAACGGGCCTACGCGACCGCGATGCCTTCCTCGCCGGCATCGACGGCCTGCTGTTCGGCGATACGCCAGAGGAAGGCTTCATCCGCGGCAATACTTTTCTGCACCCGCGGCTGGGCGTTTCCTTTACGGTTCCCGCGGGCTTCGTCATCGACAACTCGGCTGCGGCTGTCACCGCAACCGGTCCTGGCGAGATCGCGATCCGCTTCGATGGCGTCGCGCTCAGCCCGAGCGTTTCGCTCGACGCCTACATCCGTTCCGGCTGGGTGGCCGGGCTCGATCCGTCGAGCGTGCGCACTGACCGGATCAACGGCAGCGAGGCGGCCACCGCGCGGGCGCGCGCCGAGGGCTGGCAGTTCGACATCACCGTCGTGCGCGCCGGCGGCCAGGTCTACCGGCTGCTCACCGCGGCTCCGGCGGCCAGCGCCGACCTCGATCCGGTCGCCCGCTCCGTCGCCGGCAGCTTCCGCCTGCTCAACGCCTCCGAGAAGGCGTCCCTGAAGCCGCTGCGCCTGCGCATCGTCACGGTGAAGCCCGGCGACACGGTCGGTTCGCTGGCCGCCACGATGGTCGGCGTCGACCGCAAGCTGGACCTGTTCAGGGTCCTCAACGCGCTCCCGCCGGGCGCCAGTGTGTCGGCCGGCGACAAGGTGAAGATCGTCACCGACAGCTGAGACTGCTCCGCCGCCGCGGTCGGTCTTGCAGGCGCAGCGCAGTCGTCTTGACGTCTTGACCCTCCGGATCGCATCGGGCATCGAAGCGCCGATCCGGCGGCACCCGAGTCGCCGCCCCGCCTTTTTTCAGGAGATTCCCCGATGGCCGACGAGATCACCGAGAACAGCCAGACCGTTGCCGCCGGCCAGCTGCGCGCCCTGATCGAGCGCATCGAGCGGCTCGAGGAAGAGAAGAAGACGATCGCCGACGACATCAAGGACGTCTATGCCGAGGCCAAGGGAACCGGCTTCGACACCAAGGCGATCCGCACGATCGTGCGCCTGCGCAAGAAGGACCAGGCCGAGCGGCAGGAGGAGGAGACGATCCTCGACCTCTACAAGGCCGCGCTGGGCATGGCCTGACGGCGCCTCCGCACCGCGCGGCTCGCAGCCCGCGGATCGTGTGCGGGACTTGAAACGGCTTTCTGCGTAAGGCGTTGCCGCCTGTCGTCGCCCTCCGGGGGCGGGCGTATGGTCCGGCCTTCAGAGCGTGGCGAAAAAGGCTCGCAGTGCCTCGAAGAGGAAGGTTTCGGTCGCCTCATCGGCGAGCACGCCGTCCTTGGTCTTCGTGTTGGCGTGGGTGATCGCCACCTCCTGCCAGACGAAGGTCTGCGCCAGCACTGCGCCGAGCACGTTCTTCAGGTGAGCCTGCGCCCTGACCCCACCCAGCGCGCCACCGGATACCGAGGCGATGAACACTGGCTTTCCCTTCATCACCGAGGCGTAGCCGGGGCGCGACGCCCAATCGATGGCGTTCTTCAGCACACCAGGCACCGAGTAGTTGTATTCCGGCGTGACGATGATCAGCCCGTCGGCGTCGGCGATCGCCGCCTTCAGTGCGACCACCGTCTGCGGCAGCGGATCGAGGTCGGCGTTGTAGTGCGGCAGCGAGGCGATGTCGAAGGTCGAGAACTCCGCCTCTGCCGCGAGCTTCAGGCGAATCGCCTCGACGACCGCCTTCGACGACGACGCGGCGCGGAGGCTGCCGGAAAGGCAAAGAATGGTCGGCATGTTCAGAGCCTCGAAAGAAATGTGGCGATCTGCGGGAAGATCGTCAGGATGACCAGGCACAGCACCATCGCGCCGACGAACGGCATCGCGCCCCGGAAGATGTCGCCCACCTTGAGCGTGCGGTCGTTGATGGCCGACTTGATGGTGTAGACGGAAAGGCCGAAAGGCGGCGTCAGCAGGCCGATTTCCACCGCCACGACGGTCATCACGCCGAACCAGATCATGTCGAAGCCGGCGGCATCTGCGACCGGAAGCGCGATCGGCAGCAGGATCAGCATGATCGAGATGGAATCGACGAAGCATCCCATGACGATGACCAGCAGCAGAAAGACGATGAGGAAGCCGTAGGCACCGATCGATTCGTTGATCAGGAACTGCGCCAGCGCGGTCGGCAGTCCGGACATGGCGAGCATGCGGCTGAAGAAGGTCGCCGCAACGATCAGGAACAGCACCGACACCGTGATCTGGCCGGTCTCGACGAGCAGCATCCAGAACGTCGAACGCGTCAGCGAACGCCTCTGCAGCGCGATGCCGAGCGCGCCCAGCGCCCCGATTGCGCCGGCCTCCGTCGGATTGAGGAAGCCGCCATAGAGTCCGCCGAGCACGAGCGTCACAAGCATGACGATCGGCGCGCCCTTGCGCACGAAACCCAGGATTCCGAATGAAGGCACGTCGTCGACGGCCGACTGCCGTTCGAATACCGAGGCCGGACGCCACCAGGCCATGACGAGGATTGTGACGGCAAAGAGAACCGACAGCAGGAGCCCCGGGCCGACGCCCGACAGGAACATGCGGCCGACCGATTCCTCGGCGAGCACGGCATAGACGACCATCAGGAGCGACGGCGGGATGAGCATGCCGAGGACGGAACTTCCGGCGACGACGCCGGTGGCGAACTTCCGCGTGTAGCCGTGCCTCACCATCTCGGGAACGGCGATGCGCGAGAACACCGAAGCCGAGGCCACGGAAATGCCCGTGATCGAGGCGAACACGGCGTTGGCGAACACGGTGGCGATGCCGAGCCCAGCCCTTACCCGCCTGAGAGCGCGCTCGAAGACGTCGAACGTGTCCTTTCCCACCCCTGATACCGTGACCAGCAGGCCCATCAAGACGAAGAGCGGCACGATGGCGAAGAGATACTCCTCGAGGCTGTCGTTCGCCACGGAGCCCAGCATGCGCAAGGCGACCGTTTCGTTGCGGATCAGGGCGACCCCGCCGAAGGAGGAGACCATCAGCGCCACGCCGATCGGCATGCCGAGCATGATCAGGAGGAGAAGGACGGCAATGGCGGCGACGCCGATCTCGATGCCGGTCATCGCGCGGTGTCTCCCTTGCGCGGCCTGGGCCAGAGCCGCCCGACGGCCACGATGACGAACTGTACGGCCGCCACCACGGCGCCGACGAGGATCAGCAGCCGGAAGGGGGATGTCGGCATGGTCAGGACGCCGGTCACGCCGATGAACTCGCTGTGTTCGAAGTCGCGTCGGAGGATGCCCCAACTCGCCCAGGCGATCCCTGCGCAGATCGCCGCGCCGCAGAGGTCCCAGACGGCACGCAGCATCTCCGCGGCGCGCGGCCGACCGGCCGCGAGCGCGTCGAGCAGGAACTCCGTCCGTGCCAGCCGGTCATTGCGGACAGCTGTTCCGAGCTGGAGGAAGACGATCAACACGACCGTCAGCGCACCGAGCTCGGCGATCAGCGGCAGCGAGGCGCCCATCAGGTTTCGGGCAAGGACGTCGGCGACGATGATAGCCATCAAGATGACGATCATCACGGTGCCGAGCGCCGCCAGGCCGTCGACGCCCCTGTCCCAGAAGCGCATCCGGCCAGCCGCGCCGGGCGGAGGCGTTACCGCTCCTGCGTCCTCGACCTGGGATTGCATGGCCGCCCCCTGCCCTGTGGTCCTACATGTCCTTGTCCCAGTCGCGGGCCGGCTTCTCGCCGGCTGCGCGCAGTCCGTCCAGGTAGGCCTTCATGAAGGCCTTGCCGGGCAGTCCCTTTGCTTCGGCGGCGGCGGCCCACTCGCCGGCGATGTCGGGCAGGCCGTCGACCCACTTCTGCCGGTCGCCGTCGGGAAGCTCGGAAATCGTCACCGGCGGGTTCTGCCCTGCGCCGAGCTCGACCATCTTGGCGAACGCCGCCTCATGCCGCTCCAGTAGGTCCTTGGAGTGAGCGTCGGTATAGAACTTCCCCGCCGCAATCATCGCCTGCTGCACCTCTTCCGGCAGGCCATCCCAGCTGTCCTTGTTGATGGCGACCGCGCCCGAGAAGGCCGTGCCGATGCGTACGCGGGTGATGTAGGGCGCGACCTCGTAGAGCTTGGCCGGCAGCACGCCGAGGGCCAGCGACAGCACGCCGTCCGAGACGCCGGTCTGGATGTCGGTATAGAAGGTCGGCAGGGAGCCGTCGACGGCGTTCGCACCGGTGCCGCGCAGCCACTGTCCGAGCACGCCCGGTGCCGAGAGTTTCATGCCGTTGAGGTCGGCAAGGCCGGTGATCTGCTTCTTGGTATAGATGTCGTAGTCGTCGGTTCCGGTCAGGCCGAGGACCTTGATGCCGTACTGCTCCCACTCGTTCCTGAACGCCTCGTTGTTCTCCAGCAGGTCCCACATCACCTTGAGCTGCACCGGCGGATTGGCGGTCGAGAACGGCGCGTAGGTCGAAGCCTGGCTGAGCGGCAGCTTGGCGCCTTCGAGGAAGGAGAACACCCAGCCGATGTCGGTGACGCCTTCCTGCACCGAGGTCAGCGTGGCGTTGGCCTTGTACAAGGATCCGCCGAAGGCCTCGTTCCACTTGATCGTGTAGTTGCCCTTTTCGGCGAGCAGGCGGTCGGTTTCCGCCATGAAGTGCGACTTGATCATGCCGACCCACGGAATGGCCAGCGGATGGCTCGACGCCACGGTCAGTTCGATCTCTTCCGCCGCCAGCGCGGCGGTCGGTAGGGTAAGCGCTCCCGCAAGGAGCATTCCGATAAACTTGTTCATCTCAGTTCCTCCCTTCAGATTTCTTATTCGGCATGCTGCCGCTCGCCTTCATCACGATCTCGACCGGGATACCATCTGGCCTCTCCCTCCCGGTTCTCAGCCCGTCTTGCGCCGTTTGAGTTCCTCGCGGATCTCGGCGCCGTGCTCGTCCAGTGTCGGCGGTGGCAGCACGGAAAGATCCGGTTCGCCGTCGAAGCTGTAGGGCGGCCTCACCGTCTTGAACGGCCCCATCTGTGGGTGCTCCGCCTCCACCGCAATGTGCAGGTGCCTGGCCTGCGGATCTTCCAGCGCCTCGTCGGAATCGTAGGCCGGCGAGTGCGGCACCTCGTTCGCCAGCAACGCGTCACACCAGGCCTGGCGCGACTTTGTCGCAAACACGGGGGTCAGGACGTCGATCAGTGCCTGCTGGTTCTGGATGCGCGCCGACCGCTCGGCGAAGCGCGGATCGGAAAGCAGTCCGGGCATGCCGACGGCCGTCACCAGCCCTTCCCAGAATTTCGGCGGCGACGACAGGTGGATGGCGATCCATTTCCCGTCGGAACAGGCGAAGGTGTAGGACTGCGACACCATCGGCCGGCTGAGCGGCCCCATCACCTCGCCGACGGAGAAGTAGTGGGTGAAGCTGTCGAGGTTGAAGTGGCACATCGCCTCGAGCATCGAGATGTCGAGGCGGCGGCCCCTGCCGGTCTTGGTGCGTTCGAGCAGGGCGGCGACGATGCCGAGCGCGGCATAGTGCCCGGTCACGGCGTCGGCGATCGCCGGCCCGATTACGCGCGGGTTGGCCGGCGGCGTGAGCAGGCGAAGATAGGCGCTCGCCGCCTGCGCCACCGTGTCGTAGGCGGGGCGGTCGCGCGACGGGCCGGTCTGGCCGAACCCGGAGATGGCGCAATAGACGAGGCCGCCATTGATGCGGCCGAGTTCGTCGGCGCCGGCGCCAAGCTTCTCCGCCACGCCGGGGCGGAAATTCTGGATGAACACGTCGGCGCCGCGGATCAGGTCGTGGAACACGGCGCGGTCGCCCGGCTTCGCCGTGTCCAGTGCGATCGAACGCTTGTTGCGGTTGTAAGTCTGGAAGTGCGGCGAATAGAGCCCGCCCTTGAAGGTGCGGAAGGGGTCGCCCGTCTCAGGCCTCTCCACCTTGATCACATCGGCGCCGAGATCGGCGAGGTGCATACCCGCCGCCGGCCCGGTGATGTACGTCCCCATCTCGATGACGCGGAAGTCCTTGAGAATCTTGGTCATGGCGTCACCCCGCCTCGTCCGCGGCGGCCGGGCCGTCATAGGCGATGGCGAGGTCGGCCTTGTGCGACAGGATGAAGCCGATCGAGCGCTGCGATTCCTCGTAGAGATGGGCGACGAGGCCGGCCGCGCGCGCCAGCAGCGGGATGCCCTTCATCGCCTCGATCGGCCAGCCTGCATCGAGCATCAGCGCCGGGATTGCGCCCGAGACGTTGATCGGCAGCGGCCGCTTCATCACCTCCGGCGCGATGCGCCCCAGCGCGCGCAGGCAGGCCACCGCCTCGCCGGAGACGCCGCGCTGGTCGGCGAAGGCAAGGAGGACGTTGGCGCGCGGGTCACCCTCGCTGTGCTGCGGATGGCCGAGGCCGGGTACCTTGCCGCGCCGCGCCTTGAGGTCGTCGAGGGCGGCCCTAACCGCACCTTCGAGATCGGCGCCCGGCCGCCGGCTCGCCTCGAGGATCTCGACGATGAAGCGGCCGGCTGTCTCGGAACTGCCCGCCACCACCGTGCCCATGCCGAGCAGGCCGGCCGACATGGCGCCCTGCCATGCCTCGGGGGCGGCGGCGAGGGTCATGCGCGCTGCCTGCACGCTGGGCACCAGCCCGTGCTCGGCGATCGCCACGAGACAGGCATTGGTGACGTCGCGCTGTAGGACCGTCGGCTTCTCGCCGAGCACGAGCAGCCAGAAGTAGTCCGTGAAGTCGATCCGGCCGATCAAGTCGCGGCACAGATCGAAGCCCCGGATCGTGATCGAGTGGGCGTCGGATGTCGCGATGGCGGTAAACGCGCCGTCCTGTTTGCCGATGCGCATGCTCTTCCCTGTCTCGCCCCTACCGATTTTTCGCTAAGCGAATTTTTTTTCTCTTGTCGGAAATTATGACTGCCTTTACCTTTGTGTCAAGGCTCGATCGCACGACATCGGACGACGGGTCCGGAAAGCGCGGCGGCGCCAGGGAGGAAAAGGGATGCGCGACATCAACCAGTTCACGATCACCGAGGCGGTGAAGAAGAGCTTCCGCAGCGAGGAGGGCTCACGGTTCAAGTTCCTGCTCGAGACCCTGATCGACCATCTTCACGACTACACGCGCGAGACCAACCTGACCCACGAGGAGTGGATGCGCGTCCTGATGTTCCTCTACGATTGCGGGCAGATCTCCACGCCGGACCGGCACGAGTTTATCCTGCTCTCCGACGTGCTGGGATGGTCGGCGCTGGTCGACATGATCAACACGCGCGGCGGCGCCACCGAGGGCAGCAATCTCGGCCCGTTCTACCTGGAGAACGCGCCAAAGAAGGCGCTCGGTGCCGATCTCGCCGGCCCGCGCGAGGGCGTTTCGGTCCTCGCCTACGGCATCGTGCGCGACACGCTCGGCCACCCGCTGCCCGGCGCTGTCGTCGACACCTGGCAGGCCGACGGCACCGGCACCTACCCGATCCAGGAGTCGGGCCAGGACAAGTACGACCTGCGCGGCATCTTCGAGACGGACAAGGACGGCCGCTATTACTACACGACCGTGCTGCCGAAGCCTTATACGGTGCCCTACGACGGCCCGGTCGGCGACCTGCTGCGCGCCGGCGACCGCCACGCCTGGCGACCGGCGCATCTCCACTACATGATCCGTGCCAAAGGCATGCGCGCCATCGTCACGGAGCTCTTCTTCGAGAATACCGAATATGTGGACAACGACGCCGTCTTCGGCGTGCGGCGGTCGCTTCTCACCAGGGTCGAGCCCTACAAGGCCGACAAGGCGGGCAATCCGCCGCTGGAGCGCAAACCGGACGCCATGCTAAGGTTCGACTTCGTGCTGGCGCCGGAAGGTTGATCGGCCGCCGGTTGGGGAATTCCTGATGCTCGAAGACAATCTGGAGAGTGCGCGCCCGGCCGAATTCGTCGAGGCGCTCGCCAAGGGTCTGCTCATCCTCGAGAGCTTCGATTCGCAGCATCCCGAGATGACCCTGAGCGACGTCGCCCGCCGGGTGGGCCTCAGCCCGGCGGCGGCGCGGCGCAGCCTGCTCACGCTGCAGGCCATGGGCTATGTCGGCCAGACGAGCAAGCGCTTCCATCTGAGGCCGAAGGTGATGAGCCTCGGCTCGGCCTTCTATTTCTCGGCGCGCGTCGACGAGGTGCTGCAGCCGGAACTGCGCCGCCTCGTCGGCACCTTCGGCGACGCCTCCTCGGTGGCGACCCTGGAAGGCCACGACGTCATCTACATCGCCCACTATTCGGAACAGCGCGCCCGCCGGCCGACCGCGGTCGTCGGCGCCCGCTACCCGGCCCACGCCACTTCGCTCGGCCGCGTGCTTCTCGCCGGGCTGCCGGACGCCGAATTCGACCGCTATCTGCGCGAGGTCGAGCCGGTGAAGCTCACGCGCATGACCGTCGTCGACAAGAAGGAGATCCGCGCCCTCGTCGAGGACGTGCGCGAGAAGAACTACGCCACCACCGTCGACCAGCTCGACTACGGCATCACCGCCCTGGCCGTGCCGATCCGCGGGGCCTCGGGCCGCACGATCGCCGCGCTCAACTCGTCCGGCTACAGCGGCGTCGTCACTGCCGAGGACCTCGTCGCCAAGCGACTGCAGGAGCTGCGCCTCTCGGCAGCGCGCATTTCGCAGACCCTGTCGCGCTATCCGGTGCTCGAGTCGATCATCGGCACGCGATAGCCCGCCCTTAGTCCGTCCCCGTTTGGTCCGCCGCCGCCCGTTGCCGCGGGTATTCGCTGCCCACCGGCCCACGCTCGGCACTGTCCGAGCCTGCCGTGACACTGATCTTTCTGGGAAAATCGGCAGGTCGCCGACGGCAGAGTGAAGGCGGTTGACAGCGCGGCCGATGCAGCGTTAGCTTAATTCCGAAAATATTTTCGCTAAGCGAAAACCTGGGTCGCCGACGGTTATTCTTCGAGGCCTGGACCACTGTTTCTTTGGGAGGAGAAATCATGTGCATCTACTGCGGGTCTGGGCTTGAGCCCGGCAAGGGCGAGTCGCGCCGCGACTTCCTGAAGACGACGATGCTCGTCGGCGCGGCGGCGGCCGCGTCAGGGTTCATCGCCAGCGCCGCGCACGCGCAGGAGGCGCCGGCCGGAACCGGTGCGGAAGGCCGGCGCGTACTCATCCGCGGCGGACACGTGCTCTCGATGGATCCGGCGGTCGGCGATTTCGAAAAGGCCGACGTGCTCGTCAACGGCAGGCTGATTGAGGCGGTCGGCCCGAACCTAGACGCGAGCGGCGCCGAAATCATTGAGGCTGCAGGCCTGGTGGTCATGCCCGGCTTCATCGACACGCACCACCACCAGTTCGAGACGGCACTGCGCAGCTTCCTCGCCGACGGCATCCTGGTCAATGACGGCGTGCCGGCCAACGCCATCAACTACTACGAGTACATCCTGCAGAAGTTCTCGATGGTCTACCGGCCTGAGGACGTCTACATCAACGAGCTGTTCGGTTCGCTCGCCCAGCTCGACGCCGGCGTCACGACCGTCATGGACGTGTCGCAGATCCATCATTCGCCCGAGCATTCCGACGCCGTCGTCCAGGCGCTGAAGGATGCCGGCCGCCGGTCCGTCTTCGGTTACTTCGAAGGCTGGGGCGACAAGGCAAAGTATCCCGACGACGCGCGCCGGCTGAAGTCGACGCACTTCTCCTCCGACGATCAGCTGCTCACCATGGTGATGGGCGGCGAAATCTACATTCCCGGCTACGAGAACTCCTGGAAGATCGGCCGCGAACTCGCCATCCCCGTGGCGCTCCACGTCGTCGGCACCTTCGGCATGCGGCCGACGTTCGACCAGCTTGCGGAAGCCGGCATGTTCGGCCCCGACAACATCTTCATCCACATGACCGGCATGAGCGACATGGCCTGGAAGAAGGCCGCGGATGCTGGATCGCACGTCTCCCTCGCCGTCCCGATCGAGATGCAAATGCGCCACGGCATGCCGCCGATCCAGAAGGCGCTCGACCTCGGCATGCAGCCGTCGCTGTCCTCCGACGTTGAATGCACCATGACGGCCGACCCGTTCACCCAGATGCGCTCGGCGATGACCCTGCAGCGCGCCTTCGTCAACGAGAGGGCACTGGCCGGGGAGAAGGATCTTCCGGCGCTGCTCACCTCGCGCGACGTCATCCGCTTCGCTACTCTGGAGGGCGCGAAGGGTCTGAAACTCGATCGCAAGACGGGCAGCCTGACGCCCGGCAAGGAGGCCGACATCGTCCTGCTCGACGCCGGCGCGATCAATGTGACGCCGCTGAACCACGTGCCCGGCGCCGTCGTCACGCTGATGGAGCGCTCCAACGTCGACACGGTGATGGTCGCGGGCAAGGTTCGCAAGTGGAAGGGCAAGTTGCTCGACGCCGATATCGCCAGGCTCCGCGGCGAGCTGGAGGCAAGCCGCGACTACCTGTTCCAGGCCGCCGGCGTGCCGCGCGACCTGTTCAGGGCCTGAGGCGGGAGGAAAAAATGGCCAGGACATTGCCGCTGCTGCCGACATCGCTGGTCGGCTCCTATCCGCAGCCCGAATGGCTGATCGACCGCAAGAAGCTCGCCGGGCGCTTCCCGCCCCGGGTTCGCGCCCGGGAACTGTGGCGGATCGCGCCGGAATGGCTCGACGAGGCCCAGGACGACGCGACGCTCCTCGCCATCCGCGACCAGGAACGCGCCGGCCTCGACATCGTCACCGACGGCGAAATGCGGCGGGAGAGCTATTCCAACCGCTTCGCCACGGCTCTCGAAGGCGTCGACATCGACAATCCCGGTTCGGCGCTCGACCGCTCGGGCCATCCGAATCCGGTGCCGCGCGTCGTCGGCAGGGTGCGCCGCAAACATCCCGTCGAGGTGCGCGACGTGCAGTTCCTGCGCGCCAACACCGACCGCACGATCAAGATCACCGTGCCCGGTCCCTTCACCATGTCGCAGCAGGCGCAGAACGACTTCTACGAGAGCGAGGAAGCCCTCGCCATGGACTATGCCGAGGCGGTCAACGCCGAGATCCGCGATCTCTTCGCCGCCGGCGCCGACATCGTCCAGATCGACGAGCCCTACATGCAGGCGCGCCCCGTGAAGGCGCGCGCCTACGGGCTCAAGGCGCTCAACCGGGCGCTGGACGGCATCGAGGGGCCGACGGCGGTGCATATCTGCTTCGGCTATGCCGCGATCATCCACGAGCGGCCCTCGGGCTATTCGTTCCTGCCGGAACTCGCCGGCTGCTCGTGCGGGGCCGTCTCCATCGAGACGGCGCAGTCCAGTCTCGACTGCTCGGTCCTCGCGAACCTCCCGGACAAGACCATCATCCTCGGGGTTCTCGACCTGTCGACGCACGAGGTGGAGACGCCCGACACCGTGGCGGCCCGCATCCGCCGCGCCCTGCCCTACGTACCTGCGGAACGTCTGGTCATCGCGCCTGATTGCGGCCTGAAGTACCTGCCGCGCGACGTCGCCTTCGGCAAGATGAAGTCGATGGCCGACGGTGCGGCGATCGTCCGCGCCTCGCTCGCCAGCTAGAGGCGTCGAGCCGCAATGGCCGTTGCCCGGCGGGCGACGTCCATTTCGCCGTCGCCGCGCTTCGCCGCCGGTAGACGACGTCGCCGGGAGCGAAATCTCCAGCGAAGTCCCACAAAACGCTCGGGTTTGCTCTGTACAAGGCCGCTTCGCGCATGGTCTGACATGCGGTGGCGGCCTTTCTCTTGCGCAGGAGGCGTCCGGCCGCGACCAACAGGTTGGCGAGACGAACACGCATGACCCAGGATGAACCGCCTCCGAGGGAAGCCGCGCCTCCGGGAGGCATGGCGGCATACTTCCGGTCGCGATGGAACGGCCAGTTGCCGCTTGCCACGCTCTTCTGGCGCGACATGGTCATCGTCGGGACGACGGTCAACATTGCGGCGACGCTCACGGCGGTCCTTCTCCTCGCGCTCGACGCGCCGGCGCCGCTTGCCGTGGCCATCCACTTCGCGCCGGTCCCGTGGAACGTCTTTCTCTTTACCTCGGTGTGGCGCGCCACCGCTCGGCTCCGACCCACCGCCGCTTTCGCCTGGCAATCGGCGGCCGCGCTGTGGCTGGTTCTGGCCGTCATCTCCTGAGGCACCGCGCCAGTAGGTCGGAAGGCGTCTTCCGCGTTCGTTTCCGGGGCGGTGACTGCCGTTCGCCATGGAACGCTCAAGAATAGTGCAATTGGCGGCATGGTTAGTGCGGCGTTAACCAATACAATTTACGCTAACGTTCATACGAAATCGTTCATAAGAGGGGATGACGATGTTCCGTGGCCTGGTCGCCCGCTTCGACACGCTCTAGGCCTTCCCTTTCCGTCTGAACCTGAACTGACGACTGATGACGCCGGCGCTGCTGGGGCGCCGGGCACCGCGCGTTGTTTCGTTTCGCTTTGCAGCCGCTCGAGAAATTTTGGGGGTTTTCAGCCATGCACGCACATAGAACAGAAGCCGCGGCGGGATCGTCGCGAACCGATCGCCCGGCCGCGTCCGGCCGTTTCTCCATGAGCGTCAGGACGAGCCTGCTCGTCATCCTCTCGCTGTTCGTCGTCGGCCTCTTGAGCCTTGCCGCGCTCAATCTGAATTCGGCCTGGACGCAGATGACGGCGGCGCAGGCCATGCGTTCCAACAACGACATCGGCAACCTGTTCCTCGACAGCGCCGGCAGCCTGGCGGCCGAACGCGGCGTCACCAATGCCGCGCTCGCTGGCACTTCGGCGATCGACGAGCAGATCAGGTCGCAGATCGCCGAACTCCGGCGGAAGGCCGACGGCGCGCTCGCCGGCGCCCTGGATGCGATCGAGGCGCAGGCGGACTTCAACGGCCGCACCGCCCTCCTCGCCAAGGTCCGTGCGGATCACGACGCCGTCGTCGCGCTGCGCCGCGACGTCGACGCACAGCTGGCTCTGGGCGGGCTCGAGCGCGACGCAGGCATCGCCGGAAAGTGGGTCCCCACCGCCACCGCCCTGATCATGTCGTCGCAGCAGCTGCGCACCGCCGCCCAGGTCATCCCCGCCTCGGCGCTGGCGCGCACGCAGATCATGCTCGACCTCAAGCACTCGACCTGGGTCATGAGCGAGTATGCCGGACGCGAGCGCGCGACGATCGGCGGCCTCATCGCTCGCAGCGCCAATATCGATTCCGCAACGTTGTCCCGTCTCGCCGAATTCCGTGGCAGGCTCGAACAGGCCTGGAGCATGGTCGAAGGCTACGCGGCACGCGAATCCGCCAATCCGCTGGTGCTGCCGGCAGTCGCCGCGGCGCGCGCCGAGTTCTTCGGCGCCTATCAGGGCGTCCGCGACAGCGTGTATGCGGCCGGCAGCAAGGGTCTGCCCTACCCTGTCAACACCGAGCAGTGGATCGCCGCGGCCACGAAGGGCATCGACAGCCTCCTTGCACTATCAGGCTCGATCGGCGACGCCACCTCGGACTATACGCTCAAGGTCGAGGACGAAGGCCGCTGGAACGTCATTCTGAGCCTGGTCGTGCTCGGTGTCGCCACGCTGCTCGGCGCCGTCGCCTTCTGGGTCGTCGTGGGACGCGTCGCCAGGCCGATCCAGGGCCTGACCCGGGTCATGTCCGATCTGGCCGGCGGCAATCTCGGCGTCGACATCCCCTCGATCGCCCGCCGCGACGAGATCGGCGAGATGGCGCGCGCGGTCGAGGTGTTCCGCGACGCGGGGCTGGAGAACCGGCGACTTGCCGCGGAGGCTGAGGAAAGCCGCAATCTTACCGACCGCGAACGGCGCGAGCGCGAGGCGATCAAGGCACGCGAGGCCCAGGAACTGCAGGAGGCGATGGACGCGCTTGGCAACGGCCTCGGGCGGCTCGCCGAAGGCGACGTCAGCCACCGCATGGAGAGGCCGTTCGCCGGGGCTCTCGACAAGCTGCGCCTCGATTTCAATGAGTCCGTCGGCCGGCTCGAGCAGGCCTTGCGGTCCGTCGGCGAGAACGCCAACGCCATCCACTCCGGGTCGGACGAGATCCGCGCCGCCGCCGACGACCTCGCCAAGCGCACCGAGATGCAGGCATCCTCCGTCGAGGAGACGGCCGCGGCGGTCGAGGAGATCACGACGACGGTGCGAAACGCCAGCAAGCGCGCCGAGGAGGCGGGCGAACTGGTGGCCCGGACCCGCCAGCAGGCGGAACGCTCGGGCGTCGTCGTCGAACAGGCGGTGGCGGCGATGGGCCAGATCGAGGCGTCCTCGCACAAGATCAGCAACATCATCACCGTGATCGACGATATCGCCTTCCAGACCAACCTGCTGGCGCTGAACGCCGGCGTCGAGGCGGCGAGGGCCGGCGAGGCCGGCAAGGGCTTCGCGGTCGTGGCGCTCGAGGTTCGCGAACTGGCCCAGCGCTCGGCCACGGCGGCGCGCGAGATAAAGACCCTGATCACCAGCTCCGCCGAGCAGGTCCAGACCGGCGTCTCGCTGGTCGGCGAGACGGGCCAGTCGCTGAAGGCGATCGTCGCCGAGGTGCAGGAGATCAACCGTCACGTCGCCGCGATCGTCGATGCGGCCCGCGAGCAGACCATCGGCCTCGAGGAGATCAACACCGCCGTCACCCAGATGGATCAGGCGGCGCAGCAGAACGCGGCCATGGTGGAGCAGTCGACGGCGGCTAGCCACAGCCTGGCTCACGAGGCTGCCGCGCTGAACCAGCTCCTGTCGCAGTTCAGGCTGAGCGGCGGCGCGCCGCGCGCGGCGAACCAGGCTTCCAGGCCGGCGGCGTCTCCCGCCCGCGCCCTGGTGCAGAAGGTCGCCGGCGCCTTTGGGCGGGGCGGTGTGGCCACCGCCGCCGCACCGGCTGCTGCCGCCGACAAGTGGGAGGAGTTCTGATGAATGCTTCCGGCCACATCGCCGCTTCCGGACAGGAAGCGGCGGACATCATCGCCTTCCAGCTCGGCGAGGAGGCGTTCTGCGTCAGGACGACGCGCGTGCGCGAGATCAGGGGCTGGATCCCGTGCATGCCGCTGCCCAAGTCCCCGCCCGACGTGATGGGCGTGATCAACCTGCGCGGCGCGGTCATACCGATCGTCGACCTGTCGTTGCGACTGGGCCTCAGCCAGACTCAGGCCAACGAGCGCAGCGCCATCATCGTCACGGAGACGGCCGACAAGGTCGTCGGCCTGCTCGTCGACCGCGTCACCGACATGCTCAACATCTCGCTGCGCGATATCCAGCCGGTGCCGGCCGCGGGCGGCGCAATGGCGAGAGCCTGCGCCGAAGGCATCCTGACGGTCGGCGACGGCATGATCTGCTTCCTCGACCTCGACGCCATCTTCGCCGGCGACGGCGCGTCCTGGGCCGCCTGAGCGGCCGGGGCAGAGTTCCCGGCGGACAGGTCCGCGCACCTCCTTCGGCCGCTACTCCCCTTCCCTGAGGGGCGGGAGGGGAACGTATCGGGGTCCGGCTCAGGTCACGCGTGCCGGACCCCGAACCGTCCCTGCGGCACGCCGGACATCGCTCTCGCCCGGCGCCGCCGATCGGCCGCTCAGCCGGCCGCGGGTTCGAACTTCAGTGCCACACCATTGATGCAGTAGCGCAGGTAGGTCGGCGGCGGCCCGTCTTCGAAGACGTGGCCGAGATGGCTACCGCAGCGCGAGCAATGCACCTCGGTGCGGACCATGCCATAGCTCCGGTCGACGGTCGTCTCCACCGAGCCCGGCACGGGGTCGTTGAAGCTCGGCCAGCCCGTGCCGGACTCGAACTTCAGCTTCGATTCGAAAAGCGGCTGGTCGCAGCCCACGCAGCGGAACGTGCCGCCGCGCTTCTCGTAGAGCAGCGCGCAACTGCCCGGCCGTTCGGTGCCGTGGTGGCGCATCACGGCATATTGTTCCGGCGTCAGCATCGCGCGCCATTCGGCGTCGGTGCGGGTAACGGGGTAGCGGTGCTCGTCCATGGTTACTCTCCGGGGGGTCGTCGAGAACCAACTATGTAGTGCAAAGAGACGCCAGGTTGAACCGGTCAGAGCGTGTCGCGCCAAGACAAAAAAAAGCCCGGCACGATGGCCGGGCTCTATGCATTCCGCGGGGCGAGGACGCTTACGCGGCTTCTTCCTGCTCGGCTTCCTCGTTGTCGGCCTTGGCGCCGCGCTTGGGCCCCTTGTTCAGGTTGGCCTCGATGAGGCGGACGGCCTCGGTCTCCGACATCTTGTTGACCGCCGCGATCTCGCGGGCCATTCGGTCGAGCGCGGCCTCGTAGAGCTGGCGCTCCGAGTAGGACTGCTCCGGCTGGTTTTCGGCGCGGTAGAGGTCGCGCACGACCTCGGAGATCGAGATCAGGTCCCCGGAATTGATCTTGGCGTCATACTCCTGCGCGCGGCGCGACCACATGGTGCGCTTCACGCGGGCGCGACCCTGCACGACCTTCAGCGCGCGGTCGACATAGTCGGTCTCGGAAAGCTTGCGCATGCCGATGGAGGTCGCCTTCGCCACCGGCACCTTCAGCCGCATCTTGTCCTTCTGGAAGTCGATCACGAAAAGCTCGAGCTTGTGTCCAGCCACTTCCTGCTCGTCGATCGATACGATCTGGCCCACGCCATGCGCCGGATAGACGATGAATTCGCCGGTCTTGAACCCGTGACGGGCCGCGGTCGTGGACTTCTTCTGCGGGATTGCCATACGCCCTGTACTCCTGTTGCGACGCCGGCAGAACGCTGCCGGCCGATCGAAGAGGCCGCCCTTCCGGCTGGCCTATGCCGCACAAACAGGCCGCTCATCCGGATCGGCGGGCCTGAGTGAGGAACGCAATTGCGTCCTCCTGGCCCAAGTCGCCTCGGTCCGGAAAGCGGTCTTCACCTTTCAATGATTAACGCGTCTGCGCCATAGATCGACGTTGTGTCACCGGCATGTTTTTTTCGTGTAACATAAAAAGTCGAAAGAATCAACAATTTACTGCACACGCGAACTTGCGCCGGCTTCGGCATCTGCCGATCCGGTTAACGTGCCGCGGGACGATCCGCCCGTTGTCTGCGTCGATCCGCCGCGACGGTCAGTCGCCTTCGCCGGGTTCCGGCGAGAAGAATTTTTCGAACTTGCCGGGCAATCCGTCGAAGTCCTTCGCGTCTGCGGGCGGTTCTTTTTTCGACGTTATGTTCGGCCACTTGTCGGCGTATTCGGTGTTGATCTTCAGCCAGCGCTCGAGGCCCGGCTCGGTATCGGGCTTGATTGCGTCGGCCGGGCATTCCGGTTCGCACACCCCGCAGTCGATGCACTCGTCGGGATGGATGACGAGCATGTTCTCGCCTTCGTAGAAACAGTCGACCGGACAGACCTCGATGCAGTCCATGTACTTGCACTTGATGCAATTGTCCGTGACGACATAGGTCATGCGCAGCTCCGGGAGGCCCGGTCCCTCGATCATTCCGGCGGTGAGGTAGCCGCTTTGGCCGGCCAAGGCAAGGGCGGCCATTCCGCGCAGTGGGTCGAACCGGGAACGGTATTGCGCGCCGCCCCGATCGTGTCCGCTCAATCGCCGGAACGGACGCGATCGAGATCGCGGCGGTCCTTCTTTGTCGGCCTGCCACTGCCGGGTTCGCGGATTGCCGCGTCCGCCGTGGCTTCAACGGCCGGCTTCGCCGGCGAGAGGTCCTCGTAGAGCGTCGCCGCCTCCGGCGCAGGTCCCCGGCGCAGGCCGGTGTCGACGACGCGGTAGACGAGGATGCGGCGGTCGAGACCGATCGTCAGGACGTCGCCCGGCTTCACCATGTGCGCGGCCTGCCCGGCCTTGTCGCGGTTGACGCGCACGTTCCCGGCTTCGACGAGCTTCGCCGCCAGCGTCCTCGACTTCACCACGCGCGCGAAGAACAGCCACTTGTCGAGCCGCTGGCGCGCCGGGCCTTCCATCTACTTCTTGAGCTGGTCGCGCAGCGCGGCGAGCTTGGCAAAGGGCGAATCGGGATCGAACTTGACCGGGCGCTCCTCGCGTTGCGGCTTCTGCTGCCAGGGCTTTCCACCGCCCTTGCCGCCATGGCCCTTGTTGCCGTCGCCGCCCCGGTGGTCGGCCCTTTGGTCGCCCCTGTAGTCGCCCTTGTGACCACCGCCGTGGCGCTGGCCGCGATCGGCGCGCTGCTCGCGGCGCTCGCCCTGCTCTCCGTCCGGCCTTCCCGAAGGCTTGCCATCCGGCCCGAACGACGGCTTGCCGTCTGGTCTCCCGCCGGGCCGGCCTCCGGGCCTGCCGTGGCGGTCGCGGTTGTCCGGCCGGCCGCCGCCCTCGCCGCCGTCGCGGCGCAGCGGGCGGGTGTCGCCCTGCGCTTCCTGGCGCGCACCGGGCTGCCCGGCATGGCGGGGAGCGCCCTTGCCGCCGCGGGCGTGCTGGCCGTGGCGATGCTTGGGACGATGCTCCGAGCGGGCCTGCCGCCAGAGCATGATCGGCTTCTGCTCTTCCTCGGCCGGCTTCGCGGCCGCCGCCTCGACGGTCGCAGCCGCTCCAGCCCCAGGCTCCACGGCTTCGGGCGAAGACTCCGTGGCTTCGGCTGCGGGTCCTGCGTTCTCGGTGGCAGTCTCGGCAGCCATCGGCGGGGCCTCATCCGCCACCGCCGCCGCGGGCTGTTCGGCCGCCGCCGCAGCCTCTTCGTGAACTTCGGCCGGGAAGGCTTCCGTCGTCGCCTCGCCGGAATGGCTCTCCGGCTCGGCCTCGACAGGCTCGCCCGTCACCTCGTCCGCAGCCGACGTCGCCTCTTCAGGCATATCGGCGACAAACGCTGCCTCGATCTCGGCCGGCACCTGGGTTCGAGCCGCCTCAGCGGCCACCTTCGCAGCTTCGGCCTTTGCATCCGCCTCGGCCCTTGCCGCCGCGTCGATGGCCTGGAGCTTGGCCTTCACCTCTTCGGCCGGCTTCGCCTCGCCGCGATAGCCGAGGCCTTTCAGGATTTCTTCCATGTCGTCGGGCGTGGCGCCGAGGATCGACATCATCGCCGGCGTCACCATGAAGGCGGCGCCGTCGAAGGCGCCCTCCGGGCGCGCGCCGGTGCCGGCACGCCAGGCAAGCGCCGGCCGGATCAGGTCGGCCAGGCGCTCGAGGATGTCGACGCGCACGGCGCGGCGGCCGAGCATGCGGAAGCCGGCGAGCTTGTAGAAGGCGCGGTCGAAGCTCTGGTTGACGACGACCGACGTGCGGCCGGCGGCGAGCGCATGGACGATGTCGCCGAAGCCCGGCTTGTCCTTGCCGTCGTTCTTCAGCGCCCAGAGCAGCGTGACCAGGCTCGCCGGCCCCGGCTTCAGCAGCGCCGGCACGAAGATGTGATAGGCACCGAAGCGCACGCCAAGCCGGCGCAGCGCCGCGCGGCCCTCCTGGTCGAGCGACTTGATGTCTTCGGCGATGTCGCGCCGGTTGATCAGGCCGAACTCCTCGACCAGGCGGAAGGCGATGCCGCGGGCGATGCCGGAAAGCTGCTCGGCGCCCTTCAGGTCGATCAGCGGCTTCAGCAGCGTGTCGATCTGGTAGTTGACGTAGCGCTCGGCGCGGGCGGCGACCTTGTCGCGCGCCGGGCCGGTCAGCTGCTCGTCGGCGAACAGGATGACGCGCGGCCTCAGCGCGTCCTCGCCGGCAGCAAGCGTGCCGATCGGCGCGCCGATCCAGCGCAGGATACCGTCCGAGGCGAGCGCGAGGTCGCCGTTGGCGGAGACGGCGAAACGCTCCGCGCGCGCGTCGAATTCCGTGGCGAGCGCCTTCTGCGCCGCGCCGCGGACCGCCTTCGCGTCCTCGCCGCCCGCACTCTGGTCTGCCGTGAAGCGGAATCCCTGCAATTCGCCGACATGGTGTCCTTCCACGGTCACCGTCCCGGCAGGGCTTATGTCTGCTTCCAGCATCGTATTCTCTCTCAGGCGCTTCATGAGCACGGAAGTCCTGCGATCAACGAAGCGTTTCGTCAACCGCTCATGCAGCGCGTCCGACAGTCTGTCTTCGATCTCGCGCGTTTTTTCCTGCCAGTGTGCCGGATCGGCAAGCCAGCCGGGCCGGTTGGAGACGAAGGTCCACGTCCTGATCTGCGCGATGCGGTGCGAAAGGGCATCGATGTCGCCCTCGGTCGTGTCGGCGCGGCGGACCTGCTCGGCCATGTAGTCCTCGTCGACATGGCCGCGCCGGGCGAGGTCGAGGAAGATCGACGCGATCAGGTCGGCATGCTGGGCGGGCGCGATCTTGCGGTAATCGGGCAGCGCGCAGGCCTCCCAGAGCAGCTCGACGCGCCTGTGGCCATGGGCGAGGTCGCGGATCTCCGGATCGCGCACGATGTGTTCGAGCGCCTGCTGGTCGACGGCCGGCAGCGCCCGCGTCAGCCCGTCCACCGGCGCCGTCGTCTCGATCGAGCGCCTGAGCGCGTCGATGCTGGCGAAGTCGAAGCGCGCCGTGCGCCACTGCAAGACCTTCACCGGGTCGAACTCGTGCGCCTCGATCTTCTCGACGAGTTCGTCGTCCAGCGGATCGACCTGGCCGGTGACGCCGAAAGTGCCGTCGCGCAGATGACGCCCGGCGCGGCCGGCGATCTGGCCGAGTTCGGCGGCCGACAGGTTGCGGAACTGGTAGCCGTCGAACTTGCGGTTCTGGGCGAACGCGACATGATCCACATCGAGGTTCAATCCCATGCCGATCGCGTCGGTCGCGATCAGGTAGTCGACGTCGCCCGACTGGTAGAGCGCGACCTGGGCGTTGCGCGTACGCGGGCTGAGCGCGCCGAGGACGACGGCCGCGCCGCCGCGCTGGCGGCGGATCAGCTCGGCGATGGCGTAGACCTCGTCGGCGGAGAAGGCGACGATGGCGCTGCGCCGCGGCAGGCGGGTCAGCTTCTTCGATCCGGCATAGGCGAGATGCGACAGCCGCGGCCGGGTCACCACAGATATGCCCTTGAGCAGCTTCTGCAGGATGCCCTGCATGGTGCCGGCGCCGAGCAGCAGCGTCTCCTGGCGGCCGCGCAGGTGCAGGATGCGGTCGGTGAAGATGTGCCCGCGCTCGAGGTCGCCGGCAAGCTGGACCTCGTCGATGGCGACGAAAGCGGCATCGGTCTCGCGCGGCATCGCCTCCACCGTGCACACCGAGTACTTCGCGCCGGCCGGCACGATCTTTTCCTCGCCGGTGACCAGCGCCACCCTGTGCGCGCCGACCTTCTCGCAGACGCGCCCGTAGACCTCGCGCGCCAGCAGCCTGAGCGGCAGGCCGATGACGCCGCTCTCATGCGCTACCATGCGTTCGATGGCGAGGTGGGTCTTGCCGGTGTTGGTCGGGCCGAGCACCGCGGTCACGTCCCGGCCTGAAAGCACGAGCGGATCGTTACGAAGAGGCTGAAGCGTCATCTGCTCTGCGGCCTGGCAGCTTTCTGAGGCGTGGCGAACCGCAGTTCGGGGAACCGCCGGCGTTGCTCACATATAGGAATTGGCCGCGGCCGCAACAGGGCGAAACGCGACGGCTTAACCTTTGGAACGAGTCTGGAACGAATCGGCGACGAATCACTGACTCTCGCTGATTCAGGGTTTGTTCACGGCTATATGTGGTCTCGCGGGCATGCCGCGCGACCAGATGATGAATCGGCTCGGGCAGTCGCCCGCCGATTTCACGCATGGCTGCGGCCGCGCGTTAACCTCTTCGCCGCGCCACCGGCAGAGGCCGCGCCGAAAGGGGTCAGGATTCTGTTTTCATTAATCTTTCCTGACCGCCGGTTAATCCCCCGCGGCCCGTTTCGCCGCATTCCCGTTAACATTCGGCCCAAAGCCGGAACGAATCGGCGACGAATCGCTGATCGGCCGGGTTTCCTGTTTTGTTCACCGCTACATGTTGCGTCGACCGATGCGGCGCGACCGATTTCCGCCCCCTGCGAGGGTGTCGCACTTGTTCTTCGACGCCGTCCCGTTAACCAATCTGTCCCACTTGGGCACCTGCCCGGCCAACCGGCGGCTTGGCCCCGGCAGCGAAACGCGGCAAGCTGCGTGGCGGCGATCGGGGCTCGGGGCGATGACGTCGAAGCAGGAGGGCTGGCCGTTCGGGCGCGGCCGCGACGGCGGAGAGCAGCCACACCGCGCTTCTGTCCGCATTGCCGCACTCGCCGTGTGCATCCCCCTCTTCGGCGGTTGGGCGAAGGGCTCCGGCGTCGAGATCGTCAGCCGCTACTATTCGATCCACGGCGCCGACCACGCCGAACTCGTCGCCTCGGTTCGCCGTAACGGGCCGAAGGGCGGACGGGCCTACGGCATCGGCTACATCGACTTCTTCCCGCGCTACCGCAGCGAAGCGAGCGCCGGCGGCTGCCGCATCGCCGAGGCCGAGGTGGGATTGCGGGTCGAGCTCGAGCTGCCGCGATGGGACGGCGCCAGGGACGGACCGCAGAGGATCGCGAACTTCGCCCGCCGCTTCGCCCGCGCCATCGAGGCGCACGAGATGGAGCACGTGCGCATCGCCAGGCACTACGCCCGGCGCATGCGTTCGGAACTCCTGCGGCTGAAGGCCGATTCGTCCTGCTGGTCGCTCTCGAGCCGGGCCGAGGACCTGATCCGCGACCTGAAGAAGCGCCATATCGAAAGCCAGAAGGCCTTCGACCGGCGCGTCAACAAGCAGATCAAGCGGCTGCTATAGATCGGCGCCTTCCGCCGGTCACGAGAAGAACTGGCCGCCGTTCGCCGAGATCGTCGAACCGGTGATGAAGCCGGCGTCGTCGGAGGCGAGGAAGACCACGCAGCGCGCGATCTCGGCGGCTTCGCCGAGGCGGCCGACCGGGATCTGGGCGACGATCGATTCGCGCACCTTCTCCGGCACGGCCATCACCATGTCGGTGGCGATGTAGCCGGGGCAGATCGCGTTGACGGTGACGCCGAAGCGCGCGCCCTCCTGCGCGAGCGCCCGGGTGAAGCCGAGATCGCCGGCCTTCGAGGCGGAGTAGTTCGCCTGGCCGAACTGGCCCTTCTGGCCGTTGATCGACGAAATCGTGATGACGCGGCCGAACTTGCGCTCGCGCATGCCCGGCCACACCGGGTGCGTCATGTTGAAGACGCCGTTCAAATTGGTGTTGATGACGTCGTTCCACTGCTCGCGGCTCATCTTGTGGAACGGCGCGTCGCGGGTGATGCCGGCATTGTTGAC
>CAJPFN010000022.1 GCA_905339215.1 Rhizobiaceae bacterium
CGACAGCGCGCCGAGCTGGTCGGTCGACAGCGCGGCGACCTGGGCGGCGGTCAGCGCCCCGACCTGGTCGGTGGTGAGGGCGCCGACCTGGTCGGTGGTCATGGCGGCAACCTGGGTTGCCTTCATCGCGGCGATCTGGCCCGTCGTCAGGGCGCCGACCTGGTCGGTCGACAGCGCGGCGACGACGTCGCTGGTCAAGCCGGAGATCGCCTTGGTCGAGATGGCGCCGACCTGGCCGGTGGTCAGCACGGCGGCCTGGTCGGTGGTGATGGCGCCTGCCTGCGTGGCGTTCAGTGCGCCGACCTGGCCGGTGGTGAGGGCGCCGACCTGGTGCGTGGTGAGGGCGCCGACCTGGGTCGCGGTGAGGCCGGCCACGGCCTTGGTCGAGATGGCGGCGATCTGGTCGGTCGACAGCGCGCCGAGCTGCTCGGTCGACAGCGCGGCGACCTGGGCGGCGGTCAGCGCCCCGACCTGGTCGGTGGTGAGCGCGCCGACCTGGTCGGTGGTCATGGCGGCAACCTGGGTTGCCTTCATCGCGCCGATCTGGCCGGTGGTCAAAGCACCCACCTGGTCGGTCGACAGCGCGGCGACGACGTCGCTGGTCAGGCCCGAGATCGCCTTGGTCGAGATCGCGGCGACCTGGCCGGTGGTCAGCACGGCGGCCTGATCGGTGGTGATGGCGCCGGCCTGCGTGGCGCTGAGCGCGCCGACCTGACCGGTGGTGAGGGCGCCGACCTGGTCCGTGGTGAGGGCGCCGACCTGCGTCGCGGTGAGGCCGGCGACGGCCTTGGTGGAGATGGCGGCGATCTGGTCGGTCGACAGTGCGCCGAGCTGGTCGGTCGACAGCGCGCCGACCTGGGCGGCGGTCAGCGCCCCGACCTGCGCGGTCGTCAGGGCGCCGATCTGGTCGGGGGTCATGGCGGCAACCTGGGTTGCCTTCATCGCTCCGATCTGGCCGGTGGTGAGGGCGCCGACCTGATCGGTCGAGAGGGCTGCCACCGCATCGTTGGACAGACCGGAGATGGCCTTCGCGGAGATGGCCGCGATCTCGTCGGTCGTGAACTCGGCGATCTCGGTGGCGTCGACGGTCGCCAGCTGTGCCGCCGTCAGGCCGGAGACCTGTTGGGCGGTCAGGGCTGCGATCTGCTCGACCGTCAGCGTGTCGAGCTGGGTGGCGGAGAGGGCCGCCACCTGCGTCTTGCCAAGGCTGGCGATCTTCGTGGCATCGATCACCGCGAGCTGTTCCGCGGTGAGGCCCTTCATCGACGCGGCGGAAATGGACCCGAGCTGTTCTTCGCTCAGTGCTTCGAGGTCTGCGGTCTCGACGGCGGCGATCTGGTTTGCGCTCAGCGCGCCGATCTGCGGCTGGCTCAGGGCCTGCATGTCCTCCGTCGTGAAAGCGGCGATCGCCGTGGTGGACAGGTTCCGGATCTGGGCTACGGACAGAGAAGAAACGATCGAAGTCATGAGGGCCGCCTTCAGCGTTGCTCGAATACGATGTCATGCCCCTGCCAGCAGCCGCGCGCCGAGACTTGGGAGCATCGCTCCGAGGACTCAGCCGCGTCTTGCGCCTGCTGACGGCTCGATCGCCTGGACTGGGCCGCGATCGCAAACCGGCATTCGAGCGCACTGTCGGACGCAACTAAATGCAATGTGGGCGCATGGCTCTCTTGCAGGAGCCGGGCTTCGGAAGCGCATCATGCTTTCAGAGCGCAAAGTGCTCTGCTTCCCCCGCCTGAAAGACGGTCTTCCTGCCTCCGCAGGGAGATCGCCGGGCCGGTCACCAAGGCACCTTTCTGGCAGCTTTGGAGCGTAGGCCCTGCCGCTAAACTATTCCGAGAATTTTTAATTTTGGCTTAACAGCCCGTTAGCGTTCACATCCGGGCGTTCTCGGTCGAGGCGGATCG
>CAJPFN010000023.1 GCA_905339215.1 Rhizobiaceae bacterium
TGTCGTAGATCGTGAAGCTGGGTGCGGTCGCGTAGTTGTCGAAATTGTAGAGGACCCCGGTACCGGTCGCGCCCGTGTTGGCATTGTGGCCATAGGTGGTGTTGCCGGCGCGGGTTGTTGCCGCGCCGTACATGCGCTGGATGGCGAAAATGTCGGCCATCATCGGCGTCATGACGAATCGGTAGGAACCGAAGCTCGCATCCGCCTGATCCATGTAGGACATGATCGTCATGCCCCAGGTATCGTTGGCATAGGAGTTGTCCACGCCGTAGGTCGCAGATCCGTTGTAGGGGCCGCCATGGCCGAGACCGAGCGTGTGGCCGATTTCGTGGATGTAGGTCTGGAAGGTGTAGCTGTCGATCGCGTCCGATCCGTCGAACCAGGTCGTGCCGATGTTGATCGTCGCCGAAATTATCGTGCCATTCGAAGTCGTAGTGTTTGCATAGGCGCCGCTCTCGTCATTGTCGTCAAGCGTGATCTCCGCCGCGCCCGCCGTCTCAGTGAAGGTTAGCCCGCAGACATCTGCCCAGGTCGCGAAGGCAAGTCGCGCCAGTGCCGCCCGCTCGGGCTCCAGCCCGGTCACGTTGAAGGTGATGTCGGTATTCGCTGCGCCCCATTCGCGCGGAGCCACACCGTTGACACCCCAATAAGCGTACTGGATGTAGTCGGCGACATCCGTAGTTGAGACCGTAGGAAAGAATGGCGTTGAGCCGGTATTGGCCGTCAGGATGTATTGGCCGACATTGGTGCCGAATGCGCCGGCCGAAATGTAGAATGTCCCAGAAGCGCCGGCCACGAACGTCAAGGAAGAGTTGCGCAAAGGTCCGCTGTCGTCGTCGGAATTGATCTCAACGCCTGCGGAGTTGAAAACTCTAAGGAAAGCATCCGGCAGCGCATTCTCGCCAAATCCGTCGAGTCTGAACGTATAGGTCTGCCCCGCTGTCAGCGTGATGCGGTACCAGTCCTGGTCGCCGGACGAATTGACAAAACCACGTTCGTAACTACCGGTCGCAATCGTTTCGGTAGTCGCCGTGCTCCCCGCGACGGTGTCGGCTCCAGGGGTCTGGCTGATCGAGGCCGGCGTCCCGACATCGGCGGGATCGACACAATCATAAATGCCAGGCGCGCGGTTTTCGATGCTGCAGACGATGCACACGGTTCACCCCCTTAGAGGCCGTCAGGACGGAGTCATTGCACTTTTCTACGCCGCCGCCAGGCAGTGTCAAATCGCCGAATCGACGCACGCGTTGACCTCCGTACGCCCAGCAAGCCACCGATTTCAATCGGCGACCGTGACGGTAACAGCGCCGAGGACCTTGTTCGTGCCTTCTCCGACGCCGACGAGTTCGGCCTCGTATGTCCCGGCGCGGGCATATGTGTGTTCGAGCGTGTTTTCGCGGCAGCCTGACCCAGGGCGGCAGAACATTGCGTTCTCGCCATCGCCGAAATGCAGCCAAACGCCGCCGAAGTAGGAAGCGCCGTCGCCCTGGCCATGGAATGTTACCCGGCGCGACGATGCCATGACCGCTTCGAGCCGGCTTTCTGTTCCCGACGCCATCACGTCTTTTCCACCCATTGCCATCGCCGTCGTCTGCATCGCGACTGCCATGAGGAGAACCAACGCCGGTCCGTTTGCATAGCGGCGAACCGGGCGGGTCCGTTCATGTGCCTTGATCTGCATGTCTGCCGTCCAGCACTTTGCGGATTCGTGGCAATTCAAAACAATCAGACAAAGAAAATCGCACGAATATGGCTCGAAAGCGGCAGCCGCGACCGCAGGGCTTGATACGATGGCCTCGGACATGACGAGAGCGGCCTCTCAAACGACCAAGCGCGAGCGATATCCCGGCAGCGGCCAGGAGATGGGTATGGATGCACGGCGCGCCCGCCAATACTCAAGCGTTCACGCGGCGTGCTTTTCGCGGAACCGCAGATCGCAGGCGCTCGCAGCGCCTCGGTTCACGTGATGAGGAAATCCGCGTTGGTGAGGGCAAGCCCGGTGCCGAGGATGGCGAACTGGGTGGCGCCGCCCGCCGCGCTGCCGTTGCTGTCGTAGATCAGCGCGCCGGTCGCCGAATTGTAGACGATGCGGTGCGCTGCCGTCGACGCCGCCGCGCCGATGGTGAATGCCGCCGCGGCCAGCGTGCCCACCGGCCCGATCGCCGTGAAGATCGCGTTCTCCAGGCGGATCGTGTCGTTGGGCACGGAGAAGTCGGTGATCCGATCAACGTTGGTCGCGGCGTTGAGCGTGGTGTTGAAGAAGAACGTGTCGTTATTGGCGCCGCCGGTCAGCGTGTCGTTGCCGAGGCCCCCATTCAGCAGGTCGTTTCCCGCACCGCCGTCGAGGATGTCGTTGCCGGCCTGGCCGTAGATCGTATCCGAACCGCCCTGGCCATAGAGCCGGTTGGAGAAATTGTCGCCGACGACCGTGTCGTTGCCGAGACCGCCGACCAGGCACTCGATGCCGTTGTAGGTGTCGCCAACTGCGGCGGCGCCGACGTTCAACGCCGGATTGTCGAGGCGGATGGTGAGGTTGCCGTAGTTGGCGTCGTCGTAGCGGGCGAAGTCGATGCCGGCCCCGCCGATGTGCTGGTCGGCGCCGAAACCGCCATAGAGGTGATCGTTGCCGATGCCGCCGTCGAGGATGTCGTTTCCGTTCCGGCCGAGGATCGAGTCGGTGCCGCCCTGGCCGAAAAGCCGGTTGGCAAGGTTGTCGCCGATGACCGTGTCGTTGCCGAGACCGCCGACAAGACATTCTATTCCGACATAGGTGTCGCCCACCGCGGCGGCGCCGACGTTCAACGCCGGATTGTCGAGGCGGATGGTGAGGTTGCCGTAGTTGGCGTCGTCGTAGCGGGCGAAGTCGAGGCCCGCCCCGCCGATGTGCTGGTCGGCGCCGAGACCGCCATAGAGGTGATCGTTGCCCTCGCGGCCGTCAATCACGTCTGCGCCGTTGCGACCGTAGAGACTGTTCGAGACGCTGTTGCCGAACATCGTATCGGCACCGGAGCCGCCAACGGCATTTTCGATCACTGCGCCGAAGGCGATAGACACGTTGCTCGTGAAGCCGCCGACATTGGAGAAGCTGCCGGCGCGAAGGTCGATGCGCTGGTTCTGGCTGAAGCCCGAAACGTTGAGCGTATCGGTCCCCCCTCCGTCCCAGATGCACAGCGCGGGCGTGCTGTTGGTGGCGAAATTGTAGACGCCGCCGGCATTGGAATTGAAGCCGTAGGTGGTGTTGCCGGCGCGCGTCGCGTTGTTGACGCCGTAGAGTTGCTGCAACGCCAGGATGTCGTGCATCATCAGCGTTTGCGGGTAGTTGTCGAAGTCAGCGCCGGTGTTAGACTCGTCGAAATAGCTCATCACCGTGTACTGATGAGTGTCCTGCGTGAACTGCGCGTGGGTAGCATAGGTGATGGAGACGCCGGGCGCTGCGTTGTAGTCGCCCGGATGGGGAAGCCCGAGGGCGTGGCCGAGTTCATGCAGGATCGTGAAATAGCTGTAGCTGCCGGGGGGCAGATCCGTGCCGGACACGCTGTTGGTGTTGAGGCGGAGGTCGCCCTGGCCGGATCCCGCACTCGTGTCGCCGGGGGTACCGACTGGGAAGATAGCATATGCGCCGGCACCGTCATTGGCCGTGTACTGCGAGAGCAGCAGCGTGGCGTTGTCGCTGGTTCCGCCGGGATTGACCTGGGTGAACGACAATCCGGAGACGGCTGCGAAGTCGCCGAGGCTCTGCTGCATGGCGGCGATCTGCGCTGCGGTCGCCTGCAGGAACGGCGCCGGCTGGTTCTGTGCGTCGTGGCTGCCGGCGAAGGTCGTGCGCGCCGCCCACGTCACGTTCACCGGCGTGCCCGGCGCGCTCCAGGAGGCGTTCTGACGCAGCAGGTTGCCGGCGCCCATCTGCTCGTCATAGTGAGCGCGGGAGCCCAGAACCGCCGACAAGCCGTATTGGCCGACACCCGTGACCGGATTCGCATCGAATGCGCGCGCGTTGAGGTAGTAGGCGCCGGTTGTGGTGGCTGTGACGGTGATGCTGGAGTGCAAGCCCGGGCCATCGTCATCAGACTGGACGAGAAGCGTGCCGGCGCTGTTGCGCAGTTCCAGAAACGGGTCATCCACGTTGACCGAGGCATTGCCGGTTCCGACCAAAGCGAACGTGTAGGTCTGGCCCGCGACGAGGTTGACCCGATAGAAGTCGTTGTCGCCCGCAGTCAGGTTTCCTTGCGCCGTCTGCCCGATGCCGAGCGTATAGGTCGTGCCGATGTTGGCTGCCGCGTCCGTAGTCTCGAAAATATTCGGCATGTTCGCCCCCCTGGCTCATCTTGTCCGCGGGCACCCTTTGAACGGAAACCGCGCGAGGCTCGATCTGCGTTTATTTCTCCGAGCAGAGTCGTTCCGCCACTCCGATCGCTTCAAAAAGGAGTTCGCGATTGCGCTCGGCTGATACCAGCGGGCTTCCCACAGCCGCCTCGCGGACGCGAGCCAAGGCTTCCTGGCATGTCGTGGAATTATTCGGGCGTTCCGGGTTGGGCGGCATCGACTGCGCACCCTCCGGCGATACCGATGTCGCCATGAATACCGCCATCGCAAGCGCCCCTATGGGTATCAGCCGGCAACGATCGAAGCGGTGTCGTGATCGGCTACGCTGACGCCCCATGACCACGCCTAGTCTCCCGCTACGCCGTCAATCTATGCTTTTGACGTCCGTTGGGCAATTCACGATTGGTCGATGTCTCCCTGCTTACGGAAGCGCTTGCCCGAAAGCCGGCTGAATCGCGGCCTCCATCACCGGGCGGGATCGCGTCGGTTCCATTACAGCCGGTGGTCTCCCTCGTGCTCGGGGCCATCCGCCGATCGCCGTAGGTACGCTACGTGACCAGGAAATCTGCGTTGGTCAGGGCAAGCCCGGTGCCGAGGATGGCGAACTGGGTGGCGCCGCCCGCCGCACTGCCGTTGCTGTCGTAGATCAAGGCCCCGGTCGCCGAATTGTAGACGATGCGGTGCGCCGCCGTGGTGGCCGCCGCGCCGATGGTGAAGGCCGCCGCGGCCAGCGTGCCCACCGGGCCGATTGCCGTGAAGATCGCGTCTTCTAGGCGGATCGTGTCGTTGGGCACGGAGAAGTCGGTGATCCTGTCGACGTTGGTCGCGGCGTTGAGCGTGGTGTTGAAGAAGAACGTGTCGTTGTCGCCGCCGCCGGTCAGCGTGTCGTTGCCGAGCCCGCCGGCGAGGAAGTCGTTGCCGGCGCCGCCGTCAAGGATGTCGGTGCCGGCTTGGCCGTAGATCGTGTCGGTGCCACCCTGGCCATAGAGCCGGTTGTCGAAAGTGTCGCCGACGACGGTGTCGTTGCCGAGACCCCCGACCAGGCACTCGATGCCGACATAGGTGTCGCCGACCGCGGCGGCGCCGACGTTGAGGGCCGCATTGTCGAGGCGGATGGTGAGGTTGCCGTAGTTGGCGTCGTCGTAGCGGGCGAAGTCGAGGCCGTCGCCGCCGATGTGCTGGTCGGCGCCGAGCCCGCCATAAAGATGGTCGTTGCCGATGCCGCCGTCGAGGATGTCGTTGCCGTCTCGGCCAATGATCGTGTCGGTACCGCCCTGGCCGAAAAGCCGGTTGGCGAGGTTGTCGCCGACGACGGTATCGTTGCCCACACCCGCGACAAGGCACTCAATTAAGAAATAGGTATCGCCCACCGCGGCGGCGCCGACATTGAGCGCCGAATTGTCGAGGCGGATGGTGAGGTTGCCGTAGTTGGCGTCGTCATAGCGGGCGAAGTCGAGGCCTAAGCCGCCGTTGTGCTCGTCGGCGCCGAGCCCGCCATAAAGATGGTCGTTGCCGTCGTCGCCGCCGAGGATGTCATTGCCGTCCCGGCCGAGGATCGTATCGGTACCCTCAAGGCCGAAAAGCCCGTTGGCGAGGTTGTCGCCGACGACCGTGTCATTGCCAGTCCCTGCCGCCAACCACTCGATGCCGACATAGGTGTCGCCCACCGCGGCGGCGCCGACATTGAGCGCCGGATTGTCAAGCCGGACGGTGAGGTCGCCGTAGTTGCCGTCGGAGTAGTGGACGAAGTCTCTGCCTGCACCGCCGATGTGCTGGTCGGCGCCGAGCCCGCCGACAAGCATGTCGTTGCCCTCGCCGCCGTCGAGGATGTCGTTGCCGTTATGGCCGTAGAATATGTTCGAGACGGCGTTTCCGATCATCGTATCGGCGCCGGAGCCGCCGTTTGCGTTCTCGATGACCACGCCGCGCGCGATGGACAGATTATGCCGGCCGCCCAGGACCGAGGACATCGATTCCGCCAGTAGCGAAATCACCTGGCTTGCGTTGGCATTGGCGAAGTTCAGGGTGTCGATCCCGCCCGAATCATAGACCGTCATCGCCATCAGCGCGCCGGAATCCACCGCCGTGTCCAGTGCTTCGACGCCGGTGTTGCTGTTGAAGCCCCAGGTCGTGTTACCGGTGAAGGCTCCGTTGAAGTCGCCGTACAAGTTCTGGATCGCGATGATGTCAGCGATCTGCGGTGTCACCAGATAGCGGAACGAGGCGTCTACGAAGGTGTTCCAGTCGCTGGGGCCGCCGAAGTCGAACTCGTCGTTCTCGGCCTGCATGTAAGACATAATCGACCAGGCCAAGGAGTCGTTTAGGTAGTAGTTGTCCACTCCGTAGGTGGCCGAGCCGTTGTAGTTGCCGCCATGGGCCAGGCCCAGGGCATGTCCGATCTCGTGTATGTAGGTCTCGAAGGAATAGCTGTTCAGCGTGGTACCGAACTGCGTCAGCCAGCCCGTGGTGATCATCACGCTAGAGGAGGTGATCGCCCCGCCCGAGATGTTCGTGTTGGCAAAGGCAGTAGTGCCCGCGTCGGAATCGTCGAAGGTGATTTCGGCGGCGCCCGCGGTTTCCTGGAAGATGATGCCGGTGACGTTCGTCCACGCCTGCAGGGCTTGCCGGGCCAGATACTGGCCTTCGGTCGTCAGTGCCGTTAGGTTCACCGTCAGCGCGCCGTCGACGCCGACATTGAACGCGGCTGCTTCCGTCGAACCGAAGAAGACCTCGCCATTGTTGGTCAACTGCCAGGCGATCTCGTCGGCGGTGAAGACCATGCCGTTCGGATCGTGGTTCGTCGCCGTCAGCAGGTAGTCGCCAGTCTGGGTGCCGAAGGCATCCGCCTCCAGGTAATAGGTACCGGTATAGGTTGCGGTGAAGACCAGACGCGAATCGAGTTCGTGCGTATTGCTTCCCGACGTGAATCCGTCGTCATTCGAGTTAAGGCTGGCGCCCGCACTGTCGCGAATCCTTAGGAACGGATCGCTCAGAAAGGTTCGACCCTGGCCCAGCAGCCGGAAGTCGTAGGTTTGGCCGGCGACCAGGTCGATCGCGATCCAGTCCTCGTCGGTGCTGCTGTCGAGCGTGCCGTAGAAGGACTGGCCCACCTGGAGGCTGTAGGTTGTCGCAGTGCTTTCCGGCGCATCGGCGCTTTCGGAGCCCGCGGCAATGCCTACCCAGAAGCGCTCGCCCAGGGCCGATGTGGAGGCCCCTGCGGCGCTGCCCGAGGGGCCGAGGTGAAGGTCGTAGCCCGAGAGTGAGTCCTGCGGGTTCAGTTGGGCGCAAAGGTAGCACATGCCGGAAACCTCGATCTGGACTGGTGTCAGAAGGGAACGGGGTTCTGCTGCAGGAAGGTCTTGAAGAACCTTCGCCGCAGCGTCGGGTCGGAATTGCGGTCGAAGAAGGTCGTCGAGAGCGGAACGCCTGGGCGCGTCGCACCGTCGGGCGCGATCCATGCCAGATCGAAGCCAATGCCGCGTTCATTCGCGCGCGTGACGGTCAGGTCGATGCGGGGCAGGCGGTCGTCCGAAGCATGGAAGCTCCGGTCGGGCAAGGTTTCTTGCAGATAGTCCAGGAATTCGTCACAGGCTTGCCGAGCGGCCGCGCGATCGATACCGGGAGCCGCGCTGCACGAAAGCGAGATATCCGATGCCATTCTCTGTCCCCCAGTCGTCACGAAGGAGGCGAGTATGAGCAAGGCTAACCGTACTCGCGGCCAACTCAGGCGTATTTCCCGACCTGAAAATTCGCCTTGAAATCGCGTGAGATCATGGGTCTGCTCCTGACCCCCTCCCCATTTCCAATCCCAGGACCCCCGAAAGCTCGGGTAAACCTTGCGGCTCACCGTTCGCTCCTTGTTTCCCTGCGTCACATCGACAAAGTAGCGCCCTTTTATATAAGACTAGTACCAAATGGCGAGAGTGTTAGATTGGATTATTTTCAGATGCTGATTCGCGTCCGCGACGGTTCGATGTCGCAAGCCTGCCTTTCCCTCGGCGCAACGCGATTTCAGAATCTGTGGGAAACGATCCTCCCGAGAGATGGGTGACATTTCATTCCAGTCTCAGCCTCACGCGACCAGGAAATCCGCATTGGTCAGCGCCAGCCCGGTGCCGAGGACGGCGAACTGGGTGGCGCCGCCGGCCGCACTGCCGTTGCTGTCGTAGATCAGCGCGCCGGTCGCCGAATTGTAGACGATGCGATGCGCCGCCGTGGTCGCCGCCGCGCCGATGGTGAAGGCCGCAGCGGCCAGCACGCCCGCCGGGCCGATCGCGGTGAAGATCGCGTCTTCCAGGCGGATCGTGTCGTTGGGCACGGAGAAGTCGGTGATGGTGTCGACATTGGTCGCGGCGTTGAGCGCGGTGTTGAAGAAGAACGTGTCGTTGTCGCCGCCGCCGGTCAGCGTGTCGTTGCCCAGCCCGCCATTCAGGAAGTCGTTGCCGGCGCCGCCGTCGAGGATGTCGTTGCCGGCCCGGCCGAAGATCGTGTCGCTGCCGCCCTGGCCGTAGAGCCGGTTGGCGAGGTTATCGCCGACGACCGTGTCGTTGCCGAGACCGCCGACAAGGCACTCGATGCCGTTGTACGTATCGCCCACGGCGGCCGCGCCGACGTTGAGGGCCGCATTGTCGAGGCGGATGGTGAGGTTGCCGTAGTTGGCGTCGTCGTAGCGGGCGAAGTCGAGGCCCGCACCGCCGATGTGCTGGTCGGCGCCGAGACCGCCGTAAAGATGGTCGTTACCCTCGCCGCCGTCGAGGATGTCGTTGCCATCCCGTCCGAGGATCGTATCCGTGCCGCCCTGGCCGAAAAGCCGGTTGGCGAAATTGTCGCCGACGACGGTGTCGTTGCCCGCACCTGCGACCAGGCACTCGATGCCGCTGTAGGTGTCGCCCACCGCGGCCGCCCCGACGTTCAACGCCGCATTGTCGAGGCGGATGGTGAGGTTGCCGTAGTCGGCGTCGTCGTAGCGGGCGAAGTCGAGGCCCGAGCCGCCGACGTGCTGGTCGGCACCGAGACCGCCGGAGAGTTGATCGTTGCCGTCGCCGCCATCGAGGATGTCGTCGCCGTTCCGGCCATGGAGGATGTTGTTACCGCCGTTGCCGACCAACTCGTTCGCAAGGGCGTTTCCGACCGCGTCGACATGCGAGGACCCCAGCAAGCGGACGTTCTCGATATTGCCGAGGAAATGCATCGTGTCGGAAAGGTCGACGGAGCCGAAGGAGCGAACGAGATCCGTACCGCTTGAACCGGGCAGCGATTCGTCGACGACGTCCTGGAGATTGTCGACGGTGTAGGTATCGTTGCCGGCGCCGCCGGCCATCGTGTCGGCGCCGAGGCCGCCGTCGATGATGTCGTCGCCACCGCCGCCCTGGACGTCATCATTGCCGGCACCCATGACAAAGGTGTCGGCAAACGCCGAGCCGATGAACTCGTCCGCGCCGTTGGTTCCGTTCACCGAGACACCCGCCTCTCGCGGATCGTAGATCGTGGCGTAGATGTTTCCGTCGGTACCGTTGTCATAGGTGACAACGACTCGACCGTCGGCGAGCGTGGCGAGATGTGGAGTCCATTCGTTGTCGACCGTCGACGCGACGTTGAACACATCGCTGTCCGGCGTGCCGTCGGCATCCATGATGCGGCCGAGGATGTTCTGGTTGAACTCCCACACGACCATCAAGCGCCCGTCCAGCAGGGCGGTCGCGGCGAGGTAGTCGTTCGGGGCGCCGGCGGGGTAGATGATGGATGCCGAGCCGACGGATTCGCCGAACTGGTCATAGGTCTGCATGGCAAGCCCTGCGGTGCTGTTGTAAGTCACCGCAATGTTGCCATTGGCGAGTTCGATGATGTCGGCGCCGCCGATGCCGCCCTCTATGGCAATTTCAGGCGAGACGAAATCGGTGTTGGCGCCGATGATGCGGAAATAGGTCGAGTCCTGATCGTCGCGCCAGCTGACGGCGAAATTCCCGTTCGACAGCGCCGTCATGCCGAGATCGAAGTCCACGTCGCCGACAGGAGAGTTGCTGACGACGAGCGCACTGCTGAGCGAGCCCGTGAATGGATTGTAGATTCTGGCCATCACCGAGCCGCCCGTAACGTCGAGCCATGTGATCGCCAATTGTCCGCCCTGCAGCGCTGCCACTTCCGGCAGCCGCAGTTCGTTGGTGCCGGTGGCGATAAGAACGCTGTCGTCTTGAGCGCCTCCTTGGCTCAACGAATTCCGGTTGTACAGCGTGAGGCGGATGGAGCTTCCAACGTTGCCTTGCTGGTCATAGACGAAAACCGCTGCCTGGGTTGAGCCGAGCGAAGCGAGCGAGGGTTGGTTCTCGATGTGATCGACCGGCCCGATGAAAAAAGACGCGCTGACGAAGCCGCCGTCCGCGCCAAAGCGATAGATCCTTGCGTCGGAATCCGAAGGCGAAAGGAACCGTCCCCAGGCGATGTCGAACTGTCCGTTCTGCAACGCCAGGACATGGGCGTCGGTCTCGCCGCTGGGTGCGTTGCTGACGACGAAAGTCGGGACTGTTTGCAGCGGCACGGGCATGAAGGCGTCCTTTGAATACTGTCGGGTCGTGCAATCTACCTACGCTTCGGAAGCGTGCGTCAGTGTGACGTAGGGTAAACTCCATTAACGTAATCCATACGGCAAATCAAGCTTTCTACCGTATAAAAGTCGACGATTTGCCGTCTACGGCGACCGCATGACGTAGATCGCTCCATAAGGCAGCAAGTTCGGCGCGGCGGGCGTCTGGACGAAGCGGCGTTCCGCGCGCCATAGTGAACCGATCCGGCCCGCAAGCCGCGACATACGGAAAGCCATGAGATGAGCGACCTGGACGACATCGACCGCACGATCCTGCGGCAGCTGCAAGAGGATGGCCGCACGCCCTATGCGGAGCTCGGCAAGGCGGTCGGCCTGGCGACCTCGTCGGTCAACGAGCGGGTGAAGAAGCTCGGCGAGCGCGGTATGATCACCGGCGTCCATGCCGAATTGTCGCCCGATGCGCTCGGCCTCGACCTGCTTGCTTTCATGTTTGTCGGCTGGAGCGATGCTGGTGTGGAGAAGGGCTTTCTCGCCCGGATCGCAGATGAGCCCGCCGTTCTGGAATGCCACCACGTCACGGGCGGCTGGAACTATCTTCTGAAGGTCCGGGTTCGCAACACGCGCATGCTGGAGGCTTTTCTGGCGCGGGTGATCAAGGCCGAGCCGGGTATCCAGAGAACCGAGACCATGATCGTGCTGTCATCGGCGAAGGAGACGCCGCGGCTGCCGGTCGACCTGCCGGAGTGGTATCGGTAGCGCGGCTGCCGTCGCGACCCGCTGAAAAGCGGTGCGCCGACCACGCCGCGCCCGCCGGATGTCCTACGTGATGAGGAAATCCGCGTTGGTGAGGGCAAGCCCGGTGCCGAGGATGGCGAATTGGGTGGCGCCGCCCGCCGCGCTGCCGTTGCTGTCGTAGATCAGCGCGCCGGTGGCGGAATTGTAGACGATGCGGTGCGCGGCCGTCGTTGCCGCGGCGCCGATGGTGAAGGCCGCCGCGGCCAGCACGCCGGCCGGGCCGACGGCCGTGAAGATCGCGTCTTCCAGGCGGATCGTGTCGTTCGGCACAGAGAAGTCGGTGATCCTGTCGACATTGGTCGCGGCGTTGAGCGTGGTGTTGAAGAAGAACGTGTCGTTGTCGCCGCCGCCGGTCAGCGTGTCGTTGCCGACGCCGCCGGCGAGGAAGTCGTTTCCGGCGCCGCCGTCGAGGATGTCGTTGCCGGCCTGGCCGTAGATCGTGTCGGTGCCGCCCTGGCCGAACAGGCGGTTGCCGAAATTGTCTCCGACGACCATGTCGTTGCCGAGACCGCCGATAAGGCCTTCGATGCCGCTATACGTGTCGCCGACCGCGGCGGCGCCGACATTGAGCGCCGGATTGTCGAGGCGGATGGTGAGGTTGCCGTAGTTGGCGTCGTCGTAGCGGGCTAAGTCAATGCCGGCCCCGCCGATGTGCTGGTCGGCGCCGAGCCCGCCAAAAAGATGGTCGTTGTCGCCGCCGCCATCCAGCGTGTCGGTGCCACCCATGCCGGACAGGTAGTTGGCGCCACCGTCGCCGAAGATCGTATCGTTGCCGGCGCCGCCGACGACGCCTTCAATGCCGTTGTAGGTGTCGCCAACCGCGGCGGCGCCGACGTTGAGGGCCGGATTGTCGAGGCGGATGGTCAAATCGCCGTAGTTGGCATCGTCATAGCGGGCGTAGTCGATGCCGGCGCCGCCGATGTGCTGGTCGGCGCCGAGCCCGCCGGAAAGATGGTCGTTGCCGGCGCCGCCGTCGAGGATGTCGTTGCCGTCCCGGCCGAGGATCGTGTCCGTGCCGCCCTGGCCGAAAAGCCGGTTGGCAAGATTGTCGCCGACCACCGTGTCGTTGCCTGCACCCGCCACCAGGCACTCGATGCCGACATAGGTGTCGCCCACCGCGGCGGCGCCGACGTTCAACGCCGGATTGTCGAGGCGGATGGTGAGGTTGCCGTGGAAGGCATCGTCATAGCGGGCGAAGTCGAGGCCGTCGCCGCCGATGTGCTGGTCGGCGCCGAGACCGCCGGAAAGATGGTCGTTGCCGTCGCCGCCGTCGAGGATGTCGTTGCCGTTCCGGCCGAGGATCGTGTCCGTGCCGCCCTGGCCGAACAGCCGGTTGGCGAGGTTGTCGCCGACGACCGTGTCGTTGCCGATGCCGCCGACAAGGCACTCGATGCCGACATAGGTATCGCCGACCGCAGCGGCGCCGACGTTCAACGCCGCATTGTCGAGGCGGATGGTGAGGTTGCCGTAGTTGGCGTCGTCGTAGCGGGCGAAATCGAGGCCGTCGCCGCCGCTGTGCTGGTCGGCGCCGAGCCCTCCGGAGAGATGGTCGTTGCCGCCGCCACCGAAGAGGATGTCGTTGCCGTTGCGGCCGAAGATCGTGTCACTGCCACCCTGGCCGTAGAGCTGGTTGGCAAGGTTGTCGCCGACGACCGTATCGTTGCCGAGACCGCCCACCAGGCACTCGATGCCGCTGTAGGTGTCGCCCACCGCGGCCGCGCCGACGTTCAACGCCGCATTGTCGAGGCGGATGGTGAGGTTGCCGTAGTTGGCGTCGTCGTAGCGGGCGAAATCGAGGCCGTCGCCGCCGATGTGCTGGTCGGCGCCCAGGCCGCCATAGAGGTGATCAATGCCTTCGCCGCCATCGAGGATGTCGGCGCCGTTGCGGCCCAGAATCGTGTCGGTGCCGCCGCCGCCGAACAGGCGGTTGGCGAGGTTGTCGCCGACGACCGTGTCGTTGCCGGCGCCGGCGACGAGGCACTCGATGTCGACATAGGTATCGCCAACCGCGGCGGCGCCGACGTTGAGCGCCGAATTGTCGAGGCGGATGGTGAGGTTGCCGTAGTTGGCGTCGTCATAGCGGGCGAAGTCGAGGCCAGTGCCGCCGATGTGTTGGTCGGCGCCGAGCCCGCCGGAAAGATGATCGATGCCGGCGCCGCCATAGAGCACGTCGTTGCCGTCGCCGCCCAAGAGCGTGTCGCTGCCGCTCGATGGGTTCTGTCCGTTCTGGCCATTGGGATCATTGTCTCCCCACAGCACATCGTTGCCCGCGCCGCCGTGGAGCACGTCGTCGCCTGCGAGACCCTCGATGTAGTCGCCGCCGCCGGCGCCTCGAATCTCGTTTGCACCGGTTGTTCCGATAAGCACATCATCTCCGCCGCCGCCGATGACGTTCTCGACACTGACGAAGGACCAGTGATCCCAGAACTGGGTTACCCCGCCGAGAACGCCGACGATGTTGGAATCGAGGTCGATCTGGATACCGGCCGTTGGACTGCTGCTTCGGAATTCGAATGTGTCGATCCCGGATCCGCCATCGATCAGGATGGTGGAGTCGGCATTTGCGATCGAAACGAAGAGGAAGGTATCGTTGTCGTTTTCGCCGTAATACTCACCGCCGGTGGAGTTGGGAGCGATTTCGTCGTTTCCGCTCCCGCCGTATACGAACTGCGCACCGCTGATAAAATCGTTGCCGCCGAGGCCATAGACGATGCTGAAGGTCGGTGGCAGTCCGCCACCGCCGCCGGTTTGCGCGCCCCGGATGATGTCGTTCCCGTGACTTCCCCGCACATGGTCGATACCGACCAGAGTATCAGTCTCGTTGTTGCCGAAGATGGGTACGGATCCAACCCAGAAAATATCGCGTGCCGTACCCTGGCGGACGAAAGGCGCGGAGGGGAACGGCGAAGCATCCAGCACGACTTCGACGCCGGCGGTATTCAGCGTCCCGTCCGGATTGAACTCATAGGAGACCCAGTCGTTTTCGTAGGCGGGCGTCGGGGAGCCCTGGATCGTGTCGCTGCCGCCCGTGGCATGCACGGTATTGTCGCCTTCGAGCTGGATCGTGTCGCCGCCGCCGTAGCCGCTTACCGTGCCGCCGACGACGTGGGTTTCGATCGTGTCCGCCCCACCGAGGACCGTCGGCCCGATATGGTCGAGGTTGCCGAAGAATGCGATCAGCGAGACATTCAGCCCGGTAATCTCGGCGTGCAGCGTCCCGAGACCCTGGTTGTTGTAGTGACGGATCGCCGAGATCGTACCGTCGATCGGTCGGGTCGGATCGTTTTCGTCGAACTTGAAACCGGAACCGCTCAGCATGAGCACGGTACCGTCGGTGCCCTGAAGGAGAATCGTAGCCGACGCGGACGCGAGGATCGTGCCCTGCAGCGACTCCGTCCAATCGAGGCCCGAAATCGCCTCCGAATAGATGTCGTATATAGCCATGACCACGGCTCCCCGGGCCGGCTGAAAGGCCGGCACATTTCAAGGATGCAGGAGGTCGTGCAAGCGGTCGTCCACCAAACGGTGGAATTGACTCGACACAGTGCCGCCTTTCAATCCGGCGGGTGGTGTGAATATCGCGCGGCGAGACGAGGAGGCGCTCGCAGCGCCTCCGGTTCACGTGATGAGGAAATCCGCGTTGGTCAGGGCAAGCCCGGTGCCGAGGATGGCGAACTGGGTGGCGCCGCCCGCCGCGCTGCCGTTGCTGTCGTAGATGAGCGCGCCGGTCGCCGAGTTGTAGACGATGCGGTGTGCGGCCGTCGTCGCCGCCGCGCCGATGGTGAAGGCCGCCGCGGCCAGCGTGCCCACCGGGCCGATTGCCGTGAAGATCGCGTCTTCAAGGCGGATCGTGTCGTTCGGCACGGAGAAGTCGGTGATCGTGTCGACGTTGGTCGCGGCGTTGAGCGTGGTGTTGAAGAAGAACGTGTCGTTGTTGGCGCCGCCGGTCAGCGTGTCGTTGCCGAGCCCGCCGGCGAGGAAGTCGTTGCCGGCGCCACCGTCAAGGATGTCGTTGCCGGCCTGGCCGTAGATCGTGTCGGTGCCGCCCTGGCCATAGAGCCGGTTGTCGAAATTGTCGCCGACGACCGTGTCGTTGCCGAGGCCGCCGACAAGGCACTCGATGCCGACATAGGTGTCGCCCACCGCGGCGGCGCCGACATTGAGGGCCGCATTGTCGAGGCGGATGGTGAGGCTGCCGTAGTTGGCGTCGTCATAGCGGGCGAAGTCGATGCCGGCCCCGCCGATATGCTGGTCGGCGCCGAGCCCTCCATAAAGATGGTCGGTGCCATCGCCGCCGTCGAGGATGTCGGCGCCGTTGCGCCCCAGGATCGTATCGGTGCCGCCCCCTCCCTCGATGGAGTCGGAAACAGCCGTACCGACGATCGTCTCGGCGCTGTCGTCGCCGACGATCCTCACCACGTCGCCGGTGTTGCCAAAGGCTTCGAATGTCAATCCGGACAGGTTGAGGGTCGTCACGCTGCCCATCGTCACCTCGAGTATGTCGGCGAAGAAGCCGGTCCCGGTGACGCGCGCCGACAGGGACACACCCTCGCCGAACTGGGCAGCGTTCAGACGCGCGGTGTGCGTGCCGCTGAAGTCGGTATCGAAGAAAGCCAGGTGTTCCAGAGAGCGCAGGACATCGTCGCGGAAGTCGAAGGTGTTCGACGCGCCCGGCGTGCCGAACTGTAGCGTGTCCTCCCCGGTGCCTCCGTCATAAGTCTCGCCAATCGCGTCGTCGCCCTGGCCGACGATGAGAAGGTCGTTCCCGCCACCGCCAGACAGGCTGTCGCGACCCGTTCCGCCCGAGAATTCCTCTTCTCCATCACCGCCCTGCAGCGTGTCGTTGCCGCCGCCACCGCGAACCGCGCCTTCGATCCTTCCCGATCGGCCGTCATAGACGTCATCGTTCGTGCCGAACTGGACTATCCCGACGATTGCTCCGCTGTTGACGAAATTCGTGGAGCCGGTGCCCGTATGGCCAAAGGCATATTGCGTGCAGTCGATCGTGCCGGTGTTCACGACCCGCAGACTGTCGGCTTGGGCGACGTCACCCAGCCAGATCCCGATGGCTCCGGCGATCAGTCCGTGATTGGCGACCGTCGACACGCCGAGGCCGCCGGCGCTGATGGAGACGGCATAGTTGGGACTCCAGATCGTGCCCCGATTGACCAGGCTGTTGCCGGAACCTTCCATGACGATGGCATACACTCCCATGCCGGCAACGTAACCGCTCGATCCGATCTCGATGGAGTTCAGCTGGTCGTTGACCGAATCGTTGCCGAGATAGACGGCAGTTGTCGCCGAAACGGTGCCCTGGATGTTGACGACATGGTTCGAACCATAGCCGTAGATGCCCCAGTTGTCGGTCGATCCGACGGTCACGCCGGACGTGACGAACACGCTGTCGGTGTCGTTGAGGCTTACGCGAATGCCGGGTCCGATCGAGTTGCTGCCGATGATCTGCAAGGCCATGGTACGGTCTCCTCCAGGATCGCGACCGTTCCGCCACGTCTCGCCGTTTCAGCGGAACCGGTATGATTTTTTTCCTGTACGAGCGCCGGCCCGCCGGCATTGATCCTCCTCAATACGGCTCGAAAATGCCCCGCAGTCGGCCGGCGGGACGCCGCCGGGCGGGCACTCCGGACAGAAGTCCCGTCCCCGCTATCCACATCCCTTCCCCACAACATCTAGCGTCATCGTACCGACATGAAACGAATCGTTGACGATGGGGTCCGAGTCGCTTTTTATGAGCCATGCGCTCCTGTTGCGAGCGCGGCCGGAAAGTTCTGAGCCCGGTCTTTTTTCCAGATTTTCATGCGTTTCGATCGCGATCCGCCCGTATGCGAGGCTGGCGGGCGCGCGGGGATTTGCGGGCTTTCGAGGGACGGAACGGGGCTGTGTCGGGCTGGAATAATCTTCTGTTAACACTATATTTAGTGTTTGCGGCCATGCTCGACGCTAGATACAGTGAACATCCCTCATCGAGGGAATCGCCATAACAGCGAGAAGAAGGACCCGCCGGGATCTGCGGGGCAGTCCGACAAGGCGTCATGAAGGACGCCGGACGGAAGGGCGCGGAACCCGGGGGATGGAGAGCCGGAGGCTTCGTCGGGAGCTTCCGGATGCGGCGGACCGCGTCTGTTCGAGAAAGGCCGTGAAGGCTGTGGACAGATGCTATATATTGAGACTGGAAGGGACTGACTGACATGCGCATCGAGCGGCGTTTCACCAAGGACGGACAATCGCCCTACGCGGAGATCGAGTTCCGCAAGGCCCTCTCCGAGATCAAGAACCCGGACGGCTCGGTCGTCTTCCGGCTCGACGGCATCGACGTGCCGGCGCAGTTCAGCCAGGTTGCCGCCGACATCCTGGCGCAGAAGTATTTCCGCAAGGCCGGCGTGCCGGCACGGCTGAAGAGGGTCGAGGAGAACGACGTCCCCTCCTTCCTGTGGCGGTCCGTGCCCGACGAGGCGGCCCTTGCCGAACTCCCCGAGAGCGAGCGCTACGGCTCCGAGATCGACGCCCGCCAGGTCTTCGACCGGCTGGCCGGCACCTGGACCTACTGGGGCTGGAAGGGCAAGTATTTCGCGTCGGAGGCCGACGCGCTCGCCTTCCGCGACGAGCTCGCCTACATGCTCGCCACCCAGCGCGTGGCGCCCAATTCGCCGCAGTGGTTCAACACCGGCCTCCACTGGGCCTACGGCATCGACGGCCCCGGCCAGGGCCATTTCTACGTCGATCCCTTCACCGGCAAGCTGACCAAGTCGAAGTCCGCCTACGAGCACCCGCAGCCGCACGCCTGCTTCATCCAGGGCGTGGGCGACGACCTCGTCAACGAGGGCGGCATCATGGATCTGTGGGTGCGCGAGGCGCGGCTCTTCAAGTACGGCTCCGGCACCGGCTCCAACTTCTCGCAACTGCGCGGCGAAGGCGAGCGCCTGTCGGGCGGCGGCAAGTCGTCGGGCCTGATGAGCTTCCTGAAGATCGGCGACCGCGCCGCCGGCGCCATCAAGTCGGGCGGCACGACGCGCCGCGCCGCCAAGATGGTCGTCGTCGACGCCGACCACCCCGACATCGAGGCCTACATCGACTGGAAGGTGAAGGAGGAGCAGAAGGTCGCCGCCCTCGTCACCGGCTCCAAGATCGTCAGGAAGCACCTCGACGCCATCATGAAGGCCTGCCTCAACTGCGAAGGCCATGACGACGACTGCTTCGACCCGGCGCTGAACACGGCGCTGAAGCGCGAGATCAAGGCGGCGAAGAAGAACGCCGTGCCGGAGAACTACATCCACCGCGTCATCCAGTTCGCGCGGCAGGGCTACACGTCGATCGAGTTCCAGACCTACGACACCGACTGGGATTCGGAAGCCTATCTCACCGTGTCGGGCCAAAACTCCAACAACTCCGTGTCGCTCAAGGACGACTTCCTGCGCGCCGTCGAGCGCGACGAGGACTGGAAGCTGATCCGCCGCACCGACGGCAAGGTGGCGAAGACGCTGAAGGCCCGCGATCTGTGGGAAAAGATCGGTCACGCCGCCTGGGCTTCCGCCGATCCCGGCCTGCACTTCAACACCACCATGAACGACTGGCACACCTCGCCGGCCGCCGGCCCGATCCGCGCGTCGAATCCGTGCTCGGAATACATGTTCCTCGACGACACGGCCTGCAACCTCGCCTCGATCAATCTCCTGCCCTACCGCAACGCCGACGGCACGATCGACATCGCCGCCTACGAGCACACGGTCAGGCTATGGACCGTCGTCTTGGAAATCTCCGTCATGATGGCGCAGTTCCCGTCGAAGGAGATCGCGCGGCTCTCCTACGAGTACCGCACGCTCGGGCTCGGCTACGCCAATATCGGCGGCCTCTTGATGACGTCGGGCATTCCCTATGATTCCGACGCCGGGCGCGGCATCTGCGCCGCACTCACCGCGATCATGACCGGCGTCGCCTACGCCACCTCGGCCGAGATGGCGTCCGAGCTCGGCGCCTTCCCCGACTACGACCGCAACGCGGCCCACATGCTGCGCGTCATGCGCAACCACCGCCGCGCCGCATACGGCGAGAAGGACGGCTACGAGAAGCTCGCCGTCAACCCGGTGCCGCTCAACGCCGACCACATCTGGCAGAAGGACCTGGTCGCGCATGCCCGTGCCGCCTGGGACCGCGCCATCGAGCTCGGCGAGGAGCACGGCTATCGCAACGCCCAGGCGACCGTGATTGCGCCGACCGGCACGATCGGCCTGGTCATGGACTGCGACACGACCGGCATCGAGCCCGACTTCGCCCTGGTCAAGTTCAAGAAGCTCGCCGGCGGCGGCTATTTCAAGATCATCAACCGCGCCGTGCCCGAGGCGCTGCGCTCGCTCGGCTATTCGGAGAGCCAGATCGCCGAGATCGAGGCCTATGCGGTCGGCCACGGCAATCTCAACCAGGCGCCGGGCGTCAACCCGTCGACGCTTCTTTCCAAGGGCTTCACCAACGAGAAGATCGCCGCCCTCAACGCGGCGCTGAAGTCGGCCTTCGACATCAAGTTCGTCTTCAACAAGTGGACGCTCGGCGAGGAGTTCTGCAAGGCGACGCTCGGCTTCACCGACGAGCAGCTGAACGACATCGCGTTCGAGATGCTGCCGGCGCTCGGCTTCACCAGGCGCGAGGTCGAGGCGGCCAACATCCACGTCTGCGGCGCCATGACGCTCGAGGGCGCGCCCTTCCTCAAGGCCGAGCACCTGCCCGTCTTCGACTGCGCCAATCCGTGCGGCAAGATCGGCAAACGCTACCTCTCGGTCGAGAGCCACATCCGCATGATGGCGGCGGCGCAACCCTTCATCTCGGGCGCCATCTCCAAGACCATCAACATGCCCAACGAGGCGACGGTCGAGGACTGCAAGGAAGCCTACATGCTCTCCTGGAAGCTGGCGCTGAAGGCCAACGCGCTCTACCGCGACGGCTCGAAGCTGTCGCAGCCGCTGAATGCCTCGCTGATCGCCGACAACGATGACGAGGAGGACGATGCCGTCGAGGCGCTCGTCGCCGCGCCCGCCGCGCAGAAGGCGGTGCAGGTGACGGAGAAGATCGTCGAGCGCGTCGTCGAACGGCTCTACCGCGACCGCGAGAAGCTGCCCAACCGGCGCAAGGGCTACACCCAGAAGGCCGTCGTCGGCGGCCACAAGGTCTATCTCAGGACCGGCGAGTTCGACGACGGCCGGCTCGGCGAGATCTTCATCGACATGCACAAGGAAGGGGCCGCCTTCCGCGCCATGATGAACAACTTTGCCATCGCCATTTCGCTCGGCCTGCAGTACGGCGTGCCGCTGGAAGAGTACGTCGAGGCCTTCACCTTCACCAAGTTCGAGCCGGCCGGCATGGTCCAGGGCAACGACGCCATCAAGAACGCCACGTCGATCCTCGACTACGTGTTCCGCGAGCTGGCGATCTCCTATCTCGGCCGCCACGACCTCGCCCATGTCGACACGTCCGACTTCTCCAACACCTCGCTCGGCCGCGGCATCACCGAGGGCAAGGCGACGCCCTTCTCGAAGGGCCTGACGCGCGGTGCTTCGCCGCTCAAGGTGGTGTCGGGCTCCGGCCTGTCGGGTGCCGATCCCAAGGGCTTCGGCGGCACCCCGTCGGGAACGCCGACCCGCTCCGCGCCGACCGCTTCCGCACCGGCGGTGCGCGCCGTGGCGACGGGCGCAACGATCACCGCGCTGAAGCCGCTGACGGCGGAAGTCCGCGAGGAGGCCACCGCCTACAAGCGCGGCTACGAGGAGCGGGCGAAGGAACTCGCCGAGGACATCGCCTTCGAGGAGACCGCCAACGCCGCGCGCGACGTCACGGAAGCCTCGCCGGCGTCGGCTCTCTTCTCCGACGCCGCGGCAAAGGAAGCCGCCGACGCCAAGGCGCTCGCCGCCGAACGCCGGCAGATGGCGATCATGCAGGGCTACACCGGCAACATGTGTTCCGAGTGCCAGAACTTCACCATGGTCAGGAACGGCACCTGCGAGAAGTGCGACACCTGCGGGTCGACGTCGGGGTGCAGCTGAGCTTTTCGGCGGCTGCGAAAACGACAGGTAGCGCATCCGGCCCGGTCGTGCGACCGGGCCGAACGCATTCGGACCGTCGTCTTCACGAATTCTCCCAGCAACTCTAAAAAGTCGGACGCCGCGCCACTGTATTCACTGTACAATAGATTAAGTGGCTGAACCGCGCCCGCTCCTTGTTCGCCTATGGGAAAACGGGCGCTCCCCTTGCCCGCTCGATGCCCTGCATTCTCTTCAGATCGGAACGACCGACCCTTTCTGGCAGAAGGCCCGCTCAGTAGCTCGCATGCGTGTCGAACCATCCCGGCAAGGGACCGCGATAGCCGGTCTTCAGCCTGTAGACGAATTTCAAGAAATTGCGGATTCCGCGCGGCTTCTCTCGAAAAAGGCTTCGGTCTCCGAATGCGCGGTAGCGGTCGAAAATAGTGCGATATTCTTCAATGATTTCGTCCGCATTCTTCCACTCTTGAACGACGTCGTCGCCAAAACCGCCAGAAGCGTCCTTCTCGAAAACGTACTCGAAATCCTCGCCGTTGAGTGACTTCGTCGACAGCGTGCTGCCAGGGATCCTAGCCTGCTGAACCGCGCGGAATTTCGAATATCCGAGCTCGACGAATGTATTTATCTCTGCTTCCAAGGCAGAAAAATCGACTTTCTCCGATTCTATCGAAACATGTCTTGGCTTGAATTTATAATCATTGAGAGATTTCAATACATAATTATCGGCCCCTTCGATGTCTATTTTCATGAAATGCGGCATGCCATAGTCGCGAAAGACCTTATGAATATCCACTCTTTCAACCGTGATTGCGCGGCTCTCCTTTCCGAAGGAAGCGTTACGCTCCGCCCAGGACGGATGGATGGTCCCCCACACGGAGTCGACGTTGACGTAGAACGTGACGGTGTCTCCCGCATCGTCCGGCGCGATCGCGCCTTCGACGATTCGCAATCTCCCTGTCTCGATGGCGTCCCGAAAGCGCGCCTTGCACTGCTCTACGAGCGAAGGATTGGCTTCAAAGCCGATGACATCAAATCCCTTGCGTAAGTAAAACTCCGTATCCTCGCCGCGATGCATACCGACATCATAGATAAGATTTTCTTTGTATATCGTCATGGTCAGAAATATCCTGCGCAGATCGCGGACGGAGAAACATTCGACGAATAGTCTACATTGAGCGAAGTCCAGCTGAGTGGGGCGGGAGATTCCTCGGATGAGTCCGAAGGATTGAACCGACTCTCCTTCATCGACAGCAAGGGCAGCCGCAGGGCGGGGCGCGATGTGACCGCCGGTCAAATCGGCACTATTCTAGTGCGCTGACTCATTCAGAGGGTAGAGGCATTATGGCATGCTTCGTCCCGCCCGGGAGCGGATTGTCCGGATCGTCCACAGAAAGGCCCGCCTCCGGAGCGGAGCGCGTTTCGTGCGACGAATTGCCCGTTGCTCCCATCGACCGACGATCGGCGTAGCCGATGCCCCGCGGGAGGGCTACGGCGCAGGCCGTGCGCTCGTCATCATCCGCCTGTCGCCGCTGCGCCCCCAGCCGCCCGCCGGGCTTTCGCCGCCGCGACCGGCGCGAGGTCCACGAAATCCACGACGACCTCCAGCAGCTCGCCTGGTGGACGCTGGAATGCCCCGACACGCCACGACCATCCCGGCATGCGACCACATCCCCGGCTCCGCGCATGCGCCATGATCGCTGCGGGAGGAGAAGAAGAAATCCCTATTCGCCGAAGCCTTCCCCCGGCGGTCGCGGCGAAAGCCTGATCAGCCGCGAATCGAGCACCGCCGCCTGGCGGTGGACTACGGCGTTGCGGTAGTCCGGATCCCTGATCATCGCGACGAAGGCGGCGGCCGACGGGTACTCGGCGATGAAGCAGCGGTCCCAGCGTTCGTCCTCGGGTCCGATCAGCATCAGGCGGAAATCGCCGCTCCAGACGATGCGGCCGCCGAGCCGGCGGAAGACCGGCCCGCTGTCGCGGCCATAGGCCGCGTAGGCCTCGGCACCCGTCGCCCTGCGTCCGTCGGGATAGACGGCTTGGTCGCGCAGGCGCACGAGGTTGAGCATGTGGATCGGCCCCTCGCCGGGCAGCCCGCGGAAGGCGCCAAAGCGCTCGCGCGTCGGGTCGATGTGTCCGCCCATGATATCCCCCTAATTCGCGCCGAGCATCCAGTTCAGCGTCTCGCGCCAGTCGGTCATGCGGATCGGCGTGCCGTGCGAACCGGTCTCGAAGCGGACGAAGCGCGCCGGGTAGCCCGGCGCCTTCTTCAGGATCGAGCGGAAGAAAGCCTCCTGCTGCTCCACCGGAAACACCTTGTCGCGGCTGCCCTGGCCGAAGAAAACCGGCACCTTGCGCTTGAAGGCCGGGCTGGCGAGGAAAGCCTCGTCCCAGTGCGAGCCGAGAAGCAGCAGGCCGGAGAGCCGCGCCGCCACGCCCTTGTCGGCGGCGAGCTTCCAGCACAGGCCGCCACCCATCGAGCCGCAGGCGACGAACACCTTGGCCTTGGGCGACTGCCCGGCATAGTGGTCGATCAGCGCGGCGACCTGTGCGGCACCGCCGTCGCCGAAATCGGAGAAGTCGGGCGAGAGATAGAGCCCGCCATTCTCGGCCATCAGGTTCTTGATGCGGTTGAAGTTGCCGCCGAAGGTGAAGTCGTCGACGCCCTGCTTGCGGCTGCCCCCCTGGCCGTGGAGGTAGATCGTGATCATCGACGCGCCGGCCGGCTTGCCGACAGCGACATGGGGGACCTTGCCGGCCGGGCCGTCGAGGACCAGATCCTTCTGCAGGGAGCGCACGCCGAGGGAGACGTACTTGCCCAGCGCGCGGCGCTCGGGCACCTCGTCGCGCCCGTTGATGTCGCGCATCTCCTGGTAGTCGACGACGCGATAGGCGCCGCCGTCTTCTTGCGCAAGGATCGCGGGATAGGCGAACAGCTCGTCCTTGAAGGGGGCGAGCTTCTCGGCCGCCGCCGGAAGGGCGGCGAGGCAAAGGGCGGCGGCGAGGATGAGTCTGCGCATGCGTCTCGTGCGATCGGAATCCTGTCGCGACTTATAGCGCCGATTTCGCCGCGGGTAAGGCAGGACGGGCAAGGACCGGGAGACCGTCCACCGGCTCAATCCTGCAGAACGCCGCCGGCGCGGGCCATGGCGTCGGGCGTGTCGACGTCGACGAAGGCCGCCTCGCCGATCTCGACGTCGATGACCGTGGCGCCTTCCGCCTCGACGAGGTGGCGCGCGCCGGTGTCGCCTTCGAGCGTCGCCACTTCGGCAAACAGCGCGCGCGGCAGCACGACCGGGTTGCCGCGCTTGCCGCGATGGGTTGCGCGCACGATCGCCGTGCCGCCGGCAGCGCGAAAGGCCTCGATCAGCCGGTCGAGGTCGCGCACCGAGACGCCGGGCATGTCGCCGAGCACGACGAGCGCGCCGGCCGCGTCGGCGGGGAGTGCGGCGACGCCGGCCTTGAGCGACGACGACAGGCCCTCGGCGAAGTGGGGATTGGCGGCGAGCGACACGCCGAGCCCGGCGAGCGACGCCGCGACTCGGTCGGCCTGGTGGCCGGTGACGACGACCGTGCCGGCGGCGCGGCTCGCCATCGCGCGCTCGGTGGTGACGCGGACCAGCGGCCGGCCGTCGAACAGCGCCAAGAGCTTGTTCGGTCCGCCCATGCGGCTCGACCGCCCGGCGGCAAGCACGACGGCATAGACCCTCGCCGCGAGCGCCGGGTTGGCCGCCTCGCGCGGCTGCGGCCTTGTCGGGATCTCCATCAGGAGGCCGCCCACGCCCATGCCGGCGATGTCGGCCGCGGCGACATCGATGCCGGCGACCAGCCGGTCGAGCACCCAGTCGAAGCCGTTCTCCTTCGGACTGCGGGCACAGCCCGGCGCGCCGAGCACGGGCTTGTCAGCCAGGCGGCCGAGGACCAGCAGGTTGCCGGGATCGACGGGCATGCCCGCGCGCAGGACCTCGCCTCCGGCCATCCTGATCGCAGCGGGGATGACATCGTCGGGATCGCACATCGCCGAGGCGCCAAAGACGACGACCAAGTCGCAATCGCCGGCGACGGCGCCGATCGCCGCCGCGACGGCCGCGGCGTCGTGGGCGCTGCGCCGCTCGCCGGAAAGCTGCGAGCCCGACCGCACCAGCCTGGCCTCGGTGATGCGCACGGTCTTGTCGAGCACGCTCGCCTTGAGGCCCGGCAGCACGGTCTGGATCATGCCGACGCGGTGGGGGCGGAAAGCGTGGACGGAAAAGATCGCGCCGCCTGACACGGCCGCGGCGGCGCGCGCCACGACCTCCTCGGGCACGGCGAAGGGGATGATCTTCACCGTCGCCACCATCTGCCCGTCGCCGACGCGGGCGAGATCGGCGAGCGTGGCGATGGTGACGGCAGGGTCGACGGCGTTGAAGGCGTCGACGATCGCCTTGTCGACCTTGAACACGCCGGCGGCCGTCGCATGCAGGTTGACGCGGCCGGTGGCGGCCGGCTTCGCCTCGATGCCGGAAAAGGAGAGTGCCTGCGCCAGCCGGGTCGCCGCCGCGTCCTCGCCTACGTCGTCCGGCGACAGCACCGCTGCGATCACCTCGGCGACGCCCGCGGCGCGAAGCGCATCGATGTCGTCCTTCGCCAGCACGTGCGCCTTGCGCAGGCGGCGCTCGCCGGCGTCGACGGCATGCGCCAGGATGGCGCCCTCGGACTTATCCAGCGGGACGGGACCGAATTTCACGCCGCGTCGTCCCGCGCCGCCTCGGCGCCGCGCGTGCGCAACGCGCGGATCACCTGCGCCAGCACGGCGACGGCGATCTCGGCCGGGCTGGAGGCGCCGATGGCAATGCCGATCGGCGCGTGGATGCGGCCGATCTGTTCCGCGCTGGCGCCGAGCGCGAGCAGCCGCTCGACGCGGCGGGCATGCGTCTTGCGGCTACCCAGAGCGCCGACATAGAAGCAGCCGGCGTCGAGCGCGGCCTTCAGCGGAAAATCGTCGACCTTGGGATCGTGGGTGACGGCAGCGACGGCCGTATAGGCGTCGAGCGGACGACTGCCGAGCACGACCTCCGGCCACTCGGCATGGAGCGCCACGTCGGGAAAGCGTTCTTTCGTGGCAAACGCCGTGCGCGGGTCGATGATCTCCATGTCGAAGCCGGCGATCGCCGCCATCGGCGCCAGCGCCTGGGTGATGTGCACGGCGCCGATCGCCACCAGGCGCGGTCGCGGCACGTGGACGTTGAGGAAGAAGCGCCTGCCGCCGGCCTCGACGGCGCCGGAATTGCCGGAACGGAACGCCTTCGCCACCGGCTCGGCGAGCGTGGCTTCGACCGCTTCGCCCTCGCGGACGACGCGCGCGGAGCCGTCGGCGAGGTCGGTGACCAGGATCGCGGCGCGGCGAGCGCGGCGCTCCTCGTTGAGCAGTCTCAGCGCGCCGGCGTCCATGGTCAGCTCACCCGCTCGACATAGACCTTGATGCGCCCGCCGCAGGACAGGCCGACCTGCCAGGCGGTCTCGTCGGCGACGCCGAACTCGAGCATCTTGGGCGCTCCGGAATCGATCACGTCGATGGCCTCCGTGACAACCGCGCCCTCAACGCAGCCGCCGGACACCGAGCCCTGGAAATTTCCGTCTGCGTCGATGACGAGATGGCTGCCGACCGGGCGGGGCGCCGAGCCCCAGGTCTCGACCACGGTCGCCACCGCGACTTTGCGACCCTCGTCCAGCCAGCCCTCGGCGATGGCGAGCGGATCGCGCGCCTCGTCGATCGTCGTGCCCTGCAGCATGGTCGCGTCTCCTCTGTCGCCTTGCCCCTGACCCGGCCCTAATATGGTCACGGCGCGCGCCTCCCGCCAAGCCATCGCCGCGGGTCGGTCCCTGCCCCGCCGGTCACCCCGAGCGCGGCGCAGAGATCGGCCAGAGCCTCCAGATTGTGCACCGGGCGGAACTCGTCGACATGGGGCAGCATGGCGCGCACCCCCCTCGCCCGCGCCTCGAAACCGTCGAAGCGCAGCAGCGGGTTCAGCCAGATCAGCCGCCGGCAGGATCTGTGCAGCCGATCCATCTCCTCGGAAAGGCCGGCGACGTCGTCGCGCTCCAGCCCGTCGGTGATGAGCAACACGACCGCGCCCTGAGAGAGGACGCGGCGCGACCATTTGCGGTTGAACTCGGCCAGCGTGTCGCCGATGCGCGTGCCGCCCGACCAGTCCTTCACCGCCGCCGAGCAGTCGGCCAGCGCCTCGTCGGGGTCGCGATGGCGCATCTGCCGCGTCAGGTTGGTAAGCCTGGTGCCGAAGACGAAGGTGTGCACGCGGCGGCGCTTTTCGGCCAGCGCATGGAGGAAATGCAGGAAGATGCGCGTGTACTGGCTCATCGAGCCGGAAATGTCGGCGAGCACGACCAGCGGCGGATGCACCTCGCGCGGCGAGCGGAACTTCGGCAGGATCAGCGTGCCGCCAGTGCGCAGCGACGAGCGCATCATCGCCCGCGGGTCCGGCCGGCGGCCGTGCGGGTCGGGACGGTGGCGGCGGGTCTTCACCGTGTCGAAGGGCAGCCTCAGCGCGGCAATGGCTGCGCGGGCCTCGGCCAACTCGGCGGCGCTCATCTGGGCGAAGTCCTTTTCGCGCAGGACCTCGTTGCCCGACACCGTAAAGCGCGCGTCGACCTCGACTTCCGGGATTTCCTGCGGCTTCTGGTTCTTCTGGTGACCCTCGAACATCGCCGCCGAGACGCGCGATTCGGCAGCGCGCGGCCTTTGCTTCTCGCGCTGGTCGAGCGCAACGGGCGAGAACATGGCAAGCAGTTTTTCGATCAGCTCCCGCGACTTCCAGAACAGGCGGAACGCCTCGTCGAAAACGGCGTGGTCCTCGCGGCGGGTGACCAGCACGGCGTGCAGCGTCCAGTAGAAATCGTCGCGGCTGCCGATGCCGGCGGCAAGTACCGCCTCGATGGCATCCTTCACCGCCGCCGGCCCCACCCGCATGCCGGCCTTGCGCAAGGCGCGGGCGAAATAGACGATGTTGTCGGCAATGCGGCCATCGCTGCGGGCGACCACGGGGGTATCGCTGAGTGTGGCCACCGCCCTACTCCGCCGCTGCGAGTTCCGCCTTCACCTCTTTCAGGATGCGGCGGCCCTCGCCCTGCTCGATGCGCGCGATGTCGTCCTGGTACTTCAGGAGCACGCCGATCGTGTCCGACACGGTCTCCGGATCGAGCGCAACCTTGTCGAGCTCGGTGAGCGCCCCGGCCCAGTCGATGGTCTCGGCGACGCCGGGAACCTTGAAAAGCTCGATCTCGCGCAGCTTCTGGATGAAGCGTACCACCTCGGCCGAGAGCCGGGCATTGGCGCCGGGCACCTTGCGCCGGACGATCTCCAGCTCGCGCTCGGCGTTCGGATAGTCGACCCAGTGGTAGAGGCAGCGCCGCTTCAGCGCGTCGTGGATCTCGCGTGTGCGGTTGGTGGTGATGATGACGATCGGCGGCTCGGCCGCCCTGATCGTGCCGATCTCGGGCACGGTCACCTGGAAATCGGACAGGATTTCCAGCAGGAACGCCTCGAACGCCTCGTCGGTGCGGTCGAGCTCGTCGATGAGGAAGACCGGCGCCTCGCCCGGCAGGCCGGTCAGCGCTTCCAGCACCGGGCGGCGGATCAGGTACTTTTCCGAGAAGACGTTCTTCTCCATGAGGTCGCGGTCGGTCTGGCCGGCGGCCTCGTCCATGCGGATTTCGATCATCTGCGCGGCATAGTTCCACTCGTAGACCGCCGAGGAGACGTCGAGCCCCTCGTAGCACTGCAGGCGGATCAGCCGGCGGCCGAGCGCGGAAGCCAGAACCTTGGCGATCTCGGTCTTGCCAACGCCCGCCTCGCCTTCGAGGAACAGCGGCCGCTTCATGCGCAAGCTGAGGAACAGCACGGTCGCCAGCGAGCGGTCGGCGACGTAGTCGGCGCCGGCGAGCAGCGCTAGCGTCTCGTCGATGGACTGCGGCACGGGGCGCGGTTTCAGCTCGGCCATGGGGTCTCCGGGGACGCGCGCTCAGTCGTGCTTGAGGAGCTGGTAGGCGCGGTCGTGGTAGATCAGCGGCGAAAGGTTAGCGCCGATGGTCAACCCTGTCACCTTGCCAAAAAGCACACGATGGGTGGCCAGGTCCTTGGTATCGATGATCTCGCAATCGAACGTCGCCAGCGCGTCCTCGAGCACCGGCGCGCCCGTCGCCAGGGTCGTCCACGCGCCGACGGCGAAGCGGTCGTCCGGCGCAAGCCCGGTCTGTCCGGAAAAAGCCGCCGCCACCGGCTGCTGCGAAGCGGAGAGCGTGTTCAGGGCGAATCTGCCGTTGGCGAGGAAGGCGTCGTTGCGCGCGTTCTGCCGGTTGAGGCAGACCAGCACGATCGGCGGGTTGTCGGAGACCGAGCAGGCGGCAATCACCGTGGCGCCGCGACGCCCCGCCGGTCCGTCGGTCGTCACCACGTGCACGGCCCCGGCAAAGCGGCTCATCGCGTCGCGATAGGCCGCACCTTCGATGTCATTCTTCTTGAGCACCCGAACATCCCGCTGTTTTCGCCTCCTATATAGAGACCGCGCCGGTCCCCGCAAACGTCGCGACATTGTGGCGTGCGAAGAATCGCCGGTTGCACGGCCGTGCACCACCCTTTACCTCTTGCCCGGCCGGGGCATGGCCTCGCAGCGCCGAAAAGGACGCGCCTCCAAGACGGGCACCGCATGAAGCCGCTTCTCACCCTTCCGATCGCTATCGCCCTGCTGGCGGCATGCGGCAGCGCCGGCGCCGGCGACCTGCGCGCCGGCATTGTCGCACCGCTCACCGGCTCCTCGGCGATTCTCGGCAGGCAGGTCGAGGCCGGCGCCCGGCACGCCGCGGAAACCGCCGGGATCACGGTCGAGGTGGTCGACGACGCCTGCACGGCCGAAGGCGGCGCCGACGCGGCGAAGCGCCTCGCCGACTCAGGCGTCCGCGTCGCCGTGGGCTTCCTCTGCACGGAGGCGATCGAGGCGGCGATGCCGATTCTCATGGAGGCGAAGATCCCGGTGATCACGCCCGGCGTCCGCACCGACAGCCTTACCGACCGCCGCCAGAAGACCGGCTGGCCGGTCTACCGTCTGGCGCCGCGCGCCGACGCCGAACGCGCCGCCGTCGCCACGCTGCTCCCGGCGCTTTGGCGCACCGAGCTTTTCGCCATCGTCGACGACGGCACGATCTACGGCCGGGAACTCGCCGAGAGCCTGCGGCCGGCAGTCGAGCAGGCGGGATTGAAACCCGTCTTCATCGATACGTTCCGCCCGCAGCTCGACAACCAGATCGCCCTCGTCGGCCGGTTGCGCAAGGCCGGCGCTACCCACGTCTTCGTCGGCGGCGACCGTGACGACATTGCCATCATCGGCCGCGACGCCGCCGAACTTGGCGTGCCGCTGACGATCGCAGGCGGCGAATCCCTTCGCGCGGCGGGAGATATCCCTCTCGTGGCCGGCACGCTGATGATCGGCCTGCCGGAATGGAGCGAGCGCGCCGATCCGGCGGTGCTTTCGTCGCTGGTGGAAAAAAAGATCGTCCCGGAGGGCTACGTGCTGCCGTCCCATGCGGCGATGGAAGTCGCGGCGGCGGCGGCGAGAAACGCCGGCGACGGCAGCATTGCCGCTGCGCTCTCTGCCGGCGAATTCGGCACCGCGCTGGGCGCGATCGCCTTCGACGACAAGGGCGATCTCGCCCGCAGCCAGTATCGATTGTTCCGCTTCGACGGCATCCGTTTCGTCACGGCGGACGAGGAATAGGATTTCCATGGGTTTCCTTACCGGACCGCGCAACCTTCTCACCGACGTCGCCGGCCTGAAGGTGGGCCATGCCGCCGACAGCCGCATCAAGTCGGGCGTCACCGTCATCGTCTGCGAGGAGCCGGCCGTCGCCGGCGTCCAGGTGCTCGGCGGCGCGCCCGGCACGCGCGAGACCGACCTGCTCGATCCGCACAACTCGGTGGAGACGATCAACGCCCTCGTGCTCTCCGGTGGCTCGGCCTTCGGCCTCGACGCCGCGTCGGGCGCGCAGGCGGCACTGCGCGAGATGGGCATCGGCTTCGCGGTGCGCGGCGCGCGCATCCCGATCGTGCCGGCGGCGATCCTGTTCGACATGCAGAACGGCGGCGACAAGGACTGGGGCCGCTACCCGCCCTTCCGCGAGCTCGGCTACGAGGCGGTCCACGCCGCCGCGGCCGGCTTCGCCATTGGCACGGCCGGCGCCGGCGTTGGCGCGCTGACGGCGGGGCTGAAAGGCGGGCTGGGCTCGGCGTCGACCGTACTGCCCTGCGGCGTCACGGTTTCCGCCATGGCCGCCGTCAACCCGACCGGCTCGGTCACCGTCGGCCGCACGAAGCATTTCTGGGCCGCACCCTTCGAGATCGGCGACGAGTTCGGCGGCAACGGCCTGCCGCACCCGCTGCCGGCCGACGCGCAGGATGTCGTCGTGAAATTCCGCGAGATGGCGCAGGAACTCGCCAACACCACGATCGCCGTAGTCGCCACCGACGCGGTGCTGACCAAGGCGGAGGCGAAGCGGCTGGCGATTGCCGCCCATGACGGTTTTACCCGGGCGATCTGGCCGGTGCACACGCCGGTCGACGGCGACCTCGTCTTTTCGCTGGCGACGGGCAGGAGCGGCACGCCGCTGAAGCCGGACTTCGCCATCGACCTCTACGCAGCCGCCGGCGCCACCATGGCCCGTGCCATCGCGCGCGGCGTCCATGCGGCGACCCCGGCGGCCAACGACCCCTTCCCGACTTGGGCCGGCCGATGGGGTTGAGCCTGCCGCCCCGGACGGGCCTTCCGGCACGGCTGCGCGCGGCCCTGCCCGCCTGGCCCGTCTCGCTCGGCGGCAGCCTTGCCTGGGCGGCGCTGATGGGCGCGAGTGCGGCGCTCGGACTCTGGCTGCGCGCCTGGGAGACCCAGGACAGGATCGTCGCGGTGGTGGCGCTGTTTGCCGCCGGCGGCGCGCTCGGCTTCGCCCCCGGCCTCTTACTCGCCCGCCTCGTCGCGGGGAATAAACCGCGCAGCGCAGCCTTCGCCGCCGTCTTCCTCGCACTCTCGCTGGCCACGATCGGCTTCACGGCCGCGATCTACGTGCTCGTCTACCGCTCCTACTACGCCGCCTGGCACGCCGACGCCCTTACCGTCACCTGGGTGTTCCAGCAGGTCTTCACCACGCTCGGCGCCCTCGGCCAGTTCGCCGTGCTGGGGCTGAGGCTCTACTTCCCGCTCGGCTTCGCCGCGCTTGTCGCCGCAGGCCTGCTGTTTTCGCGCCCGCCGCGTTGAGGATTCCTCCCCCCTCTGTTAGGAGCGGGCATCACGATTTGAGGCAAGATCCGGCATGATACCGCGCTACTCGCGACCCGAGATGGTCGCCATCTGGTCACCCGAAACCCGGTTCCGCATCTGGTTCGAGATCGAGGCGCATGCCTGCGACGCGCTGGCCGAGATCGGCGTGATCCCGAAGGAGGCGGCGCGGACGATCTGGGAAAAGGGCGGCGCGGCCAAGTTCGACATCGACCGCATCGACGAGATCGAGCGCGAGACCAGGCACGACGTCATCGCCTTCCTGACCCACCTCGCCGAATTCGTCGGTCCCGACGCCCGCTTCATCCACCAGGGCATGACCTCGTCGGACGTGCTCGACACCTGCCTGTCGGTGCAGCTTGCGCGCGCCACCGACATCCTGCTCGCCGACGTCGACGCCCTGCTCGCGGCGCTGAAGAAGCGCGCCTTCGAACACAAGGACACCGTCACCATCGGCCGCAGCCACGGCATCCACGCCGAGCCGACCACCTTCGGCGTCAAGCTGGCGCTCGCCCATGCCGAGTTCTCGCGCTGCCGCGAACGGCTGGTCAATGCGCGCGCGGAAATCGCCACCTGCGCCATCTCCGGCGCGGTCGGCACCTTCGCCAACATCGATCCGCGCGTCGAGGAGCACGTCGCCGAAAAGCTCGGGCTGAGACCGGAGCCGGTATCGACGCAGGTGATCCCGCGCGACCGCCACGCCATGTATTTCGCCACGCTCGGCGTCATCGCCTCGTCGATCGAGCGGCTGGCCACCGAAATCCGCCACCTGCAGCGCACCGAGGTGCTGGAGGCGGAGGAGTATTTCTCGCCCGGCCAGAAGGGCTCGTCGGCGATGCCGCACAAGCGCAACCC